>JBPOID010000004.1:0-108399 GCA_052034805.1 Candidatus Tayloriibacteriota bacterium
GAACATGAAGCTGTAGAACCACCATTTGAGCCTATACATTGCCATAGATTATTCGTAGGAGTATCTGCAAGATCAGAGAATGTACCTGCTGAACATGAGTTTACTATTGATGAACAGGATCCTGATACAGGTGTAGGTGTACTACCACCCCCACCTCCTCCACTACTTGATACTAGATTATATATATCAGAAACTTCCTGACTAGATAATACACGTGAATAAACTCTAATATCGTCAAATGATCCATCAAATTTACCAGAGTCTCCAGCTAAAGCTTTACCGAATACTATTCTTCCAGATGCGGTACTTAATGTTTCTGATGTTGGTGTTCCTGCTACTCCATCACAATAAAATGTTTGTGATGAATCTGTTGTAGTAAATACAACATTATGCCAATTACCGTCGTTTATGGTACATGGAGCAACTGCTGATCCTGCTGATGTACCGTCTACATAGAAATTTAGTTTATTAGATACCACACCACCTAGTCTCATCTGTTTGTCTCCCCAGCCTAAAATTATTGGAGTAGTGTTCTGTACTGTATTTATCCATAATGATAGAGAAAATCCAGTAGAAGGAGGAGAAATAGTATTCGAAGTATTCACACTACTATTAACTGCAGTACTGAATGATAAAGCATTACCTATTTTACCTGTTACCCCAGCTGTAGATTCATCCATATTCACTAGGGTACCGTTATTCCCACTACCACTAGAATCAACAGCTGTTGTTCCACTACCATCATCGAATTTCCACCAACCCATTAAACCTGTATCTATACTTGCCACTTGGGCTAATTGTGATTTTGATGGCGATAAATCTGTTATTGTTTTATTAGAAGAAACTTCACCTATTATAAAAAAAGATACTATTATTATAATTACAGTCAGTACAGAAACAATAATATTATTTTTTATATGAGGGGGCATAATATATATCTATATAATTATAAATATATATTATATCAAAACAAATATTAAATTCCTACAATGAGATGAAAGATAAAAGGAATAACTGGTGCAAAAAATTCCCAAAGAAAGAAAACAAATATAAATAATAATACAATTGAGTATCTTTCAATATTTTCCCTTACTTTATACATATTCGCAGGTAATAATGAGAAAATTATCTTTGAACCATCGAGTGGTGGAACCGGTATAAGATTAAAAACAGCCAAAGCTATATTTATACTGACTATATATGCAGAGATTGATAAAAATGAAATAGGAAAAATATTAGAGAAAAATCTCAATAATAAGCCAAAAACCAAAGCAATGAGCATATTTGAAGCTGGACCTGCTATAGAAATAAGGAATTCCCCTAGTCTTTTATTCTTAATATTATAAGGATTCCATTGTATAGGTTTAGCCCAACCAAAAGCAAAACCAGACATAAATGTAATAATAGGAACAATAAAAGAACCTATGGGATCCAGATGTTTCAATGGATTTATAGTGAGACGACCCTGAAGTCTAGGGGTAGGATCACCCATAAGATCGGCAGTATAACCATGAGATAATTCATGCATTACTACTGACATTATAAGAATGATTATGATTACTAATATAGTTAATATATCCATATATTTGCAAAATATATAATGTATGATACCATGCTACATACCAAATAAAAACACGAATATGGCGAAAATATGTGCAATAACAAAGGTAGGTTCAATGAGAGGGGGCGGATATTCTAACCGCACTCGTGCTACTCAATTCAATCCTACAGGAATAGTTAGAAAATATCCAAATCTTCAAAAAAAGAAAATATACGTTCCTGAACTAAAAAAGACATTCAATCTTACAATATCTACAAAGGCACTGAGAACAATACAAAAACATGGCGCCTTCGCTACTCTAAAGAAAGCAGGAATAATAAAATAAAAAATAAAGCCACTCAAAAAGTGGTTTTATTTTTTATACTGTATTTATATAGACCTCCAGATCAAAGATAGACATTTTGTAATATAAGAGTATATTTATATCGGATTAAACGGGAGAAAAATATGAGAAAACCAAAAATTAAGAGAATCGAGGCCGTATTGATTCTCTTCATAAAAGACAAGCAATTCAATCCGATAACAGAAAAATGGAAAGAGGGAGAAGTATTGCTGGGAGAAAAAATAAATGGCTCAGTTTCTGGTTGGGTCATGCCTCCAGGAGGTCATGTAGAAGATTTCGACATTGGTTTCACCTCTGCGGGTCATAGAGAAGGATTCGAGGAAACTGGCCTTAAAGCTCTCGGTAGTTATGAGATCGCTCAGATCAGAGTAAGAATAAAATCTAAAAGACGAACAATCACTGTTCATGTGATCTCTTGTTATGATTGGGCTGGTAATCTCAAAAACAAAAGCAAGGAATTCAAATGGTTGAAATTCATCCCAATTTCAAAGATTCCTTGGGAGAAATTCCCAAAGGGCGAAGAAGTATGGTTCAAAAGAGCTCTTAATGGAAAGAAATCACTAGTGACCACCCTCTGTGGTAAGAACCGCAAAGATATAATCACTACAAGAACAAGGACAATGGCATAAAAATCAATGTCCTAGAAAATAAATGCCGATACTATATCGGCATTTTTTATTTCATATTCTCATAATCTAATATTTTCACAATCTCGTATCTTTATTATTTCATATCTTTTTCTGTAAACTTTATATTTCCTTTTTCTTTTATATTTAAAACACTATATGAATTATTATTAAGTATTTTAGGAATTTTCCCACTGTTTGTCTTTATTTGCTTGGAAATTATTATATATTTTGGCTTTATCTTATTTAATAAATCCATAGACACCAGACTATCCCCTGCACTATTAGAATATTCAACAATTGAAACCTTATCTATATAATCAATTAGAGTTTTTTGAATAGTCTTTGAGACATCACCTAGAAGTAGAATACTAGATGATGCATATGATATATCCAAAATCATTTCTGATTTACTTGTTTTATTGAATTTAAAATCAGGATCAGGAAAAAGTATTGAAAAACTAATATTATCAATATAAATAGAATCCCCTTTTTGAACCTCTCTAGTCTTTATATTTTTCTCTTTTATTATTTTATCTAGTATAGATAGAGCTGTGCTTGTACCTATTATTTTTGGTTTTATTATTTCATTTACTTTATATCTAGAAACAATATCTATAAGGCCACCAATATTTTTTGCATTTTCACTAGTCATAAAGACAGTGTCTATATTTCTATTATAGAAAGGCATTATATTTGTTATAGATTTTATAATCTCGCTATTTTGACCAGAATCTATGAGGATATATTTATTATTCGGAGTATGTATAAATACACTTCTACCTTTATTTAGATTGAGAAAATATATATCAAAAGAATTATTATTCTTATACGAATAGTAGAAATATATAGATAAAGCAAATATAAATAAAAGGATAGGAATAAGCCATTTTATTATTTTTTTGAATAGATTTTTATCTTTCATGATAGAATATTATCATATGAAAAAATACGAAGAGAAAAAATTTAATATTGGAACATTAAAAGGTATTTCTAATAAAACTATAGAGGAACATTTGAAACTCTATTCTGGTTATGTGAATAATCTGAACAATACTCTAGAAGGAAAACAGGATATAAGAAGATTAGGTTTTGAATACAATGGCATGCGAAATCATGAAATATATTTCTCCAGTCTAGAAGGCGGTGCAAAACCAATAGAAGAAAATAGCGGATTAAAGAAACAAATAGAAAATGATTTCGGATCTTTCGAAACTTGGCTAAATAATTTCAAAAACATAGCTTTAACTCGCGGTATAGGTTGGGCAATACTTTATTATGATAGAGAGAACAAATGCTTGATAAATAATTGGATTGAAGAACAACATATAAATCAATTACAAAATTGTTCACCAATATTAGCATTGGATATGTGGGAACATTCTTATGTTGCAGATTATGCTCCATCTGGAAAGAAGAATTACGTTGAAGACTTCTTTCTAAATATAAATTGGGAAATAATAGAAGGTAATTTCAAAAATACCGATAGATAAAAAACATAAAATCCTATAACTATCCAAATAGAAAATTTGGCAATATTTATAGATGCAAAAGGCAAATTAGCAAAATATCTGACCATGAATAATTCATAGGATAATAGAAAATGACTAATCCATCCGAATAATTGTGATAATGGATAATAAATAAAGCCAGAAAAACCAGAAATAAAAACCATAAGCATGGTAATAGGTATAACAGGTAAAACTATAATATTTACAAATATACCAACAATAGAGATCTGCCCCATCATATAAAGTATATAAGGAGAAACAAATATCTGAGTAGCCAGAGTCGAAGCTATCAAGCTTCTTATACCCATTTTTTCTGTTATAAATAAAATTCTTTTTTCTATAGGTGAAGAGAGAATTATCAAACCGAAAGTAGCAAGAAAAGATAATTGAAATGATGGATCATATAAAAGTATAAGTGGATTCTGTATAAGCATAAGAGCAAGAGCAATAAAGAGAGTTCTCAAAACATTATAATCTCGACGAATATATTCTGCGAAAAGTGCAATAGAAGCCATGATGCAGGATCTAATAACAGTTGCCCCACCACCAACTAAAATACCGAAAAGTATTATACCGATACCGCCTAGAATAATACTTATATTTCTAGGTAAGAAAGATAATATTTTTCTTATAGAAGAAGCAATAATAGTTATATTGTATCCAGATAGTACAACGATATGTATAAGCCCAGCTTTTCTAAAATCATCTATAAGATCATTACCTAGAGAAGCTTTCTCTCCCACTACCAATCCCCCAGCAAGAGCCGAATGTGGTTCACCCAAAACCATTTTCAAATTATTTAGAAATCTATTTTTCAATAAAAATAAATTGGAAATAATAGGATTCAGATTATTATGATTTAATATTTTTATATTTGATTTCTTTATTTCATAAAATATATTATCTTTTGCTAAATAATTTATATAATCAAAAGTCCTACCTCCTTCACTATCGAAATTAAAAGGTTTAAGAAGTTTGCCAGAAATCTCTACACTATCACCGTATTTATATTCATCATATCTATTTGTAGTTATTTTTATATTTATATCTTTGTATTTATTACAAATATTATCTATACAATAAGCATCTACAATAAAAGTCTGTGAAAAATCCTTTTTCTGCGGTTCATTTATTATATTCCCTATTATAGTTATAACTCTACCAATATTATCTCTCAATATATTTCTCGATGGAGAGTTTATAGAAAAATAAAATCTTATCGATATAATAGATATCACAATAATGATAATAATTATTTTTATTTTATATTCTTTATATTTCACTCAGAGAGAATATCAGATATTGATAAAGAAATTATAAAGAAAAGATAAAGAAAGAATAAAGATTAAATATAGATACGTAATACCTACACCTCTTTACCTAGAAAATAATTATCTTTAGGACCATTATACAAATCCACCTTATCTCCATCGGCAAATCTAGTAGCGATAAAATCACATCTTTCATTACCAGGTATAGAAGAATGCCCCGCCACATAATGCCACTCTATGTTTTTATCTTTTGATACTTTCAATAATTCTTCCCATAAATCTCTATTCAAAACTGCTTTTTTCTGTGAATTCTTCCAATTCTTTTTTATCCAACCATCTATCCACTCTGTCATACCTTTTATAACATATTGAGAATCTGAATTTAAAATAATAGGATTATTTGAATCTATTTTCTTTAATGCTTCTATAGAACCCATGAGTTCCATTCTATTATTAGTTGTATTATTATCTCTACCACCAATCTCCATAACATTATTATTAGAAATAATAATAGCCCCCCAACCACCAGGACCAGGGTTACCACGCGATGAGCCGTCTGTGTAGATTATTATTTTCATATTTAAATCATTATGACAAATCCCTATCAGATTTCAACTGTATAAACGAATAATGATATTTATACTATATCAATAATCCTCAATCTGAGTTCAGTTTTACCACCAAACATTGATTTTTCAATAGTAGCAATAAGATCTATGCTATCGCCAATCTTAAATATTTCATTATCTTTATTCTTGAATTGCTCTATATCCATAAAGAATCCCACGGCTTTTATATTCTGATTATTTTCTTTTTTAAAAATCAATTCAAGATGTTTATTACCATTTTTTCCAAATTCTTTTATTCCATTTATTTTTATATTTCTGAAGATAAATATGGGTTTTTCATTACCTATTCCGAATGGTGATAATTTTTCTATATCATTATATAAATCCCAATTAACTTCATTTAGATTAAGTTCCATATCTATATAATCAGACTCTGATGATATATCTTCTTTCTTTTCTTTTTGTAAAATATCAAAAGCAGAATTCAAATAATCATCTAGATAATGTATAGAATCATCAGATACAGAGAAACCTCCAGAAGCAAAATGTCCACCATATTCCATAAATACTCCTTTTTCTATTTTATTCATCAAATCCACAACACTTACAGTATCACCAGATCTACATGAACCCTTTATAATACCGTCTCCGTCCCGCCCCCACAGAAATGTCGGTCTCCCATATTCTTCGGCACAAGTATTCGCAACCAATCCGAGTAGAGACGGTCTCCAATCTGGATTACCTATAACTATTACATTTCGAGGATTATCTTTATGTCTTTCATTTATTATCTTTTTTACTTCTTTTACAAGTGATGCCACTATTCCCTTTCTTTCATTATTTATATGATCCAAATATTCTACATATTTATAAGCTTCATCATCATTCTGTGTAGATAATAGATAAAAAGCATTCATAGGTATTCCCATTCTAGAAGCTGCATTTATCCTAGGTGTAATCATAAAACCAATATCATCTTCTGTTAGATATTTCTGATTAATCTTTAGATGATCGAGAAGTCTCATAAGACCCTTTCTAGGACTTTTACGTAAAACCTTTATCCCATAACTAGCGAAAACCCTATTTTCCCCGACCAGAGGTACCATATCAGAGAGAGTAGCGATACCAACCATATCCAGAAACCATTTCTCTTGACCATCTTTAATATCGAATCTATTTATTTGGAGAATTGCCTGGACTAATTTGAAAGCTATACCAGATCCACAAAGAATTTTCTCTGGATAATTACATTCTTCTTGTTTATGATCAATAATAGCAAAGGCTTTTGGAAGAATTTCCTTCTTTCCACTTTTATTCCTATGAGGTTCATGATGATCCGTGATTATCACATCTATACCATTTTTCTGTGCTAGTTCAACAGGCTTAATATCTGATATTCCACAATCCAAAGTTATAATAAGCTTTACTCCATCATTTATGAATTGCTCTATTGCTTCATTGTTTAAACCAAATCCTTCATCATGTCTATGAGGAATATAATTTGTAAAATTATGATAATTAATCTTTTTGAATAAATCATGCAGAATAACTCCAGCAGGTATACCATCAGCATCATAATCACTATAAATAACTATTTTTTCATTATTTTCTATAGCTTTTATTATTCTCTTTGCAGATTTCTCTGCATCTTTCAATAAAAAAGGATCGTGTATATGCCTATCGTAATCAGGATTCAGGAATTTATCTTTTTCTTCTATAGTCTTTATACCACGATAAAAAAGCAAATTATCTATAAAATTCCCATTCACTTTCTCGCGTATTCTGTATTTCATGAATTGAAGTATAACATTTGATATAATAAAAGCATGAATAATAAAAACATCATGCAAGATAAAACAAAAGACAATTGCATTTTCTGTAAAATAATAAATAAAGAAATACCTTCATATATAGTGTATGAGGATAATGATTTCCTAGCTTTTTTAGACATAAATCCTCAAAGTCCAGGACATACACAAATAATACCGAAGAGACATATACGTTGGGTTTGGGATTATGAAAATATAGGCAAATATTTTGAAATAGCAAAGAAAATAGCTTTAGCTCAAAGAAAAGCCTTTAATACCGATTTTATATTAAGCAAAATAGTAGGAGATGAAGTACCCCATGCTCATATATGGGTATTTCCTAATAAAGATGTAGAGGGAAATTCTAAAGATTTTGAAATAAATAAAAAGAAGATAGTAGATAGTTTATAAAAAAGACCCTCAATCTGCAAATAAAGATACGGGCTGTTATTTCTATAAATCTATTAAATCATTGATTGTATTCTTTCTTGGGTTAAATACTCTATAACCTTCCTTAGAAGCTATATCATTCATTAAATTATCACAAGAAATTAAAATAGGATGAGATGGTCCAATAAAATGTTTTAGATAATAGAGCTCACTTAATATAAGTAAATCTTGTGAATTTCTCTTTTTACCTAAAGATTCATATTTATTAACAAGACACGAAAGATAATCTTGTTTTTCTTTTTCATCACCATTTACAATACAAAAGTTTTTCAATATTTTTTTATAGAAACTCGGCAATTTTTCCTTTTTATCAATCTCATCTTTAACAACATCTGAAATATTGAAAGAAAAAGACTGAGATCCAGCACTATTAAAGATTTCACCCATAATTACATTGCCACTATCTTTTAAAAAATAAGATAATATTGCTGATGAATCAAAATATAATATTTTTATATACATATATATTAAAATATAATCTTTATTAAATTATAGTTAGAATATATTAATTCAATTCCCAATTGATATATTATTCAATACACCTGTCAAGCGCTTCTATTCCTGGCAATGTTCCTTTAGCGAGAAAATCCAACATAGCTCCTCCACCTGTAGATACGAAAGTAAACTCCCTTTCCATACTTAGATCAGATATAGTAGCCAATGTATCACCTCCACCGAGTATTGATCTTGCACCGCATGCTGTAGAATTGGCTATGATCTTTGCTAATGCTTGTGTTGATTCTTTGAATCCTTGTTCATAAATACCCAAAGGTCCATTCCATAATATATGCTTGGATTGCATTATTTCTTTTTCTAACATCTTCACAGTTTCTGGTCCCGCATCATACATAACATCATCCGGATTCAATTCTCCTATTCTCTTTATTATTTTCTTATCGGGAGAAACGACACCGTCTATAGGGAAAATCAATTTTTTATTATCAAAAAATCTAGATAAATTAAAATTATTCGGAGAAACTACTGATTTACCTATTTCAATTCCTTTTTCTTTAAAGAAATTATTAGCCAATGCTCCACCTACGAAAATCTTATCTGCAATATCCAAGAATTTCTCTATCAATGGTAATTTCGTATCGAATTTTGCACCTCCGAGTATGAATATGAATGGATGATCTGGTTTAAAAGCTGTACTTAGATTCTTTACCTCCCTTTCGAAAAGAGGACCGGCATAACTAGGTATGAATTTTGTTATAGCTGATACAGACACTTGGCTTCTATGAGATACGGAGAAGGCTTCATTTACATAAATATCAGCCAATGAAGCTAATTCCTTTGCGAAATTATCATCATTTAACTTTTCTTCTGGATGTTCTCTAATATTCTCAAGTATTACTATATCGCCATTCTTCATTTTATCTATTTCTCTACGAGCATCTTTATAATCTTTTATAAAAGAACATGTTATATCATGATTATCCAAATACTTTACTACTGGCTCCATGGTTGGATGTTCTTTTGGTGTTTCTATATGACCTATGAGTATTACTTTTGCTTTTCTTTCTCTCAGATAAAGGATAGAAGGAATAATCTTTCTCAAACGGAAATTATCTATAATCATTCCATTCACTACAGGTACATTAAAATCTGCACACATTATCACTTTTACTCCATTTAGATTTTTTATATCTCTTAGATAATTCATATTAAACCTTATCAACTTCTTTCAATAATTCTATAAAGCCAGGGATATTCACACTCTCTCTACCTATAAGCAATCCATCTACCTGACCTTTATTTATAATATCTATGGCATTTCTGAAATTTACAGAACCACCATAGAGTACAGGAGTGTTTATTGCACTATCATGTCCATATATATCTGATAAAACTTTCTTAACGAATAATGACATTTCATGAATAATAGCTGGGTCCATGGCCTCTTTTGCACCTATAGCCCATATAGGTTCATAAGCAATAATAAGTTGATTTATTAATTTCTTTGGAGCTTTTGATATTGAATTCTTTATTTGTGCTTTCAATGTTTCTAGATATAGACCATGCGCATCTCTTTCTTTCTCCCCTACGCATACTATAGGATGAATACCGAATTCCAATGTTTTCTGAACTTTCTTGGATATTATTTCATCTGTTTCTCCTATATTTCTTCTTTCTGAATGACCGAGTATTACATGTGTTACTCCCATATCCTTTAGCATTGCAGGACTTATCTCTCCGGTAAAGGCTCCGTGTTCTTCATAATATACATTTTGAGCGCCGATATTTATCTTTGGTAAAGAGTTTTTGTTTTTGCTTATTAGACTAGATATATAAATAGAAGGCGGGCACATTGTTACATAAGTAGATTTTAATTTCCCCGCAACTATTTTTATCTTATTACAAATACGCTTTGCTTCTATTAAAGTTGTTGGTTCCATTTTCCAATTACCGACAATGATTTTTCTTTTCATACAGAAATTATACCATTTACCTAACCTCATCCCAAGATATAGTAGTATATTGACTAGATGTCAATGGGAAATTAGGTGGTGGAGCATATAGTAGGTTCTGATCATATATAATATTTCTAGTTTGATATCCTGTACCATCTGTATAGGCGAATCCATATCTTATATTCGAAGCAATCATACCAAAAAGTGTTATTGTTGAGCGCGTATATCCAGTACCACATCTATTAGAATAATAATATCTACCAACTCTACCATTCTGAGCTATGATAGCCGCATCTATACGCAAATCATCTTCACTTGAAAGACCAGCATTAACATTTCCCTGAGCAACTAGAGCAATAGTATCTGTACCATCATAATTCGTATAAAGTAAATCACTATTTACTGTTATATTCTTTCTTGTAGAAGGACTATCTGGGAATTTGCCCGCTGCTATGGTAACTCTAGCTGTATTTATCTTTCCATCTACCCATACATGATCTTCTATAAAGATTATTCCATTTGCTGGTATTACTTTATTACCTATAAATTGTTGATTCTGTATACTCCAAGTACCCCAACCAGTCTGGCCAGATGCTCCACTAGAATCATTCTGACAATTACTAGAATAACTAGTGACCGATGTTACTTTATATAAATCAAAAGTATCATTTGTCTTTAAAACTATATGATATCCTTCGGCTCCAGATGATGCATAATACCCTCCCCCTGCTTGGGCAGTACTTTTCATAGTGGAAAGATCTGTCGTCATACCGAGAAAATCGAAAGCTGGAACTGGGAATTGTCTACCAGCCATGAATACATCTGATCTAGTAGGAACAGAAGCTGGTGGACTAGGGTCTGTAGGACTATCAGTAGTATAAACACCAAATCGATAAGAACTACCATTATCAGGATCTACATATTTATCCTTTGCGCTTGTTATGAGATTATGAGCAATACCGTCGAAACGAATACCATTATTAGAATGTATAGGTCCAAAGACTTCTGTACCTGCTCCGAAACGCATAACATCATTTGCTGCTACAGAATATTTCGCAAGAGAAGGTATAGCCAGAGTCACAGCGATAGCTCTATAAATATTCGGATATGAAGTCACTGTACCTTTTGATTTTATTTTAACCACAGTAGATCCTATAGGTGGTGGAGTTATTGTCAAAGCGAATTGACCAAGAATATTTCCATCTTTATCCTTGAAATCATGAACGAATGGACCATTCGTTGTAGTAGCAGTTCCATCTTTATAATCAGTGGCATTATGTGCTAGATGCCATCTATAATAATCTATACCCGCCTCTGCTATTTGGAACGCTTGTTCGCTTGCATCTATTTGACGAGTTCTCTTTAGAAGAGTTGTACCCCAATTTATAAGTGCAGATGTAACAGTAATAACTATAACTGCAAATACTAAAACATTTACTAGAATTAATCCTTTATTCTTTATCATAAATTATCTTTTAAATTTCTTAATGTAGCTTCACTTATATATGTACGTGGTATCGGCGATCTATTCGGATCAGCATCTATCAATAAACTTATCTTTATCAAACGCACGGCAGATGTAGTAACTGGCTGGACCAATGGAGTTGACGTACTAACATAGGTATTATCATAATATTCAAACATAGATGTACTAGCAGTATTTTTTATAGAAGTAGCCAGAATATAAAATGTTTCTTGTCCAGAATAAGACAATGGAGAGCCGGTAGGCTTTATAACCCCCTTCTTCAATGTATTCGCCGAAAGAAAATATCTAACCTGTTCTTGCAAATTATCTGAATCAATATCACTAAAGAATGTTAGAGAACTAGTAGCAGCTTGTACTATAGGATATGAACCATTATTACCAGGTTTAGAAGATCTCAATTCCTTTACCATTGTCTTCAATATAACACTAGCGTCTTGTGCACTGAGTAATACATCATTTGAATATTTATTATTTTTTATAACATTTACCTGAAAGGAAGCTATAGCCACCATTATCATAATCAAAACACCAAGACCCACTAATGTTTCGACTAATGTCATTCCTTTATGAAAGTTTTTATTTGAGAAAGATTTATTCATAGTTTTATGGTGACAATGTCATACTTTGTTCAGCCCAATTGGATGATACAGATATACTCATACTCTTTGTTGTATAACCACTCTTTGAGGCAGATAATGTGTAATTTCCGGATGAAAGTCCAGAGAATAGAACTTGTCCTGGAGGAGTACAATCTGATGTATATACTATAGACACATCAGATAGATTCGGTGTTGAGGTCGAAGAATCTGTAGAAAGATAAACTTTGTATTTCGCATATCTATTGCCATCATTTATAGAATTTATTATTTGATTTGAAGTCGTATAATAAGTTCCTGAAGTTCCATCAGGGCCCTTGAAATCCCAAGTAGTTGTTGCAGTTAATTCTTTATTTGAAGCGAATTGTAATTTCAAACTATTTTCACCAGAATTCACAGGTTGATCCGTAGGAGACCATACTAGATTGTGAAATTTACTTTCAGAACCAGTATCTATAATAGAAGATTCCAATGTACCAGTAGGACTATATGAACCGAATATATCTTTCAAAATTATATCTCCAGGTACAGTGACTGTATCTACTCCCCCATCATCGATATAATAGAAAGCATCATTATCGTAATTATCATGGCCCGAACCAGAAGACCAATCTGTCTGACTTATAGATCCTCTACCTGTAGTCTTTGTCAATGAATGATTTTGTTCAGTTGTAAGAGTTATATCAGCATCAGCTATAGGTAATAGAGTACTACTATCCACCAATGTTACAAGTAGACTTCTAGGAAGTTTATTCTTTACAATAACTTTTATATTATTCGAACTATTTGGTTGTATAGATATTGGATTAACAGGATTTATACCAGCAATATCATATGCTGTATCTGTATTTTTTATAGTATAACTATCCCATTCTATAGAATTATTATTATAAAGACCTGAAGCATTCGTAGTTATATTGTATAGAAACTTAGGCAAACTTGTTCCTATAGTCTTCGAACCTGTCATAGATAAATCCATATCAGAAACAGGTGTACAAGATGAATTCATACTGGATAAGCTAATAGAACTTAATTTATCTATAGAAAAACTGACCTGAGTAACTTGTTGCAGAACAACAGTAGCATCTGGTTGTGAAGGATTGGGATTCCCTGCATCTCCGGGTGGATATGTTCTAGAACTAGAATAACCATTTTTCGTAACAGTTATAGCATAAGACTGAACAGATGGAGGTACATCCACTATACGCAACATTCCATTTATATCTGTAACATCATCTATAGTTACATGTGGATTTATAACATTATTCACTATATGAACACTAGCATCAGGTACAGGAAGACCATTTGCATCAAAAACTTTTATAAAGAGAGCACCGTTTGTAGAAGCAGTTTCTAGACTTTTGGGAGCAATAGTTGTGGTCAAATCTACAGGTATATATTTCTTACACGAAGGACATCCTATTTCTACTTCTACAAGTTTATTATCTGCTGGAGAAAGATCATTTGGAGTACCACCTATAGTACCATCAAAAGGTAAATCTACATTTCTTATTGTTGTTGTAGCAATAAATGTAATACCTCCCCTAACGAAAGTCTCAACATGAAGTATTTTTCCATTAGGTATTCCAGATATTTCTCCGACATCTGAATAAGATAAATTTCTTATAACTTCAAATCTTTCATTGGCAAGATTCAATGCCATTATCTTATATTGATTAGAATTTACTAAACTGAATAGTCCCAGATAAGCCTGATAAGCAGAAAGTGATATTAGTAGAAAGACTGCAACACCGACTAATATTTCTATTAAAGTAAATCCTTTCTTCATATTACATAGTATTTGCTAGAGAATACATCGGAGATATCATAGCAATAGCGAAGAATCCTACAGCGGCAGCTATTATAACCATCAATACTGGTTCTATAATCGTAGACATATCTTTTGTCTTTTGATCTACATCATCTTCATAAAAAACTGCAACATTTGTTAACATTTCACTTATTTTTCCAGTCTCTTCACCAACATTTATCATTTCTCCCAAGAAAATAGGATAAAGATTCTTATTTTCTACGAAAACTTTAGACAGAGGTTCTCCCTTTTCAACATGAATAACAGCTGTAGATAAAGTATTCTTATAATGTATATTCTGCACAACATCAGAAGTTATGCGTATTGATTCGAGCATATCAACTCCAGAAGTAATAAGTGAAGAAAGAGTTCTCGCTGTTCTAGCTGAATTAACTTCTTTTATCAATTCACCGACTACAGGTAATCTCAATATGTATTTATCTATAATCAATTTCCCACGATTCGATTTCATCCACATATATAAAAGTACAGAGAGAGCAATAAGAATAAAGAATAATAATATTCCATGATTCTGTAATGTATTGCTGATGAATATTATAAATCTTGTTGATTTTGGCAAAGCAACATTCAAATCGGTAAAAGTTTTCGTAAGTGTAGGCACAACATAGGTAAATAGGATTATGGCTATAATAACCATTGCACTGAATATAATAGAAGGATACATGAGAGCTCCACGTATTTTCCTCTGTAATGTATAGTTTTTATCCATTTGCATAGCAACTATTTTCAATGATTCAGCAAGATTTCCACTTTCTTCTCCAGATTTCACCATAGATATGAAAAGGGGTGAAAACATTTTCTTGAACATACCCATTGATTCACTCAAAGTTTTACCTTTACTTACCTCACTATTCAAAGTAGCTATAATATCCTTAACATTTTTCTTTTTATCTTGTCTTTCCATAACAGACAAAGCGCGAGACATAGATAGTCCTGCACTTATCATAGAACTCAGATTTCTTGCGAAATTTATCTTATCTTGAGTCTTTATAGAATTAAGAAAAGGCAGATTTATATTCATATTAAAAGATAAAGATCTCTTTTCTTGCAAAGAAACTATTTCTTCGCCTGATTCTTTCATCATTTTATATAATTCATAACGATCCTTGGCGTCTTTCTCGCCTTTATATATATCCCCTCCTGACCTCCTTGCTTTAAAAATAAAATGTGACATTTTAGAAACTAATTATTAAATTATTCAGTAATAACGCGGAATACTTCTTCTATTGTTGTTAATCCTTGAACGCATTTGAATATTCCATCTTCGAGCATTGTAGACATACCCTCTTTCTTTGCTTGTCTTTCTATTTCTTCAGAAGTTGCACCCTTCATTATCAATTCTTTAATTCCTTGGCTTACAGTGAGTATTTCATGAATTCCAACTCTACCTTTATATCCATCATCATCTTTACCGGCTACAGATTTGTAAAAATAAACTTTATCCCAATTATCATTCGGCTTTACTATTTTCTCTTTTTTCAAAGTATCCAATACTCTATTTAGATCAACTTTTTTCTCCAATGTTGCAAATTCTGATTTTGAAAGCAGATATTTTTCTTTATTTTCAGAAAGTCTTCTAACAAGACGCTGACCAATGATTATATTCAATGTAGATACAAGCAAGAATGGCTCTATCTTCATATCCATAAGACGTGGTATAGCTCCAGAAGAACTGTTTGTGTGTAGAGTAGATAGAACAAGGTGACCAGTAAGAGATGCATTTATAGCGAGAGAAGCTGTTTCATTATCACGTATTTCACCCACCATTATGATATCGGGGTCCTGACGAACCAATGTGCGTAGACCGGAGGCAAATGTAAAACCGATTTCACTGTGAACTTGAGTTTGATTTATTCTTTTCATCTGATATTCCACAGGATCTTCTATTGTAGAAATATTCACATCAGGGGTATTCAATATATCCAATATAGTATACAAAGTAGTAGTTTTTCCAGAACCCGTAGGACCAGTTGTAAGTATCATACCAGTCGTTTGATTCACCGCGCGGTGTATTCTCTCCAATCCTTCACCATGAAAAGTCAGGTATTCCAAAGTAAATCCTGATACATTCTCTCGAAGTAGACGCATAACAGTTTTCTCACCATAATATGTTGGAAGAACAGAAACACGAAAAGAAACTTTCTCTCCATTCATATCTATTTTGAATCTACCGTCCTGAGGAAGTCTCTTTTCGTCTAATTTAAGACTTGAAAGGACCTTTATACGAGCAGTTATAGAAGGTTCTGCATTTTTCGGTAAAACCATGGCATCATGCAATAATCCATCTATTCTATATCTTACAAGCAATTCCTCTTCCATAGGTTCTATATGTATATCGGAAGCATTTTGTATGATTGCATGTTTAAGCAATGTATCAACAATACGTACAACAGGAAGATCTTCTGCTATTTTCTTCAAATCCTTTTCGCTTGTAGGATTACCATTCGCCTCAGCGATAGTTCTTAGAGATTCTGTTTCCTTTTGTATAAGATCGCCGAATTCTACCTTCAAACTTCTTTGATATTGAACAATAGCGTCCTTTATTGATTCTGTATCTGTTAGTCTAGGTAAAATCTTTAGATTTACTTTTTTCTTTATAAAATCAATAGCAGAAAGATCATTAACTTCGAGCATTGCCACCTCGAGAGCATCTGTTGTTTTCTTATAAGCTATGATATTTCTACTTCTGGCAACAGGTTCCGGTATCATGGATAGAGTATCGAAAGGTATTTTTCTATCTTTTAGATTAACGAATGGAATACCTAGAACATAAGCCTGCATACGACGCAGATTGTCTTCGGTTATTTTTCCAGAATTAACTAGAATTTCACCAGTCTTTACACCCTTTTTTTCAGCTTCTTTTATAGCGACGTCTAGATCTGCCTTGGAGACAAGGTTTGAGTCAAGTATAAATTTATTTAGCTGTGAGTCTTCAATGAGCATTGAATATATTATAACACAATATAAAATTGGAATACTATAAAATGGTATTATATCAATTATCAATAAAAAATATTTAATATATTTTTTAATATTGCATATTCCCCCATATTCTGCTATACTATCCCCATTCCCTTATATGTTAACTTTCTGTTCGCCTTACGGCGGACATTTTTTATAAAAGGCCAATTTATTCAAAATAATAATAAAATATATGTTCGATTTAAAAGTAATACATTCAGTTTTACAACAATTAGAAGAAGAGCGTGGTATACCAAAGGAAAAAATGCTTGAGGCTATAGAATTAGCTCTAGCTACAGCTTATAAAAAAGAATACGGAAAGAAAGGACAAATAATAAGATCCGTATTTGATCAGAATACTGGTAAAGTTGAATTTTATCAGGTAAAGGTTGTAGTGGATGAATCAAAAGTTATTATGGAAGATGAAATAGATGAAGTTGATCTAAAAACAATAGATCAAGATAGTATAAAAGTAAGATTCAATCCTGAACATCATATTCTAATAGCTGATGCAAAGAAAATTAAAAGAGATGCAAAATTAGACGATGAAATAGTATTCCCTCTAGAAATAAAGGAAAATTATGGCCGTATTGCAGCTCAAACAGCAAAACAAGTGATTATACAGAAAATAAGAGAAGCAGAAAAAGTTTCTGTTATGAATGAATTTGGCCAAAAAGAAGGCGAGATAGTATCAGGAACAGTACAGAGAATAGAACGTGGAAATATATTTATAGATATGGGTAGAGCTCTAGGAGTAATATCTTATGAAGAACAAATACCTAGTGAACATTATAAACAAGGTGAAAGAATAAGAGCTTATCTATGTGCAGTAGAAGAAACACCAAAGGGTATTCTTTTGAAACTTTCTCGTTCACATCCAAAATTCTTGGCAAAACTATTCGAAATAGAAGCTCCAGAAATAGCTCAAAAAGTCGTAGAAATAAAGGCTATAGCCAGAGAAGCTGGTGCAAGATCAAAGATAGCAGTTCATTCTACAGATAGTCATATAGATCCTATAGGTTCTCTAGTTGGACAAAGAGGTGTAAGAGTTTCTACAGTTATGAGTGAATTGGGTGGAGAAAAGATAGATATAATAGAATGGAGAGAAGATCCAAGTAAATTCATAGAAGAGTCCCTATCCCCTGCAAAAATAGTTGATATAGAACTTATAAAAGAAGAAAACCGAGCAATAGTAAAGGTGTCTGAGGATCAACAATCATTAGCAATAGGTAAAGGTGGACAAAATGTACGTTTAGCAGCGAAACTAACAGGTTGGAAAATCGATATACAATCAGTCGGAATAGGAGAAGTATCTGGTGGAGAAGAAAAAGAAGATTACGAATAATAAATCATACTATTTAGATAAAAATAATTCAGATAGTCACTTTAAATGTCATTTATAATGACATCTGTGTAAATCTATACACATATATATAGTATGCAGAATAAAATATGTTGTATAATTAACTACAAGTTATAGTCGTTTTATTATTTAGTAAAAAGTCAATTAAAATCTAAAATGAAATTAGTAAAAATATTAAGAATATTATCAATTACAATAATATTATCCTTTGGAATATTATTTGTAAAAACAGTAAATGCTGAAGTTTCAGATACAACTTCATCAGATACTTCAACAGGCTCTACAGGAGTCCAAACAACAGCTCCAGCAACAGAAGTTCCACCAGTTCCTCCTACTCTTATGAATACAAGAACAGGAGAAATACCAAGACCTCCTATAAATACTTCTGTAAAACCTCCATTGGGACAGAAAATAAAAACTCAAGTAGAGAATCGTATAGAATTAAATAAAGATATAAGAAATGCTGATTTAGAAAAGAGACAAGCAATAAGACAAGATGTAAAAACAAAGATACAAGAAAATATTGCAAATAGAAAAGAAATTAGAGGTGAGATGAAAGAAGCTATAAAAGAAAGATTAGATGGAATAAGGCTAATACAAGCCACATCTACAGGCATGTTCAAGAAAATAATAGGAGAAAAGAAAGAGGAATTAAAGAAAATGAAAACAGAAGCTTTCCAAATCAGAAAAGAAGCTCTTATAAAAGAATTAAATATAGCTGTAAACAATTTATTAAATATAGCTAGCCGTATAGAATCAAGAATTACAAAACTAGAATCAGAAGGAAAAATCCTAACAGATGCTAGAAACCTATTAACTTCTGCAAAAGCAAAAATAGATACAGCAAAAATAAATGTAGAGGCTTTGAATAATATGGTTATGACAACACCATTAGATACAAATACAGCAACAAGTACAGAGATAGACCTTTCAAAACCAAGACAATTAGGAGATATAGCTATAAAAAGTGTTAAAGAAGCAAAGGATTCATTGATGAAAGTAGTTGCATCAATAGAGAAAATTGTAAAAGCTACAATGAATGCCACAACAACATCACCTACACCAGGTTCAAATTAAAAAATAATTAAAATCAAAAATATGGATATAAATACACAAAACTCAAGCGGAATGATGAATGGCATGCCACAAATGCCACAACAAGAAAAGAAAGTTGGACCTATAGTAGCAGTTCTTATAATAGTATTGGTAATAATAATAGCTTGTCTATATCTAGTAGGACAAAGATTGAATACTCAAAACACAGAAATACCAAATCCAACAGATAACAGTGCGCAAAATCAATCAATAAACATGAATAATCCAGACGAAACAGCAACAGCAAGTCAATCAGATACAGTCGATACATTGAAGAGTGATCTTGACAATCAACTCAAAAATGTAGATTATAGCTTCTAGTTACTTCATTTAGTAAAAATTAATAATTAATATTTAAGTATTCAATAATATGAATCAGTATATTGCTTTTTCCCTTATAAGTTCAATAATAGCCCTTATTTATGGCTCTTTTTTGATAAAATCAATAATAAAGAAGCCTACAGGAAATGAGAAAATGAGAGAAATTGCCCTAGCTATACAGCAAGGTGCAAAAGCTTATCTTAACCGTCAATACAAGACTATATCTATTATAGCTCTTGTACTTTTCTTAATTCTCTGGGCTACTTTGAGTATAAAAGTTGCTTTAGGATTCTTGATCGGAGCAGTATTTTCGGCTTTAGCTGGATATATAGGTATGAATGTATCAGTGAGAAGTAATATACGCACAACAGAAGCCGCTAAAAATGGTTTGAACGAAGCATTAACTCTAGCATTCAAAGGTGGTTCAGTTACAGGATTATTCGTTGTTGGATTAGCACTTCTTGGTGTTTCAGGATTCTATGCTATTACACGTGATACTAATTCACTTATAGGTCTTGCCTTTGGAGCAAGTCTTATTTCAGTTTTCGCACGTCTAGGTGGAGGAATATTCACAAAGGCCGCTGATGTTGGTACAGATCTAGTTGGTAAGGTTGAAGCCGGTATACCAGAAGATGATCCTAGAAACCCAGGAGTTATCGCTGACAATGTTGGAGACAATGTTGGAGACTGTGCAGGTATGGCCGCTGATTTATTTGAAACATATGCAGTTACAACTATTGCTACTATGATGCTAGGCGCAACAGTATTCAAGGGATTCGACGGAGCTTTGATATATCCCCTAGCCCTAGGAGCTGTAGCTATAATAGCTTCTATAATAGGTACTTGGTTTGTAAAGCTTGGAGATAAGAAAGACATAATGGGTGCAATGTACAAAGGACTTGTAGTAGCGGGTGTATTATCTGCCATAGCATTCTTACCTATAACAGTTGCATTGATGAAAGGAAATGGTCTATATACAATAGCTAATCTATTCCTATGTTCTATAATAGGACTTATAGTTACAGCTCTATTAGTATTTATTACAGAATACTATACATCAACAAAGTATCGCCCAGTTCAATCAATAGCAGAAGCTAGTGTTTCCGGACATGGTACAAATATCATTCAAGGTCTAGCTATTTCTATGAAATCTACAGCTTGGCCTCTTATAGTTATAGTATTCGGTATATTATTCACATATCATTTTGCAGGACTATACGGTATAGCAATAGCCGCTATGAGTATGCTATCTATGGCTGGAATAATAGTTGCTATAGATGCTTATGGACCTATTACAGATAATGCAGGAGGAATAGCAGAAATGGCCAATCTACCAAAAGAAGTTCGTGATGTTACAGATCCTCTAGATGCAGTTGGAAATACAACAAAGGCAGTTACAAAGGGTTATGCTATAGGTTCAGCAGGTCTAGCTTCCCTAGTATTATTTGCTTCATATACAGAGCTTGTACCAAATCTAACATTCGATCTAAGTAATCCAAGAGTTATTATAGGATTATTCATTGGAGGATTATTACCTTATTATTTCGCAGCTCTATGTATGGAATCCGTAGGACGCGCAGCTGGAAAAGTAGTAGATGAAGTACGTCGTCAATTCAGAGAAATAAAAGGAATAATGGCAGGTACTGCAAAACCAGATTATGCAAAATGTGTAGACATAGTTACAGGAGAAGCTATAAAGCAGATGATAGTTCCAGCATTGATACCAGTTCTAGCTCCTATAATAGTAGGATTTGTATTAGGACCAGTTGCTCTAGGTGGACTTTTGGTTGGTTCTATAATCACAGGATTATTCGTAGCAATATCTATGACATCAGGTGGAGGAGCTTGGGATAATGCAAAGAAACATATCGAACAAGGTAATCATGGTGGAAAAGGTTCTGATGCACACAAAGCCGCTGTTACAGGAGACACAGTTGGTGATCCATACAAAGACACAGCAGGACCAGCTATAAATCCTATGATAAAAATTCTAAACATAGTTGCATTACTTATAGTAGCTCTATTGGTATAAATAATTGGTATAAATAAAAGAAAATAATAATGACTCAAATAAAGAAATTAGAAAAAAGCAGAGTAGAAATAGAAAGCTCTATAGAAGCAAAGAAATTTGAATCTTGGAGAAAGAAAGCTTTAGAAAATATAAATAATGAAATAACTGTAGACGGTTTCCGTAAAGGAAAAGTTCCAGAAAATATTCTAGTATCTAAAGTTGGAGAAATGAATGTATTAGAAGAAATGGCAGAGCTTGCAATAAACGAAGCTTATCCAAAAATTCTTATTGAAGAAAAAATAGATGCAATAGGAAGACCAGAAATACATATTACAAAATTAGCAAAAGACAATCCTTTAGAATTCAAAATAATCACAGCGATAGTACCAGAAGTAAAAATTGCTGATTATAAAAAAATCTCAAAGGATCAAAAAGCAAAGAAAGAAAAAATAGAAGACGTTACAGAAAAAGAAATCGAAGAAGCAATACTTAATATCCGTCGTTCTAGAGTAGATCATAAAGGTCATGATCATGAGAAAATGAACGCCGAAGAACATCAGAAATTAGTAGATGCTTCCCTACCAGAGTTTAATGATTCTTTTGTACAAAGTCTTGGTGATTTCAAAAACATTTCTGACTTCAAAGAAAAATTAAAAGAAATGATTGCTGAAGAGAAAAAAGCAAAAGAAAAAGAAAAAAGAAGAATAGCTATATCAGACAAACTAATAGAAGAAACTACAATAGATTTACCGGATGTATTTGTAGAAAGTGAAATGAGAAGAATCGAATCTCAATTCAGTGATGATATAGCGAGAATGGGAGTGAAGCTAGAAGATTATCTCAAGCATGCAAAGAAAACTATAGAAGATTTGAGATTAGACTGGAAACCTCATGCAGAGAAAAAAGCAAAATTACAACTGATATTAAATGAGATTTCAAAATTAGAAAAAATAATACCAGACGAAAAAGAAGTTCAAAATGAAGTAGATCATATACTAGAACATTATAAAGATGCAGACAAAGAACAAGTTAGAGTATATGCAGAAACAATACTAATGAATGAAAAAGTATTTCAATCATTAGAAAAATAAAATAATAGAATTAAATAAAATAACAGTAACAGGATTAAATAATAGAATTAGGAAAATTAGAAGATAAGTTTAGAAACAGCCGAAATAACGGCTGTTTCTGCTTTTAGGACTTGTTCACCTAGACATACTATATTGAATTTCTCTTTGTGAAACATTTCAATTTCTTTTTCTGTCCATCCACCTTCTGGTCCAATAAACACAGCAATAGACTTATTATTTTCTATTTTATCTTTTATTAAACTATCATTTAATCTTTCCCCTTCTGTATGAAACACTAATGGTAAAATATTTTTCTCTCCTTTAATAAAATCTATAGAATCATTTAGAGAAATGGGATTATGTAGATTCGGTATATTTGATCTATTAGATTGTTCAGAAGCTTCTATTATTATTTTATTTATTCTTTCTTTATTCAAATCCTTCTTTTCACTACGCTCCGAAACAATAGGAATGATATGTGAAACACCTAATTCTGTTGATTTCTCTGCTATCCATTCATATTTATCTTTTTTAATAATTGAAGCTAATAAATATATATCTTTAGAAGGTATATTCTTATTTTCTTTTTTCTCTAATATAGAGAATATTACTGATTCTTTCTTATAATCTTTTATAGATGAAATATAATTAAAACCAGTACCGTCAAACAATTCCACAACATCATTGGACTTAAGTCTAAAAACATTTCGTAATTGATTGACAAGAGATTGTGAAACTATCTCAATAGTTGACTTGTCTCCTATTTCGTCTTGTATATAGAAACGTTGTATCTTCATAAATACAGTCTATACAAAGTTGCAGAAGATAGCAATCTGATGTAGTATATCCCACATGTTAATACCAACAGTTATAGAAAAAACAAATTTTGGCGAAAGAGCTTATGATATATATTCACGTCTTCTAAAAGAAAATATTATATTCCTAGGCGGACCAATAGATGATCATACAGCAAATATAATAATTGCTCAGTTATTATTCCTTCAATCAGAAGATCCAAAAAAGGACATAAATCTTTATATAAATTCTCCTGGAGGATCTGTAACAGCTACTCTAGCTATAATAGATACAATGAATCATATAAAGAATAATGTTACTACCACATGTGTCGGTATCGCAGCTTCAGGTGGAGCGCTTATATTATCTTCTGGAGAAAAAGGAAAGAGATATGCATTACCAAATTCAGAAATAATGATACATCAGCCATTAGGAGGTGCCGAGGGACAGGCTTCCGATATAGAAATAAGCGCAAGACATATATTGAAGATGCGTGAGAATATAAACAAGATTTTATCCAAAAACACAGGCCAAGCATTATCCAAGATAGAAAAAGACGTTGATAGAGACTTCTTTATGGACGCAGAAGAGGCAAAAAAATACGGTTTGATTGACAAAGTTATTTCCTAGTTATACCATACGAGTATTACTGGATTAATTACTGTAGGTTTACTTTTTTAGAAAAACTTTGATGAATCGTATAAAAATTATAAAACTCAAATCGAACAGATCTGGCCTTTTTCCTTATTTAGATACATTATCAATATAATCTTTAAAAGCGAATCTATATTCGCATATGACATTAAAATTAGTAGCATTATTATTGAGCCTTGCCGGAGCAGCTGGACTTGGTATTGGTTATTACCTTCGTCTTATAATTTCTCTAGGTAAAAAGGGCTCAATGGAATTAGAAATAAAGGAAATGCTTCTTACTGCAAAAGAAGAAGCAAAGAAAATAACCGCTGAAGCAGAGTTAAAGGCCAATAAATTCCTAGAACAAGCTAGGCATGAAATAAAAGAAAAAGAAGATAAAGTTCAACAATTAGAAAACCGCCTTATAAAAAAGGAGGATATTCTAGATAAACGCCAATTAGATATAGATAAAGAAGTAGAAATAATAAAGAATCGTGTTGCAGAAATAAAGGCAATACGTGAACAAACTGACAAATTAGAAGCAGAAAAGGTTGAAAAACTACAAAAAATATCAGGAATGTCAGAAGAAGAAGCAAAAAAAGAGATAATAAAAACAGTAGAAAAGAATCATGAACAAGATATATTATCTAGAATACATAAACTTGAACAAAATGGTGAGGAAATATTAGAAATAAAAGCAAAAGATATATTAGCAACTTCAATACAAAGACTAGCAAACTCCGTAGCGGGAGATATCATGTCTACTTCTGTAACAATTCCAAATGATGAAATAAAAGGAAAAATAATAGGAAAAGAAGGTAGAAATATAAAAGCATTCGAAAGAATGACTGGCGTTGAAGTAATAGTGGATGATACACCAGGAAATATAACAATATCTTCATTTGATCCTGTACGCCGCCACGTTGCAAAACTCGCTTTAGAAGAATTAATAAAAGATGGTCGTATACAACCAGCAAAAATCGAGAAATTAGTACAAGAAGCTCAAGAAAGTATCAATAAAACAATAAAAGAAAAAGGTGAACAAGCAGCTTATGAATGTGGAGTTATAGGATTAGACCCTAGAATACTCTTAATATTAGGACGTTTATACTTTAGAACTAGTTATGGTCAAAATGTATTGGAACATTCAATAGAAATGTCACATATAGCCGGTATGATAGCCGAAGAAATAGGTGCAAATGTAGCAATAGCGAAAGCAGGTGCCCTATTACACGATATAGGCAAAGCATTAGACCATGAAGTAGTGGGTACACATGTCGAAATAGGCCGTAGAATACTACAGAAATTCGGTGCAAATGAAGAAATAATAAAGGCAATGCAAGCACATCATGAGGAATATCCTTATGAAACAGTAGAAAGTAGAATAGTTCAAACAGCAGATGCAATATCTGGAGCTAGACCAGGAGCAAGAAGAGATAGTATAGAGAATTATTTGAAGAGACTTGGGGATTTAGAGGCTATAGCCAATGGTTTTCAAGGTGTAGAGAAATCTTATGCCCTACAAGCAGGCCGAGAAATAAGGGTTTTCGTCACTCCAGAGAAAATGACAGATCTAGAATCCAGAAATCTAGCACGTGATATAGCCCTAAAAATAGAAAAAGAGCTAAAATACCCAGGTGAAATAAAAGTTACAGTAATAAGAGAAACTAGATCTATTGAATTTGCTAGATAAACAAAGGAAAAACAGTTTTTGTCTAAAATTAATTACAAAGATTAAATAAATAATTACAACGCTTTAAGTAAATTCGTCATAAATAGATTTCTGTGGTCTTATTTATAAGCTATTGCACATAATACGGCTTGATATATAATGATATGGAGGTTAGGTACTCTGATGTAGATATTTTTATCTTCATGAGAGTAGAAAAACAAATTATTAATAATTAATAATCACTATGAATAAAGCAGGAATTGTAGATGCAGTGCACGCAGTTTTAGGAGGAACAAAGGTTCAAGCAGAGCAAGCTGTAGAAGCTATGCTAAATGGAATTATCAATTCTCTTAAGAAAGGAGAAGAGGTATCTATAGCTGGACTTGGTATTTTCTCAGTAAAGCATCGTGCAGCAAGAGATGCGAGAAATCCTCGCACAGGCGAAACAATAAAGGTTTCAGCCATGAAAGTTCCAAAGTTCCGAGCAGCAAAGGCATTGAAAGATGCAGTAAAATAGAGAAGACTCGCTCGAGCGAATCATTTCAAACAAAAAACCACCATAAAACGGTGGTTTTTTGTTATTTAAAATATATTAATCGCCCTAAATCATTAGCCAATTTCAAACTATTTAGATATTACAAACCTTTTGACAAAAGTCATATTTAAATGTATTATTAGAACTGCAATAAAACGATAGATATCGCCTTATTGCACAACAAAGACAACAACAGTACATTAAAAAAGGAAACACCGTGAAAAGAATCATTCAGTTTGTAATTCTGTTCGTACTTTCATTCTTCGTAGGCACAGAGACGCATGGACAAAGCGCTCTGGTCAAAAAGTACAGTTACTACTATAGATATGTTAATGATGGGTACGGCAATATTTATCAGGATAAATACAATCTCAATGCAGATGGTAATGGATCCTTGGTGAGAACCATAACGTACTCAGATCGTTGGGCCGAAGATTATGGATACCAGCGCTCAGAAGAGATTTGGATTTGGCGTGTTAAAGGTACCAAGAAATGGGCTGACTATTCGAAAAAATACTATGAATGGTTACCAAAAAGAACACCACTTCCCAATATCCAAAAAACAATTCCCAATGAATCTCAACCGCCACTATTCAATCTTGCCGGTAATAGAACATGGAGTGTACGTCATGATGATTTTGGGATAATAACTTATGCCAATTACTATGAAGAAGGTAGTTTAACCTATTATTATTCTGGTGATATCAAACCAGTTGATAATGTCTTCTACGGCGTACAACAAGGTGATGATAATCCCAATCAATCGGTTGATATGTTCAAAGAATTGGTTAGTGTTTCTGGTACTGGAGATATAAGTCTCCTTGCAAAACAAATCAATGGGATGTTTGATGTTGTCAATTATTACCGTCTCTACATCGACATTCAGTAAGCTCTAGTATTTACTAGAAAGCTGACAATTTCAAAAAACCTAACACATTAGTGTTGGGTTTTCTTTTTATTCTAATAGAAAAGACCTAGCACCGAAGTACTAGGTCTTGTGAAAATGTCTTAGATCAGTTAATTATCTATAACCAACCGATCACTGAATATCGACATAAAGTCGATAGTAATTAACCACATCGTATAAACCATAAATTTCTGCTGGTAATACGATGTCTCCCGTGCCAGAGACGCTGACAAATTCCTTGAACATATCAACCGATTGATCAGTATTATCTCCGTACAGATATTGTTGCACTCCGTAGAAGACATTATCAACAGGTTTAATATCGCCAGAGTAATGATATGTGAGACTTGCTCTTACAGAACGTATCACATCTCCGTTCTCATCCATATAGTAACTATTGCCAGCAAGATTGAAAAGTGCTGGCTGAGAATCATTAGCAATAGTTTTACTAACATCTGGCAAAGGGATTCTACCCTTCATCCATCCAATGTATTTAAACGTATAGTCAGCCCATTTCTTGTTACCCTTAACACGCCATCGCCAAGTCTCCTCTGTGCTTCTGTATCCATAGTCTAAAACCCAATCATCTTCATAGGTTGTTGTTTTAGTTAAGGTTCCATTACCATCTAATCTCAGATTGTATTCCTCCTTGTATGTTCTACCGGTCATTCTTGAAAAAATAGACTTCTCGTAATAACTGGCAGTCTTGACGAGAGGACTCTGAGCATTCACTTCTCCCATACCCATGAAGAAATAGAGCAAGGAGAGAACCGACATGAACATGCCGACAATTGATTTTTTCACGATGTTTCCTTCTTTTTTTTAATGAACTGTTGTTGTTTTGTTGTGCAATAAAGCGACATCTATCGTCTTATTACAAATCAGATAATACATCTAAATCTGACTTTTGTCAAAAAAAGATTAACAAGCTCAACAAATAAGTGCAACACTACATGTTGTCTCTACACTAAACCCCTTGAGTATTTAGATCTACACCGAAACTCATTTCTGCTGTATTTACGAAGGTATCCCAATCTGTAGTGAATGCTTGTGGTTCTAGATGATCGCTATTATTTTTCAAACCAGGAATCTTCTTTACTGCTGTACCTATAGCCAAGAATTCTATTATTCCATTTCCTAATTGATATACATATGTCTTTACACCGACAACTTCATCTGCACCTATTTCATCAGCTTCTTTATTTATTATAGACAAGGCATTCTCACGAGCTTCATATACGAGATGTGATAATTCTGGTATTTCCCCTTTCGTAAAAGATTTGAAAAATGAAGTTATTCCACCTACAAGCCCCAGCGAATAAACTGAAGTACCTATTAATATTTTCATAGGAGCATATCCCATTTTATTTAAATTCCACATTTCTTGTGGAGTAAGATCACTAGTTACAACTTTATCATTAGGTAATGATGGATTATGAGAAGCTGTACCTATCATTAACATTTCTTGAAGACCTCCAGTTATGAGTGGAAGTATTGTGGTCTCTATACCTACAACAGAGTTTGCATTATGTTTCTTTGCTTCATTTATAATTCTTTCCAATGCAAGATGTCTTGTTTTATTGAAAATATCTGAGAATTCCTTTATCTCACCACGAGCAAGAGTTTTCAAGGCACCTATTATACCACTCGCTATACCTATAGAATAAGCAACATTACCGAATACGAATCTCAATGGTTTATATCCGCAATCAGTTTGTGCATACATATCCTGAC
This sequence comes from Candidatus Tayloriibacteriota bacterium, assembly GCA_052034805.1. Classification (GTDB taxonomy): domain Bacteria; phylum Patescibacteriota; class Minisyncoccia; order Phycocordibacterales; family PALSA-1337; genus CAIOGI01. The sequence goes on from JBPOID010000004.1 coordinate 29,561, forward strand.
CGTCTGTAGATGTACTAAAAGCAAATTCTTCTTTAGCACCATTATTTGATTTTGTATGTAGAGAAGAACCAACAGAAAGAAATTCTATATTTCCACCATGAAAGACTAATTCGCTTGTAACACCAGTAATACCTATAGCTCCCCTATCTTTCGCCTCTTTTTCCATTCTTTCTATAGCAGATGCACGACCTTCTTCTATAAGATTAGTGAATTGTTCAACTTCTCCACCGATAATAGCTCTTATACCAGAACCTATACCTCTACCGAAACCCAAAGCATGCACACTATTACCAACCACTAGATCCCCCGCTTTATAACCTATTTTATCCAAACAATACATTTCATTTCCAGAAAGACCTGTTGTTTTCATAATTTTATTTTTATTAATTATTAATTATTTTTAATTTCCAATAATTCTCCATTCTTGTATACCAAATATTTCGTAATACCTATAGAAGGCTCAACTGTCATAGGTTCATCATCTCCTCTTATAACATAATTAGCAGATATAATACCCTTATCAATATTTATATTCTGTGGAGATATTCTATCTCCCAAGAAAATAGCTTTTGTACCCTTATAGCCATTTGATTCTCTTATGGCTCCAACAATATAGAAAAATATACCAGTGCCTCCTGTTTCTTGTGAAATAAAGAAAGTGGAATCCAATTTTCCATCATCATTTATATCAGCTTCAACAGGTTTACCAAAAATCCTAGTTTCGATTTTTGCAGAACTGTTTTCTATATTATTTGAAGATACACCATTTCTCAAAGTAATATTTTCATCATCAATATTATATGTAATATTTAATGGATCAGAATCTATATTATCTTTAATAATATTTTCTTTTGATATGTCTTTTGCTTCTTTATTTGGATAATACTTATCTCTTATATAAACAAAGGCAATAAATACTAGATATATTAATACTGCTGTAATCAATATTTTTATAATTAAGATAGATTTATTTGAATTTTGATTCATAGCAATATGTCTGTGCGGGATGCGAGAATCGAACTCGCGACCACAGTTTGGAAAACTGTTATTATACCATTTAACTAATCCCGCTTTACAATAAACAAATCATTTAATATAGATGGAATATGTATCAAATCTAATTTAATGATAAATCCTATACTATCAGAAAATATATTTTTAGCCAATTATTATTTATTGCTTTTATGATTTTCATCAACAACCTCTTTTATATCATCTACTTCTTTTTTTAACTCTTTTACTAGATCTTGTATATCATTCAATGTAGCTTCTTCTTCTTTTACCTCTTTTTCTGTCTTTTCATGTAATTTTCTTTGTTGTTTTAAGCCAGAAATAAGAATTGTATCCCCTATAAAATAAGAAACGAATAATCCTGTAGCCAAAAGCACTATAACAACAATTAACATATTTACTGGTTCATAGAAAATAAATCCCCAGAAACCACCCCTAGCCTGCAATATATCCGCCGTATGCCATACTCCTCTCCAGAATAAAACTATCGCCACACCTCCTATAATCGTATATAGGATAGGATAATGACTTAAATGCCCTCTTACCTTATCTTCAAATTTATCAAAGAAATTAAGAATTTTTTTCCACATTTTGTTATATTCAATAAAAAATAAATTATGGTCGGAGCGCCGGGATTCGAACCCGGAGTCGCCTGTTCCCAAAACAGGAATGTTAGCCGTTACACTACGCTCCGTCACTTTTTAGAATACTAACATAATAATCTATAAAACTCCATAATTTTAGGCCTAATATATATTTATAGAATAATATTCTCCATAAAATCGATCTTTGCCCTTCTATTTACAGTATTCATATAAACAATAATCACATGAAACTTGAATTCTGCATCATAATGATATTTATTCTCAGACATATAGGTTTGTATAGTCCTTTTGAGTCTTCTTTGCTTAAAAAGATGAATATTTTCCTCAGGTCTATAGCTTTTTAAGCCTTTCAATATAATACTTTTGACTTCAATAAAATGAATCATTTTGTCCTTGGCCGCAATAATGTCTATTTCTCCCCATTTTCTATTATAATTTCGTTCAATGATTAAAAACCCTTGTTTTACAAGATATTCACAAGCAATACTTTCACCTTTATTCCCAATATCTTTTGTATTCATAACGTATATAAGCCATATTTATTGTCTTTTATAAACAGTATCCACAGACTTATCCACAGTCTGTACATTAATCATTATAAAATAAGCCATTTCCTATGAGACTGGCTGTGTATTATTTTTAGACTTTTATAAAACCTAATATTCCCTAAAATTCAAAGACTGTGCGGGTAAGGAGAATCGAACTCCTACCTCATCCTTGGCAAGGACGTGTCCTACCACTAAACGATACCCGCATGTATTCACTAAGTATTTATATATTTACTATATATTTACACTACCTACTATATTTTATGAACTATTTTGATTATAGCAGTTATTATTACTTTTTCAAATAATTCATCATGATTCGACGATATTTCAACATATTCTAGACTATTATAGTCTATCTGGTCTGTTTAGGACCATATTCGGGTGCGCCCGGAGGGATTCGAACCCCCAACAACGGTTCCGAAGACCGGTATGATATCCATTTCACTACGGGCGCATAATCATAGATTATAATACCTTATAAGTATCTTTTGCCAAGCAATAACTTTTCTATATAATTCAACACCAGATACCATAATAGCCAAAGAACCCTTGTATTCCCTATCTTTTATAGCTTTTGAAGAGTTTGTGTATATGGTTTTTTGAAATAAATTCAATGGTATATCTATTGTTTTAGCCCATAAATCCTCAAAATTACCATTTCTATGAGAAATATTAATAAAAAGTCTGAATTTAGCTTTATTTTTCGATATATTCAGATATTTCTTCATCCATAAAACAATTATTTTCATAATATTACTGTCCTTACTCATAAAATAAATTGAATTCCCCTTTTTCAAACCATGTGCCCAATACAATCCAAGACCTAACATAAAGAATTGATCTTTGGAGAATTTTTCAAATTCTTTTAAAGCATTATCGTATGCAAATTTATCTTTAAAAACTTTTTTTGATCTAATTGCAATAGAAGAATTCATTCTACCTTTTGCAATTTTATTTTTTAGATTTTTTTCTAAATTTAATCTTTCATTTTCAGTTAATTTAATATTTTTTACCCAATTAGAAATAGAAGCTTTAGATACTTTAAGCTCTTTTGATATCTCTGAATAAGAAAATCCTAATCTTCTTAATTCAATGGCTCTTTTACTCGTTTGAACACCCATTTTATTATTATATAATTATATACTAGTATTCAATACTATGCAAAATAAAGATATAATGCTATGATAGTTTTGATGAAAAAAACTACCATTCCAACAGAAATTACAACAGTTATTGAGACACTTGAAAAGAGTGGCTATGAAGCATACCTAGTTGGAGGATGTGTTAGAGATCTATTGTTAGGAAGAATTCCTAGAGACTGGGATGTTACAACAAATGCCATACCAGAAAACATAATTCCCCTATTCCCCAAGACTTTTTATGAGAATGATTTCGGTACTGTAGGGGTTGTAAATGAAAATACCAAACATGAGAATCTAAGTGTAGTAGAAGTTACCCCATACAGAATAGAAACTAATTACAGTGACTTCAGACATCCAGATGAAGTTAAGTTTAGTAACAAAATAGAAGATGATCTAGGACGTCGTGATTTCACTATCAATGCAATCGCAGTGAGTATATCGAATGGAGCTATAAAGGACATAATCGATCTTTATGGTGGTTTTAAAGATTTAAAGGACAAAGTCATAAGGACAGTCGGAAAACCTGAAGACAGATTCAAAGAAGATGCTTTGCGTATAATAAGAGCTGTCAGATTGGCTACAGAATTAGGTTTTACACTAGAAAAAAGCACAGAAATGGCTATACATAGCCATATTTCCCTATTAAACAAGATATCTGCAGAGAGAATACGTGATGAATTTATAAAGATAATTATGTCAAAAGAACCCAAAAAAGGCATAGAAATGCTTGAGAAAACAGGTATTTTGGCAATTATAATACCAGAACTAGTAAGATCTATAGGTGTAAAACAAAATCAAGCTCATGCGTATGATGTCTGGGAACATCTACTCAGAACATTACAACATTCAGCCGATAAAGACTGGCCATTAGAAATACGCCTTTCTGCCCTATTTCATGATATTTCCAAGCCAGAAACAAAGAACTTTTCACGTGAAACACAGCAAATAACGTTTTATGGCCATGAGGTTGTTGGTTCACGTGTAACAAAAAAGATTCTAGAGAGACTAAGGTTTCCATTAAAAACAATAGAAAAGGTCACAAAAATGGTTAGATGGCATATGTTCTTCTCTGATACAGAATCAATTACATTGTCTGCAGTTAGAAGAATGATAAACAATGTTGGACGTGAAAACATCTGGGATCTAATGAATATAAGAATATGTGACAGAATCGGTACAGGTAGACCAAAAGAAAACCCCTATAGATTAAGAAAATATAAATCAATGGTTGAAGAAGCCTTAAGAGATCCCATTTCTGTAAATATGCTTAAAACCGACGGTAAACATCTTATGGAGGTTACACATGAAACACCAGGACCTAAAATAGGCCATATTTTGCATATTCTATTAGAAGAAGTATTGGATAATCCAAAACTCAATACAATTGAATATTTAGACAAAAAAGCTATAGAATTAGCCAAATTATCTGAAAAAGAGCTAAAAACAATGGGAGATGAAGCTAAAAAGAAAAAAGGGGAGTTGGAAGAAGAAAGTCTTGAAGAAATAAGGAAAAAGTACTTTGTTTCATAAAAATTAAGGTTATTTTGATAGAATAACCAGTAATATCAATGTAATTTAAATAAAATTATATTGATATTGATGTAATTATTACAGTAATAATGCAATTTAAATATGGAAAATAGGAAGGTGTTTCATATGAAACACCTTTTGCTTTATATGGTTAAATTAGAGATTATAAGGAAAATCATGCATAAAAACATATATAGAAGTTATGTACAAGAAAAATAATGTATAGATAGAATCACAATATGGTCATATAGACAAAACAAAACCGCGTTAATTGAACAAATTACGCAGTCCAGGTTAGGATTGAACTATATAATTTTGTTACTACAAAACGCGGTTTTTGGTGAAGTATGGAAAAGAAGGGGTCCACGGACCGATCGAAGCTGACCTCAATATCTACTATGGGAGGTTTTGCGCGTTACCTATCTAAAAAAATAATTTCCCAGAGGGGAATAAAATAAATTGTGTTTGAAAAGGAACGCTTACCAAGCCTAAGCTGATAAAGGGTTGTCTTCTCTTCTTTATACTTCAAAAAAGAGCCTACTACCCACAAACTTTACAAAGAGCAATTGGATTGCTTCTACTCGGTTTTTATTTTGAAACATTCCTGATCTGTTTATATTCTATCATTACTAAAAGACATGTAAAGGACATATAATAGGGTAACTGTGGATAAGTCCTTTATATTTTATTTGTCTTTTATAAAAGACAAAATTTATTTTAAAATTAATTCAATAGGACAATGATCAGAGCCTGTAATATTGGCTAATATATTCGACTTTTCCACATATTTCAAAACTCCTTCTGAAATAAAAAAATAATCAATTCTCCAACCAACATTTCTTTCTCTTGCAAATGTTTTCATATCCCACCATGTATATGAATTAGTTTTTTTAGGATTTTCTTTTCTCCAAATATCTATATATCCTTCTTTAATTATTTTATCTATCCATGCACGTTCCATCGGAAGAAATCCTGTATTATTTTCATTTTCTTTTGCTCTGGCTAAATCTATTTCATTATGTGCGGTATTAACATCACCACAGAAAATTATTTCATATCCAGACTTTCTTTTTTTATTTATATAATTTAGAAATTCATCATAAAAGCGCATTTTATAATCCAATCTATCTGGACCGCCACCACCATTAGGGAAATAGCAATTTATCAATACAAATTTTATTCCTATAAGACTTTTATCATAAAATAGGGCTAAAAACCTGCCTTCTTTATCAAATTCTTCTATACCTAAACCATATTCAACCTTTTCTGGTTTGTCTTTTGTATATACAGCAACACCGCTATAGCCTTTTTTCTCTTTTGAATGGTCAAAATAGGAATAATAGCCCAATGGATTCCTAACTCCTTCATCTAATTGATCAGGATGGGCTTTGGTTTCTTGAAAACACATAAAATCAGGGGATTTTTGTAAAAACCAATCAAATCCTCCTTTTTTCACATTTGCACGCAAACCATTCACATTCCAAGAAATTATATTCATAGAAAAAGTATAACATTAAGTAAATATATAATTAAGCCTAATATTATATTTATTGACTCTTTCTGTGGAATTTCTTATGTATTTTCTTTAATTCAGTATCTGTAACATGTGTATATATTTGAGTTGTATTTATATTTGCATGACCTAAAAGCATTTGAACCGATCGCAGATCAGCACCATTTCTCAGAAGATCAGTAGCAAATGAATGTCTTATGACGTGTGGAGTTACTTTCTTGGAAATACCAGCTTTTATGGCGTATTGCTTTATTATTCTTTCAACTGAACGAGATGTTAATCTCAATGTATCTCTATTTTTAGCCAATTTATTGCTTAATTTGCTATTTTTATTATTTTCCTCACCTTTATTATCTTTATCTATACCAATAATCTGAACAAATAGGGCATCGTCCATATCTTCGCGTTTATCTAAGTATTTTTGAACAGAATTCCTAGCATCATCAGAAATAAATACAACTCTGACCTTTTCACCCTTACCACGAACGGATAATTCGTCTAATTTTAGATTAATATCCCTAGGCAAAGCGCATAATTCAGAAACACGGAGCCCTGTAGAGAATAAAAGCTCTAATATAGCCTTATCTCTTAGACCTCTTAGAGTAGATAAATTGGGAGCTTTCATTAGTCTATCTAATTCTTCTATAGTTATAAGATCTAATGATCTTTCTGGAACCTTGGCTAATTCTATACGATCTGGTGATAGGGAAGTGATATTCTGCCTAGCCAAATATTTTAAAAAGGCACGTAAAGCAATAAGATAATAATTCTGAGTACGTTTCTTCATAGTACTCATGGCAACACCTTTTTCTTTTTTAACTTCTTGACGATTAAGCCAGATACGGAAACCTTTTACTACAGTATCTGTTATATCTTTTGGGTCTTTTAATTTAGTAAAATCAATAAAACGACTCAAATATTGATCATAATTACGTACTGTATTCAAACTTCTACCTTTTTCTATTTCAATATATTGAAGAAATTCAGTTTTTAAATCTTTTAGATTGTGCGACATGATATAAGTATACATTTTATTTAAAAATAATGAAAAGTATATTTATAAATACAATAAACACATAAAATATGGCTTATTTATTGACTATAAATAGATATACTGATCATCCTAAATCATTAGGTGATTCTAATCTATTGGTATATTACAAAAACACTTGACAAAATATAATAGTATGATAGGATATACGCAGGATGATCTTTGAAGGTTAGGTTCTTGTGAACCCCGACCAAGCTTGGTGAAAGCATGAGATTGTCCAGATAATGAGAGTACTGTTATGATTATAGTACTCATAGAAGCCAGAAAGGCCACGCCATTATGAACGGACCTCCTACTACCACCCTGTCAATCTTTAAGAATATTAATTTCAACCCCAAGTCCGGCCCCGGCCCGTCCCAGATGAGCCGTTCGTATTAACACCACGAACGACTCAAGTTGAAGGGCTCCCTAGCTGATAAAGTTGGCGGCACACATTACAGCCAGTGTTACAGTCGGTCAGTGCCGAATACCAACATTCGTTTAACAATGAATTCGGCCAGTGAGCTCTTCCACCCCCTACGACAAATAGTCGCAGGGGGTGTTTTTCTTATATAACACCCCAATAACTTGCAAAGTAAAGGCCTTCATGCTATTATCATGAACATGTTAACGACAAAACAAAAGGTAAAAATCATAAAAAACGTTGCAATACACGACAAGGACACTGGCTCTCCAGAGGTACAGATTTCAATATTATCAAAGAGAATAGACGAATTAGCATCACATTTAAAGAAACACAAGAAAGATAATCACTCAAGAAGAGGACTTCTAGCTATGGTAGCAGATCGCCAAGCTCATCTAGTATATTTGAAGAAGAGACATCCAAAGAGATATTCAGGAATAATAAAGAAATTAGATTTAAAGAAATAATATATTTTCTTAAAATCTACATATATTCTATATCTATCTAATTTATTTCTATCTTAATGTTATACTATAACTATAGTATTTAGTTTGGTTTTAGTTTTTTAATAAGTTTTTTATAAGAGTTTAATTTTAATAATTTATATATGTCAGTAATAAAGCATAAGGAACAACGCGTTGGTGTTTTTATAGATACGCAAAATATTTATCATAGTGCAAAGAATCTATATCATTCAAAAGTAAATTTTGGACAAATAGTAAAAGATGCTGTAGGAGATAGATCTCTTATTAGAGCAGTTGCATATGTGATAACTACAGAAGCAGGGGATGAGAAAGCTTTCTTTGAGGCGCTTACAAAAATGGGTATAGAAACAAAGACAAAAGATTTACAAATTTTCGGTAGCGGTGCAAAAAAGGCAGACTGGGATGTCGGTATGGCTATAGATGCAGTAAAGCTTGCACCTAAACTAGATGCGGTGATATTGGTTACAGGAGATGGGGATTTCGTACCATTGGTAGAATATTTGCAATTAAATGAAGGTTGTCAGGTTGAAGTAGTTTCATTTGGCAAAAGTACATCTTCAAAATTAGTAGAAGTCGTTGATGATTTCTTGGATTTGGATGTTGCTCCAGATAAATATCTCATGAATAATAGAAATAATTTCAAAGGAAGAAAAAATAGTCCAAAATTAAAAGAAAATTCATCTTTATAAAATATGAAGAAAAAAGAATACTCTATAGAAGTAGGAGGAAAGGTATTAACTGCAGAATTCAATGATCTTGCATTACAAGCAAATGGTTCAGTCATAATGAGATATGGAAATACTGTTGTATTGGCAACAGCAGTTATGGGTAATAATGAAAAAGAAGGGGATTTCTTTCCTTTAACAGTTGATTATGAAGAAAGATTCTATGCTTCTGGAAAAATATTGGGTAGTAGATTCATGAGAAGAGAGGGTAAACCTAGTGATGAAGCTATATTATCTGGAAGAATAGTAGATAGAACAATACGACCACTTTTCGATAATCATATACGTCATGAAGTACAAGTAATACTTACAGTATTATCTATAGACGAAGATGATCCAGATATAATATCTGTAATAGCTGCGTCATTGGCATTGGGAGTATCTGATATACCTTGGAATGGACCGGTATCTGCTGTACGCATTGTGAAAAATGAAACATTCCATGTAAATCCAAATTATATACAGAGAGAAGCGGTTGGTATAAATCTAGACTTGGTAGCTTGTGGTAAAGATGGTTTTATAAATATGATAGAAGTCGCAGGAAATGAAGTTAGTGAAGATATTGTGAATCAGGCATTATCTAAAGCTAGTGAAGAAATAGAGAAGATACAGATTTGGCAGAGAAAAATCATATCAGAAATAGGTAAAAATAAAAGAATAATACCTAAACCAGAATTAACAAATGGCACAATTGAATTATTTGATAAAGAAATAGCCCATAAATTACCTGAATATTCTTCTACTAAAGAAAAAATAGCAGAAATAAATAAAATCTGGATGGAATTATTTATAGAAAAGATTCCAGAAGGAAATACTGTATTGGCCCAAGGATGTTTCGAAGAAAAAATGAATGATTTCATACATCATGAAGCAATAGAAAATAATAGAAGAGTTGATGGTAGGGGATTTGATGAAATAAGACCACTTTTCGTAAAAGCTGGTGGTATATCTCCGATATTGCATGGTTCAGGAATATTCTATAGAGGTGAAACTCATGTTCTATCTGCATTAACATTGGGAGGTCCAGGAGATGCTCAAACTCAAGATGGAATGGAGAAAACTCCAGAGAAAAGATTTATGCATCATTATAATTTTCCTCCATTTTCTACAGGAGAAACAGGTAGAGTAGGTGGTACAAATAGAAGAATGATAGGTCATGGAGCTCTTGCCGAAAAGGCTTTAGCACCAATAATACCCACCAAAGAATCTTTTCCTTATACTATACGTATAGTATCTGAGGCTTTTTCTTCTAATGGTTCTACTTCTATGGGTTCTGTATGTGGCTCTACTCTCGCACTTATGGACGCTGGTGTACCAATAAAAGCTCCAGTAGCAGGTATTGCATCTGGACTTATGATGTTAGGTAACAAATATAAAATACTTACAGACATACAAGGACCTGAGGATCATTATGGTGATATGGATTTCAAAGTAGCAGGAACTAGAGATGGTATAACTGCAGTACAAATGGATATAAAAGTAGACGGTATTCCTCTTCATGTTCTAAAAGAAGCTTTAGAAAAGGCAAAGAAAGCTAGACTACAGATTCTCGATTTAATATTAAGTGAAATAAAAGAACCAAGAAAAGATATTTCTCCAAATGCACCAAAAATAATAACTATTAAAATAAAAGAGAATCAAATAGGTTTAGTTATAGGTACTGGAGGAAAAACTATTAAAGAAATAAAAGAGAAGACAAAGGTTGATGATATTACTATAGAAGATAATGGCGATGTCTTTATTACTGGCAAAAACGGTAGTGCAGAAAAAGCCAGAGATATTATCCTATATATAACCAAAGACGATCCCACAAGAATGGGTAAAGACTCTAGAAGAAGATATTGATATAATATAGCAATAGATGAGAGAAGATAATATACAAAAAGATTTTGTACAGAAACCAATCCGTACATTTGAAAGTGATATAGCAGAAGCTCTAGGCAAAGGGGCTTCTCTAGCAACTATTGCTATAGCAGAACAGAAAAGAAGAGATGAGGAAAGGAATAAAAATCAAAATATAATAAAAGAAGAAATAAATAAAGAAATAAAGGAGAATAAAAATGAAGAAGAAAAAGAAAAAACTCCAGAAGAAAAATTAGAAGAAACAGAAGAATTAGCAGAAAAAGCAAAAGATAATCTGCAGGCAGAAATAGAAAATATAACTGGAGAAAAAAGACAGAAACCCGTAGACCAAACACAGTCAACACAGAGAGCACAGAATCTAAGACCAGATAATTCTACAGTTTATAAAAAGCCACAATTACCTATAAATCCAGCACCAGATATGGTGAGAAGTTCTCCTATAGTCGATATAGCACCTGATATAGAAAGGGAAAAGGGCGTGTTTATAGAAAATAATATTCCAATACCTATACCACCAAAACCAGAAATAAAGAAAGAACCTATTATACCTAAGCCAGTAGAAATACCTGTTAAGATACAAGAGCAAATTCCTATTGCAATACCAGTAATGATTCCAAAGCCAGCACCGAAAATAGAAGAGAAACCAATAATTAAACCTTTACCTAAAATAGAACCATTACCGAAACCAGAAGCAAAAATAGTAAAGGCAACAATAAGTAATATAGACGAGGATGAAGAAGAAAATACAAATAAAGAAAAAAGAAATATATTAAAACCGTTAATTACTATTGTATTGATAATATTATTTATTGGTGGGGGAATATATGGAGCTTATTATGTATATGAAAATAATCTATTATCTACAACCACTCCAATCGAACAGAAAATAATAATACCTAGTATAATATCTCCTGATAAACAAATGGCTTGGAATATAGATAGTATAAATAAAACCCAACTTATACCTCAAATATATTCTCAATTTAAGAAAAATACTCAAGAAAAAGGAAAGGTTCTTGAGTTAATACTGACACAAAAAGTGATTGATTCAGAAAAACAAACAGATAAAGCTATTTCTGGATCAACTTTCATAGAAAAATCTGGTATATCTATGCCTGATGTATTAAAGAGATCACTTACAGATAGATGGATGTTGGGATCTTATTCAGAAGAAGACGGTAGAATAACTCCATTTATAATACTTACAACCGATTTCTTCCAAAACACCTTTGCAGGCATGCTTTCTTGGGAAAAATCTATGCCAGAAGATTTATCTTTGATATTGAATTATAGAGAAAAAGCTAAAGAAATTGATTTATTTGCTTCTTCTACTATATCTTCATATTTCAATATAAGAGGTAGTTTCGTAGATAAACAGATAATGAATAGGGATCTGAGAGAGTTTAGGGCTTCAAATGGAGAATTGTTATTCTTATACTCATTTATCAATAAAAACAGCCTGATAATAACGACAACAGAGAGTAGTCTCATAGATATAATCAAGCGTGTTGAAAAGCAAACATATATAAGGTAAGATAGGTGTATGACCAAGAAAGATTTACAATATTTTAAAGAAAAATTAGAAAAGGAGAAAAAAGTTCTTCAAGAAGAATTATCTACAGTTGGCAAAAAGAATCCTGATAGACCAGGAAGTTGGGATGCTACATCAGGAGATATAGAGGTTGATAATGCAGATGACAATGAAGTTGCAGATAAAATGGAAGAATTAGAAGAAAATAATCTAATAATGGAACAATTGGAACAACAATTAAATGAAGTCGATAGTGCATTGAAAAGAATTAGTGATGATAAATATGGCATATGCGAAATATCTGGTGAAGAAATAGAAAAGAAAAGACTAGAAGCAAATCCATCAGCGAGAACCTGTATGAAGCATATGAAGAAATAGTTTATAAAAATACTAAGACATAAAAAATACTGTGGCATGAAAAATCCTATTAAAATAATAGGATTTTTCATTGTATAGACATTGACATAATTATTTATTTTATATTCTTATAAAATCTTTATTGTTTCTTTATTATTTTTTTATAATTTCTTTATTTGATATTGATATATTCTGTTAATGAATATATCGAGAACTTATAGTGCTCAACTTTCAGGTTTAAATACACATATAATAACTATAGAAACTGATCTATCAAATGGTTTGCATGCTTTTACCATAGTTGGTTTAGGTGATAAATCCGTAGAAGAAGCGAGAGACAGAATATCCGCCGCAATAAAAAATACAGGGTATATTTCTCCAAAACAAAAGAATCAAAAAGTTGTTATATCCCTAGCTCCAGCAGATCTGAGAAAAGAGGGTCCTGTATTTGATCTTGGTATGGCATTGGGTTATTTATTAGCTAGTGGTGATATTGATTTTGATACAGAAAAGAAAATATTTTTGGGTGAATTAGATCTGGAGGGAAGATTGAGAAAGGTTAATGGTGTATTGCCATTGGTAAGAGGAGTATGTGAACAAGGATTCAAAGAAGTTTATGTCCCAAAAGAGAATGTAATCGAAGCAAGTCTAGTCAGAGGTATAAAAATATATGCAGTTGAAAGTCTTGATCAGATAATTCATCATTTTTCCTTAAAGAAAAATAAAAGAATATCTATACACCCAGCAACACCTATAGTCTATAGTAATCAATATTCAGAAACTGATTTTTCTCTTATACAAGGACAGGAAACCGCAAAAAGAGGACTCGAAATAGCAGCGGCGGGTGGTCATAATATATCTATGTACGGACCTCCTGGTACTGGCAAAACTATGTTGGCAAAAGCTTTTCGTACTATACTTCCACCACTCAATCACGATGAAATATTAGAAGTTACGGGTATACATTCTATGGCTAGGACTCTGGATAAACCATTCATAGTTCATCCTCCGTTTCGCGCGCCACATCACACATCATCCTACGCATCTCTGGTCGGAGGTGGCCCCTTCCCAAAGCCAGGAGAAATAACCTTGGCACACAAAGGAGTTCTTTTCTTGGATGAATTTCCTGAATTTGAGAAAAATGTAATAGATGCCCTGAGACAACCATTAGAAGAAAGGACAATAACAATATCGCGAGCGCGTGGAGTATTGACCTTCCCAGCTCAATGTATACTCATAGCATCTATGAATCCATGCCCATGTGGTTATGGTAAAGAAAAAGGATGTTCTTGTACCGATGCAGATATAAGATGGTATAAGAAACGCATTTCTGGACCAATAGTAGATCGTATAGATATATGGGTTTCGGTATCGAAGGTAGAATATGATAAACTCTGTAGCTCGTCCAATCAAAATGAAAACTCAGAAACCATAAGAAAGCGCGTGGAAATGGCACGTAGAATACAGAAACAAAGATATATAAATAAAAATATAAAAAATAAAAGCTTAAATAGTGAAATGAGTGTATCTGATATAGAGAAATGTATTTCTTTTGACAAAGATGTTAAGAAATTCCTAACTTCTTCAGCAGAGAGACTCGGTATGTCCGGTAGGGCATATCATAGAACAATAAAATTATCCCAGACAATAGCCGATCTAGACAGAAGTGATATTATAAAGAAAGATCATGTATTAGAAGCATTACAATACAGAGAAAAAAGATTTTGATTATTTACAAACAGAAGATTTCAACTATTTATAAATAAAGAGATTCAAATTTTAAATAAAGATCCCTAAACCTATTAGAAAGGATTTCTTGCTCCGCGTATTTCAAAGTGAACATGAGGACCTGTAGTCTTTCCTGTCATACCTATTTTAGCTATAACATCACCCTTATCTACACTTTGTCCTACAGTAACTAGAGTTGCTGAACAATGAGCATATAGAGTTTGTGTACCATTCGGATGAGAAATAATTACATAATTTCCATAACCACCATTCCAACCACCATTCATAACACTAGCTATAACAGTTCCGGAAGCAGAGGCTCTTATCGATGTGCCAACAGGAGCTGCTATATCAACAGCATTATATCCGTGAAGACCTTGAGATATTTTTCCATTAGGTACAGGCTTCATATAATAACCTAGATAAGAAGGACCATTTGCATCATGAAGTTTAGATGTAGTATTAGTTTTCTTTTTTGATATAACAGCTGATTGCAAAGCTGTTGGTTCTGCATCTGGAATGATTATTATATCTCCTTCCTTTAGAACAGAATCCTTTGTTAAATCGTTATAAGACAATACTTCATTCAAATCTGCTTTATATTTGGAAATAATAGACTTTATTGTATCGCCTTTCTTTACTTTATGTTGAATACCAGAAACAGGTAGAATAATAAGTGTTTGTCCTTCTTGCAAACTAGATTTTCTATCTATATTGTTTGCCCAAATAATAGTATTAACAGAAACATCGAAAAGTTCAGCAATATCAGACAAAGTATCACCCTTACGTACTGTATAAAGGCTTATTTGAGTATTAGATTGATTATTTATATCCGCAATAGAGCCAGAAGGTCCTATTTCTGCTAGAAGGGCATTGTCTGATGCTAGAGCTATGTCTTGATTTCTTAATGATTTATCTGGATTAGGATCAACATTAACCACCGCCTTTAACACCGTCATATTCTGAGAATTAGGTACGTATTGATCATCAAATGTCTTGGCTGAAACTTGATCTGTAGTAGCACTAAAAATCGATGAGAGAATGCCAGCATTAGCTGTATTAGGATACATTATAAAAATTGAAACTATAGTGAAAATAGACAAAAATAAAGAAGCTGTCTTTATATGATAGCCTTTAAATATATTTGTCTTTTCTAGAGAAGTATTACTGTTATATTTCATAATATAAATAATCTTTCGGCAATATCTGGAATGTCTTTTTTAGACATTTATCTGTATACGGAATTTTCTGTATATGGCTCTGTTGAGCCATATTTATATCCCTATTTTCTAGGATACCTATATAGGGTACGCGAGTGCAAAACAAAAGTCAATCTTCAATGTGGAGAACATTTAATATGAAATATTGTCAATATACAGTATTGAAAGTTATTATAAATATGATGTAATAATGGTCATTTTCTGTATTTTTATTTATCTATAACTTTTAATGAAAATAATGATTACAGTTTAATTATGTTATAGTGTTATTGTTATGGATTTATCCAAAAAAGACGAGCTGAATATGAGACAAAAAGAGGCGGTTAATACGCTTGATGGTCCACTTCTAATACTTGCTGGTGCTGGAGCGGGAAAGACAAAGACTATAACGCATAGAATACTCAATTTAATAAAAAATGGTGTAAATCCAAGAGAAATACTAGCCATAACCTTTACCAATAAAGCTGCAAAAGAGATGAGGGAAAGAGTTTTTGATTTATTATCAAAAAATAACGATATAAATAGCCCTATATCTATGAATGAAAAGCCATTTATAAGCACTTTTCATGCTTTGGGTGTACATATACTAAAAGAGAATGCCACTCTCATAGGACTTACTAGACATTTTTCTATATTTGACAGAAGTGATTCAAAAAGAGCGGTAAAAGATGCAATGGAAGTACTTGGTTTCAATCCAAAAGAATATGATCCCGGAACAATACTAAATGCCATTTCAAGAGAAAAAGGTAATGCCATAACAATCAATCAATTCAAAGAAAGAACAAAAGATTTCTATGAAAAAATGGTATCCCAAGTATGGGAATTATATGAAAAAACTTTAATGAAAGAAAAATCTTTGGATTTTGATGATTTACTTTTAAAGACTTTTCTAATACTCAAAAAATATCCAGAAGTAAAAGAAAAATACAATAGTATTTGGAAATATATTCATATAGACGAATATCAAGATACAAATAAAGTTCAATATGGAATTTCAATTCTTCTAGCAGATAAATATAGGAATATCTGTGTAGTGGGTGATATAGATCAAATGATATATTCATGGAGAGGTGCTGATATACAAAATATTTTAGATTTCGAGAAAGATTATTCCGAAGCAAAAGTTATATTATTAGAAGAGAATTACAGATCAACACAGAACATTCTAGCTGCTGCAAATAATATAATAAAAAAGAATGTAATGAGAAGAGAGAAAAATCTTTTTACAAAAAATAATGAAGGTGAAAAATTAGAATTATTGATTTCATATACAGAAAATGAAGAGGCGAGAGTAATAGCTGATACAGCGAGAGAAATGATAAATAACGGCCTAAATCCTAAAGAAATTGCAGTATTATATAGAACTAATTTCCAAAGTAGAGTTTTGGAAGAAGCTTTTCTAAAGAAAAGTGTACCTTATCAAATACTCGGTACTAGATTTTTCGATAGAAAAGAGATAAAGGATATATTGTCATTTATAAAAGCATCTTTGAATAGAGAAAGTGTAAATGATTTGATTAGAATAATAAATATTCCACCGAGAGGTATAGGTAAGGTAACAATTTTAAAAATAATATCTGGGAAAATAGATACATTGAGTCCAGCTTTGAGAGAAAAAGTTAATCAATTCTTTTTGCTTTTAGACAGGATAAAAGAAATTATTCCAAAAGAAAAACCTTCTCAAATAATTAAATATATTCTGAGAGAAACAGGAATAGAAAATATGTATAGAAATGGAACAGAAGAGGAACAAGAAAAATTAGAGAACTTAAGAGAATTAGTTTCTCTAGGAGCGCAATATGATTCTCTAGAAAATGGAGAGGGTATAGAAGCATTACTTACAAATGCAGCACTCGCAACAGATCAAGATGAATTAGAGAAAGATAAAGATGCAGTAAAACTGATGACTGTACATGCCTCAAAAGGATTGGAATTTGATTATGTATTCATCGCTGGACTAGAACAAGATTTATTTCCACACAAAAAATTAAGCGAGAATGATATAAGCAGATCTGAAGAAGAGGAAGAAAGAAGACTTTTCTATGTAGCTTTAACCCGTGCAAGGAAAAAAGTTTATCTAAGCTATGCTCAACTTAGAACTATATTCGGTGCTCAAAAGGTAAATACGCCATCAGAATTCATTTCCGATATAGGTGATGAACTGATAGAATCAAAAGGTGATGAAGAAATAAGGGGAGTAAAGGCTATTTTTATAGATTTTTAATATAAAATGAAGAAAATAAAAGAAAATATAGAAAATTCAATAGATACTTCAATGGATACAGAGGGTATTGATCAAAACATATCAGAAAACGGCCAAAAATATAGACTTATAGCAAAAAAGTCATTGGGGCAGAACTTTATACATGCTCCACAGATCATAAGTGCCATGATTCATGCTGGAAATGTTATAAATACTGATATTATCCTTGAAATAGGCCCTGGAAATGGAGCTTTGACATCTAATCTACTGAAAACCGGTGCAAAAATAATAGCAATAGAGAAAGATGATAGAGCAATACCAATATTACAAGATAAATTCTCAAAAGAAATAGAAAATGGTCAATTAGAAATTATACATAATGATATTTTGGCTATAAATATAGCTTCTTTAGGATTACAAGCTCATAAATACAAGATAATAGCCAATATTCCTTACTATATAAGCGGTGAATTGATTAGGAAATTCCTAGAATCAGATATACAACCAAACAAAATAGTCATAATGTTACAGAAAGAATTAGCAAAAAGAATAGTTGATGAAAAGGGCAGTATACTAGCAATGTCAATAAAGGCCTATGGTAAGCCAAAATACATCGTTTCTGTACCTAGAAAATTCTTTAGACCTATACCAAATGTAGATTCTGCTGTAATTTCTATAGAAAATATAAGCAAAGACTTCTTTTACTTAAATAAAATAAATGAAAATCAATTCTTTGAGGTGCTAAAAACAGGTTTCGCACATAAAAGAAAAGTATTAATAAAAAATCTAGAAAAAGTCATAGAAAAAGACAAATTAAAAAAGATTTGGGAAAAAGAAAAAATAAGAGAAAACACAAGAGCAGAGGAGTTAAAATTAGATGATTGGAAAAAGATATTGTTTTCCACAGAAATAGAATAAAATTGCCAATTTTTATAGCATTTCTCTGATATAATTATATCGGCTATTAATGAAGCAATCGAGCCTAAAAAACCTAGCCTTTATAGTTATTGCCTTGATCGTAATTGGGGCGGTTTTTGCTTTTGCAGAATATAATAATAAATCCAGTAAAAATCTAGTATATGATTCATCTACAATAGCATCCAATAAAATAGAAAGTGTAGATCCAGAATTGAAAAATAAAGATACAGATGGAGATGGTCTAAAAGATTGGGAAGAAACACTTCTTGGTACTGATATAAAAAACAAAGATACCGATGGAGATGGAACTTCCGATGGAGCTGAAGTCAAAGCTGGTAGAAATCCATTACTAAAAGCTACGAATGATAAAATAGATAGTAATACATCAACAAAATCAGAATCCCAAAAAGAAAAACTAACAAATACAGATATTTTGGCTAGAGATTTCTTTGCTAAATATATGGAATTAAAACAAGTTGGACTCGCTGAAGACAAAGAAAGCCAACAAGAAATGATAAGTCAGGTACTAAAGGGTGGATTGGTAATAGAAAAACCAAAAGACTATACAGTAAGTAATGTAAAAATAATTACAGATAATAGCAAAGAAGCATTAAAGAAATATGGTAATGATACAGGAGCTATTTTCCAGAAATATATAATAAAAGATTCCAGAAATGAAATGGTAATAGAAAAAGAAGCTTTAGATAAAGAAGATTTTACAGTAATTAAAGAATTAGATCCTATTATTTTGAGTTATAAAAATATGCTTTCTGGATTATTAAAAGTGAATACACCACAAAATATAAGTAATATTCATTTAGATATTATAAATAGTTTAAATGGTTTAATATTTGCCGATGAATCATTAAAAAAAATAGAATTAGATCCAGTATCTGGAGTACAGGGAACAGCTAATTATCTCGAATCAACAAAGAAATTAAATATCGCTTTTAATAATTTAAAAAGTAGTTTGAATAATCAAGGAATAATGTATACGAAAGACGAATCCGGTAGTTTCTTTATATCATCAAATTAAATGAAAAATAATAATTTTAAAAAACTAATTTCTGCAACTCTTGTAATAACAATTATATTTTCATCTTTTGCTTTTGCATTACCGAAAAAAGCCGAGGCACAATGGGTGGTTACAGATCCTGGAAATATAGTACAGTCAACAATAACAGCAGCAAATACTACATCTAGTGCATTCTCTCAATATTCACTACAATTAAAAGCTTTCGTTCTTGATACATTAGCAACATCACTTGCAAAACAAGTTATAAGACAAATAACAGCAAGTGTTGTGAATTGGATAAATTCTGGATTCGAAGGCAGTCCATCCTTTATCACTAATCCTGGAGCATTTTTCCTAGATGTTGCTGATCAAATAACAGGAGAATTCCTAGCAAAAGCTGGTGGACCATTAACGGCTTTATGTTCTCCATTCAGTATAGATATACGTATTGCATTATCGTTCAAATATCATCCTAATATCCAGAAAAGATATGCCTGTACAATCGGTACAATAATAAAAAATAGTAGCAATGCAATAGCTGGAGCAAATATAAATGGATTTACGGCAGGGGATTTCAAACAGGGTGGTTGGCCAGCATTCGTATCTCTTACAACTGAACCTCAGAACAATCCTTATGGAGCATATCTCACAGCTGATAGTGAACTTTCTCTAAGAGTAGCGAATGCTCAATTGCAACAGAAAGACGAACTTAATCAGGGTGGAGGATTTCTTTCATATAAAAAATGTAAAGATGTTGATGTTATAGATCCTAGTAGTATATCTGGCTCCGATATACCAGCAGGCGACTCTGGAGATAATGGTTCAAATGTTGTTGGTTCAGATTATATTGGCCCAATAAATTCTCCTGCGGGTCAAGTTAGAAAACAGAAAAAATGTGAAATAGTAACTCCAGGATCAGTTATAATGGGTGCCGTAGAAGCAAATGTAAATGGTCCTTTGCATGAATTACAATTAGTTGATTCCATAAACCAAATCGTTAACGCTCTTTTTGCTCAATTAGTAACACAAGTATTAACAAAAGGATTAGGAGCAGTTAGTGGAAATGGACCTAGTGATTCATCTTCATATATTTATCAAATACAAAACGAAAAGAATGGCGAAATAGAACAAGTAAGTTCTACAAAAGCAGAATTATTAAAGAATCTAAGTACGTATTTGGATAATGCATTCAAATATAAAGACAATAAAGATCAATCATTAAATCTTGCATTAGCAGCAAAGAGTTCTTATGAGGCAGTGAAAACATGTTATGCAAATAAGATTTCAAACAATCAACCTCCATTAACACAATCACAAATGTCTCAGGCTCAAGATAATATAAATGCTATTGATTCAATAATAACAAGCAATGTAACACCACTGGCATCTAGATTATTAAGTGAAGCACAAAAAGCAGACACTCGTTATCAAACTCTAATAGATATAAAGACTAGAGCAAATGCAGCAAAAACAGTAAATGAATTATCAGCTCCTAGTACAGAATATTCTCTTATGTTACAGAACAGAACTCTAGTTTCTGTTATAGATATTTCAGATTCTAGTCAGGAATTCGAATCAGTCAAAACAACAACAGATACAATGAGACAGGATGCCAATAGGAAATTACAGGAATGCCAATTATTCCCTAGTTATGGATTATTTTAATTCATGAAAAATAAAAGCAATAAAATTCTAATACTGTCAGCAATAATGGGAATAGCATTCTTTGTATTACCTTTTATTACAAATGCAGCAGGGGATGGATTCATACAGGGTGTAGGTATATCAGTGGTGAATAGTGCTATAGCGAATATAGCGAATTTCTTCTTGATGTTATCATCATCTATTGTTTTCTGGACTGGAATGTTGCTGAGTATATCAGTAAGAATAACTCTAAGTATAGGAGATATATATAATTCTATAGAAGGAATGAAATCAGTATGGGTAACAATAAGAGATTTATCAAGTATATTTATAATATTCTCATTACTTTACTATTCTATAAGGACAATACTTGGCAATGCAGAAGTCAGTATGAATAAACTGATAATAAAGATATTCATAGCGGGTATAATGATAAACTTCAGTCTATTCTTTGTAAAAATTGCCGTTGATGCTTCGAATATTATTTCGCTTCAATTCTATAATGCAATAACCCCAAGTGATAGTGCTAGATTGACTAATATTGATATTAAACATCTTGCTTCTGTAGAAAATACTATAAAAGATGCTAGTGGTCTTTCAAATATCTTTATGCAAAGTCTAAAATTACCTAAAATCTATGAAAATACAGGTGTGTTCAAATCAACAGATGTAACAGCAAGTATAGGATTCGCAGCTATAGCAGGAATAGTAATGATGGTGGTGGCTGGATTATCTTTCTTGGCTGCTTCTTTATCTTTCATAATAAGAACGGCAATATTACTCACGATTATGGCTTTGTCTCCATTATTCTTTGCTGGAATGATTTTCCCAGATATAAAGAAGAGGGTTTCAGATAAAATGTCTGGTTTTCTATATAGTCAATGTGTATTTATGCCTGTTTATTTCTTTCTACTTTATGTAGCTCTTAGAATAATAAGTGATGATGGATTCATGAGTATATTCAATCAGAGTGTAACGAATCCATCAGGAGCTACAAATAGTCCAGTATTCGTAGGTACAATAATCCAATACACAATAGCCATAATATTTATAAATCTACCTTTATTAGCTGCGATAGAACTCGGTGGTCAGGGTATGAAATGGGCACCACAAGCAAAAGATATTGGTAAATTGTTGGGAGGATTTGCAGGTAGAAATACTGTTGGAAGATTGTCCAGATGGGCCGGAGAATCATTTGACAAAGGTGCTGCTAGTGGAAAGGTATTCGGTAGTGAGAATCTATACAGACTAGGAAATAATCCACTCATGTCCAAAGTTAGTCAGGGTATTAGAGGTGGACTAAGATCTGGTGAAGAATCAAAATATGGTGGATCTGGAAATCTAAGTTCAGTTGAGAAAATAGATAAAGCAAGAAGAGTAGAGTTAGATACAATGAACAGACAAACTACCAGAAAGTCAGAAATAAGTAGTATTCTAGATAATCGAGCACCTCTAGATCTAAATTCTATAGATAATACAAAGAGCATAAAAGAAATAGAGAATATAAAGGGAGTATTAAGTAAAATGAATTCTAAAGAAATAGAAAAACTTGGAGATAAATTAAAAGATTCATATGTTGCGGCAGCTATGAATTCAAAACAAGCTGAAAATATTATGAAATCAGATATGCCAGATAAAAATAAAGAAGATTTTATGAAATCTAGAGCAGAAGGACTGAAGATAGCTATGAAAACAATAAGTTCAGGAGATTTTGAATCAATAATGAAAGAGGATTTCAATGATGAACAGAAAAAAGATTTGAAAGATCATAGAGTAAATATACTAGAAAAAGCTATAGCATCCGGTAAATCAGATGAAGTCAAAGAATATATGAAAAATCTGTCTGCAAAAGAATTGGCAAAATTAAAGCCCGAGACATTAAAAGATGTAAATCTAATTAATAATTTATCTCTTGCTCATTTGAAAGAAATGGAAGATACACTAGATAGAGGAACAAAGAGAGTTATAGCTAAACATATTCGTAACCTACCAGCAGACAATGAGCATAAGGCATACGGATATATGCAAGATGATAAAAACTTTGATAGATGGTCAAAATAATTAAAATTATGGAAAATGAAAATTCAAAAATAAATATGGATGCAAATTTAATAGTAAAAACAATGAGTTCTATTGGTACATATTCAAAATTAGAATCTATTGGAGAAAAGTATAATCTAATGATAGATCAAATTGGCCAATTGGAAATAGATACAAGAATGGTAATGATAGGCAAGATAAAATCTGATGATTTTGTAGATACAATAGCCAAAAATCTAGAAATACCGAGAGAAACTGCTCAGAAAATAGCAGTGGATATAAACAATGAAATCCTAATGACAGTTCGTGAATCAATACGCAAAATGCAAGAAGGTGAATCTATTGTAGAAGAAAAGATTCCATCCGTACCGCCAATGCCCCCAAGACCTATAGCACAAATGAACACCGAAAGACCTATACCAGTACCAAATCCAATACAAACTCCTAACTATAGTCGACCAATACCATCTACACCCCAAACTACATCTCCATATAATCCGCCAATACCACCTATACCTAAAGCTCCACCAGCTTCTCCAATAAGAAATACAAATCTATCTGATATAGAAAGAATAGGTGGATTCACTATAGAAAGTAGACCTCTTTCTAATTCTCCTCAATACAATGATACAAATCCAGATAGGGAAGAAGTATTAAAAGAAATAGAAAAATACGAAAATACTGGATCAAAAGATGGTATAAGTTTCGTTGATCATTTGCTTTCAAATCCAGTTTCAAACAAAGAACAAATAAAAGTTATAAAACCAGAAGTAAAAAAAGATACATATACTACAGATCCTTACAGAGAACCAATATAATAATGATATAATCAACATATATGCGTTTCCAAGTACCACAATTCATAGAAGTTGAAGACAAAATATTTGGTCAATTTACCATAAAGCAATTCATATATATGGCGGGTGGCGCTGGATTATCGTTTGCAGTATACAGACTTATAGGATCATTTATATTTTCAATACCAATAATAATTGTAATAATGGCCTTTTCTGCAGCATTAGCATTTTATAGAATAAATGAAAGATTTCCTTTTATTTATATAGTGGAAGCAGCATTCAAATATGTATTTTCTAATAAACTCTATATATGGAAAAAAATGGAAAACAAAAAAGTGAATGAAGATAATACTGATCAAGAAATAAAGAAATATGCATCTGTTATGGTTCCGAAAATTTCTGATAGCAAATTAAAAGATCTTACATGGAGTCTGGATATAAAAGAGAGTATGTATACAAATAAAAATCAAAAATAAATGCCAAAAGATAAAAAAACAACACAAGATTTCGTACCAATACAAGAAATAAGAGATGGTATTGTTATATTAAAAGATAATTCAATGAGAGCGATAGTATTGGCTTCTTCTCTTAACTTTGCATTGAAATCAGCCGATGAACAAAATTCTATTATTTTCCAATTCCAAAATTTCTTAAACTCTTTAGATTTTTCTGTACAGATTTTCGTACAATCAAAAAGATTAGATATAAGGCCATATATAGCCCTTTTAGAAGAAAGATACAAGGAACAATTAACAGAATTGATGAAAATACAAACTAGAGAATATATAGAATTCATAAAAACTTTCGTAGAAAATTCTAGTATTATGACAAAAAGTTTCTTTATAGTTATACCTTATACTCCACCTCTTATATCTTCTAATTCTAATCCATTAGGAAATCTGATAAATAAAAAAGAGGGTCCAAAAGTTACACCGAATGAACAATTCAATGAATACCGAAGTCAGCTAGAGCAGAGAGTAGGGGTTGTTGAGCAAGGATTAGTAAGATGTGGTGTTAGAGTCGCAGAACTTGGAACAGAAGAAGTGGTAGAATTATATTATAAGATTTTCAATCCTGGAGAAACAGAGAAACCTATACAGATCAATTAATAATAAAAAATAAAATGGGTATTTTTAGCAAAATGTTTGGTAAAAAAGAAGATCCGAAAATAGTATCTCTTATGCCACAAGAGATCTATGAAGCTGGCGTTCTCGAATTAAAGGATATTATCGCTCCTTCAGCATTGAAAATAAATCCAAAAGAAATAAATCTTGGAGAAAAGATCGCTAGAACATTTTTCGTTATATCTTATCCTAGATTTCTAACTGATAGTTGGTTTGCCCCTATAATAAACCTAGATAAGGTCTTTAATATTTCTATTTTTATTCATCCTATAGATACAGCGAGAATATTGAGACATTTCAGAAAGAAGGTTGCCGAAGTACAGAGTCAAATAGCTCAAAGGGAACAGAAGGGGCTTGTTAGAGACCCTTTACTTGATACTGCATATCAAGATCTAGAAGCATTGAGAGATAATCTAATGCAAGCTCAAGAAAAGATTTTTGATGTTGGCGTATATATAACTATATATGGTGATTCTGATTCTGAATTAGATAAAATAGAATCCGAAGTAAAATCCATACTAGAATCAAAATTAGTATATATAAAACCAGCATTATTCCAACAAGAAAGTGGATATAGAAGTGTATTACCTATAGCAAATGATGAACTTATGGTTCATTCTAAACTCAATTCCTCACCACTTTCATCATTATTTCCATTCGTATCTTTCGATTTAACATCAGATAAGGGCATACTTTATGGAATAAACAGACATAATTCATCTCTAGTACTTTTCGATAGATTTTTATTAGAAAACTATAATTCCGTAACCTTTGCCAAGGCTGGAGCCGGTAAATCATACAATGTTAAACTAGAAATACTTAGAACTTTAATGTTCGATACTGAAGTTATCGTTATAGATCCAGAAAAGGAATACGAATACATGGCAGAAGCAACAGGTGGCAAATATTTTAATATATCTCTTAATTCTGAACATCATATAAATCCTTTTGACCTTCCTATGCCTAGAGAGGATGAAAGCGCTTCGGATGTTTTGCGTTCAAATATAATAAATTTGGTTGGACTTTTCCGTATAATGCTTGGCGGATTATCCCAAGAAGAAGATGCAATAATAGATAGAGCTATTACAGAAACTTATGCATTAAAGGATATTACACCTGAATCTAATTTCAAGAATATTGAGCCACCACTTCTATCTGATTTTGAATTAGTGCTTGCTGGAATGGAAGGAGCTGAATCTCTAGTAGAAAGATTGAGTAAATATACAAAGGGAACATGGTCAGGATTCATAAATAGACCTTCAAATGTTGATATAAACAAGAAATTCGTCGTTTTCTCATTGCGAGATATGGAAGATGAATTGAAACCAGTAGCAATGTATATAGTTACACATTATATATGGAATGCCATAAGAAAACAGTTGAAAAAGCGTCTTCTAGTCATAGATGAGGCTTGGTGGATGATGAAATCAGAGGATACGGCTTCATTCCTACTCAGTTTGGCAAAGAGAGGTAGAAAATATTATTTAGGTTTGGCAACAATAACACAGGATGTTGATGATTTCCTTAATTCTCCTTATGGATTGCCTATTATCACGAACTCTTCTATACAAATTCTATTGAAACAAAGTCCAACTTCAATAGATAAAATACAAAAAACATTTAATCTAACCGATGAAGAGAAATATCTTCTATTAGAATCAGATTTGGGGGAGGGAATATTCTTCGTAGGACTTAAACATGTAGCCATAAAAGTTGTGGCTTCTTATACAGAAGATCAAATAATAACTACGAATCCAGCCCAAGTTCTAGCCATAAAGAAAGCCAAGGAAGATTTGGAAAATAGCGAAAATAGTAGATAAATAGATAAGTTCACTTATTGAAATAATGATATGGATGAAAAGCCTAAGAAAAAATACAGAATAGGAGGATTTGCTGTAGTAATACTTTTTATTATTGCTTTATTTTTTGATCTTATAAGTTTTATACCCTTTGTAGGCGATATATTCTGGGTATTTATGAGTTATTATCTGTATAAAACAGGTCATGGATTATTGAATCTGAGAAGATTAGTGCCTATTATGGTGTCATTTATTACAGAATCTATACCTTTTCTATCTAGTTTGCCTTCGATAATGGCTGCTACTATTAGTATTATAATGCTATCCAGAATCGAAGATAAAACTGGAATATCCATAACATCACATACAAATATAGCAAAACCACAAATTCAAGTTCCACTGTATCAAGACGGCAGACGTTTACCAAAAAAAGTGTGATAAAATAATACTAATGAAATTCCATAAAAAAATAATTATATCAATAATATTTTCATTAGGTCTTTTGGGTTTAGTTCATACTACAAATGCACAAATACCTGATTCTATAGATGGAATAGATATTTCTTCAAGTCCAGATAATCCCAACCCAGGACAAAATGTAAATATAAATATTGAGAGTTATTCAACCGATTTAAACGGTGCATCTATAGTGTGGATGGTTAATGGTAAGAATTATAAACAGGGAACAGGTATCAAATCCATAAGCATAAAGGCTCCAGAACTAGGAAAAAATACAAATATTTTAGTAGCTATTATGACAATAGAAGGAAAACAAATAAAAAAAGCAATTACTATAAAGTCAGGCAGTATTGATCTGGTATTAGAAAGCGATGGCTATATACCTCCACTATACAAGGGAAGATCATCATTTGCATATCAAAACTCAATAAGACTTATAGCTGTACCGCATCTAGCGTCGAATGATGGGAAAGAATTAGATCCTAAAACTCTATTATATACTTGGTCAGAAAACGACAAGGTTATACAGAATCAGAGTGGCTATGGAAAGCAGGTATTAGTATTGAAGGAGGAAACACCGAAGGAAATGAATATGAAAGTTGAAGTCAGCACAAAAACAGGAAGTCAAAAAGCTGTTTCATATATGGTATTAAATCCAACAGATCCTTCTATTCTATTTTATGAAGAAGATCCTTTATATGGAATACTTTACAATAAAGCATTACTGGGAGACAAAACATTAGATAATCAAGAAATAAATATAGTATCTGCACCATATTATTTCAATATGTTAGAGAAAAATTCACCATTATCATTTATATGGAGTATAAATAATCTAGAAAGACCCGAACTATCTACAAGTCAAACAATAACCCTAAGATCAAAAGGGGATACATCAGGTAGTTCGCTTGTAAAACTAGAAATACGTAATAGCAATGAGATTCTGCAAGGAGGAAGTAATAGTATCAAATTGAATTTCAATAAGAAAAATCAGTAAATAATATACAAATAAATGAAAAAGAAAATTTTATACATATTTATAATAATCATAATTTCTCAAGGCTTAGGAAGTAGAATAGCTCTAGGTGCAATAGACAGTTATAAATTAATAGAACCAATACCTTGTATAGATGGAACTGGAAATGGCTGTGAAAATGGTTTAATAAATAATGTTAATGTTGATACATATATAGCTTATATATTCAAAATAGCCATAGCTTTGGCAGGATTTCTGGCTGTAGTAATGATTATATATGGAGGATTTACATATATGCTGAGCGAATCCATAACAAGCAAAAGTGGTGCAAAAGATACGATAAAGAATGTCGTATTAGGATTATTAGGGGCATTATCATCATTTTTAATACTTCAGACTATCGATCCTAGATTAGTAAACATAAATACAACAATACCTAAAATACAAGTTAAAGACGATAGTAGTGTAGACAGATTTGCAAATCAATTAAGTTCGGATATGAAACAAATGTCTGCAGAAACAAGAGATCAGGTTGCTAAAATGAAAGATGAGTCAGATAAACTAAAACAGCAAATAGATTCTTTAAAAAAAGAAATTAGCGATAATCCATCAAATAAAAGTGATTTAGAAAATCAATTATATGAATTAGAAAATCAATGGAAAAAAGCAGAAGCAAATGTAGCAAAAACTTCTGCAATATCTATAGGTACTACCTATTTCAGAAATGCTTTTGATACAATAACCAAAGAGAATGCTGGTGAGGATTTGGTGGATACTAATTCTGTAGATAAACATAAAATAGACCTGCAAAAAGCAATGGATTTATACAAAGACAAAGCAAATAATATTGGGGAATACAATACTTCTCAAGATATTACAAATATTGAAAATTATTATCTCGATCAGATTGATAATGAAAGAATGTTCGTTGATTCAATAGTCAATGGTTATACCAAAGTAGCTAATAGAGTATCTATAAATTATTCTGTAAGAAAACAATTAATAGAGGATTTCTTGAAAAAATATGAGAATCCAGAAACTGATCCTTATTATCAAAAATATAAACTTTATCCAAATAACGAATTTATATTAGATAGTTATAAAAAATTACAAGATTCTAGAGCTTCTAGAGCAAAAGAAGTATTAAAGAAAATCTAATAAACCATGAAAAAAATATTAATAACATTACTAATACTCGGAATAATAGGTGGTGGTGCTTATTATTGGTTTTTTTATAAAAATAATACAGATTCAACAATAGAAACAGAAACCCCAACAGACAATACTCCTACAAAGAAATTCACCCCAATCAATCGCTCAAACACAAATACAAATAATACAGAGAAAGTATCAACTTCAACAAAAAATACAAATATTGAAAATGTTAATAATACTGTAAAGATGCCTGCATTAAGAAAGATAAGCGATGTACCAGTAGGGGGTTATATGGCAAGTAGTACAGCTAGTTCTACAGTTATAAGATATATAGATCGTGGTACAGGACATATATTCGAAACTAGAAGTGATACAAACTCCGTTGAAAAGATTTCTAATACCACTATAGCTAGAGTTTATGAGAGTTATTGGAATAATACTGCAAATAAAGGCATATTTAGATATATAAAAGAGAATTCAAATATAATAACAAATTTATACGGAGAAATATTGCCATCATCTAATACTGGTACAACATCAGATAAAACAGCTTATCAAACAAAAGGATTGATACTGTCTTCGAATATAACAGAAATGGCTATATCACCCAAAGGAGATAGACTATTTTCATTCTATAATGAAGATAATGGGGGAGTGGGCTATATATCTATGTTAAATGGTAGTAAAAATACTAAATTATGGAATACTCCATTCAAACAACTTTATTTTGATTGGCCTGAAGAAAATACTATAGTAGCAACGAATAAACCATCCGGTTATTCATTCGGATATTCATATACAATAGATGCAAAAACTGGAATATCAAAAAAGATAATAAATCAGATATTAGGTCTATCGGTGAAATTAAGTCCTGATGCAAAAAATGCAATTCTTTCTTCTGGTGGTAGTAATATATCTACATTCTTATTCAATATTAAGAATAATTCTTATCAATCTGTAATCTTTAAAACCTTAGCAGAGAAATGTATTTGGAGTAAGATTAGAAATAATATGATTTATTGTGCTGTTCCAACAGAAATACCACAAGGATTATATCCAGATGATTGGTATAAAGGAAAAATATCTTTTACAGACAGAATATGGAGTTTCAATATAGATTCTGGGGAAGTTCATATGTTAGCCGATCTATCATCTCTAGCAAAAACCTTTATTGATACTATGAATTTAAAATTAGATAGTAAAGAAAACTTCTTATATTTCATAAACAAAAACGACCTAAGTCTATGGTCATTAGATTTGAATCTTTAAGCTTCTTTTAGGCTTTTCTTTATATATATTTCCTGAGCTAAAGTAAATAAACTAGATACAGTCCAATACAAAGCAATTACAGCTGAGTATTTGTATGATATTAGAAATATCATAACGGGCACTATATATTTCATATTACTCATCATATTTTGAGTCATATCTAATTGTTTATTAACATTTGCTGTCTTATTATTATCTTTCTTTGGTGAATTTATAGAGAAATGTAATTGCAAATATTGAGATACCGCGGCTATAATAGCCATTGCAGTACTTGCTTTGCTTATATCTAGAATACCTAAGAAATTCATATTTACAGTTGGTATATGAATAAAATCATATAAAATAGTTCGATTAATATCTGGTAATCCAGATTTTATAAAAATAGAGTAGAGTGCAAATATAATTGGTAATTGTATTATTAAAAATATAAAACTAGAGAAGGGACTTATGCCTTTTTCTTTATATAAAGCCATCATTTTCATAGCTTGAGCATTACGATCATTAGCCATAGTTGTCTTTATTTTATTTATTTCTGGCTCTATTTTCTTCATCATAAGCTGAGTTATTACAGCTTTTTTAGAAAGAGGGAATAGTATAAGTCTCACTATTATAGTAAAGATAATAACAGCCACACCCGCATCAATCCAAGGTAATAAATCCATTAGGAATATTAGACCGTTATATAATGGATTGAATATAAATAAAGTGTATAAATGTGAAAACATATGACTATTCTACTTTAAAAGTCCCAAATTAACAAAGATTTCTTTTGTATATAATTTTATATCTTCTAAATTCAGTTTTATAATTTCTGGTTTAACTATAAATATAATGTTACCAGTTTCGGTAGGGGATATTGTTTTAAATGAGTTTATTGAAGAATAAACCCTTCTTCTTATTTTATTTCTAATAACTGCACTCTTTGAGACTTTCTTTGATACAGATACAGCAAACCTTAAAAGACTTTTGTCCTTTATAAATCTTACTATAAAAATCTTAGAATGTAGGCTTTTGCCTTTGTCTATTACTTTCTTAAAAAGGGCTTTATTAAGCCTTTTTTCTTTTGGAAGCATATTAAACTACGAGCTTCTTACGTCCTTTTGATCTACGACGATTTATAACATTTCTTCCACTTTTACTCTTCTTTCTTACTAGGAAGCCATGTGTGCGAGCTCTCTTTCTTTTTTTAGGTTGATATGTAAATGACATAATGGAAATAGCATACATTACGAGAGACAAAAACGCAAGGATTAAGAAAATTTTCTATTTTCACACAATCCACATGTTATCAACATATTTATTCGCCTTACACAAGTTTGATATTTTTTAAACAAGTATATACTAGTAGTATTATTTTTATTTTTATCAAACGCAAACACTAAAATGAATGATCAAGATAAACTTTGGGAAAATGCTTTGGTAGAAATAGAGCTTGCTGTATCGCAAGCGAACTTTTCTACATGGTTCAAAGATACATTCCTATTAAAGCAGGAGGATGGGGTAGTTTATCTAGGAGTTCCTAATTCTTTTACAAAAGATTGGCTATACAAGAAATTTCATAATGTTATTTTGAGATCATTGAGAAAAATGGATGAACAAATACGTTCTTTGGACTATATAATAACCAAAGATAGTGAGAAAAAGGCCAATATGAACAAGAAATCATCCGCAACTCCTACTATATCTATGCCTCTTCAAGATTTTTATATAAATAGAGATGATAATTTGAATCCTAGATATGTATTTGATTCATTTGTTGTTGGCCCATTCAATGAATTAGCTCATGCAGCATCAAAAACTGTAGTCAAAAGTCCAGGAACAGCTTATAACCCTCTATTTATATATGGAAATACGGGTCATGGTAAAACACATTTAATACAAGCCATAGGTAATCATATAAAACATGATTTTCCAGATAAAAAAGTGTTTTATCTGACATCAGAAAGATTCGGATCTGAATATTTCAATGCATTACAAACAAACAAAGCCCAGCAATTCAAAGAAAAATATAGAAAATACGATGTTATTATCATGGATGATGTTCAGTTTTTCTCTGGTAAAGACAAATTCCAAGAAGAATTCTTCTATTTATTCAATACTTTTCATGAAAGCAATCGTCAATTGGTATTTTCTTGTGATAAACATCCAAACTTTATACCTGGACTAGAAGATAGAATAAAATCTAGATTCAACGCTGGTATGATAATAGAATTACCAGCTCCAGACAAAGAATCACGTATAGCAATACTGAAAGCCAAGAGCTTGAACAGTAATGTAATACTTGAAGATCAAACACTTGAATTCCTTGCCGAAAATATAGAGAGTAATGTTAGGGAATTAGAGGGTGTTGTTAATGCAGTTGTATGTCAAACTCAATTAAAAAAGAGACCTTTGTCTATCTTGGAGGTAAAAAACCTAGTTAAAAACAGTACAAAACCAAAAAAGAATATATCTATAAAAGATGTTGTTAAGATTATATCTGATTTTTATAATATAGATGAAGAAAGTGTTTATGATAAGACAAGAAAAAAGGAAGTTGTTAAGCCAAGACAGATTATTATGTATATTCTAAGAGAAGATCTGAATGTTTCTTTCCCATCGATAGGGGAGAAAATAGGTGGTCGAGATCATACAACAGTTATACATTCATGTGAAAAAATAAAAGAGGATTTAAAAAATAATCAGATTTTAGTCGATGAGATTTCACAGATACGGTCAATGTTGTAGAGAATATGTTGATAAGACTGTTAATAAGTTGTGATGGTGTTGTTTAAAAAGCTAATTATAAAGTGAATTAAAATAATTTAAGTAAAGTTATGAAAAATTATTATTTATTTATCAACAACTTAACTAATGAAAATATATTGATAAATAGAGACAGAATGTACTTATCAACATATCCACAGGACTAATAATAGTAATAAATTATATTTAAATAAATACAAAATTATGAGGATAGAATGTTCACAAGAAAAAATAAAAGAAGCAATATCAATATCAAGACATATAATAGGGAAGAATATGACACTCCCTGTTCTTTCTTGTTTTCTTATAGAAACAAATAAAAATAATAGTTTAATTATTAAATCAACAAATTTAGATTTAGGAATAGAGGTAGAGATACCAGCTAAAGTCATCGAGAGTGGGTCTATAGCAGTCCCAGGACAGACTTTATCATCATTTATAGATAATACCTCGGATAATGAAAAAATAATCAAAATAGAAGAAGATAAAGGCAATGTTAAAGTTATAACATCAAAAAATTCAGGAATAATAAAAACATTATCTACAGACGATTTCCCAAGTATTCCACATATAGAAAGTGACAATAAATTTACTTTATCTGCTTCTGATTTTGTAAAAGGATTAAAATCTACATGGTATAGCTCTTCTATATCAAATATAAAACCAGAATTATCTAGTGTTTATATATATTGTGAAGATGAATTTGTAACTTTTGTTGCTACAGATTCATTTCGTCTTGCTGAAAAGAGAATAAAAATGAGAAAAAGTAAGGATTTCGGTCAAATTCTTATTCCATACAAGAATATTCCTGAAATAATAAGAGTTTTAGAAAAAATAAATAGTGATATAGAAGTTTGTTTGGAGAAAAATCAAATATCTTTTAATTATAATGGTATATATCTAACATCTAGAGTTATAGAT
Source organism: Candidatus Tayloriibacteriota bacterium (assembly GCA_052034805.1). Taxonomy (GTDB): domain Bacteria; phylum Patescibacteriota; class Minisyncoccia; order Phycocordibacterales; family PALSA-1337; genus CAIOGI01. The sequence continues at coordinate 64,341 of JBPOID010000004.1, forward strand.
GGAGTTTTTCCTGATTATAAACAGATTATACCTAAACAAAGTCTCACAGAAATAATCGTATTAAAACAAGATCTTATAAATGCTTTGAAATTATCAAATGTTTTTTCTGATAAATTTAATCAGGTTAATATAAATGTTTCTTCTCTTAAGAAATGTGAAATAAAGACTAAAAATAATGATATAGGAGAGAATATAAGTCTAATAGATGCTTCTATAAAAGGGGAGTTGATAGATATTAATTTTAACTATAAATATATAATAGACTGTTTTCAATCAATAGATTCTGATAGTGTCACTTTGATATTGAATGGTCCTCATAGACCAATGATAATATCTCCAATATCTGATAAAACATTCAGATATATAGTCATGCCTATGAATAGATAATATTATTATAATGAAAAGTGTTGGAAATTTTCTAGATAAATTCAAAAATAGAGCCGTAAAAGAGATTTATAATAGAGAAATAATATCTAAAATAATTAAAGATCTATCAAATATTGATATTGATATCAAAAATATAAATATTTCTAATGGTGTATTAAAAATAAAATTATCTTCTATTGAAAAAAGCGAGATTTTTCTTAAAAAACATCAAATTTTAAAAGAAATAAATAAAAAAATAGATAATATAAAAGATTTGGATATCAAATAAATTAATCACTCATAGTAACTCCAACAGAAGCTTCTCCTTTGTTTAAAATACTATCGTAAACTATTACTTTTATTATATTTTTACCATTTTCCATTCCTGCATCTTGAGGTATGAAGGATATTGATCTAGGATTATTCTCATTTGTAGATATATATCTATCATTGATGTATAACTCTGTTTTTTTAACAGGATATTTGCTATTCACTACTAAATCTACTTGTATTCTTTGTTGAGTTTTAAATGATGTATCTTCTGCTGGTGAATTTATGGATACTTTAGGGAAATTTTCTGGAATATGAACATCATCTTTTTCTACTGGTATATTTAGATTTGTTGATTCTATGAAATCAGGATTTGATTTTTTCCAATTATCAAACCAATTTCTTACACCATATTCCCAATAGCTATACTGTGAATCATTATCTGGATTTGTTGGTATGGCGCCGTTTATATTATTTTTATCTACCCATTGTAATATAGAATGAACGCCATTCAGTACAATTTCTTGTTTTAATTCATCTGGAGTATATTCTGTAGCTAATTTCTTTGAAACACTATCTATTTTATAAGAAATTCCACCTTTCCATATACCTCTTAGTACTGGTTTTAAATCATTTGATAATGGTTCTGGTTTATTGAAAAATTCTTTAGGTATAGAAGAATTTATTTGAGCCAAATAAGCACCCCATACTGGAGCTATAATAAGTCCTGCTACTTTCTTTTCCATAGGGGTATTGTCATTTCTACCTGCCCAGAATCCAATAGCGACACTAGGAGTATATCCTTCTATCCAAACATCTCTATAATCATTTGTTGTTCCTGTTTTGATTGCTACTTGTTTGCCTCCTATTGCCTCTACATAGGGATTTAAATAGGGGAGACGAACTTTTGTATCTGATAATATATCAGATATCTTTCTAGCGATTTCTCCAGGTATGCCTTGTGTTGGATAATCTTTTGCTTCTTCTAATAATTTTCCATTACTATCTTCTACTTTGAGTATTGATCTATAAGGATTTCTTATTCCATCATTTGCAAATACTCCATAAGCACTGGTTAATTCTAATAATGAAACTTCACCACCTCCAAGCACAAGGGTTAAACCATATCTATCTGGTTCTGTAAGACTTGTTATACCCATGCTCTGTGCTGTAGCTATAGAATCTTTTATACCACTGAGATAAAGAGCTTTAACTGCGGGTATATTTCTTGATTGTGCCAATGCTTGTCTTATTGTCAAAGGCCCTTCATAAATACCATCGTATTCTTCGGGCGAATAACATTTTTTTGGATCAACTCCTGGTTTTGGATTTCCTTCTACTGTACATTCTTGAGAAAATTCTGTTTTTGTATCAAATAATACAGTTTCCGGTGTATATCCTTTCATAAAAGAAGTTGCATAAACAAAGGGCTTAAATGTTGAACCTGGTTGTCTGTGTGCTGTAGCAACATTAAAGTTGCCATCTATTTCTTTATCAAAATAATTTCTAGATCCAACCATAGATAGAATATCTCCATTCTTTGGATTAATAGCTACCATGGCTATATTATTTGCTTTAAAGTTTTCTTCTAATGTTGGAGCGAATTTCGATATAACACCCTCAGCTTTTTGTTGCATATCATAATCAAGAGTTGTTATAACTTTTAATCCACCTTCTTCTACCATATTTTCTCCATATTTATCTGTAAGATAATCTTTTACATACATTACAAAATGGGGAGCTCTTATTCCTGATGAATCATTCTTTAAGAATTCAACTTTTTCTTTTAATGCATCTTTGTATTCAGAATCAGTTATGTATTTATACTGTTTCATCTTTTCCAATACTAATCTCTGTCTAGCATCTAAGCTGGATTTGTTCTTTCCATAAGGAGAATAAAATGTTGGAGCCTGTGGTATAGCGGCTATATAGGCGGCTTCGGCTAGTGTAACGTCTTTGGCTGATTTGCCAAAAAACATTTTACTTGCTTCTTCTACTCCGTATATATTTCCTCCATAAGGGTTTTCATTCAGATAAGTATCGAAAATTTGTTCTTTAGACAAAACCTTTTCTAGTTTTATAGAAAGTATCCATTCTTTTAGTTTTCTAGTTATTGTTTTGTCTTTTGTTAATATTGAGTTTTTTACAACTTGTTGAGTTATTGTAGATCCACCCTGAACACTACCTCCACCCATTATATTTGCAATAATTGCTCTTATTATTGAACTTGGTTGTATTCCTTTATGATTATAGAAATCAATATCTTCTATAGAAATTGTTGCATCTTTTATATATTTTGATATTTCAGCAAAAGGTATAACTGTTCTTTTTGCTTCGCTGTGTACATCATATAGGAGTATTTGGCCAGTTTTGTCATATATTTTCGTAGACTGAGCAACTTTTCTTGATTCGAATGCACTCAAATCAGGTATTTTCAATGTTGAAAACCATATAATCCCTATTCCTAGGATTATTAGAGACATCGATATTGCGAGTACTATTAGAGATTTTATGTGTTTTAGCCACCAAGGGCGACGACGAGCCATGGCAAAATTGTACCATACATGTTAAATTATGTGCATGTTCGATATAAACAATAAGAATGTTATAAAAGATGAAAATAAGATAAACGAATTAATTTCTCGTGGTGTAGAGAATATTTTTCCAAATAAAGATTTCTTGAAATCAAGATTGATGGAAGGCAAAAGATTAACTTTTTATCTCGGTATAGATCCAACAGGCAAGACTTTGCATTTGGGTCATGTTATACCACTTAGGAAACTCGCTAAATTACAAAATTTAGGTCATCAAATAATATTACTTATAGGTGATTTCACCGCTATGATAGGTGATCCCACAGACAAAACAGCAACAAGAAAGAAACTTACTCGTAAAGAAGTTCTAGATAATTGTAAAAGTTATAAGAAACAAGCATCGAAGTTTATTTCTTTTTCTGGATCAAATAAAGCTTTGCTCAAATTTAATTCAAAATGGTTTAATAAAATGAATTTCAGTGATGTTCTGGATCTAACCTCTCTTATGACTGTGGAACAAATGTTGAAAAGAGATATGTTCGCAAAGAGAATGGAAGAAGGTAAACCTGTATATATACATGAATTCCTATACCCTCTAATGCAAGGTTTCGATTCTGTTTCTATGGATGTTGATGGGGAAGTGGGTGGTAATGATCAAACATTCAATATGTTAACTGGTAGAGATTTATTAAAAACTCTTAAAAATAAAGAGAAATTCGTTATAGCTACAAAACTTCTCGCTGATTCATCAGGATTGAAAATGGGTAAAACAGAAGGAAATATGGTTAGTTTGGATCAGACTTCAGAAGATATGTTCGGAAGAGTTATGAGTTGGGATGATAAGCTCATATTACCAGCATTCGAAATGCTTACCGATATTCCTATGCAAGAAATAGATTCAATAAAATCTAATATGCAAAATGGTTCCAATCCTCGTGATTTCAAAGTAAAACTTGCAAAAGAAATAGTATCAATGATTTTTGATAATAAAATAGCCGAAAAAGCTCATGAATCATTTGAAAATACTTTTCGTAAAGGCGAAGTACCAGAGAATATACCAGAAATAATTATTCCTAATGGAAATATTATAAAAGAAGCAATTGTTAATTCAAAAATAGTTTCTTCTAATACTGAATGGAGAAGATTGATAGATGAAAATGCTATATCAATAATGAATACTAATGAAATAATAAAAGACCCTTATATAAAAGCAGATAAGGATCTAATATTGCGAATAGGTAAGAAAAGATTCGTAAAGATAATAGTTAAATAGGATAATATAATTATATTGTATATATTATTCTTCCCATTTGTCACCAAAAGGGTTTATTTCCTCATCATCTAATATAGCTTCATCATCTAGGGAAACTTCATCCTCGGCTTCTATTATTTCTGGATCTATATCTTTTTCTTCTGTGTCTACGTTTATTATTTTTTCTTCCTCTGTAACTTCCTCCTTTTTCTTTTTCTGTGTCTTTGTTGTTTTTGGCATATTATTTATAACAAATTATTTTTATTTCAATAGTTGTAACAAAATGCTAAAAATTTTGCAAATCACTTAATCTGTGGAAAACTTTTTATATCATAAGCTATACATGTGAGAGCTATGGCGATAGCGTCGTATTCATCATCCTTTGTAGATTTTTTTGGCAATTTTATAAGTAATGGAAGCATTTTCATAACACTTGTTTTGTCACTTCTACCATTGCTCGTTATAGCCATCTTTACTTGTAGGGGAGTGTATTCATAAACCAATAGGTTTTTACAAATAGCCTCATATATTATGACACCACGCGCTTCGGAGACTCGCATTGCTGTCTTTTGATTTTTCGCTATGAACAATGACTCTATGGCCATTATTTCTGGAGAATATTTTTCTATTATATCTTTAACTCTTGTACCGATTTTTCTAAGTCTTTCTAAGAAAACTTCTTTTGAAGAAGTTTCGAAACATTCTGAATATATAACTTCATCTTTCTGTCCTTTTTCTATAATAGCTATACCTAATCTGTCATATCCAGGATCTATTCCTAATATTCTCATATAATATTTATCTATTCAGCATTAGTAAATACATCTTGAACTTCATCATTTTCTTCTAATTCTTCTACTAGACTTTGTAATTTCTCTATATCGACATCTTCTAGGGGCATTGTACTATTTGCTACCCAGCCTTCATGAGTTTTCTTGAATGCCCAAGACGCACTACCTGGTGAAGCTAATTCTGCACCATGTTTCGCTAATATAGCTTTTACTTCTTGAGCGGCTTTATTTCTATTATCAGTCAATGCTTCTATGAGTATTGCGATACCACCTGGACCATAGGATTCATAGACTATATTTTCCATGGTTGCGCTATTATCTGTACTACCTTTCTTTATTGCACGATCTATTGTGTCATTCGGCATATTTTCTTTCTTTGCTTTTTCTATAGCCAAAGCTAAACCAGGAGATTTCATATTACCTTTTGCTTTTTTGGCTTCAACTGTTATGAATCTAACTAATTTACCGAATATTTTGCTTTTCTGAGCATCGTTTTTTGCTTTCTGATGTTTTATTTTTGAAAATTTATTATGTCCTGACATGGTTTTTTTCTATTATTTTATAATTTTTATATTACAGATAAATCAATTCTAAAGCAATTTTCCTTCGTATTTTATGCCTAAATGTTCAAAGGCTTTTTCTGTTGCTATTCTACCTCTCGTTGTTCTTTCTATAAGACCTAATTGTATAAGATATGGTTCATATACTTCTTCTATTGTCTCTTGCTCTTCGGATAATGCTGCGGATATTGTATTTAGTCCTACGGGTCGTCCTCCGAATTTGTTTATCATTGTTTTCAATATATCTCTATCTGCATTGTTTAATCCTAGATTGTCTACACCGAGCATTGATAGAGCTTTATCTACTATTTCCTTTGAAAGATCTGTTTTGTGTATTTGAGCATAATCTCTGCATCTCTTTAGGAAATAATTCGCAGTTCTAGGTGTGAATCTACTTCTTTCTGCTAATGATTTTATTGCATCTTCATGTATTTCTATATTTAATATCTTTGCTGAACGGCGTATTATCTCACCGATTTCTTTTTCGGTATAGAATTCTAGCTTGAAAACTCCACCAGAGAAGCGTGAACGAAGAGGGGATGATATCATGGCAATTCTCGTTGTTGCAGCAATAAGCGTGAACGAAGGCAATTCTAATTGTATTGTTCTAGCTGAGGGTCCTTTTCCTATTATAATATCTAGATTTCCTGTTTCCATAGCTGGATAAAGGACTTCTTCTATGGATTTATTTAATCTATGTATTTCGTCTATAAAGAGTATATCTCCATGAGAAAGATTGGTAAGTATTGATGCTAAGTCACCGATTTTGATTATTGCGGGTCCCGAAGTTATTTTCATCTGTGCTTCAGTCTCTTTTGCTATTAGATGAGCTAGAGTTGTCTTGCCCAAACCTGGTGGACCATAGAAAAGTATATGTTCTGGTGGATGATTTCTCTCTTTCGCGGCATTTATCAATATATTTAGATTATCTTTTATTGATTTTTGACCAATATATTCGTCCCAACGGCCAGGTCTAAGAGTCTGATCGAGATAACCAGTATCATTATTCTTAGTCTTCTTTGTTGTGTTTTTACTTGACATAATAATTAAAGTATGCTAAGCTATCTTTGTTGGTGAAGACAGCATGATAGTAATAGTATAGCACTTATCAGATTCATAAATCTCTAAGCAATATAGCTAGTTTACTCTAGTTATCTGACACAGTATCAGGGACATTCTGGTTATACACCTTGTGTGTATTTACTGGGGTTATCCTAGAGACTATGTTTAACTTTTGGTGATCGCATTGAAAGTATTGCTTAGAGATTCATGCATCCGATCTCTATAGGTCTAATGTTACTACTCTTTAATTAAAATTCAATTGACAAGCACTATGTTTTTAATTTGAAAAACTATTCTTCTATTTCTACTACTCTTTCTAATTCTTCTATTGATGTTATTCCTTTCAATACTTTAATAATTCCATCTTGTTCCATTGTGAGTATACCTTGAGGCTTAGCAGCTAATGCAATTTCTCTATCGCTACTACCTATTTCCACAGCTTTTTCTACTGATTCGTCCATAAGTATTCCTTCGTATATACCTATTCTGCTCTTGTATCCTGTTTGACTGCATTTATCACAACCTACTGCTTGCCATATCTTGCCATTTTCTAATTCTTTATTAGGAATTTGTGTTTTGTCATAAATAGAATCTATAATTTTATTTATTTTCTCTTTATTTTCACCTTCTAAAGGAATTTCTTTTTTACAATAAACACATAGTCTTCTTAGAAGTCTTTGTGCTAGAGATATACTAACAGATGATGCAAATATTTTTGGATTAATTCCCAAATCCATAAGTCTAGGGAATGCTCCCGCAGCATCATTTGTGTGTAGGGTAGAGAATACCAAGTGACCTGTTAATGCAGAGTTTATCGCTATATTCGCTGTTTCACTATCTCTTATTTCACCGATCATTATGATATCGGGGTCTTGTCTTACTGTGGCGCGTAATCCTTCCAAGAATGTATAGCCTTTATCATTCACCTGTGTTTGTACTATACCAGGTAGATGATATTCTATTGGATCTTCTATAGTCACTATCTTTACTGTAGGATTGTATATTTTCTTTATAAAAGCATATAGAGTTGTTGTCTTTCCCGAACCTGTAGGTCCTGTTGTAAGTATCATTCCATTTGGCTTATCTATTTCTTTTAAAAGAATACCCAATAACTTTTCTGGTATACCTAATTCTTCTAATGGAACGCCAATACTTTTCGGATTAAGCAATCTCATCACTATAGATTCACCGTATGATCCAGGTAATAGGGAAGTACGTATTTCTATATTTTCTTTATTTACATGAACACTGAATCTACCATCCTGAGAATCTTTTTTTACATTTAGTTTTAATCCAGATAGAAGTTTTATTCTAGATAATAGAAGATTATATGTTTCTGAATCAAAATCTATTATTTTTATCAATACTCCATCTAGTCTATATCTCAGTCTTATATATTTTTCTTCTGGTTCTATATGTATATCTGATGCATTCAGAGATAATCCACCAGCGAGTATGGTTTCTAATATTCTAGAAACTCTATAGCTTTTCTTCATTGCCAATGTTTCTTCGAGAAGAGATGTTATACTAGGTAAACTCTTTGCTTTTTCTACAATACTTCCTATTTCTTCGCTGGATATTTCTAATGAGCCAGCTTTTGTTTCGTATGCAAAAGAAAGATCTTTATACGCTGACCATGCTTTCTCTAAACTCGCCATAGAACATATATATAATATAGGTTCATAGCCTTTTTTCTTTATTTCATCTAGTATTTCTTTAGTTTTTTCTAGCTCTGGATTTCTTGCGGCTAATTTTAGTCTCTTATCTATCAATGCAAAGGCTACTATTTTATTTTCTCTTGATGTTTTCTCATCTACAAATCTCAAAGCATCAGTGTTTATAGGTATAAGAGATAGATCTATATACTCTATTCCATATTTTGCAGAGAGAAGTTGAACTAATTCCTCCTCCTCTTTCTTTAGAAGTTCTCCTAATTTTCTTTTTTGTTTGTCTTCATCGAACTCTATCATGAGTATAATTATACCTTATAATTGTTTTTATATGCAGGTGGTGTAGACTCTTATATTATATCTATTATATTGCCGAATTAGTTCAGTGGTAGAACACTACTTTCGTAAAGTAGTAACGTGGGTTCGATTCCCGCCTTCGGCTCCGATGATCAATATCCCATAAAGTGAATATAAAAATAAGATATCTATATTTATCTAAAAACCTCTTTTACTCTATTACTTAATAATAAATAGAAAATAATAATAAAATTCACTATTAGACCTACAGTATTACTGATAAGACTATTTGTTATATTTGTAAGATCTTTGGAAATATAAGCGATTGTAAGACCAGCTATAATAACAGATATAAATATAGTTAATATTCTTGCCCAATTTCTCAATTTCCATAATTCAATAGACATAAATATTCCGATTATACCTATAAACAATCCTATTGTACCCGCCACTGATGAATATTCGCTGAAATCTATTCCTATAACTGCATTCAAGTATTTTATGCCAAAAAATGCCAAGCCAGAAAAAGACAGAATTAATAATGACATTATAAAATACAATACAGAAATAAATTCTACTCCCATAGGTTTGTATAGTATTTGATTAGAATATTTTGGTTTTTGTTCAACGATTATTCTTTCTTGTACAACTCTTTCTTTCGCCACTCTTTCTTGATTATTAGTATTATTTATTTGATTACTAATATTGTTTATCTGTGGCATGATTTTCTTTGCTTGTATTGGCATTCTGTTTAGATTCGCAAAGGCCTGAGTTATATCATTTTCATTCCAACCAACCTTACTAAGCACTTCTTTTATGCTATTTGGAGGTATATCTCTTTCTAATTGTTGTTTAATATAATCTATTAATTGTTGATTCGGCATAGTATATATTGAATATTTTATAATATTATATCATTGTAATTAATATAATTATAGAAAGATAATACATATATAATAGTAAATGCTTTTTTATATCTAATATTTCTGATACTCTATAACTGTGAATAAAGAACAAATAGAAAAAAGAATAAAAGAACTAGAAGACTCAATGTTTGAGCCAAGCTTTTGGAATGACAAAGATAAAGCACAGTCAGTAATATTGGAAATAAAGAAATTAAAAGAAGAGCTCGAAGGCGTGGGTAAATATGATAAAGGCAATGCTATATTATCCATACTTGCTGGTGCTGGAGGAGATGATGCAGAAGATTTCGCCATGATGCTTGTGAGAATGTATAAAAAATACTTTGACAGTGTATTCTGGTCAGTGTCTATAATCCATGAGAATACAAATGATCATGGTGGTTATAGAAATATAACTTTAGAAGTAAAAGGGAAGGGAGTGTATGGTTTATTAAAAAATGAATCAGGTGTACATCGTCTAGTTCGTATATCACCATTCAATGCAAATCAAAAGAGACATACATCGTTTGCTCTTGTAGAAGTTTTACCTGAATTCGAAAAGACCAAAGAAAAAGATATGGAAATAAATGAGAATGATATAGAAGTATCAATAGCGAAATCAGGAGGTCCAGGTGGTCAAAATGTAAATAAAAGAGAAACAGCAGTAAGACTTGTACATAAACCAACAGGTATATCTATACATGTAACAAGCGAACGTTCTCAAGCTCAGAATAAAGAAAAAGCTTTCGATATACTCAGGGCTAAACTCTGGAAGAAAATGGAAAGTGACAGATTGGCAAAAGAAAAAGGTATGCAGATTTCCTCTACAACATCTATAGAATGGGGGAATCAAATACGTTCTTATGTTATGCATCCATATAAAATGGTAAAAGATCATAGAACCGGTTTAGAAACTGCCCAAGTTGATAAGGTTTTTGATGGAGAAATAGAAGGATTCCTACAAGCTGAAAAGGATATTGTGATATAATCAAAGTATGATTTATTTCGATAAAGTTACAAAGGTTTACCCAGATGAATCTATAGCATTAGACGGTGTAAGTTTCGCTGTAGAACCAAAAGAATTCATAACAATAGTTGGTCATTCTGGTGCTGGAAAAACTACCCTAATAAAGATGCTTATAGCCGAAGACAAACCTACTGATGGGGCTATATTCTTTGAATCAAAGAATATACATAAATTAAAAAGAAAAGATATGAATAAATTAAGACGTCGTATCGGTACTGTCTTTCAAGATTTTCGTCTTATACCTAACAAAACTGCTTATGAAAACATAGCTTTCGCTATGGAAGTTTCTGGACATACAGATAAAGAAATAGCATCAGATGTTCCTTATGTATTAGATTTGGTTGATCTAGGTGATAAGATGTGGAATTTCCCTCATCAACTTTCTGGCGGAGAGAAACAAAGAGTAGCTATAGCTAGAGCCATAGTCAATCAGCCAGATATAATAATAGCCGACGAACCAACAGGAAGCGTTGATCCTATAAATACCTATGGAATTATAAAAATTTTACAGAAAATAAATGAATTAGGAACTACTATACTTATGACAACTCATAATAAAGGAGTTGTAGATACTGTAGGTGGAAGAGTTATAACAATGGAAAAAGGCAAAGTTGTAAGAGATGATAAAGAGGGAAAATATATTCTATAATATAAAAATACAAATAAAATGTTATTTACATATTTAAAAAGAATAATAAAAACAGGATTTATAAACTTTTGGAGAAATGGTTTTCTTTCTTTCGCTGCTATTATAATTCTTACTCTATCGCTATCTTCTTTCGGTGCTCTCATGTTCGGTAGTGCCTTTGGCAAAACTCTCATAGAGGAAGTGAAGAATAAAGTTGATATAAATGTTTATTTCACATTGAATGCGCAAGAATCAGATATTTTGAATTTAAAGAAAACTATAGATCAATTAGGAGAAGTGGATAAAACAGAATATATATCTAGAGATCAAGTATTGGCAAATTTCAAAGATAAATGGAAAGACAATGCAAGAATATTACAAGGTCTAGATGAAGTGGGGGACAATCCTTTCCCAGCGGTTTTGAATATAAAAGCAAAAGAACCATCTCAATACGCTGGTATAGCTAGATTCCTAGATGGCAAGAATTCTTTATCAAAGGATGGAGACAATATAATAGACAAAGTTAATTATAATCAAAATAAAGTAGTTATTGATAGATTGGGAAAGATTATTCCTTTCGCAGAGAGAACAGCTTCTTTTATAGCTATAGTATTTGTAATTATATCTATAATCATTACTTTCAATACTATTCGTCTCGTTATATATAATTCTAAAGATGAAATTTCTGTTATGAAGCTTGTTGGTGCTTCGAATTCCTATGTTAGGGGACCATTCGTCATGTCTGGAATAATGTATGGCATATTCTCGGGAATATTGACGCTCATCATTCTTTTTACTTTTTCTTATTACAGTGATTTGGCAATAATGAAAATAGCTGGTGTAGAGAATTCAGCAGATCTTGGTCTTATAATAAATATATTTTCTCAATATTTCATATCAAATTTCGGAGAAATTTTCGCAATAGTTATGACTTCTGGTATTGTCTTGGGGGCGATATCTAGCTATATGGCGGTACGTAGATATTTGAAGGTTTAGTATAGATGATTCCAAACTATTGGAATATTTACATATATTGACTTATGGTGTTTTGTATGATAATATCCTTATTAGATTAATGAATATTTACATATATGAAGTACTGTTTTTGATGGGAGTCAGAAATAGTGAACTGAAAGATTTTCTCTAAAGTTCCATAGTGTAAATATTTGTAGGGGAGTTAATATGAACCTTGATGCTGTGTGTCGGTACATTGCCATGACAGAGTCCAATTGTGAGGACTGTAATGAAAGTCCTTATTATATTTGGAATCAAGTTAGGAGAATTCTCAATAATGATTTTGCTTGGAAGATCTTCTCAACCATGGTGGTGATTATATCCTTCTTCATCTTCCTCTTTTGGAAGAAAAGTGGTCTTTCGGCCGTGAATCTTTTGCTCGGTTTTTTGCCGATCGCCATACTGTTGGTCTCGAGATTGTGTGTCTGTTATGTAGACAGATCAAATTCTCCAATGATTCTAAGTATGTACGAAGATGTATTACGCATAAAGTATCTCTTCGGAAGGAAAGCTTACAGATTGATTCTGAGTGATGACGGTCTAAAGGATTTTGAAAAAGAAATCCTCGAACACCTTCACGAGTCTGCCGGAAAGATGGAAATTCTAAGATTATCCGGTAATATGAATGTCGACTATTACATCGAAAAAGCTAGATTCACAGAAATGTGGGATCTAGCCATGAGGTTTGTCGACATAAAATCACATTCAGATGCTTTCCGAACAGCATTTGAAGGGGAGGCAAAACTTCCTGATGGCTTCTGTACTGCATAACGCTATGAGGAGATCGGTTCTCCTAACTGAGCGTAGTTTGAACAAAAAGCGCGTCCTTGTCAGAAGACAAGGGCGCTTTCTTTTTATATTTTGAAACATCCATACACATATTTTGAAACATTCATACATATATTATGTCAACTTCTACTTTTGTTTTTATTTGATAAAATCAATACATGAAAAAGAGAAAATCCCGCATGATAGTAAAGAAGAAAATCCAAAAGAAAAATCCTCAAAAAAAGGTTCAAAAATTTAATCATAAATATATTTTCGTTGTCGGTGGTGTTATGTCTGGTGTAGGGAAGGGTATAGCTACGTCTTCCATAGGTACTATACTTCATGCAAAGGGTTATAATGTAAATCTTTCTAAAGTTGATCCGTATCTAAATGTAGATGCTGGAACTATGAATCCTACCGAACACGGTGAAGTCTTCGTTTTGAATTCAGGACTTGAAACAGATCAAGATATGGGGAATTATGAGAGATTTCTGAATCGAGATGTCTTGAAAGATGATTATATGACATCTGGTATGGTCTACAGAGATGTTATAGAAAGAGAAAGAAATCTCGGCTATGGTGGCAAATGTGTAGAAGCCGTACCTCATATAAGAGATGAAATAGTTCGTCGTTTCGAACATGCCGCTAAAGTCAATAAATCAGAAATATCTATTATAGAAATTGGCGGTACTGTCGGAGATTATCAGAATATTATGTTTATAGAAGCTGCGAGACTTCTAAAGATAAAGCATCCAGATGATGTTTTGTTTATAATGGTTTCTTATTTACCTATACCATCGAAAATAGGTGAAATGAAATCAAGACCAACACAAAACGCTATACATCAATTAGCTTCATATGGAGTTTATACAGATATAATAATAGCTAGATCAGAAAAGCCTGTAGATAAAAAAAGAAAAGAGAAAATAGCAGTAGCTTGTAATATAAAAGAAGAAAATGTTATTTCTGCTCCAGATATAGATAGTATATATGATGTTCCTGTAAACTTTGAAAATGATAAATTAGCAGAGATTATACTAAATACATTCAAACTTGAACCAAGAAAGGGTGAAGGCCTAGGTAAATGGAAGGAATTCGCTCGCGGGGTAAAGAATTTCGATAAGGAGGTAAATATAGCAATAGTGGGTAAATATTTTAATACTGGAGATTTCGTATTATCTGATTCATATTTATCTGTTATAGAAGCAATAAAATATTCAGCATGTGCAAATAAAGTTAAGCCGAAAATACATACAATAAACGCTCGTGATTTCGAAAGTGATAATCCTAATTTCGTACCAGATTATTCATCTCTAAATAAATTTGATGGAATAATAGTTCCTGGGGGATTCGGAGAAACTGGTATAGCAGGAAAATTAAATGTAATACGTTATGCAAGAGAGAATAAAATACCTTATTTTGGTCTATGTTATGGTATGCAACTCATGACTATAGAATATGCTAGAAATGTATTGGGTTTGGAAAATGCAAATACAGCAGAAATAGATCCAAAGTCAGAACATTTGGTAATAGATATAATGCCTGATCAGAAAAAGAAATTAGAAGAAGGTAATTACGGTGGAAGTATGAGATTGGGTATTTATAAGGCAAATATTCTAAAAGGTTCAACAGCATATAGATCATATCTTTCTTCTGGATTCCATGGCAATGCATTGTCTATAGAAGAAAGACATCGTCATCGCTACGAAGTAAATCCTTTATATATAGAAAGATTAGAGAAGGGAGGTCTTGTATTTTCTGGAAAATCTCCAGATGGAACTCTTATGGAAATAGCAGAATTACCAGATCATCCTTTCTTTCTAGGTACACAATTTCATCCAGAATTCCTAGCACGTCCTATGAAGCCACACCCTTTATTTACAGAGTTTATAAAAGCTTCTATAAAAAATAAGAAAAACAATTAATCTATTTTATATCTAAATTAATTCTCATTTAATAAATAAGAATTTTTAGAGTTTGTCTAAATCTCAGTTATATCTCTAGGTGAGAAAAGATTAACAGTCCATTCAACTGCTATCTTTACTCTATTTCTCCATGAATGAAAATTGAATAGATATATAGTTCTCCATAACCACCACATAAAAGGTCCTTTAAGTGTAATACCTGATATTTTTCCCGCCGCATACCATTGACCCAAAGATACTAATAATCCTTTTTCTTTGAATTTGAATGGTGTAAGAGGTTTATTCGATATTGTATATATAATATTCTCGGCTACATTCTTGCTTTGTTGTACTGCAACTTGAGCAAGCATAGGTAATGTTCCAGAAACATCCCCCAATGCGAATACATTATCTTTTACTCGCAAATACTCATCTATTTTTATTCTTCCAGATTTTTCTAATTCTATACCTTCTATATTTGGTGATTTTGGCTTTACACCAGCTACCCATATTATAGTGTCGGCTACTACAGAAGAACCATCCTTTAATATTATTTTTCCTGATTCTACAGAAGTCACTGCTGTATCAACCATAACATTCACACCTTTTCTTATAAGTTCTTTATGAGCTATACTCTGTAATTTGATAGGGAATTGTGGTAATACATCTTTGCTTGCGGCTACTAGATTTACCTTCATATGATTTCTTTCGAATCCACACATTTTGTAATACGAGCATAATGTTTCATGCATGAATTCTACAAGTTCCGCGGCTAATTCTACTCCAGTAGGACCTCCGCCGACTATTATTGTAGAAAGGATTTTGGTTTTCTCTTCATTATCTTTTATGATTGAAGCTTTTTTGCAATTATTCAATAAAGTTCTTCTTATAGATATTGCATCTGTTAGGTTTTTCAAGGTAAAAGAATTTTCTTTTGCTCCATTAGTTCCATAATAATTCGTTTCTGCTCCAGAAGATATAACAAGATAATCATAAGATAGAGTTTTTGTTCCTGTGGCTATCTCTCTTCTTTCTGTATTTATAGATAAAACTTCATCTTGAATAAAGTTCACATCAATACCTCTCAATATTTCTTCTATCGGTTCTACTACATTTGTAGGTGATAGACCCCCAGTTGCAACTTCATGCAATAATGGAGTAAATAAGAAATAATTTTCTTTATTTATAAGAGTTACTTCAGCAAAACCACTTTTTATAATTGGTTTCAAATATTTTGCAGTATAAACACCACCGAAACCACCACCTATAATTATTATTTTTACTTTATTCATATCTTAATGCTTCTATTGGATTTAATTTTGAGGCTCTTCGAGCAGGGTAATACCCGAAAGCTATACCAATAATAGCAGATACTCCGAAAGCTAGCACTATCGATAATAGGGAAACTTTTGTCTGTATAAGTCCAAGAGTTGTAACTATAGTTGCTACAGCCCAACCCAAAGTTATCCCTATAGCGCCACCTATAATAGTTAATGCTACAGCTTCTACCAAGAATTGCAGACTAATATCTTTTCCTTTTGCACCGATTGCTTTACGCAAACCTATTTCTTTTGTTCTTTCTGTTACTGTTGTAAGCATCATATTCATAATACCTATTCCACCAACAACAAGCGAAATACTTGCTATAGCAGCTAGGAATAATGTGAATGCATCCGTAACCTGATTAAGTGTCCCTAGAATATCAGCTTGAGAAATAATAGAGAAATCAGCTTCGGTAACTCTATGCTTTTTTATAAGTAATGTAGTTGCTATATCTTTTATATCGCTCATTGTATCTTTGTCAAAAACACTAACAGCTATTGTAGATAGATAATCAACACCAGTTAGGACTTTTTGCATTGTAGATAATGGTATGAATATCATATCGTCTTGATTTGCGAATCCAGATCCTCCTTTTGATTCCAATACACCTATAACCTTGAATATCACACCGTTTATCTTTATTGTTTTGCCCAAGGCAGAATCTCCAGCAAAAAGATCATTAGAAACTGTAGATCCTATAACAGCTACTTTTGCTAAACTATTATCTTGGCTTGATGTAAAGAATACACCGTCTGAAGTTACTAGATTTCTTACTGTAGAATATTCTGCTACAGTTCCTATTACAGTTGAATTAGTATTATTACCAATAGATGAAACTATTTGGAATCTTCTATCCAGTTCTGGTGCAACGAGATTTACTCCATCTATTGATTTCAATACGTCTACATCTTCATTTTTCAAACTTTGTGCAGCTCCACGTCCCGAAGACACTATACCTCTACCTGGTTGTAATGCTCCTGGATATATTGTTAATAGATTAGATCCCAATCCTTCTATACTTGATTGTATAGAAGCTTGAGCACCTTGTCCTATGGATACCATAGCTATAACTGAACCTATACCTATTATGATACCTAACATTGTTAGGGAAGTGCGCACCTTATTTGCTGTTAGTGCTGAGAATGTCTCATGCATTATATCTCTAGTTGTCATATTATTGATTTACTTTTCTTTTTTTATGATTACGACCATCTTCCACAATCATTCCATCACGTATATGTATTATTCTATCAGCATGTTCAGCTACATCTCTTTCATGTGTTATGAGAACTATTGTACATCCGAAGTCTCTGTTTAATGATTCGAATGTTCCTAACACTATATTTCCAGTAGCTGTATCTAGATTTCCAGTTGGTTCATCGGCAAGTATTAGAGAAGGATTATTCACCAATGCACGAGCTATGGCAACTCTCTGTATTTGCCCTCCTGATAATTGATTTGATTTGTGATTGAATCTATCTTCTGACATACCAGCACTAAGCAATGCTTTTTTAGCTCTAGTTTCTCTTTCTTTTTCTGGTATACCTGCATAGACTAGTGGTAACGTTACATTTCGTAACACTGTCGCTCTCGGTAGTAGATTGAAAGCCTGAAACACGAAACCTATTTTATCTCTTCTTATTGTAGCTAGTTCATCATCAGATAATTTCGATACATCATGATTGTCTAATTTGTATGTTCCTGAAGTAGGAGTATCCAATGCACCCAATATATGCATCAATGTAGATTTTCCAGATCCTGATGGACCCATTATAGCTACGAATTCTCCATCCTCTATATTGAAACTAACTCCATTTAAAGCATGAGTTTCATTATCCCCGCTAATATACGTCTTTTTTATATTTTTTATTTCTATCATTTTAGATTGAATCTTATCTAGGCACAGCTCCAGTATTATTTCTTCTTTGATTATTTCCTAAACCACTAAATAATGATGGGGCAGTGCTTGTTTTCGCTACTCCTGTAAAAGTTTTTACAATTATTTTATCACCTTCGTTTAACCCGCTACTTATTTCGGTATTTGTGTCATCTGTATTTCCGACTGTAACTGGTAATTGTGTAACTTTCTTATTTGTACCCATTATTTCTACATAACTTTTCTGTTGCTTTGATATTGTTCTTGTCTTCACTGCACTAGAAGGTACGACAATAACATCATTTATTTCTTTTACGGTTATAGTTACATCAGTACTCATTCCAGCACGCACTCTAGCATCATTATCTTCAAAGACTATTTTTACATTATATGTAACCACTCCTTGGCTAGCTGTTCCTATAAGATCTACTTGAGTCACTTCTCCATCCATAGTAAGACCAGGTATAGCATCAAATGTTAATTTTACTTTCTGACCCGCTACTACCTTTACAGCATCAACTTCGTTCAATGGTATATTTGTTATCTTTTTATTACTAGATATTGTGGCTATAGTAGTTCCAGAACCGGCTTGCTCATACACATTTACAGGTATTCTACCTATAACACCATCAAATGGTGCTCTTATGAAATATTTTGCATAGTTTCTTTCTTTTTGAGCCAGAGATATTTTCTGAGCTTGTATATCTAGATCATCTGCGCCTTTCACAAGATTATTCAATGCATCTTTATAGCTATCTATATTATTTATAGAAGATACAAGGCTTGATAAATCACTGTTTATTGTACTTGACCATGTTGTGACATTTGTCTTTGCTAATGTCGCTTGGGAAGTGTTCAGATCTGGCTGGCTTGAATATATGAATGCAACAGCATTTTGAGAATCTTTTAGAGCTTCAGCAAATAATTTTGTTAAATCATAAGTTTGAGATAGAAATGCGTCTATTGTATTTTTATCACTTGCTCTGGATAGATCTTTATAGTCATTTAACAGTGAATCATATTTGTATTTAGCTTTATAATAACTATTATTAGCTATTGTTCTATAACCTTGACCTGTATAAGTCATATTTACAGATTGATTATCGCTCAGATATCCACTACTGTTTGATAATAAACTTTTTAATCCATCGTCAATAGCTGTTATATCTATAAAAGCATCTGATATTGCACTTAAAGCATCATTGTATGATTTTGCTACATTATTTTCTGCATTTACCATATCTCCTTCATCTGCAGGTTTAACAAGCTTTGCATATGCTATACGAGCATTCTCTAGGTCTAGAAGGGAATCACGAGAATCTATAGTAGCTATTAGATCACCAGTTTTTACTATTTGTCCTACTTTAGAATTTATGGATAGAATTTTGCCAGAGACTTCACTTGTTATATCTATTTGATTTTCTGATGATACTTGACCACTACCTGTAACTGTCTCCACTATGGATCCTTTCTTGGCGGTATCATATATATATTGTGTTGTTGTAGATGAACCGAAAACAGATTTTATTATAGAATATCCCACGATAATTATAATCATTATAACTATAGTACTTATAATTTTATGATTAACAATATATTTTTTTGCTTTATTTAATATTATTTTCATTATTTTATTGGAAGTATTCTAATAAGTTTAGCTGTTATTTCTCCATTTTGTGTTGGAGATCCAACTACTATAATATTATCATCAATTTTGATATCTGTTGTAGTGCCATTATTTCTGAATTGTCTAATAAGTGTGTCTTTGTTTGTTAATACTATTCTCTCTATATTATCACTTCCTTCAACTACTATATTTGATCCATTTATCTTTATTACTTTACCAGATACACCATATCCTGAAGGCATCATTTCGCCATTGAATGATCCATCCATCATTCCATTTCCGAATCCATTCATCATGCCTTTTCTGAAATCTGGTCTTTGTCCGCCGAAATTCTTATAGAAATTATCACCAAATCCATAAGAAAATGAAGCTTTTCTC
Organism: Candidatus Tayloriibacteriota bacterium; assembly: GCA_052034805.1. Taxonomy (GTDB): domain Bacteria; phylum Patescibacteriota; class Minisyncoccia; order Phycocordibacterales; family PALSA-1337; genus CAIOGI01. The sequence continues at coordinate 84,590 of JBPOID010000004.1, forward strand.
AATCCTATAGACATTCCTGCTTGGAATACGAATATCAATACTATAAGTGATAATATGATTGTAAGTATTGGCTTTGTTAATTTATTTTTCATAAGATTATTTACTATACTATTTTCTTTTTTTGAATTATCTTTTTCCATATATTTTATATTGTTATTATTATTCTTATATTTTTATTTAGACTTGATAATGACCAAATAAATACTCCCAAGATAGCCAGAGATATCGCTATGGCAAAGAAAGGCAAAGAGCTTGTCACAAGCATTATGAATTCTTTCCAATATGACAATAAAGCCGAACTATCATAATAAATAAGTGATACATATTCATAGAAACCAGATATTCTAAGAGATTCTAATAAGCTCTTTATTACAGGCATCATTACTAGTACAGATGCGATAAATAAAGTACTTGCATAAACTATTTTGAATATCAATATTTTCTTTTTTTCTTTATTAATCCTTAGGATTATTGATTCTTCTAATCCCTTTGGAATGTCTATATATCCCATACTCATATCTTTATATACGTTATTATTTTTATTTTGGTGCATTTTCTATATATTTCTTTAAAATAATAATACCTCTTCTATACTGACTCTTAACTGTATTCATCGGTTTTCCTAATACACTAGCTATTTCTTCAAAGGTCATTTCTTCATTATTCTTTAATAGTATTATAGTTCTTTGATTTACTGATATATTTTTCAATGCTTCGTTTAAAATGTCTCTTTTATTTCTTGATTCTTCTTCATTTATGAGTATTTCTTCTTGCAAAATATTTTCATCTTTTATATTTTCCTCAAATGAATTGGTATTTTCTTCATTATCATCAAGACTTGAGAAGAGTAGGGGTTTTCTTTTTCTAATCCAATCTATTGTTGTATTTCTAGCTATAGAAAATATCCAAGGCTTGAATTCTTTATTTAAATTAAATTTCTTCAAATTTTTCCAGACTTTTATAAAGGTTTCTTGAGTTATATCTTTTGCTTCATTTTCTTCATAACATATGTGATATATAAAATTATAAATCGGTTTTGTATAGAGAAAAACAAGACTTTTCAAAGCTTCTTCGTCACCATTCAGGTATTCTTTTATTAGTTTTGTATCATAGTCTTTCATAGTCTTTCTTTTAGAAATTATACCATTTAAACCTTATTTTTACCCATTTTTTCAACATTGACTTTACATAAATATTCATGCTATAATTATGCCAGATATGAGGACATTGAGATTTTTGGGAAACCTTTTGGGGTTGGTGTTGTTGCTTGTCTCCGGCGTCGGTTGTGGTACCGTCGGAGACGCGCGGACTGTCGCCTATTGGCGATCTGATCCGTTATGTGATACAAGGGTGGAAGTAGATCCGAACAACTTTGTTCGGAGAAGCTCGACCTATGTGTCGAACTTGGACGGGAGTTACCAATACTCTCACAGTCAGGGTACGGACATTTACGTAACCCAGACATGGTCCCCATGCGTGGGGAATAGAACCGAGGTACGTCAGAGTACCTACAGTAACACAAGTACCTATCAGAGTTCTGGTTCGTACTATCCCTATCCCACCTTTACTTCCGGTGCTGGAGTATATGGTGGTTACAATTATGGTGGTAGTAGTATCCCACCCGGTAGAGGAATCTATCGTTAATAAGTTTCCGGTCTCGAGAGGGGACTCCCCACCTCTCTCATGGGAGAGAGGACTCCAAACCCCTCTCCGACCGGTTGCCGGTGTCGCTCTACCAAGAGTGGCACCGGTTAATTTTTTATATATTACTTTTTTATTTTTATGATATAGTTTTTATAATGAAATCAATAATATCAAAATCAATCAATGAAACAGAGAAATTCGTAAAAGATTGGTTTTATTCTATAAATAAAAATACAGAAGAAGCGACTCTAATATGTCTCTATGGAAATCTAGGTAGTGGCAAAACTACTTTCACACAATCTTTAGCCAAAGAATTAGGTGTAAAAGAATTCGTTACCAGTCCTACATTTGTTATAGAAAAGATATACGAAACTCAAAATAAAGATTTTAAAAGATTGATACATATAGATGCATATAGATTAAATGGTGGTAAGGAATTACAAATATTAGGTTTTGAAGAATTGATCAATAATACAAATAATCTAATAGTCATAGAATGGCCTGAGAATGTAATAGATATTTTACCTGAAAATCATATAAAGATTCACTGCGAATTTGTCAATGAAAATTCTAGAAAATTTGATGTACAATAGAGGGGATAATGGCAAAAGAAAAGATAAAAGAAAATAAAGCGAAAAAGCTTGTATTACTTGATTCACACGCTATTCTTCATCGTGCTTATCATGCATTACCTGATTTTGCTTCTAGTAAAGGCGAACCTACAGGTGCATTGTATGGTCTCACTACTATGCTTATGAAAATAGTAGATGATATAGAACCTGATTATATAGTAGCTTGTTATGATCTTCCTGGACCTACATTCCGCAATGAAGTGTATAAAGAATATAAAGCTGGCAGGAAGAAAGCCGAAGACGATCTCATTTCTCAAATGAAACGTTCCAGAGATATATTCAAAGCTTTCAATATTCCTATTTATGATAAACCAGGCTTTGAGGCGGATGATATGCTCGGCACTATTGTAGAGCAAATGAAAGACAATAAAGATGTCGATATTGTTATTGCTTCTGGAGATATGGATACATTACAACTTGTAAAAGATAAAAGAGTTCAAGTCTATACTCTAAAGAAGGGAATAAAAGATACTATTTTCTATGATGAAAATAAAGTAAAAGAAAGATACGGATTTGGTCCAAATCTCTTACCTGATTATAAAGGACTTCGTGGAGATCCATCAGATAATATTATCGGTATTGCCGGTATAGGAGAAAAGACAGCAACTATACTCATAACTACTTTTGGAAGTATTGAAAATATATATAAAGAATTAGCGAAAAATAATGATGAAAAGTTCAAAGAAGTCGGTATTACAGATAGAATTCTTAATCTATTAAGAGAAGGCAAAGAAGAAGCAGAGTTTAGCAAAATGCTTGCAACTATTCGTCGTAATGCACCAATAGAATTTGCCTTACCAAAAGAGTTCAAAGAAGGAATTGATTTTGAAAAAATAAATAAATTATTTAATGAATTAGATTTCAGAACATTAGGATCAAGATTAAAAACTGTTTTAGGTATAGATAAAGGTCAATCTGATACTGACAGTAGTCTTTCTGATAAAAATAATAACAATAATAAAGATAATGAAAGTACTAAAGATAATACAAAAGAAGAAAAAGTAATTCCAAAAGATGAATTAAATAAAACAGCCATAGCTCTTTGGATTATAAATTCAAATCTAACAGATCCAACTCTCGAGGATATATATAATTTTGCAAAAACGGAAGATTTTTCTGTGGCTTCAAAGATAATATTTACTGAATTAGATAAAAGAGGATTAAAGAAAGTTTATGATGATATAGAAGCTCCTATAATTCCTATTATAGATAAAATGGATAATAGGGGAGTAAAGATAGATATAGATTTCCTAAAAGAATTATCAAAAACTTATCATGCTGAACTATCAAAATTAGAAAAGAAAATCTGGGAATATGCTGGTGTAGATTTTAATGTTAATTCACCAAAACAATTAAGTGAAATCCTTTTCGATAAAATGGCTTTGACTGCAAAAGGTCTGAAGAAAACTAGTGGTGGCGCACGCTCCACGAGGGAATCAGAACTAGAGAAATTACGTGACGTTCATCCCATAATTCCATTACTTTTCGAATACCGTGAACTTCAGAAATTATTATCTACTTATATAGATAATATACCCAGTATGGTAGATAAAAACGATCGTGTACACGCTCATTTCATACAGTCTGGCGCTGCTACAGGCAGAATGGCATCAAAGAATCCTGGGCTTCAAAATATACCAATAAAGACAGATTTAGGAAGAGCTATAAGAAAAGCTTTTATTGCGGAGAATGGATTCGTTCTCGCTGGACTTGATTATTCCCAAATAGAATTACGTATAGCATCTTTTCTTTCTAATGATGAAAAACTCATAGAAATATTCAAAAAAGGGGAGGATGTACATACTGCCGTTGCTTCTAATGTCTTCGAAGTACCGCTTGATAAAGTAGATAGAGAAATGAGAAGAAAAGCAAAAATAATAAATTTCGGTATTCTATATGGTATGGGTGTAAATGCTCTAAGACAGAATCTAGGAAAAGAAACAGAAAGAGCCGAAGCACAAAAGTTCTATAATGAATATTTCAAAAAGTTTAATGGATTAGCGAAATATCTAGAAGAAACAAAAGCTTTAGCCAAGAAAAAAGGATATACCGAAACATTTTTCGGCAGAAGGAGATATTTCGAAGGTATTGATTCTAGTATTCCTTTTATAAAAGCCATGGCCGAAAGAATGGCAATAAATGCACCCATTCAAGGTACAAATGCTGATATAGTGAAAATAGCCATGAAAAGAATAGATGATTATTTGATAAAAGAAAAACTAGATCAAGATGCCCATCTCATATTACAAGTTCATGATGAATTAGTTTATGAAATAAAGAAAGATAAAGCAGAAAAAATAGCAAAAGAAATAAAGAAAATAATGGAAACAGTAATAGATACAAAAGATACAAGCGGAGTACCTTTGTTGGTAAATTATGCAATAGGAAAAAATTGGGGAGAATTGAAATAACATAATAAAATGATTTATTTTTATTACGGTACTGATATAGACAAAGCAAGAGTTAAGTCACATGAACTAGCCGATTCACTTCTAAAGAAAAAGCCAGATGCTTCTTATTTTAAAATAGATACAGATAATTTTGATATTTCTAAAATAGAAGAATATATAGGAGGGCAGGGATTATTTTCAAATAAATATATAGTTTTCCTAGATAGAATATGTTCTGATAAGAATACCAAAGAATTATTTTTGGATAAATTAAAAGAAATAAAAGAATCAGAAAATATCTTTATTATCTTTGAAGGGAAATTAGACAAAGCAACCGCCACAAAGATAGAGAAAAAATCAGAGAAATTCCTAGTATTCAATTTGGGTGAGAAGGAAATAAAAGAAAAAGAAGACAAGAAAAAACAAGAATTAAATATATTCGAAATAGCCAATGCTCTAGCGAGAAGAAATAAAAAAGAGATTTGGATTATTTATAGAAAACTTATAGATAATGGCAAGGTTCCTGAAGAAATACATGGAGTATTATTCTGGAAAATAAAATCAATGATATTATCTGGTGGAACTTCGAATTGGAAAAAAGATGAGCTTATGGATTTTATGGATAGATTGATCACTATATACCATGAAGCAAGAAGGGGAAATGGGGAATTAGAAACTAGTCTTGAAAGATTGGTTTTGGAATATTGATAAAATTTTGACCTATTATTAATCTGTGCGCCTAGTTGGAATCGAACCAACGACCCACTCCTTAAAAGGGAGATGCTCTACCAACTGAGCTATAGGCGCATTTATTATATTTTCAAACCTCTATACTTATTCCATTTAATAGTCTGAGCCTACCAAAACAGCTATAGGCACATTTATTTTTAGGAAAATTGGACTCGTCAACTTGCGCTACGGAGCTCCTCTTTTTGTCGGGGCAAGCCCGCAAAAAGAAGGACTCCTTCGCCGTGCCGAGTCTCAATTTTCCAAGACCTTGCACAAAACTACTGGATTTGGAAACTATAGCATAATTCTATTAAAATTCAATTTTCTATTTAAATATGAATACTAATATGCATATTATAAGAAAGGCTATATAAGTGATAAAGAAATTGATTTCCTTATAGATTTTTGCTGAAAGCACTTTCCATATGATTATGGATGCGATAATAGATGAGGTTATTATTATCTTTTCTCCGATATATAGAGACGCTCCTATGAGACTTATGCTTATAAGTGAAGCTATTATGATTTTTGAATTTTTTAGACCCATAACTACGGGTAAGGTTTTTATATTATTTGCTTTATCACCATCATAATCTTTCAAATCTTTTATCATAGATCCTATTCCGAAGAGTAGGGCAGAGAATAATAGAAGTGTTGGTGATAAAGATAATAATTCTTTACTAGGATTAGAAAGGAAGAATCCTGCGGATATGGATGAAATACTGGCAATACCTATAGTGATTATTCCTCCGATATAATGTCTTTTTAATTTTATTGGATATGCTGAATATATATAGAAAATAAAAGAATAAAGTATTACAAAGAAAAGTCCATATAGACTAGCTCCATAAGCGCATAATAATGCTAATATTAGAAAAATTCTTGTAAGAGTATAGAATTCATCTTTTGTAAAAAGTTTAAGAGGTATTGGACGATTAGTATTTGATATTAAATCTATATTTTCATCATGTATATCATTCACACATACTGCTGATAACCAAGCAAATACGAAAGCTAATACCGTCATGAATAGTGATAATATATTTACCCAAGAATGGAAGAAATCTATTCCTCCAAATATAGCTCCTAATACTACAAGTAATGAATAATGTAATATTCTCTCTGGTCGAGCATTGCCCAATATGATTCTTGCTTTGTCTCTGTATGCGAACAGGCATATAAGTAAAATAGAAATTATTATAAAAATAATATTTATTTGAATCATTAATGAATTGAATCCAATTTCAAATAATCTATTCATTCCATAAGAATTGATTGAAAAGATAGAATTATCAACTATTCTAGAATTTAATATTCCATATCTAATAAAATTTATTATTGTATTGCCTTGTAATAAGCCCAAAAATGAAGGAATACAATCCACAAAGAATATACCAGAATACATAACAATAGATGCAATAATAGATTTCGAAATATTTTTCGTATATGTATATATCAGTCCGAAACAAGCAAGTACTGAGATGATTATCTCTATACGAATACCATAGGTCATACCATTCGATGCTGTAGACCAGAATCCTGTTATATAAGCTAGAAATAGATCTTTATTATTTAGAAAAATATAATGTATGTTATAACCAGAACCTTTGCTTATCAATAGATCAATTATTGGGGGAGTGCATATAATAATAAATCCGAATAAAGAAATTAAGGAAATTTCTCTTATACTTTTCTTGCTGAAATAAAGTATCACAGCCATACACCAAAGAAGTATAGCTATAAAAGATACAGAGTATTGTACTATGGTCGAAGGATCTATAAGTACAAAATGATTTGCTATATTGTTTGAATATTGTTCAAGGAATATTCTTACGAAAATAATACCCAATGCACTTAAAAACCAAGATTCAAAAGTTATACTATTTGAATTTATCTTGTCTATTAGTTTGCTGAACATGTCTGTATCTATTTTTATTTATAGGATTTTCTATAAAGGCAAATCAAATGCCCATATTCCAGGACCTGTAAGTAGAATTGAAATGGATATAATAAGTAGAATGAGATAATAATTCACGCCATCTGTTAGGAATTGACGATTCTTTATCTTGTATATTAGATATGTTAAGAAAATAATAAATGAAATCAAAGCGGCGATCTGAGTGTATAAACCAATTACAAATAATATTCCAATAACAAGTTCCAAACTTCCTAAAGCAATATCATTTCTTTCATTATGACTTCGAAATCTCTTGTAAGCCCAATATATAAAAATAATTCCTAGGGTTAAACGAAGCAAAAGGGGTGAGAATATTTCGAATACTAATAGAGAAGGGAAAATTGAAAGCATATTGATATTTGATTAATTTCCTATAAAGTAATGATATGGTAACACAAAATAAGACTATAAGACAGAGAAAAACACATATAAAACCCAAGAAAAATAATAAAATCTCTTTTTCTCTTTTACTGCATAATATAAGAAGCACTCATAATGTTGGGGCTATTTTCCGTACGGCCGATGCTATTGGTGTATCTAAAATATATATTTCTGGTTACACTCCTTCTCCTATAGATAGATTCGGTCGCAATAGACAGGATATAACAAAGGCGTCTTTGGGTGCGGAGTCTAGTGTTCCTTGGGAGAATATATCTGATGTATATAATTTCATAAATAAATTAAAGAAAGAAAAAGTAAATATTATAGGTCTAGAACAAGATGAGAGATCTATAGATTATAGAAAAGCAAAAATAAATAAAGATAATCTCATAATAATAGGCAATGAAGTAGATGGAATAGAGAAGGGAATGCTCGGATTATGTGATGAAATATTAGAAATACCAATGAAAGGTAAAAAGGAATCCCTAAATGTTTCTGTAGCTACTGGAATATTATTGTATTCTCTTTTTGATTAGTCTTTATTTTTATTTATTTAAACCTTCATTTATATATTTTCTGATGAGTATTGCAGAAATGTGTACCTCTACCACCTATAACTGTTCTTATTATTTTTCCATTGCATCCTTTTTTAGAACATTTTGTACCTGTTTTCCTATAAGCTTTATGTTCTTCTTGGAATTTGCCTCTTTCTCCGTGAATATTCCTATAATCAGACATAGAATCACCACCGAAATCTATACCTTTCGATAGGGTTGAGATTATGGCTTTATATAATTCTTTTAATTTTTTATCTGGAATTTTCTTTACTATACTTTCTCCATGTATACCTGATCTCCATAGACTTTCATCGGCATATATATTTCCTATACCAGCTATTATGCTCTGATCCATCAATACTAATTTAATTTTGCCGTTTGGTTTTTTGTTTATTTGATCTTTGAAAATAGGGAAGGTGAATTCTTTTTCTAAAGGTTCTGGTCCAATATCTTTCAGATGTATGCTCTCATTCATCTTTGCGGTTTCTATTAGTGTTACTTTTGCGAATTTCCTAGTATCACAGAGTTCTATGGTTTTCCCATTTGATAAATAGAAGATTAAACGAATGAATCTATTATATGGATCTTTTTTATTATAATCTCCATACATAACATGGCCTGTCATTTTCATATGAATAAGTATTGTATATTCATTTGATAAATGTATGAGTATATTCTTTGCTCTACGGCTTATATGAATGATTTCTGTATTTTTTATCTTATTTTTGAAGTATTTGAAATATTTTGGATCTTTTATTGTATCTTTACCATGAAAATAAGGACTATTGTATTCTGTCCAAACATCTATTATAGAAAGGCCTCTTACGAAGCGATATAATCCACTAACTGTGGTTTGTACTTCTGGCAATTCTGGCATACAATTCTTATATCACACTTTCTTAACTATGAAAAATCTGATTATAGCTTTTACCATTACCGTAATTTCTGTAACCATATGGTCTGTTAATATGTCACCCAAGACATTGCAGTTTGTCGATGGAATATTTAATTATGTAGATAATGTAGCTTCTGCTATTTTGCATAAACCTGTAACTGTAACCGAAATAAAAGAGAAATATGATAATCCAATAAAAAAAGTAAAGATACTAATTGTTCCTGGTCATGAACCTGATTATGGTGGTGCAGAATATAAAGATTTGAAAGAAAGAGATATGGCAGTTGATTTCTCTAATTATCTGGCAGAGTTTCTCAGAAATGATAGTAATTATGAAGTTATAGTAGCTCGCGATAAAGATAATTGGAATACTACTTTTTCTAATTATTTTACAAATTATTGGAATGATATTGTAAGTTTTACAAAGGATAGTATAAATGAAAGAAAGAATCTTATATCTGTTGGCCAAGCAAAGAAAGTAATAGCAACAGTACAACATTCAAAAGCTAGGGAAGATGTAGCTTATAGACTTTATGGGATAAATAAATGGAGTAATGAAAATAGAATGGATCTTATTATCCATGTCCATTTCAATGATTATCCTAGAAATAATCCTAATACCGAAGGTGATTATTCTGGATTTACCATCTACGTTCCAGAGCCACAGTATGATAATAGCGCTACCACGCGTGCCATAGCTGACGGTGTATTCAAGCGTTTGTCGAAATACAATGCAACTAGCAATCTATTAACAGAGAATGGTGGTCTTGTAGAAGAACCAGATCTCATCGCTATAGGTGCATATAATACTCTGGATGCTCCTAGTATGCTTATAGAATATGGTTATATATATGAACCACAATTTGCAAATAAAGAAATAAGAAATACAACATTCAAAGATTTGGCTTTTGAAACTTATTTAGGTTTGGGAGATTTCTTTGGTGATAGTAATAATAATATCCATGCTTTCGATACTTTATTATTACCACATACTTGGGAAGCAAAATTAGATACCAATACAAAGAATTCAAAAGAAATATTAGCTATACAAACTGCTCTGACCATAGATGGTGTATATCCTCCGAAAGGCAAAGATAAAAATAGTTGCCCAAGAACTGGAAATATAGGTTCTTGTACAAAAGCTGCTATAGAACAATTCCAAAATAAATATAATATAAAAGATGAGAAGGGAATATTGGGAAAAAAGACTATTCAATTATTGAATGATAAATATTCAATAAGCACTGTTAATTAAATAATCAATTCTAAATAATCAATTTTAAATAATTAATTAGTTAATTATTTAATTAAGTATTTTTTTCATTTCTTCTCTAGCTATTTCTGCATCGTCCCAAGGAGTCTTTTTGCCATTTGCTCCCATTATATACGGATCTGTACCTTTGCCACTTATAAGCACAGTATCTCCCATCTTTGCCATAGTCAAAGCTTCTTTTATAGCTTCACGTCTATCCATTATTATTTTTGGGGATTTGTTTGCTATACCTTCGGCAACATCTTTTACTATTTGATTAGGATCTTCATCATAAGGATCTTCATCTGTAAGTATTATTTCTTCACAATACATATCGGCTATACGTCCCATTTCTTTTCTTTTCCATCTATCTCTACCACCACCTGTTCCTCCGAGTACGCATATATTTTTTGTATTTTCAAAGACTTGATAAAGTTTCTCTAGAGAATCTGGGGTATGTGCATAATCAACTATAATATTGAAATTTTGTCCTGCATTTATTCTCTCTACTCTACCTCTTACACCTCTGAATTTCTCTATTGCTCTGATTATGATTTCATTCTTTACTCCTAGATTTTTCACACAGGCTATGCCAGCAAGTAGATTGTATAGATTAAACAATCCAGAAAGAGGGGAATGAATAGTTTTGCCTTCGTATGTGAAATCTATACCTTCACTTTTTATATTATATGGTTCTGCATCTTTTACACTATAAGTAGCTTTTCTATCGCATTCACAAGTTAGGAATTTCTCTGATTCTTTATCATCGGCATTGGCTATTATAATTCTATTTTTCTTTTTAGACTTTACCATCTCACATGCTATGCGTACTTTTGCTTTTATATAATTTTCATAAGAACCATGAGACTCTATATGTTCAGGTGAAAGATTGGTAAAGACAAAAGCATCTAAATGTATAAATTTATGTCTATATTGTAATGTTCCTTGAGATGTCATTTCTATAATAATAAAATCACATTTTGCATTCACGGCTTTTCTCATAAGTCTTTGTATAAAGAATCTTCCAGGCAAAGACATTTTGAATTTATTATTTGTAGATTCTTTGTCTATTTTGTATCTTATTGTATTTGAAATAGCAGTTTTGTAACCAGCTTCTTCTAATAAAGCATTTATTATTTCTGTTGTTGTACTTTTACCTTTTGTACCTGTAACGCCTATAACCTTTATCTTTCTAGAAGGGAAACGATAGATTATGGCGGAGAGTAGAGAGAGCGAATAATGGTAGGCGGGTTGGAAGAAGGTGAATATTTTCACCGGTATATATTTTCTGATTTTAGCTAATGTATTATCGAGCATATTTATTGTTTTATTTCCCCCCAAGTATTTTCAAGGCCTCTTTTATTTTATCTTGAGCTTTTGTTATGGTCTTTGGTAATTCTTTCAATGCATCACGACTTTCATTTTGACTATAACCTAGAGATTTCAATGCTTCTATAACATCTGCATTTTCTCTCATGGCATTTCTTGATTCTGGGGTATGTGATATTTTCTCTACTTTATCTTTTAATTCTAACACTATCTTTTCGGCAACCTTTTTTCCTATACCGGATACTTTTATCAAATGAGAAGTATCACTTGTCTGTATTGCTGATTCCAATGCTTCTATAGATGCCACATTCAATATTCCTAGAGCAGTCTTTGGTCCTATTCCAGATATGGTTATCAGTAATTCGAAGAATTCTAATTCTCTTTGGCTTGAAAAGCCATATAGATCAAGCGCATTCTCTCTAACTGATAAATATGTCCATAATGTAATCTCGCTATTTTCTTTATGATCTTTGGATATTATGTCTATAATAGTAGCTATTTTATAGCCAACACCATTTACATCTAATATTATGTATTTCTGGTCTTTATGTACTATATTTCCTGTAAGTCTTCCTATCATAGTCTAATCATATACGAAACCTTGTATTTTTTAAAGGTATATGGTAATTTAGTTATCACAAAGATAATATTAAATAATTCAATATGCCTATAACATCATCAGCAAAAAAAGCCCTAAGATCAGGGGAAAAGAAGAGAATAAACAACCTTAGAACAAAGGCGGCTATTGATACACCTCTAAAGAATTTCAGAAAATTGATATCATCAAATAATCTAAAAGAAGCAAAGTCTCTTGTTCCAGCTATATACAAGGCGCTTGATAAAGCAGCAAAGAGAAATTATATAAAGGCAAATACATCTGCACGTTACAAGTCTCGTGTAATGTCATCTCTAAAGAAATTAGAAGGAATCAAATAATATTAAATATAATATTATTTTTTAATTCTTATATACTTATTATTTAGATAATAAGTGAAATATCCTATTCCTATAACCAAGAATCCAGAAAGAATAAGAGCTATTGGCCAATCTATCATATCTGCAAAATATTTATAAGTTAGTTTGAATATATGAGCAATAAGAAACATTCCAGATAATATAAGTATGGAAGTATTTCTTACATATACACTTAGATAGAATGCTGCGAATATTACCGCAATAAAAATCAAATCAAATCCATCTATAGATATACCAGATCCTAATACCGCTACAGTACCAGCTGTATAAAATAGATTTTGTATGGCTATTTTCTCTCCTTTATTTGCACCTTCTGCATTTTCTATTAATGAAGAATAAGAATAACCAACAACTAAATATGCTACTCCGATTAACATTGTTGCCCATTGGAATAAACTATTATTATAGAAATAAGTAGTATCAAATAATTTTGTTAGGAATGAATAATATGTCCATGTCAAAAATACTGCCGTAAATACAGATGTTATATTTCTCCTAGTTACAAATAATGCAAATCCATAAACAACAGCAAAAGCCAGAGAAATCATTATTACAGTATCTGTATTTATTTCTAATTTTGATTCTTGCAATAATATGAATATACCAGCAGGGGAAAGAACTGCCGATATGGTAAACATCAATTGAGATAAGACTCTGTTATCTTCTTTACCCATTAATAATGCGGATATATAAGTAATCAATCCTATACCCAGTGTTACAGATATTCTGCCCATAAAGCCTATATCTCTCCAATGTTGACCTAGAAGTATTATCACACCAATAACCGCTATTATTCCTCCTATTACATAGAATACATTTGTAAGATTTCTAGATTCATTACCTTTCTCTGGATTTATAATATTTGCTTCATATATTGCAGGATCTGTACTGTCTATACTGAGAAGATCTGCTTTTGATATTTTCCCAGAAGATATTTGAGATTTTATAAACGAAATTATTTGTTGTTTGTCCATATTTTTATTATTAATAATTATTTAACCCAACCTATAAGATTAAAATATCCAGCACCATAATAATACGATTTACTATTGCTTAGTCCTGTTAACATTTTCTTGCTATTACCTTTATAGACATAGAATCCATTTCCATTTCTACTTGAGCCGAATAGTTCAAATATACCATTATTATTATATCCGTAATCTATATTGTATCCATCAGGAGAAGATGGTCCTGGGTCCAGATTGTATTTTTCTGCTTCTTCCAGAGTTATTTCATGTGAAGAATTTGTTTTTACATCATATAGATAAAGTGGGGGATTTTCACCCATATATATTATTGCTGTTTTTGAATCAATCATTCCATTATTTTTAGCAGTTAGAGTTTGCTCGGTATGTATTTTTCCATCAGTTATTTTATAAGTATTTTTATAACTATTATTACTATAATAATTATCATTCATAGAATAAATGAAATTATGTTCTGGGTTTACGTATAGAGTAGGGATATAGATTGATAAACTTATTATAATAATAAAGACAATAGGTAATGCTATTCCTACTATCAAAGGTATATTTTTTTTCATACTTTAATTTTACTAATTATGTGTTGCAGTAGCAAGGGGAATGGGGGTAGGAATTTTAAAGGTGTGTTGCAATCAGCCTGAGAACTCAATTATATTAACTTGATATATTATATATAGTATGGTATAATATTACTAGTAGGTTTTTGTTAGTGAACCTTTAATTTAGAAAGGAGAATGGAATGAACATTCTTATGGTCATTGCCAGTCTTGTCTTATTGTCGGTACCCGTATTGTATCTCATAAAGACAACTCAGGGGCTTATAACCCCAAATCCAATCACATTTGGAGTACGAAGCATAGTCTCAGTAATGAACCTTGTGACATATTTTCTAACAACGGGCAAGGATCCATTCAAATCGAGTGTGACCTTTGCTTCGACTGTGGGCCTTATTACAATTTTAATCTACTCTTTTTGGAGAGGTAAGTTTAGTAAGGTCAATTGGTTCGATATCACATCAGGGATTATTGCTTTCATGGTTGCAATACTCTGGAAATTCAGTAATGATCCTGTAATCGCCAATCTCTGTTTGCAGAGCGCAATGTTAATTGCATTTGTACCTGCAGTCAGGGGAGTGCTTGCTGGTATTGCGCGTGAACAGGTATTACCTTGGGCAATTGCAACATTTGCCTACACCATGATGACCGTTGCTCTTTTCTTTGATAGGGGAACAACGTGGCAACAATTGGTACACCCCATCTTTGTTGGGATTCTTGGAAACGGTGGACTAATGCTAGCGGTAGTCTACAGAAATTCCAAAAACGCTCATACTCTATAGAGTGTGGGCGTTTTTTTATTTTCTATATTCACTATGTGCCCTCGGTAGGAATCGGTCACGAGTTCCGGCCTACTGGCCGGCCTCGCGACCCCGTCTCGCTCGCCTTCGCTCGCTCCGACTTTCGATTCCTACAAACAATGTCAAAAAATCAGAAACAAGAGTTTCTGATTTTATGCCATGTGCCCTCGGTAGGAATCGAACCTACATCACAACTTCCGCAAAGTTGTGTCCTATCCATTGAACGACGAAGGCATTATTGTATTGTATTTAAGCTAGAAACCTAGCCTTTCCATTATCTGTTGACTCAATGGTTCATGATGCTCTGTCTCGGCAATATAGTCAAGTAGTATTCCACGTATTCTCTCCGAATCATTTTCTGGTAAATGGATTATTATATAAGGCATAAAAGTCTTTGATGACTTTATAATAAGCTTCTTATCTTCTTTTTCTGCATCTATCCAGAAAGATTCTAAATTAAGAAATGAATATAATCTATCATTGATAAGTATTCCACGATCATTTATTTCACAATGTATATTTCTAGGTCTTCTTGATGAATGAACTACCAAAGCAAATACCCCAACAAGTATAAGTATTCCAAATATTATATTTCCTAGTATGAATGAAAGGGTAACAGCTGTGAGAGTTATAATACCAACAGCCCAATACCAATCATTATTTTTTTCGGTATGTATATGTTCTGGAGAATCCCAAGAGATCAATGGTTGCATATTTCATATTATAACATCTGATATAATAAAAGTGTATGAATAAAAATAATATATTTAAGTTTTTTGTTTCTATTATTGTTTGTGAGCTTGCAGGTATAATTGGTTCTTTTTATACATTTGACGCTATACCTAATTGGTATAATTATCTTGTAAAATCGCCACTTAATCCTCCTTCTTGGGTATTTGGGCCTGTATGGACAATCCTGTATATATTAATGGCGATATCATTGTTTCTTGTTTGGAAACAAGGTGTTTCTAGAGTAGAAGTAAAAAAGGCCATTTATATTTTTTCTTTTCAATTATTGTTAAATACTCTATGGTCAATACTATTCTTCGGTTTGCACAGTCCTATCCTAGCTCTTATAGAAATAGTCTTTATGTGGTTATCAATACTTTGGACAATGATTGCTTTCTATAAAATATCAAAATTAGCAACTTGGTTATTACTTCCTTATATACTTTGGGTAAGTTTTGCTAGTTATCTTAATTTTAGTGTTTGGTGGTTGAATTAGGGGAGGGTATTGTATATACCAGTATTGTTCTAATTCTAATATGCGGGAGTGGTTAAATGCGTTCAGAGTCTTGGATTTGAAGCTTATAAAGTTGGACCTCGGTCTTTTGCATATTGAATTAAATAGTCTTTGCCAAAATGTCGTTTATAAATTCAATTTTCCTCAGATAATATGTTCGTGTACTTAATCCTTGGCCTTTTTCTTTTAGAATTTTATAGGCTTCTAGGGTTTCAGGGTTTTTTTGTAAAAAATTTTCAAATTTACAGCTATTAACCCAATCTTTTCCATTCTCGTTAATAACAAAAATCTCGGCTTTTGTGTTATCTATAAAAGTAATAAATCTCGCTCTTTCTAATGGATAAAAACTTTTTGGCTTATCAAAAATATTTGCCACAGAATTAACCATTGAGTCAAAGTCCTTGGCAGACACAGGAATGTATATATCGAGTTCTCCTTGACCTGAAATTCCTAGACTGGTTGCTCCTTTATGTAGCACATTTATATTTTTACCTAAAACAGATTGTATTTGTTGTTTTATCTTCTCAAACTTTTCATTGGCTTTTGGATCGGCAGGATATATCTTTACAACATCAGTGTCGCTTAAATGAAGGAGCCATTTTTCTTGTTCCGGAGTTATCATAATTTAATTTACAGATCAATTGCGGATAGGGTGAGATTCGAACTCACGGCCCCCTTGCGAGGGCAGCAGTTTTCAAGACTGCCGCATTAGACCTCTCTGCCACCTATCCCTGTTTTTATAAAGTATTAGAAATCTTTTCTAAATAATGTTCTTCGTAGTGACAATTAGGGCAAATAATTTCCAAATTATCAAAACTATTATTTTTTCTATTTCTATCTTTATGATGAACTTGTAGTATTTCGTATTTACTATAGTTACATCTTTCACATTTTCTATCCCTAATTTCTAATAACCTAATTTTTAAAGCCCTTTGTGACTTCACTTTATCTCTAGGACTATTAATTTTATATTGAATACCTGCTCTTTGTTTATTGGCACAACTTCTACTGCAAGTTTTTTTATTTAAACTTGATAAAATTAATTTTCCACAAATATTACAAGGAATCTCTTTTCTGCATGAAATACCATAGCAAACCATACTACAGAAAATACACCCCTTATTTCGTTCTATTTCTTTAGGTCTTCTATATATTGGTTTACTGCAAACCATACACTTTGTATTTGGATTTCTTTTATATTGCTCAGCCATTAATCCAGTATACCACAAGATTACATTGTAAATTAAAATCACAAAAACTCTTTTATTATATTCGCATACTTTGCCTACATTTTCAATATGGAGTACACTTTCATCATGAGAGTACTAGGAATTGACTATGGATCTAAAAGAGTTGGAATAGCATTATCCGATGAAGGGGGAGAGTTTGCTATACCTATTATTGTGCTAAAAAATTCAAAAGATTTGTTAAAAGAAGTTATAGATATTGCAAAAAAGAACCTTGTAATAAATATAGTTATAGGAGAATCAAGAAATTATAAAGGCGAAGCAAATAAAATTCTTAATGAAAGTTTAGAATTCAAAAAGCGATTAGAAGACTCTGGTTTTATTGTACATTTGGAACCTGAATTCATGACTAGTATGAATGCAGAGAGGTTCCAAGGTAAAATAGATATGCTAGATGCTTCTGCGGCCGCTCTTATACTACAAAGTTATTTGGATAAAGATAATTTATTAAATAATAGTCAAAAAGATTAAAAAGTGTAATATATAGTTATGATTTCATATGATGACTTTTCAAAGGTAGAAATAAAGGCAGGGAAGATAATCTCTGCAGAGAAAATACCTGATACAGACAAATTATTAAAGCTTATGGTGGATTTTGCTGAAAGCAAAGAAACAATAGATGAAGCTGGAAATAAAGTAATAATGCCATATACAAGACAAATAGTCTCTGGTATATCAATGTATTTCCCTGATACATCAGAACTCATAGGCAAGGTATGTATGTTCGTTACAAATCTAGAACCTAGAATGATAAAAGGTTATGAAAGTAATGGAATGCTTTTTGCATTATCTACTCCTCAAGGTCAATTCTCTTTACTCGTTCCAGAAAAAGATATACCAATAGGTATTAAAGCAAAATAATAAATGTCTTTAGATATAATATTGGGTTCTATATTGAATCCTAACAAATTAATTATAACTTTCGGTTTAATCGGTATTATATTTGTAATCTTTGCTGAATCAGGATTATTCTTTGGATTCTTTTTACCTGGTGATTCTCTACTATTCACTGCTGGGCTTTTCGCTTCACAAGGATATTTCCCATTATCTATTCTTATTTTAGGAACATTTTTGGCTGCTATTATAGGAGATAATGTTGGATATTGGACAGGGAAGAAACTAGGTCCAGCACTTTTCGTAAAAGAAGATTCTATTTTCTTTAAAAGAAAACATATAGCCGAAGCGCAACATTTCTATGAAAAATATGGAAAGAAAACTATCATTTTGTCTAGATTTATACCAATAGTTAGAACCTTTGCTCCTATAGTTGCTGGTATTGGAAATATGGAGTATAGAATATTCCTTACTTATAATATTTTAGGAGGATTTATCTGGACATTCGGTATAACTCTTTTGGGATATTTCTTGGGTAAAACTATACCAAATGTAGATAAATATCTTCTACCAATTATTTTAATAATAATAGCTATTTCATTTCTCCCCGCTTTATACCATTTGTTTAAGAGAAAAATGTAGTACAATATATAGCAATAAGAGAAAGCTATATGTTCACTAAAACTTTTTTAAAACTTTTTCCTCCTCCGAAGTTTCTGGATATTCATTATTCTGGTCTTGATATATCTGATGATGCGATACGTTGTGTAGATTTTGTTGATAATCAAAAACATTTATCTATACATAAATATGGTTTCAAACCACTTCCTCCTAATACTATAGAATCAGGCACTATAAAGAATAAAGAAGTTTTAATAAAGGCTTTAACTGATTTTCGTGAAGAAATGGGTATATATACTGTTAAGGTTTCTTTGCCAGAAGAGCGCATTTATCTTTTTAAGACTGAAATATTTTCTACAAATGAACAAGAAATAAAGCAAAGTATAGAATTCAAATTGGAAGAAAATGTTCCATTATCTGTTTCTGAAGCCATTTTCTTTTTTGATATTATCCCTAGTTCTCTGGAGGATGAAGATAGGAGATTCGCTAGTGTGTCCGTTGCTCCTAGGGAATTAGTTATGTCATATCTTGAAGTTCTAAAATCTGCCGGTTTATCTGCTATATCATTTGAAGTTCAAGCCAAAGCATGTGCACATTCTCTGGTAGAAATAAATTCAAAAGGCACAGTTATTATTGTAAATATAATGGAACATAAATCAGGTGTTTATATAGTATGTGAGAGAACTGTATGTTTTACATCTACTATTCCATGGGGCAGAAAGACTATGGAGGATTCAAAAGATTTGTCTTCTACTATAGAAGAATTAAAGAGGGAATTAACTAGAGTGAATTCTTATTGGGTTTTACATGGTCACGGAACTATAATTAGCAAGATAATATTATCTGGTAGAGGTGCATTATTCCAAGGTCTGGTTTCTGATTGCTCTCCAGATGGAAAGATTACAGCTGAAATAGGTCGAGTTTGGCAAAATGCTTTTTCAGTTGATAAATATATACCACCTATACATTTCGAAGATTCATTGGATTATGCTGTTGCTTCTGGTTTGGCCTTACCTCGTTCTCTAACATGATTAAATAAATGATTTACTATACACTTTTACCAGAAGATGAAATAAAGATTTTGAGAAGAGAATATCATATTCGACTTTTTATAACTATTGTATTTTTTATTTCTTCTTTTTTTGTTATTGGTATTTTATCTCTAATACCATCTTATATTTATACAAATGGTGTTGAAGAGAAAATAGCACAAAAGACTTCTGATATAGAGAAAGATAGAAAGGCGAGTGGTATAGACTCTATAGAAAGAGAGCTTATAAATGATAATAAAAAGATCAAGAAATTAATTTCTGATTCTACCAATACTGCTAGTTATTTCGATCTTGTACAGAAAGTAATATCTAGTAAGAAATCTGGTATAACAGTATATTCTTTCAATATATCCAAAGGAGAAGCTACAACTAGTCCTATTGTTATTGTATTTTCTGGAAAATCTCCCACAAGAGAAGCACTTATAAATTTCAAAGAAGGATTGGAATTGGAAAGGAATTTTTCTAAAGTTGAATTACCTATATCTGATTTAGTAAAGAATAAAGATCTGACATTTTCTATAAGATTAGAAACTAGGAGATTAGAAGATATGATAAAGAAATAATATGCAAGCAAATCATAAACATTACACATTAATACTTATTTCTATAATAGCTTTGGCTTCTTCTTTTTCCGGTTATTTTATTTTCTTTAAAAGAATATTATATCAATCAAATCAGGGTGGCAAAGCTTCTTCTGTTGTAGCATTGAATAATGAAAAGAAATCATTAGAAAAGGAAATGGAAAGTATATACAAATCAACTGTAGAGGATAGAGCTTTTGTAACAAAAATAATCTTACCTCAGGATGAAATAGTTGGTTTTATAGAAAAAGTTGAAAATATAAGCAATGATACAAAGGCAGAAGTTAGTATTTCTTCTATAACAAATACTATGAATGCAAATAGCAAGGTTGGGGATATGGGTTACATGACTGCTCATATAGAAGCAAAAGGTTTATGGTCAAATGTAATGAGAACACTTTCTCTTGTAGAGAATATGCCTTACAGTATAACTATAAATAATATAAGATTAGAGGGTGAAAAGGATGCTTCCATGGATAAAAAGAAAACTCAGCCAATGTGGAATCTATCATTAGATATAAAAGTGCTTATTGTAAAATAATATGAATATAACCAAAGAATTAGGAAGAAACCCTAGAATAGATTGGATATCAGTCATTGTTTTAAGCCTTATATTGGCTATAATTGTAGTTTTAATGTCTCTATACCTTTACAAAGTCGTAACAAAAGATAATATGATTAGTGCTAGTGTTCCTAAGTCCAAGATATCTAGCACATTTGATTCTGATGCGCTTTCTAGGGTTATAGATATATATAATCTGAAAGATGATAATTCAAAGAAAGCAAAAGCAGGATATTCTGGACCTAGTGATCCTTCGATATAGAATTTGAGTTTCGCTAGCATTTGCCCTCGTAGTTCAATGGATAGAACAGAGCTCTTCTAAGGCTTTGATGTAGGTTCGATTCCTACCGAGGGCACCCGACTAAAAACAAGTGGTATCTGCAAAGGTGGTGAAAGTAGGTAAGCTACTTTCAAATACATAGTTATCAAGCTAGTATGAATAAATATGAATTCACAAATTAAGTTTCAAAAACAGAATATTTCTTTTGAGGCAGAACCAAATGTTGCTAAGCCTCACGTTGAAATTCTGGATGGTAATTTGGTATTAAGTTTTGTAACCAAAAAAATCGATATCGAAGCAAGGATTATTTTTACAGAACCTCTTATGTACCGCATAGGGTCTCCAAATGACGAAGGTTTCTATGGTTATGACTCTGATCCAAGAATTAAAAATAACAGTATCTATTCTCGAAAAAATTTCCCAACTCTAGATTTTGGTGATTTTCACCAAGTTACTGGTGTAGATTGGAAAAATAATTTACTTGGTGAAGGAACAGAAGTTTTGGATGAAAAATATAAAGACAAGGAAGGATTTTCTCATTATGTTTTTTTCATGAAAGACGGAACATTTGAATGTATCGCAAGAGGCTACGAAGCAAAGTAACATACCTGAACAAGATACCATAGTCCGATATTATAAAATCTCCAAAAGAGCCTTTATGTGATCTCATCACACATAATTTGAGATCGAGTGAGGGCACCCGATATGTAAATTTGTATAAAAAGAAGCCTGCAATGTATTACTACTTTGCAGGCCTTGTGCTTAATCCCAAAACCTTCTTTACTTATACCCGCTCATTTTCATGAGCTTCTGATATTCATGATCCCCTCTCTGATTGGGTATAGTAAACAGGACATCCGTCGTGAATCTTCACAAAAGCAATGGCATATTCCTGTGCGTGATTTTTAAGTTTTAAATCTATAAAGAAGTGCGATGGTTGTTCCGAGTCTGGGCGACTAAGGTTGGTTGCGGTGACGAGTTCTATCTCATCAGCCCAAATATCGTCCGTATCCATCTCCCAGTTCATTCTCCAAATGAGATCTGAGTCTGAGACTGTTTCCCGAATACGTCTCTCATCTTTCAGAACATGGAACTTCCACTCGTATTGCGGAAGAATCTTGCGAAGCTCTCGAAGGGGATTGACTCCGATCCAGTAGCAAGCTGTCAGGAACCCCTGAATTTGCTCCATGACTTCGTGTAGATCCTCTTCAGAGGCGTAAGGGTTCTCTCTACCTTCCAATGCCTCGAAGAAACCCGCATGCATCTCTTTGCTTTCGTAACCAAACTTCTCTTTCTTTTTCATAGGATTCTCCTATAAGTCTCGCGGACTATCTCACGCTTGGGACTATTCCCATCGAAGCTCTGGTGACTAGCTTATGTTAAAGAACTAATAAAACTATATCATATTTTTATCAATATAGCAAATTAAAAATGTTTTATACCAAAGGCTTTTTGGTATTATTTTATTTAAGATCTATCAAGGGCACAAAATGAATGAGTGGTGGATTTTGGGTAAGAGAAGAAAGAAAACCGCCAGAGGTCAGAGTGACATGGCGGTATAGATTAGCTTGTTGCTAAATCACGTTCATGAGCGATCTTTCTACGCCTCATTAAATTATTCCAATAACTATCACGTCTCTCTTTGTTAAGACGATATACATAGTTTGTGTGGATGTTCAAAGAGGGGTGAAATTCATCTTTTCTGACCCATAATTTTGCCCATTGAAAACGAATAGGGCCAGGAAGTGAACAACATAACCATCGATCAAGTTGATCACAAAGACGAACGAACAGACTTAGTAAGGATAGTATTTTTCCCATAAATAATTCTTTCTATACAGCATAGTATCGAAATCAATTTATGATTGCAATGTTTATAAACCATCTTTTAAAGAGGGTAATACTACTGTATTCAATTATCTTTATCTGTGTCTCTATTGTACCAAACTCGCACCTATTTCCAAAACAAAGTGAGGTAATGACTTCGCACGCTCCGCGTGCGTGGTGGCTTGAAACTGCCCCGTACGCTCGAAGAAAGCCCCACGCACTGGCGAGTACGCCAGCAACCCAGAAAGAAAAAACACTCCTTGCATTTCTGATTTGGCGGGGGTGGATTTTTTCTTGAAAAAGGAAAGGGTGTTTTTCTTTCGGGGTTCTGCCCTCCAAGTATTCGGGCAGTGCGTGGGGCTTCAATACGGACTCGGCAAAGCGAAAATCTTTTTTTCTGGGGGAAAGGATTTTTCGCTTTGCCTCGGCTGATTTCCCGCCCGCAGGAGGGGTCTGGGGAGGAATGCGGGCGGGATTCCCAATTC
>JBPOID010000007.1:0-109639 GCA_052034805.1 Candidatus Tayloriibacteriota bacterium
ACATATCAGGATTCGGTCAAAACGATTTCCTAAACATCTCCTCATCTACAAATACTCAACTTATACTAAAATCAAATGGTAATCTAGGTATCGGTACCTCATCCCCATGGAGAACACTATCAGTAAAAGGTTCATCTGATCTAGGTACAAACGCTCTAGCTGGTTACTTCACAGCAACCTCATCTACCGCATCAGTATTCCCATATGCTTCAACCACAGTAATATCATCTACTGGTAATGCATACTTTGCTACTGGTGGTGGTAATGTGGGTATTGGTACAACGACACCTAATTGGAATTTACAGATAGCAGGCACAAGACCACTGTTTGGACTATCAGATACATCCGCATCTGCAAATCAAAAGCATTGGACATTATCATCCCAAGGAGGAAATCTATATTTTGCAACTTCATCTGATGCATTATCTACATCAACATTAGCTGCTTTGACAATAAGTAAAAATGGATATCTAGGTATAGGATCTACTTCTCCTTATTCTATATTATCTGTATCTGGAAATATTGTTGCAAATAGTTTCTTCGCTGATGCCACAACATCTACTTCTACTTTACTTGGAGGACTTAATGTTGGTTCAGGATCATTCGTATATGATTCATTCACAGGTATTACATCTATAAATTCATTGAATACAAGTAATTTGAATTTTGATACTGATGCTGGACTGGTATCATGGGTAGATTTACCATTACTTAATTCTTCAGCTGGAACACCACAAGGCTACAGTGCATCTCTAAACGGAAGTACAACTATTATGGTATATGGAGTTTCAGCGGGTAATGGTTGGTTACAAAATGATTATCCTCGTATAGCTATAGGTAGTAGTACAGCACCTAGTTCAAAATTAACTATTTATGGTAATGGAGTTGGTACTGGAGGTACATTCGAAGTTGTAAATAATGCATCAACTACACTATTCAAGATATTAGATAATGGTGCTGTCGGCATTGCATCTACTTCTCCATGGAGAACATTCGATGTGAATGGTACTGTAAGCTTCAAAGGACTTACAAATGATAATAGTGGAAACTATGTGTGTTTGAGTGGTAAGAATGAAGTTACATACAGTGCTAGTGCTTGTGCAGGTGCGTCATCCGAAAGATTCAAGCATGATATAACTAATCTAGATATAAATGGATTAGATCAAATAAATAAATTAAGACCAGTATCATTTATCTATAATGATGATATATCTCCAAATGATAGTACAAAGCATCTAGGCTTCGTAGCAGAAGAAGTAGATCTTATAAATAAAGATTTGGTTGTCTATGATGAACAAGGATTACCAAAATCCCTAAAATATAATGAATTTGCACCTATATTAGCCAAGGCTATACAAGAACAGCAATTAGAAATAAATTCTCTAAAGAATATCTCTAATTCAAATTCAACTTCTACATCAATACTTACTTTCAATTCAAATAATATACAAACACCATTATCTATAGATATGAATAATGAATTGATAAAAACAATAACTCCAGACATAAAGGCTTCTGTTCTAGATAGTGTCTCAGATTACCTAGCTTCATCTACGGTAATAGATGTATTCACTTCAAATGTTGCAGATAAATTAGCAACTTCAACTAGTTCATTTATAAATAGAATTGTAAGTACTGTAATGGATAGTATAAAATCAACAGGTGAATGGATAGCTTCAAAAATTACTGCAACATTGGCTATATTCAATCGTGTAGAAACACAAACAGCTGCAGTAAAGAAGGGATTAGAAATAACAGATCAAGCAACAGGTAGTATATATTGCGTAACTATAGAGAATGGAGATTGGAAGAAGAATCTAGGAAGTTGTGATTCATTGCAAGCTACAACTACACCACAGATTATAAATAATAATACCCCAGCTCCTGCTCCAGCTGGAAATATTACACCTGTAGTTACAGAAATTGTATCTACACCTGTAGTATCTACTCCAGAAGCTACTTCAACTCCTATAATATCTCCTACACCTGTATCAGCTACTTCAACTCCAGATATAACTCCTACACCTTCATCAGATAATCAAGTATCAAATCCAGTATCAACTCCAATTACACCAGAAAATACTCCACAAACACCAGTCGTAGAACCAGTAGTTGCTCCTGATTCATCTGTACAGAATTCAAATCCTACACCAGTATCAGAACCAGTAGCTTCACCTGTCGAAGCTTCTGCTCCAGCCCCAACCCCAGCTCCTGTTAGCGAAGCTCCTAGTAATCCATAATATATGAAATGTAAAGATATATGAAAAATAA
Source organism: Candidatus Tayloriibacteriota bacterium (assembly GCA_052034805.1). Lineage (GTDB taxonomy): Bacteria > Patescibacteriota > Minisyncoccia > Phycocordibacterales > PALSA-1337 > CAIOGI01. The sequence goes on from JBPOID010000007.1 coordinate 2,272, forward strand.
ATATTTTAAAATATTAATAATAGCAGTAATCGCATTTGTATTTTCTTCAAATACAATAAAAGCTTTACCGATTTCACCTCCATGTGTTAATAGTATAAATGTTTTATATTGTGGACTTGTTGGATATTGGACATTTGATGGGGAAGATATGATAAATGGAGTTGCAAAAGATTTGTCTGCTAATGGTAATAATGCAAATCTTATAAATATATCAACTTCTACTTTCTATACTGTTGGAAAGATGAGACAAGCCTTCAATTTTGACGGTATAAATAATTATCTAAATGCTGGTTCAGATAGTACATTAGATGATGTTCAGAATTTTAATGGCATTACTATATCTTTTTGGATTAAACCCAAATCTAATTCTACAAAGACTATATTTACAAAAGGTGATGGCACAGATAATTCTGGTACATGGTCTGTAATAAAGAGTTCAGCTACAAATCCTGCTAGACTAATATTTAATAAAGAAGGTAGCACAGATTCTAGTGTTTATTATGATAATTTTTTTACAAATGATGTATGGCAACATGTAGTTATAACATGGAATGCTTTCATGATTTTTTCTAGTGGAGTAAAGGTTTATAAAAATAGTTTTCTAGTTTCTCAATCTGGAGTTACTGATGGAGCTACATCTAATTCTGATGCATCATCTAATCTTTATATAGGTGGAGATCCGACGAACTCTTCTTTTTCTGATAATACTCTAGATGATGTTCGTATATATAAAAGAGTTTTAAGAGATTATGAAATAGCACAATTATATAATCTAGGAGCTTCAAATAAGCTATCAGTATCACCTAATTTCAATATTGATTATTGTAATAATAATATTTCTTGTTATCTCGTCGGCTGGTGGACATTCGATGGGAAGAATATCTCCAATAATGTTATAGACAGCAGTAATCAAGGTAATAATGGTTATTTATCAAATATAACATCAACATCAAGTTCAGTTGTAGTAGGTAAGACTGGTCAAGGATTAAGATTTGATGGTATAGATGATTATATAGTTACAAAAAATACAGTTAATATACCAAAAACTACAATATCAGCCTGGATTAAAATAAATTCCATACCATCATCAAATATTCTAATTACTGGATTTATGAATGGAATAAATGCTAGTAGTTATGATAAAGATTTATATATAGATACTTCTGGTAAATTGAGATTTTATGTTTATGATGGTTCTGGTAAAACAACATCATTACCTTCAAATCCAATACCTTTTAACACTTGGGTTCATGTTGTCGGTACAGCTGATGGATCTAATGCTTATGCATATGTAAATGGAGTTCAAGTAGGTTCAGTAGCTGCTGGTAATACCTATACTTCATATACTGTACCTAATATTTTTATACAAGGTCAGACCAATAGTGTCGGAACTTCTGGTGGATACGGACCTATATCTATAGATGATGTTAGGGTATATAGTAAAGCATTATCTTCGGGTGAAATAGGGAAATTATATAATTCAAATTTAGCTTCCAAAATGGCTATGTCTCAGAAAATTCCAAATACAACTAATTGTAATAATGATTTATCATGCGGTCTTCTAGCATATTGGACATTTGATGGTAAGGATATGGTCAATGGCTCTCTTTCAGATAATAGTGGTAATAGCCATATAGGTACATTGGTAAATATTTCTACTTCTACTTTTTATACATCTGGTAAAATAGGTCAAGCAATATCATTGAATACATCTCAGAATAGTGCGGTACATATTTCAGGTTCATTTCCACCTCCTGTAAGTGGATTCTCTATGTCTCTATGGATGAAAACTACTCAGACTGGTAGTCCAGTTATATTTGGATGGGGAAATCGTTTCATGCGTCTAGGTGGTGTTACTGCAAATAAATTAAGTTTTATAGTTGATGGTACATCTGGTGGTTCAGCTACAACTCTTTGCGATGCTAATAATGGCAAATGGCATCATATAGTTATTTCTAGTACTGCATCTTCACAGTCTATATATTGTGATGGGGTTAGTGGTACAAGTGCTACAGAAACTTTAGACACAGCATCTGCTATTGCTGTACTAGGTAAGGCATTAACAGGTGATACTGCGAAATATAATGGTTTATTCGATGATATGAGGATTTATAATAGACCTCTTTCAGCTGGAGAAGTTATAAAACTTTATAATATGGGAAGTAATAGATAATTGGTATATAATTTATATTGAATTAAAAATATGTCAGAAATTTCAAATATTATAAAGATAAAAGAAAAGAAATATGCAGACTCAGAATATTCTAGAGCTTTCACTCTTATAGAATTATTGGTAGTTATATCTATTATCGGTATGCTTTCTTCTATTGTATTGGCTACTGTATCATCTGTTCGTAATAAGGGTAGTGTAGCGGCTGGTCAGACATTTGATACTCATACATATCTTGCTTGGAATGATAATCTTACATTTTCATGGGATTTTGATAGTGATACTGCTTCACCAGTACAGGATCAAACAGGTAATGGAAATAATTTAACTGTTACAGATATAGCATCTTTAGTCTCAGATAGTAATCATAATCCTTTTAAAAATGGTAAAGTCTTATATATAGATTCTACAAGTGGTAAAACAGCAAATACCACTGCAGCTCTCAATCTTCCACCTTCTGGAAGTGAAAACTATTCTATTTCTTTTTGGTTATATCCGACGAGTGCCTTGGATACTACATTTTTACATAATTCATTTGGTTTAACTTCTGGTAAATGGAGATTCGTATTACAAAGTAGCGGACAATTAGCCTTTATTTTGAGAACAGGTGTTAGTTCTTATTATCAAGTACCAGCTTTAAAATTGAATCAATGGTATCAAGTCTTGGGTGTATGTAGTAATAGTTCTGGTACAGCAAAATTAATGATTTATATAAATGGTAAGCCTGTTGATGCCTCTGCTCAAATTGCCCCAGGTGTTGCTAATTGCCCTATAAATTCATCTACAAATATAGTTATGGATGGAGCTAATCCATATTATATAGATAATGTAAGAATGTATAAAAATTCTTTCAATATTGCTATGGCAGAACAGTTATATCTATCTGAGAAGGCAAAATATGATAATCTAGCAATGAAATGATAAAGATAAATAGATTTATATTAAAATTGATTATAATAATATTTTCTGTATTCCCAGTATATGTACATGCTAATACTGGTTTGAATAATTCTTTATCTGGCGCAAATAATCTATCATCCGATCTTGTCGGTTGGTGGACATTCGATGGGAAGAATGTAGATCAGGCTAATTATAAAGTCTTCGATAGTAGTGGAAAAGGTAATACGGGGAATATAAATATAGATTTATCACAAGGTATAATTCAAGGTAAAAATGGACAAGGTATTAAGTTTTCTGATTATCCGGATAGTATAAGTACAACTAATATTGTTAATATTCCTAAGGTTACTATATCTGCTTGGGTTAAAATAGTATCTCTCCCTGATATTAATCTTTTGGTTACTGGATTTATGAATGGATTAAGCAGTAGTACCTATGATAAGGATTTATACATAGATACTTCTGGTAAATTGAGGTTTTATGTAAATGATGGTTCTGGTAAAACAACATCATTACCTTCAAATCCAATACCTCTTAACACTTGGGTTCATGTTGTAGGTACAGCCGACGGATCTAATGCTTATGCATATGTAAATGGAGTTCAAGTGGGTTCAGTATCTGCTGGTAATACCTATACTTCATATACTGTACCTAATATATTCATGCAAGGCCAAACTACAACTCCTTTGAATTCTGGTGGATACGGTAAGATATCAATGGATGATGTTAGGGTATATAGTAGAGCATTGTCTTCGAGTGAAGTAATACAATTATATAATTCTACAAAAGGTTCAGTTTTTAATGCTTCTTTCAGTACAGGTATTACTAATAGTGGTTTGAAGGCATATTGGACATTTGATGGTAAGGATATTATCAATAATGTAGCTGATATCAGTGGAAATAATAATAATGGATATTTACAATATTATGATTCCACAACAACATCTCTAAAACAAGGCAAATTAGGTCAAAGTTTATTCTTTGATGGAAATGTCAATTCTGCAGTTCTCAGTTCTAGCCCTATAACTTCTATAGGCTCACCGAATTCTAGTTGTGCTTGGGCAAAGACATCAGATCTCTCTATTTCTCCTAGTGGTTGGTATCAAACTATATTTAATTTTTATGTTAATGGTAATAATGCTTTGCGTATGGGAAGTATCGTTAATTCTGGTAATCTCTTTGTTGCATATATGTCAGGAGGAGTATTGAAAGGTTCACAGTCAGTTTCTCCAGTATTCTCAAATAATACATGGTCACATGTATGTTATGTATTCGATGGTAATAATGTAGATTTATATGCAAATGGTAATTCTATTGCTACTACTACGAACTCAGATACACCAGGTTCTCCATCTGAGATAGGTGCTCGTGATGATCAGGGTGACGGTAACTGGTATGGCACATTGGATGATATAAGAGTTTATAATAAAGCTTTAACTGCTCTTGAAATAAAACAAATATATAATGCCGGTAAGGAATATAAACAAAATGTTTCTATGCCTGGTGGTAATGACCTTTCATCTGGGCTTTTGGGTTGGTTTACATTTGATGGTCCTTATCTATTGAAAAATGTAAAGGATAGAAGTAATCAAGGTAATAATGGTTATATTTCAGGATTCACATCAACATCAACTGCTGTTATACCAGGAAAAATGGGTCAAGCTATAAAGTTTGATGGTGTAGATGATAAAATAAGTACTTTGAGTGATTTTATAGGAACTTCTGCTATTACTGTATCTGTGTGGATAAAACCAGAATTATTAAATAGTACCCAGAGAATATTAAGTAATGGTAAGACGGAATTGACTATAGAACCTTCATTAAATCGTGGAGCCTTTAAGATTGATATTGCAGGCGTTGCTTTCAGTGCAAATAATTCATTGACTTTGAATAAATGGATACATATAGTTGCGACTAGAACATCAGGAGGTATTACAAATATATATATAAATGGTTCTTTGTCTGGTACAGTAGATCAAGCTCTCGGTACCCCAGTATCAGGTACAACTAATGTCATTATAGGAAATGTTTCTGATGGCTCATCAGGATTCAAAGGTTCCATGGATGATATGAGGATTTATAATAGGGTTTTGTCAGCTTCTCAGATTCTTCAGTTATATAATATGGGTAGATAACTGTTGATTTCTTTTTGATAATACTATGATAATATAGTAGTTATAAATAGCCATTAATTATATATAATATGAATTTACAAAATAATAAAACAAAGAATCTTATATCAGTTTTGAGAATATTAGAATTCTTTTATATAGCAGTATCAATTGTTATAGTATTTTATAATAAACTCCCATCAGATTTATTAGCTATATGGCTTGATACTTGGGTAAAGGCATCTTATTTTATATTACCTATTTTACTTTTCAAAAATATAATAGTTGCATTGTATAGTAATGGTACTCTAACTAAACAAGATAAGGGTTGGATGTTATTACGTTGTCTTATATATTTCACTTTGAGTTTCTTTGCTTATCCTCTTATATTAAGTCTATAAGTTTTTTCTTTTCCTGATTATTAACTCTTCTTTATAAAGATATGGTAGTATATTCCTACTATGACACCTACAGTATTCATTATATTCGGTATTACAGGAGATTTGTCAGGTAGGAAACTTCTTCCTGCTTTGCTTAATCTATATGTTAACAAACGTTTACCCGCGAAATTCTCAATAGTGGGATTTTCTAGGCGTACATTTTCTCGTGAAGAATTCCGTGAATATATAAGGAATAATATGAAAATAAAGCCAGGACAATACTATGAAGAAGATATAAAACATTTTCTTGATCATATGTATTATGAACAAGGATTCTTTGATTCACAACCTTCTTATGCCAATCTTTCTTTACGTCTAAAGCTCATAGATGATGGATTCCGTGAATGTTCTAATAAACTTTTTCATTTGGCTGTTGCACCGAATTTCTATGAAACTATATTAGAAAATTTATCAAAATCAGGACTTACTATACCTTGTAGTGATGGAATGGGTTGGACTAGAGTTCTGGTAGAGAAGCCTTTTGGTAATGATACAGAGACAGCAAAGAGTTTAGATAAAAAATTAGCAAAATTATTTGAAGAAAAACAAATTTTCCGCATAGATCATTATCTTGCAAAAGAAGCATTACAAAATATTTTAACATTTCGTTTTGCTAATGCTTTATTTGAACCTTTATGGAATAAAGATCATATAGATGCTATTCATATAAAACTTTTAGAAAGAAATGGTATAGAAGGTAGAGGTGATTTCTATGATGGACTAGGTGCGCTCAAAGACGTTGGTCAAAATCATATATTGCAGATGTTAGCTCTTATCGCTATGGAATCTCCACAGAAATTCGATGCAAATAATATAAGAAAAGAAAGAGCAAAAATAATAAATAAATTAAAGCTTATAAGTCCTAATAAAAGAAAACCTATAGATATAGTTAGAGGTCAATACGAAGGCTATATAAATGAAAAAGGAGTTAGGAGAAATAGTCAAACAGAAACATATTTTCGTATAGAAACATATATAGATAGTCCTAGATGGAAAGGCGTACCATTCTATATAGAAAGTGGTAAAGCATTGAAAGAAAGCAAATCAGAAATAGATATCTATTTTAAAAATTCAAAAGATAAAAATAAAATAAAATCTGTATCAAATGAAAATGAAGAAAATATGATTTATGACAATGATCCTGACGATCAGAATATATTAACTTTCCGTATACAACCAGATGAAGGAATAAAAGTCAGATTTTTCGTAAAGACTCCAGGATTCAATATGGAAGTAGAACCAAAGACATTGAAATTCAAATATTCTGATTCGCAATCATTACAGATATTACCAGATGCTTATGAAAGAGTGCTTTATGACGCTATAATAGGCGATCAAACTCTATTTACTAGTACAGATGAGGTTATTGTGGCTTGGAAATTCATAGAATCTATAGTGAATATATGGAATAAATTCCCTCTAAATATATATAAAAAAGGAGAAGAAGGTATCGTTTAAAAGAGCATAATATCCACAGTCTCTATACCCGTATTCGTGATATAATTTCATACATGAATAAATTGTCAGAAGACAGACAATGGGGCAGTTTTATTAGATATACTCACAATGAAGTTAGTACTGTAAAGATTATAAATGTTAAAGCCGGTGAAGAGTTATCTTTGCAATATCATAATCATAGAAAAGAATTCTGGAAAGTTATATCCGGTCATCCAAGATTAACAATCGGTGAAAATATCATAGAAGCTAATCCACAAGACGAATACGAAATAAACGAAAAGGTCAAACATAGAATTGGAGCACCTAAAGACGATGTAGAGATTCTAGAAATTTCTCTTGGAAATTTCGATGAAAACGACATTGTTCGTTTAGAGGACAAATATGGCCGTGCATAAAACCGTACATAAAAGAATATCAAAATTAATTCCATTAGGAATCATTTTATACAAAGATAGTATAGGTATATTGGAAAGGACAAATGTAAAGAGTTCAACATTTCATTTTTCTTGGACTACAGATGGGGGAATATTCGAAAATGATACAAAAAGAGTTGTATTCAGTAATGGAATAGAAATACATAAACCACAAGAGTGTAGTAATTTCCGTTTTTCCTATATAGGCAAGAAGATATTTGCAACTTATACTCGTATAGTAGGTAAAAACAAATATAATATAGTAGCCGAATTAAAGACTATATATAGATGGGAAACATTATCAGAAATATTACTTGATTCTCATAGTTATGGTGGAGAGTCCATTCTCTTAGACGAAAAAATAAATAAGAAATATACAATGTATGAAGGTGGTATTTTCACACGCTGTTTGCAATCTGAGGATTTAGAAGAATGGAATGATGATAATACTCTACTTTTTACATCTAGACATGATAGATTCGATAAGGGTCTACTTAGACTACTTGGAAGTATAAAGACAAAGTCAGGAACAATGCTTCTCTATGATGCAAGAGAAAAACATCATGATAAAAAGAATGGCAATTCATATACTCTATATCTAGGTGGTGTACTTTTCGATAAAGATAATCCAAGAAGAATAATAAGAAGAGCGAATAATCCTTTATGGAAAAGTGATATTCAGTTCGGAGAAGATTCTCCATGTATTCCACTTGGAACTATATCTCATAAGAATTCTCTTTATATATTCTGGTCAAATAATGATGAATTAATAGTTGTACATATAGATGATTTCAGTTCTATCACACATATATTCAGACCAGAAGGACCTCAATTATCAAGACATAGTAAAAATCCAATAATAAAACCACATTCAAAGTATCTATGGAAAAATGAAGCTATATTTAATCCCACAGCTTTATATGATGAAGACAAAGTCCATATTCTCTATAGAGCCGTTGGTTCTGATGGTATATCGAGAATAGGTTATGATTGCAGTGAAGATGGAATACATTTCAAGGATAGTATGGAATATCCAGTATTCGTTATGGAAAATCCTAGAAAGGATGCCAAGAAAAATAAATCTTTCTTGCCACAGAGATATGATCCGGTTATGTATGCTTCGGGTGGAAGCTGGGGTGGTGCCGAGGATCCAAGAATGGTAAAGATTGGTAAAAAGATCTATGTCACTTTTAATGCTTTTGATGGTTGGGATTTCATAAGAGTTTGCGTTATATCTATAGATGAAAAAGATTTTAAGAAAAAGAATTGGAAATGGAGTGCGCCACTTCTCATCTCATCTCCAAGAGAAATAAATAAGAATTGGGTTTTATTCCCAGAGAAAATAAATGGCAAATTCGCAATATTGCATAATATTTGGCCAAAGATGGGTATTGAATACGTAGATTCTCTAGAAGATCTAGCAGAAGGCAAACACAAAGTTCCAAAGTTCTGGGATATCGGTGGTAGAAAAAATATGCCGAAATCATGGATATCTGTTCATGATGGAACACCCGGACATAGATGGGTTGATCCGAAACATTATGAGAAAAATATTTGGAAAACCGAAGATGGAAATAATTGGGATACTTGGATACGTAGTGCTGGTCCACCACCAGTAAAGACAGATAAAGGTTGGCTAATACTCTATCATGCAATGGATGAAAATGAGAGACATATAGGCTATAAGCTCGGTGCTATGCTCCTTGATCTGAAGGATCCTGAGAAAGTACTCGCTCGATCGAAGGCACCTATTCTTTCTCCAGAAAAATGGTATGAAAATGAATGGAAATTCGGAGTTGTTTATGCTTGCGGTGCCATAATAAAAGACAGAACATTATTTGTCTATTACGGTGGTGGAGATAAACATGTATGCGTAGCAACTATAAATATAGATGAATTATTAGGAGAACTTTTAAAAAAATAATTTATAAATAATCATGTTTTCTATAAAGAGATCAAAGAATAATCCCATAATAAAACCCAATCCAGAAAATGAATGGGAATCTTTTGCAACTTTTAATGGTTGTCCTGTAATGGTAAATAAAAAAATAAATATTCTATACCGCGCATTATCTAAACCAAAAAAGTTTGAATCAAGCTCTTTTTCACTTTCAACTATAGGTAAGGCAATACAAGGTATAGGTTCTAATTGGAAGGTTACTGGTCAATTCATAACTCCTGTAGAACCTTGGGAGAAATATGGTTGTGAAGATCCCAGAGTTACATATATAAATGGCAAATATTATACTTTCTATACAGCTCTAGGTATGTTCCCATTCCAGAAAGATGGTATAAAGGTAGCTTTAGCTATAAGTAAAGATCTTGAAACAATACAAGAAAGACATTTGATAACACCTTTTAATGCTAAAGCCATGTCTCTTTTTCCAGATAAAATAGGTGGAAAATATACAGTTATATTTGCAGCGAATACAGATGGAGGTCAATTGGCAAAAATTTCTATAGCACAATTTCCAAAAATAGAAGATATATGGGATGAGAATAGATGGAAGAAATGGTATGAGAATATAGATGAAAATGTTTTGAAAATACCCAGAAAAGATAATGAACAAGTAGAAGTCGGAGCTCCACCGATAAAGACGCCTTTCGGTTGGTTATTGATTTATTCTCATGTATATAACTATTTTTCAGAAGACAAAGTATTCGGTATCAGCGCAGTGTTATTGGATATAAAAGATCCAAAGAAAGTAATAGCACAGACGAAAACTCCTTTTGCTATTCCAGAAACACAATATGAAAAAGAGGGAATATTGAAAAATATAGTTTTTCCTTCTGGAGCAATATTACAAGGAGATAAATTAACTGTATTCTATGGTGGTGCAGACACGGTTTGTGCTTCATTGGAATTATCTTTTATGGGACTTGTATCTTCTATGGAATTTTTTGATAAAAGAAGCACACCATCAAAGATTTTACTTTATAAAGAATCTCATAAATTCAAAAGATTAACAGATGAACCTATATTAGAACCTAGAAAGGATTATCCTTGGGAATCTAGAGCAGTATTTAATCCAGCTTCTATAGATATAGATGGTACGACTTATCTATTATATAGAGCAATGTCAGAAGATAATACATCGACTATGGGTTGTGCAGAATTATATGATATGAAATCAGTAAAGTTCCGTTCTGCAAAACCTGTATATATACCTAGATTACCGTTTGAAGAAAAGAGAGTTCCTAATGGTAATTCTGGATGTGAAGATCCTAGAATAACTCTATTAGAGAATAGAATATACATGACTTATACAGCTTTCAATGGAGTAGAATTGCCACATATAGCGCTTACTTCTATATCCATAAATGATTTTACATCTGGTATTTGGAAATGGGATAAACCATATATCATAAGCAATGATAATGTGGATGATAAAGATGGTGTTATATTTCCAGCAAAAATAAAGAATAAATATGCTCTCATACATAGAGTAAATCATTCAATATGTATAGATTATTCTCCAACTTTAGAATTCAAAAATAGAAATCAATTCAAAAATAATACTATTCTTTTGCCTAGAAGAGGTATGTGGGATAGCAAAAAAGTAGGAATAGCAATGCCACCATTATTATCTAAAGCGGGTTGGATACTTATATATCATGGTATTGGAGAAGATGGTTCATATAGAGTAGGAGCTGCACTTCTAGATAAAGATGATGTAGAGAAAGTTATATCGAGAACACAATATCCTATTTTTGAACCAGAAATGTATTATGAGAAAAATGGTCAAATAAATGAAGTTGTCTTCCCATGTGGAGCAGTAGTAAAGAAAGATACTATTTATATATATTATGGAGGTGCAGATAGTGTGGTTGGAGTGGCTTCTATAAAAATAAAGAATATATTGGATTCATTGTCTAATTCCTAGCAAGGTCTTGAAAGTGTGCTATTATAGGAAAATTGAACTTTGCACGGCGGAGGAGACCTTTTTCTTTTTGACTAATCAGGGGTCGAAAAGAAAAAGGTACTCCGTAGCGCAAGATGCAAAGTCTCAATTTTCCAATAATTTAACATAAAACATGTCATTATCAATAGGTATTGTAGGTCTACCAAATGTAGGAAAATCAACACTTTTCAATGCTCTTACGAGGAAAAGTGTATTAGTTGCAAATTATCCATTTGCGACTATAGATCCGTCTGTGGGAGTTGTTGCTGTGCCAGACGAAAGATTATCAAAATTATCTTCTTTTTCTAATTCAAAAAAGACAATACCAGCTGTAATAGAATTCGTTGATATCGCTGGTCTAGTAAAGGGAGCCTCAGCAGGAGAAGGTCTCGGCAATCAATTTCTTTCCAATATTCGCGAAACAGATGCCATAGCAGAAGTAGTAAGAATCTTCGAAGATGACGATATTATACATGTAGATGGAAAGATAAATCCTCTCAAAGATATAGAAGTTATAAATCTAGAATTAATACTTGCAGATTTACAAACAGTTACAAAGCGTCTATCCAATGTAAGTAGAGAAGTAAAATCAGGTAAAAAAGAAGCCATAATAGAAAATGGATTATTAGAAAAATTAAAGACAGTATTAGTATCTGGAAAACTGGCTTCAAGTGTTGTGATCGATGAATTCGAAAAACCATATCTAAAATCATTACATCTTTTAACCTCAAAGCCATTTATGTATGTTTTAAATAAAAAGGCGGGAGGCAAAAATCTAGATGAAATAAAAGATGAAATAAGATACGAAGCTTTAATGAAATTCTTTAAGGATAATAATGCAAAATGGGTAATAGTAGATGCGGGTATAGAGCATGAATTAAAAGATATAGATGAAAATGAAAAGAAGGAATTAAGAGAGGGATTAGGTGCAAAAGATGATGGTATAGATAATCTTATAAAAAAGGGTTATGAATTACTTGATCTCATTACTTATTTTACAACAGGAGAAGATGAAAGCAGGGCATGGACTATAGGCCGATCTTGGACTGCACCAGAAGCCGGAACCGCAATACATGGAGATTTTAAAGATAAATTTATAAGGGCTGAAGTAGTTGAATGGGATAAACTTCTAGAGGCGGGTTCATATGCCAAAGCGCGGGAGCGGGGATTAGTCAGAACAGAAGGGAAGGAATATATAGTAAAAGATGGAGATGTGATGGAGTTTAAGGTCTAGGCAAAAGAAAACCCACTGCACGCAGGGGTTTTCCGGTGAGTGGGTTTACTACCATACAAAACCCTTTGCCGCCCAGAGTACAATCAAGGCAGAAAAGATCGTTCCGATGGTAAGAAAAAGTACAACTTTCATTTTCTCGGTCATAGGCTTTAATGTCCTTTCTGTCGAACCGTATCATTTTATTTGTCGTTAGTCAAGTGTACGAAGATTATGGTCTCATGGAGTTTAAGGTTTAAGAAAAAGAAAAGTCACCCTAACCATTTGGCTTCGGGTGACTGCACCACACGTACATCTCATTGAGATGACTGCGGAGACGGTACGAAGAGTTCTACCCGTCAAATACGAGGCTGATCCCAGTTAAGCTGTTCTCTTGATCTGCGACAATCGCCGCCCCGTTCTGGTTTTAAGTTACCACGAGTCAGTGCCAATTGTCAAGGTCAAGAAGATGGAGATGTGATGGAGTTTAAGATCTGATATAATAATGCTATGAAAACATTAGATATTTCCGAAAAGGTTGTTGGAACACTGTACATATTAGTTGCATTGATTCCATTACCTTTTGCTGGGACTACATTGTTTGCAATACTTTCAAGCATAGGTGTTGTATCAGTTGGTCAATATTATTATTTTTATATTCTTCCAATTTCAATTTTCTTTTTTATTGTATCTTTGATACTTACAAAAAAGATTGACTTAGGTCAGTTGAAAACGGGGAGAAGAATTAGACGATTCTTTTACTTTGCACTAGTTATCATCCCAGTAGTAATTTTGATTATGAAAGTTGTTTATCCAGAAGGAAACTTCCATATCGGAATGTAATAAAGAAGATGGTAGTGTCATAGAGTTCAAGGTTTGACCAAAAGAAAACCGGCCGAACCTTGAGGGTTCAGCCGGGAAAGTGATGAGTTTGCGCTCATCGGCGGATCATTTATTGATCATTTTGCCAGTAAAACGGTTATTTTTGGTTGTGCATCCCTGGTAATATGTCCAGACACACAACTTACGAAGATCAACCGAACTCTGGTACCATCTTAGCAGATACCATTAAGTTTGTCAAGGGGTATCTAAATTTTGACAAGAAAAAGCCGCCGGATTGCTCCGACGGCGATACCACTGTAAGTTGTGTAAAGCACGCTGTAAATACAATGGATGATTGGGGTTTTGGTCTGCATAACGGTACGGATGACCGGCGACCAAAAACTCAACTGTTGATAGCATAGCACAACCATGATATTTGTCAAGTACTCGAATAAGGCTATGTTATATAGAGTTTAAGGTCTAGATAAAAATAAAAAATAGCCCCGTCTGGACGTATTCCGGATAGACCGGGGTACCAGACGGGGGTTGCGAACGCAGAGCGAATGCTTGGCTAAAGACAGCCAACCTTCGGCAATTACCGACAGACTACATTATCTCTACGGATAGATACGCAACAAGCTCTTTCGAGGAGGCTCCCATATAAGAGATTATCATATGATTTTAAGTAAGGAAAGATAGTAATGTGATGGAATCTAAAGTTTAGTTTGTCGATTTGAAATGTATAAGAGTATAATCAATCAAAGTTTCTGAATCTTTTTTCTCATCCGGAGACTTTAATATAATAGTAACTATTGGTCTTTTTGTCTGTCCTACGGGGAATTCAAATACTGAAAGGTTAGATTCAGAAGCTGCTGTTGTTTTGCCATTCTTTCCACCGAAGAAATATTCATTATCTACAAAATCATTGAAATTACCAAGATCTGAGAATCCACTAGTTCCGTAAGCACTATTTTTAACTTTTCCTGAAGTGATATTAAATATAAAGCTTCTATTATTATAAATATATTTTGCTAACATGAACAAATCTTCTGCTGTTGAAATATTATTTTCTGAAGCTCCTGAAGGGTCGGCAAAATGGCTATGAATCATTCCTATTGAAGCGGCTTTTTCGTTCATATGTTTTATAAAGCTTTCTCTTCCATAATATCTAGCGATTGTCTCCGCAGCTTCATTGGATGATTCCATAAGAAGAGGAAATAGAAGTTGATAAATTGTTAATTTCATACCGGGTTTCAATCTTGCTTTGGATGTATAGACAATAGCTTCATCAGGAACTGTTGCTGTATTATCAAGATTTATATATTCGGTGGTTACAAGAGCGGTAATAAGTTTTGTTATTGAAGCAATCGGAACTGGTGTCGTGGCATCTTTACTTGAAAATACATGATTATTCTGTAAATCAGCAGATAAATGTATTGGGGCAAGAATAGATGGTACTTCATTGTTATAAGTAAAATTATCAGGAGAAAAACTATGTTCAAAGACAAGCACAGGTGTACCTGTATCAACAGCATCATATACCTTTTTTGCATCATCAGTATCTAGACGAATACATCCTCCGGTATAAGTCTTTGAAGTGAGAGTACCATCAGGATAATAAGTACGTCCATGAATAAAAAAGTTTCCTTGGAATTCCATAGCCCATGGCATCCATACATGTCCCATTCCTGAGAATCTAGCTTTTTCTTTTAATTCTATTTTATATAATCCTGCTGGCGTTTCCCACCATGAACCTTCATGACCTTTGCTATTGATAGGCACTTCGAATGCCAGATTTCCATCTTTATATACCTGAAGCTTCATCGTTGTGAGATCTGCTTCTATAAAACTAGCTTTATCATCGATAAACTGTTTTTTAACTTTTCCAAAAAAATCTGGATTTGATAAAGCTTCTTGCGCACCATAAGTAAATTCAATAGGGGAATTAGGAATTTCAGTTGGAATATTTATTGTATAGTTTACAGTTTTTTCTGTGTATGCATAAGATACAGCACCTATCACTACACTAATTAGAATTAGAATAATTAGTGTAAAGATAAATGATATTTCAGAATGTAGAATTCTCTTTAGAGAAAAATGATTGAGCTTTTCTGGATATGCACTATAGTAAAATGCTTCTTTTATATCATCTTTTGACCATCCATCTACGATAAGCTCTTCTTCTATTTTCTCTTTGGGTATTCCTTCGTTTGTTTTGGTGGTGACGTGGGTTACTAGTTGTTTGTGATACATTTTTTATAATCTCTAAATACTCATAGTATTCTGATTAACAGTAGAAGCTCCTGGAGGGGTTATATTACTTGTATCTTCTATCAATTTATCTGTAGAAGCAGAAATCACTTTTACTTTTGCTGAAGTATAATTTACTGCACCTCTACTGTCTTTGATTATGAATAATATTATATAATTTCCGGGTACTGTATATGTATGTGATAGGATATTTGTAGTGAAATCATTTGCTACTGGTGTATCTCTCCAAAATACTCTGTATGTTATAGCATCACCCTCATTATCTATAGCAGAAATATTCCAATATGCTTTTTGACCAGCCACTACAGTAGATTCTTTTGGAGAAATATTCATTACTGTTGGTGCTGAATTTGCTTTTATTATTGGTTGATCTGTTGTATTTATAGGAGTTTTTATATTTATTGGAGTTGGGATTGTCGCATTTATTGGATTTAATTGTATTACTGCTGAAGGATAATTATTTCCTTGCCTTATATCTGATTTCGGTATTATTGTAGACTCTGAAGTTCCGTCTGTATATTCTACTATCAATCTACCTCCAGTGAACATTCCATATTCTGCTTCTCCATATAAATCTAATTTATATGGACCATTTGTTGTGCTCTGATTATCTAATTGAATATTTTGATCATAATCAGTATTTAATTGTTTGCCATTATACATTGCAACTATAGGATATGGATTTTCGTTATAGCCGTATAGATCTGTATTATCTTTTAGATATCTAGAGAATCCTGTTGACCATACTTCACCACGTATATTATGTATTACAGTAATACGCTTTATTGTTTTACCATTTAGATTATTTATATATAATGACCATTTCCAATCGGTTTCATTTTTTGTTATATCTCCCTCTGCTTTATGGAATTGATACCAAGGTCCAGCATGATCTTCATTTGCACTGACTAGAACAGCTTGGATATTGTTAGATGATTGTGTTGATTGGGAAGTGTTTACTGTTTGATTATGTAATACATTTGTGGCATCATCAGCTGGAATTACACTTCCTTTGCGAGTAACTGAGAAATATGAACTATTACTACATAGAGATATAGATTCATCACAAATCTTTAATATATATTTTCCATTAGGAATATTACTAGCTTCTTGTACTAGATATTTTACATTTTTTCCAATAACTCCTTTTGTTCTTCCTGCATAATATTTGTTACCATTTGTATCAGCAATCTCTACAACAAGTAGATCCGAATTATAATTCTCTGACCATACTACAGGTATAGATGTTTCAGCAATATAAGTTGTTCCTTCTATAGGATTGTTTAGATTTATTGATTTTGCATGCAATACATTTGTTGCATCATCAGTTGGAATTACGTTAGTTGCATCAGTTGAGTTTGTTGTATTTGTTGTAGATTCTGGTATTGGTTTTGGTATAGGTAATTCAGCTGTATTTTTATCTGTAATTTTTATAGAGGAATCCTTTTTGGGTATTATTGGTGTGGTCTCTGTATTTTTATTTCCAAAAAAGAAATTTAATCTTTCTCTTAGACTAGACATGAAAGCATTTAATCCACTTTCTCTATTTGTATTCTTTTGTACTGCTCCTATATCTACTGCATTAGTGAATGAAGGTATAAAAACAATACTCAATACTATACCTAATGTGATGATATTTTTTTTCATAATTAATTATCTAATTTAATGAATTAACCAAGTAAATATACCATAAAATATACATATTTACTATATCAATTGTTATGATATAATCTACAGTCGAACTCTGTTATTATGAGCAACAGATCACATCGAAGGGAAGGCCCTTTGGATAAGGGGATTTTGGGCCTAATCCTAGTAGTAATAGTCACTGTTTGTTGTGTTTTGAGTATTCTACGCATCAATCAGTAGCGATCAGACAAATATCGCATTCGTTTTCACAGCCCATAACATGAAAGTGTTATGGGCTTTTTTATTTTTTATTATTTTGCTTTTCTTCTTACATCGTATTATGATAAGGGACAATATGAAGCCTTATAATCACAACAAAATAGAGAAGAAATGGCAGAAGTATTGGGATAGTAAAAAGATAAATAAAGTAAAGGAAGATAATAAAAAGAAGAAATTCTTTTCACTTATAGAGTTCCCATATCCATCTGGAGATGGATTGCATGTTGGACATATTCGTAGCAATACTGCTATGGATATAATTTCTCGTAAACGTAAAATGGAAGGATATAATGTTTTATATCCTATAGGTTGGGACGCTTTCGGTCTTCCAACAGAGAATTATGCAATAAAGACAGGTATACAACCTGCATTAGTTACAAAGAAAAATACTGATATTTTCAGAAGACAATTAAAAGCTTTGGGTTTTTCTTTTGATTGGTCTCGAGAGATAAATACTACAGATCCGAAATATTACAAATGGACACAATGGATATTCTTGCAATTCTTAAAGAAAGATTTGGCATATAAGAAAAAGATGACAATAAACTGGTGTCCGAAAGATCTTATCGGACTTGCAAATGAAGAAGTTATAGATGGATGTTGTGAGAGATGTGGTACAGCAGTTGAGAAGCGTGATAAGGAACAATGGATGCTTGCTATAACAAAATATGCAGACAGATTGGATAAAGATCTAGATGATACAGATTTCCTAGAAAAAATAAAAATACAACAGAGAAATTGGATAGGGAAAAGTGAGGGAGCAGAAATCATTTTCTCTCTAAAAGATAGAAATGAAAATATAAAAGTCTTTACCACTCGTCCAGATACAATATTTGGTGTGACATATATTGTGCTTGCTCCAGAGCATCCTATTTTAAATCAAATAATTGAAAATCTAGATAATAAAGAAAATATAAAGGCATATATAAATGAATCAAGGAAAAAAGAAGAAAAAGAAAGACTTTCAAAGGACAGAGAAAAAACTGGTATAGAAATAAAGGGAATAAAAGCTATAAATCCAGCTAATGGTGAAATAGTACCTATATTTGTAGCTGATTATGTTTTGTCAGATTATGGCACAGGAGCTGTTATGGCTGTGCCTGCTCATGATGAACGTGATTTTGAATTTGCTAAGAAATATGGATTAATTATTAAAGAAGTGATTTTACCTGAGAGAATAGATAAGAGAAATCCTCCAGTAGAAGGTAAGGAGAAAGTTGTAAGGAGAAATGTACAAGCCATAGTTCGTAATCCAAAAAATGGTAAAATAATTTGTTTAAAATGGAAAAAGCATCCATGGACAACTTTTCCCATGGGAGGAATAGAAAATAATGAAGATATTATAACTGCAGCGAGAAGAGAAGTAATGGAAGAGACAGGATATAAAAATCTTGGGAATCCAATAATTTTAGGTGGACAAATACAAGCAGAATATTTTGCAGCTCATAAAGATCAAAACAGAGTTTCAATAACAAGTGCAGTTACTTTTGATCTTTTAAATGAAGACAGAGATGAAATGTCTCAGGAAGAGAATGAAGCTCATGATGTTATATGGGTGGATATGAAAGATATAACTGTAGATTCTATGACTCATGCTGAGATGGATATATGGTTGTCTCGTCTACAAAATAAAATGTATGCATATACTGGCAATGGAATACTTATAAATTCAGGAGAATTCAATGGTAGAAAATCAGATGAAGTGATGAAGGATATTACAAAATATGTAAAAGGTAATTGGGTTACAAAGTTTAAACTTCGTGATTGGATATTCTCTAGACAAAGATATTGGGGAGAGCCTATACCTGTGGTACATTGTGAGAAATGTGGAATAGTTCCTGTGCCAGAAAAAGAATTACCAATAAAACTTCCAAAAGTAAAAAATTATAAACCTACAGAAACAGGCGAATCACCACTCGCTGTTATAGACAAATGGGTGAATACAAAATGTCCGAAATGCAAAGGTAAAGCCAAAAGGGAAACAGATACAATGCCTAATTGGGCTGGTTCGAGCTGGTATTATCTACGATATACAGATCCGAAAAATAATAAAGCTTTTTCAGATAAAAAGAATTTGAAATATTGGACTCCAGTTGATTGGTATAACGGTGGAATGGAACATACAACACTACATCTTCTTTATTCTAGATTCTGGCATAAATTCCTATATGATTTGAAACTTGTACCTACGAATGAACCATATAAGAAAAGAACTTCTCACGGTCTTATACTTGCTTCAAATGGCGAGAAAATGTCCAAATCAAGAGGTAATGTTATAAATCCAGATAGTATTGTAAATAGTCTAGGAGCTGATTCTCTACGTTTATACGAAATGTTCATGGGTCCATTCTCTGAACCTATTGCTTGGGATACAAATAATATCGCTGGAGTTAGAAGATTTATTGAAAAGGTTTGGAGATTACAAGATAAAGTTATAAAGACAAATTCAAAACAATCTTCTACATCTTCTTCGTCTTCTGTATCTTCTATAGAAACTCTTATTCATAAGACAATAAAGAAAGTAGGTGATGATATTGAAGATATGAAATTCAATACAGCCATAAGTTCTCTGATGATACTTGTAAATGAATTAGAGAAGCTTGAAAATATTTCAAAAGAGAATTATGAAATACTTATAAGATTAATAAGTCCGTTTATACCACATATAGGAGAAGAATTATGGTCTATATTGGGCAATAAAAAATCAGTATCATTGTCTAGTTGGCCTAAGTATGATAAGAATAAGACAGTAGAAGACAATATTACAATAGTTGTACAGATAAATGGAAAAGTTCGTTCTTCATTTACAATATCTATATCTGAGTCAGATGATAAGGTCAAAGAAATGGCTTTAAATATGGATGAAATAAAAAAATGGACAGAGGGTAAAGAGATTAAAAAAGTGATTTTTGTTAAGGGTAAATTAGTTAATATTGTCTTCTGATTTGACTTATTTACAATAAAGTGATAAAACATAGTTATCAAAACTAAGTATTAATTATTAATTATGGCTATAATAAAATTCAAACCAAAGCAAGTAGTAAAGAAGCTTCTATCTGTTCTACCAGAAAGGGGTGCAAAAGTTCTAGTTAGTCGTTATGGTCTAGGAAAGGATGTAAAGAAAATGACTTTAGATGCTATAGGTAAAAACTATGGTATAACAAGAGAAAGAGTACGTCAGATAGAAAACTATGCTTTAGCTAATATACGAAAATCTAGTATATACAAGAATGAAAAAGCCACATTTACAGAAATAGAAGAATTAATACACTCTCTAGGAGGTATGGTTGTAGAAGAAGATTTTTTGGCACATGTTTCTAATGACAAATCATTACAGAATCATATAAACTTTCTATTGGTTCTAGGTGATTCATTTAAGAAAAAGAAAGAAGATGATGAATTCAAACATCGTTGGCATGTTAATGAAGAATTATCAAAACAAGTAGAAGAATCTCTAAGAAAGCTATATGCAAAGATAGCAGTAGATGATCTATTACCAGAATCAGAAATGGTAAGTAAATTCCTAGAACATCTAAAAGATGTTTCAGAAAAGTACAAGAATCAAGAAATCTTGAAGAGATGGTTATCTCTTTCAAAGAAAATTGGTAAAAATGCCATAGGTGAATGGGGTGTATCACATTCTCCTAATATAAATACAAAAGGTATGAGAGATTATGCTTTTCTTGTAATAAGAAAACATGGTTCTCCAATACATTTCAAAGAAGTAGCAAAACAAATAAGCCAAGTATTCAGAAAGAAAGCTCATGTTGCTACAACTCATAATGAACTTATAAAGGATCCACGCTTTGTACTAGTTGGACGTGGTCTATATGCTCTAGCGGAATGGGGTTATATGTCTGGTGTGGTAAAGGATGTTATAAAGAAAGTAATAGATAAGAATGGTCCTATGACAAAGGAAGGAATTATAGATAAAGTCTTGAAAGAAAGATATGTTAAGGACAATACTATAGTTGTAAATCTACAGAATCAAAAGTATTTCAAAAAGGATAAAGACGGCAAATATCATACTGTTTCCTAATCTGTGTATATTCTAAATGTAATCAAAAAGATCGTGTTATAATATATACACGATGATTCATTTTGAAGATTATTTTCCATTCCTATATGGAGAGTTCAATAGAACACTTTTTCCAATCGTCTGGAGATTGATAACCCTATTTTCTATACCAACACTTACTATCATGTTGGGTATTATATTTTGGCCTTTATGGATTACCTATGTTCGTGCAAAGAATTTCCTAAAAAGAAAATACGCTGTTTTAGAAATAAAATTACCTAAAGAAATGCACAAATCTCCTCTGGCTATGGAGCTTTTCTTGCATTCTATACATAATACCGCAGATGGAAATTGGATAGGCCAATATCTTAAAGGTGATACTAGACCATGGTATTCTTTTGAACTTATTTCTATAGAAGGCAAAGTAAAATTTATGATTTGGACTGAAGATGGTAGAAAGATAGGACTTATGTCTGCACTATATGCACAATTCCCAGGTATAGAAATACATGAAGTCGAAGATTATGCAAAAAAGGTTCAATATGATCCAAAGACTATGGGACTTTGGGCTGGAGAATTCAAATTTACACAGCCAGATCCATATCCTATAAAGACTTATGTTGATTACAAATTAGACAAAGATCCAAAAGAAGAATTCAAAGTTGATCCATTGGTACCTGTTATAGAATTTCTAGGTAATGTAGGACCTAATCAACAGATTTGGTTACAGATTATGGTTAGAGCTCATAAAAAAGAAATCAGAAAGCCCGGTACTTTGTTCAAGAAAATAGATCCTTGGAAAGAAGAGGCAGAAGAATTGAAAAATAAAATAATGAAGCGTGATCCAAAGACAAAGGTTGCTGGAGAGAAAGATAAAGTATCTGGCAAAGTAACTCCACCTACTTTATCTGAAGGTGAAAAAGAAATGGTAAGCGCTATAGATAGAAGTCTTACAAAACTGCCTTTTGATGTGGGTATAAGAGCTATATATCTAGGTAAAAAAGAATCATATAATGCTCCGTTCGGTATCGGTGGAATAATAAGTAGTATGAAGCATTTCAATACAGAACATCTGAATGGTTTCAAACCAAATGGTGATGTATGGATGGGTCCTATAGATATGCCATGGAAAGACTTTAGAGGTATAAGAAAGACTAGAGCGGCTTATGGTGCATTGCTTGCTTATAAAATGAGATCATTTTTCTATCCGCCTTTTGATGGTGGAACACAATTGGTGCTTAATACAGAAGAATTAGCAACTATATATCATTTCCCAGGTTCAAATGCATTCACACCTACATTAGAGAGACTTCCTTCGAAGAAAGCAGGAGCTCCTCCGAATCTTCCTGTATAATATTTCCTTATGATAGAAAAGAAAGATTTGCTTTTAAAAATAATACTACCAATTTTAATACTATTTATTTTAATAATAGTTTATTTATCTTTGCCTCCTAAAGATTTCCCAATAAATACAACAATCAATGTATCCAAGAATAGTGGTTTATCGAATATCTCTGATCTTTTATACGAAAAACATTTAATAAAATCTCCATTTGTTTTCAAAATAGAAGCAGTATTGTTCGGAGGTTATAAGAGAATAATAGCAGGGGATTATATATTCAAAGAGGCTTCTAATTCTATAAATATTGCAAGAAGATTGATAAAAGGTGAACATGGTCTTTCAAGAATAAAGATAACTATACCAGAAGGATTGACTGCAAATGATATAGCGAAAATATTAGCAAAAAATATAAATAAATTTGATACAAAATCTTTCTTGAATTTAGCTTCTCTAGAAGAAGGTTATCTTTTCCCAGACACTTATTTCTTCTATGAAAATGTAGAATATAAAGAAGTATTTGATACATTAAAGAAAGCTTTTAAAACAAAAATCGATTCTCTTTCAAATGAAATAAAACTTTCAAATAGGAAAACAGAAGATATTGTTATTATGGCTTCTATAGTAGAAAAAGAAGCAACTAGTACAGAAGATAGAAGGAAAATAGCTGGTATTCTCTGGAAAAGGATAGATGATAATTTCCCATTACAAGTAGATCCGCCATTGGCTTATATAACTTCGAATAAAGATGGATTTATTTCTATAGCAGATACAAAAATAGATTCACCTTATAATACTTATAAATATAAAGGTTTACCTAAAGGTCCAATTTCAAATCCCGGTTTAGATGCATTGAAAGCTACTGTTAATCCTATTTCTACCAAATATTATTATTATCTATCAGATAAAAAAGGGAATATACATTATGCTGTAACTTATGATGGTCATCTTATCAATAAAGAGAAATATATTATTAATAAATAATATTTATAATTAATTCTAATATAAAAAAAGACCCGAAACGAATTTACGTAATCGGGTCCTTTGAATGGGGGAAGTAGCTAGATAAGACTAGCTTTCCGAAGTTCGGAGAAAATCTCCATTTTCCAGACCACCTTCGATGCGCCGAGAGCAATAGCTTTTCTTGCCCCTTCGTCATCGATTGAACCGGAAAACATCCATTTGGTGAAATTCCACCCTTTCACCATTTCGAGTAGACCCATGCCGTCGAGTCTCGGCATATCTAGGTCTGTGATCAAGTAGTCGATTTGGAACTCTTTTTCTGAGAGTATTTCCATAGCCTCGACTCCGTCTTTTGCAGAGAGAACATCATGTCCAGATCTGGACAATAGTTGTTTAACTGCAAATGTCACCATATCCGTATCCTCGACGAGCAGGATCACCATTTTTCTCACCTCCTTGTTTTTGGCAATCCTTATTCCATCTACAGTCCCAACCTTCTGGCTTGTTGTGCCTGAGGTTTCTAGCAATGTTGTTAGCATCGTTTCCCTTTTTTTTACTGTGCTATTTCCGATTGTTGCGGAAATCTAGTAATATGATATCATCACATTTATGAATAGTCAAGTAGCAAAGAAAAAGGTCTTTATCGGTATGTCGGGCGGAGTAGATAGCTCCGTTTCTGCCGCGATATTGAAAGATGCCGGATACGATGTAACTGGTGTATTTATAAAGGTTTGGCAACCTGATTGGATACCGTGTACCGCAAAAGAAGACAGAATAGATGCTATGAGAGTAGCTTTGGAGATTGGTATTCCATTTATCACTCTTGATCTAGAAAAGGAATACAAGAAAGAAGTTGTTGATTATATGATAGAAGAATATAAATCTGGTAGAACACCTAATCCAGATGTTATGTGTAATGCTTATGTTAAGTTCGGTGGCTTCTATAATTGGGCCATGTCACAAGGTGCAGACTTCGTTGCTACTGGACATTATGCAAGAATAGAGAATGGAGAATTGAAAATGGGTGATGATAAGAATAAAGATCAAAGTTATTTCTTATGGACAATAAAGAAAGAGCAATTATCACATATAATTTTCCCCGTAGGTAATATAGAGAAACCTGAAGTGAGAAAATTGGCAAAGAAATTCGGACTTTCTACAGCAGATAAGAAAGACAGTCAGGGTATATGCTTTATCGGTAAAATTGATATAAAAGATTTTCTTTCACATTATATTCCTTTTGAAAGAGGAGATGTTCTAGATATGACAAATAAAGTTATTGGTTATCATAATGGTTCGTTCCTATACACTATAGGTGAAAGACATGGTTTTACTATTACAGAAAAGACTCCGAATGATCTTCCATATTATGTAATTTCAAAAGATATAAAGAAAAACACTATTACTGTTTCTAATAAAACAGAAAATAATGAACTTCCAAACGGTATTAAACAAATAAAATTAAGAAATATAAATTGGATAAATGAAAAGCCAAAAATTGGTTATGTATTGGAAGCGCGTTCAAGATATAGACAAGAATTAAATAAAATAAAAATAATAGGAGAGGATACTATAGAGTTCGAAAAGCCACAATATACTATTTCTTCGGGACAATCATTAGTTATCTACTATAACAATACATGCCTAGGAGGAGGAATTATAGTATAATCTTTTCATGGAGAGAAATATAACTATTACAAAAGCTAATGGTCAGAAAGAATTTTTTGATAAACAAAAACTTCTTCATTCACTTAGTAATGCTGGCGGTAATAATCAAATTGTAAATGATATCGTTAATCATATAAGTAGTGAAATAAAAGATGGCACCACTACTTCTGATATATATAGACATGCCTTTGATCTTCTGAGAAATCATTCTGTGCCTATAGCTGTAAAATATTCTTTACGTAGAGCTATAGGGGAATTAGGTCCTGGTGGTTTCCCATTCGAAAGATTTGTTGCAAAAATATTTAATACTTGGGGTTATGAAGCCATCACAGACCAAATAGTCATGGGTTCTTGTGTAGATCATGAAATAGATGTCGTAGCTTGGAGAGGAAATGACCTAGCTATGGTTGAAGCGAAATTCCATAATGAATTCGGTATGAAATCAGATTTGAAAGTAGTTCTTTATGTAAAAGCTCGTTATGATGATCTTTCTAAAAAAGTATTTAATTTTGGCAATAAAGAAAGAAAATTAACTGAAAAATATATTTTTACAAATACAAAGTTTACAGATAAAGCAATACAATACAGCAAATGCCAAGGATTAAGCCTAATAGGTTGGAATTATCCATTAAGTGGAAATCTTCATGATATTATAACCCAGTACAGATTGCATCCTATAACTAGTTTATCATTGTTGAATAATCAAAATAAAAAAGATTTAATAGACAGAGGAATACTTATCTGTACAGATTTGATAAATGATCCAAAAATATTAGATTCTATAGGTATAAATAAAGAAAATATAAAAAATATAATTTCTGAAGCGAATATTGTTATAAATAGTAATAAATAATACTATGTCAAAAATAGAAGAAATGAAAAAGATTCATGATGAAATCTTGGTTTTAAAGGCCTCGCCATTATATGAATATAGAGTTTCTAATAAATATTTTCCAGTTATAGGTGAAGGCAGTCATGATTCAGAAATAATGTTTATTGGTGAAGCTCCAGGTAGAAATGAAGCCAAAACAGGAAAACCATTCTGTGGTGCTGCGGGCAAAGTATTGGATGAATTATTGAATCATGTAGGTATAGATAGAAAAAATATTTATATTACAAATATTGTGAAAGATAGACCACCAGAAAACAGAGATCCATCAGCCAAAGAAATAGAAATATACGGCCCATTCCTAGATAGACAAATAAATATAATAAAACCAAAAGCAATAGTAACATTGGGTCGTTATGCTATGGGATATATAATGGAGAAATTTGATTTAGGTTTGGAACTTGAACCTATAAGCAAAGCCCATGGCAAATCCTATTCCGGCAAGGCTTCGTATGGTAATGTAGATATTATTGCTTTATATCATCCATGTGTGGCAGTATATAATCCAAATAATATAAATAAATTAAAAGAAGATTTTATTATACTGAAGAATTATATATAAGATAAGGATTATAAATATCATATGAAAAAAACAAAAAGAATTAAGAATAAAATAAATACAGAATGGAATCTGAAGCTTTTATATAGTGGATATAATGATGCAAAGATAGAAAAAGATATAGAAAATACAGAAAAGATGATAAATGATTTCGCTTCCAAATATGATATTTCTGATAAGAATTATTTAAAAGATGAAAATGCTTTATACGAAATATTATCTGATTATGAAAGATTAAGTGAAATTACAGAGAATAATGCTATTACTTATTTTTCTCTATCACAAGATCTAAATGCAAATGATAGAATCGCTAGTTCAAAA
Organism: Candidatus Tayloriibacteriota bacterium; assembly: GCA_052034805.1. Lineage (GTDB taxonomy): Bacteria > Patescibacteriota > Minisyncoccia > Phycocordibacterales > PALSA-1337 > CAIOGI01. Next base: position 29,634 of record JBPOID010000007.1, read on the forward strand.
CTAGCTTTACTTTCTAATCGTATGGCAAAGCTTGGTAATAAATTAACATTCTTCGAAATCTCAATAGGGAAAATAGAAAAGGATTTACAAGATAAATTCCTCAAAAGTGATAAACTCAAACATTTTAGAGTATTTTTGAAAAGAATTTTTGATGATGCAAAATATTCATTATCTATACCAGAAGAGAAAATAATGAGCTTGAAATCACAACCAGCTTATGAAATGTGGGTTTCTGGCAATGAAAAGATTTTGAATATGAAAACTATTAAGTTTAAAGGTGAAGTTATGCCTATTTCGAAGGCTATGAGCACTATGCGTTATCTTTCTAAATCTGCTGATAGAGAGAAATTAAGTACAGAGATAAATAAAGTCCTAAAAGAAGTAGCATCTTTTTCTGAGGCCGAAATAAATGCTGTTATTACAAATAAAAAGATAAATGATGAATTAAGAGGTTATAAGACACCTTATGAAAACAGAATAGTAAGTTGTGAAAATGATTCAAAAGTCGTAGATGATCTAGTAAATATAGTTACTCAAGGTTTCCGTATATCACATAAGTTTTACAAATTAAAAGCAAAATTATTAAATAAAAAGAGATTAAGTTATGAAGATAGATCTGTAAGTATCGGTAAAATAAAATCATCTTTTAGTTTCAATGATTCTATATCTTTATTCAAAAAGACTTTAGATAATGTAGATAATAAATTCACAGAGATTCTAAATAGTTATTTAGAAAATGGCCAAATAGATGTATATCCGAAAATAGGGAAGACTGGCGGTGCTTATTGCGCTGGTTCCTATAAAACACCAACTTTTGTATTATTGAATCATGTTGATGGATTGAATTCATTTTCGACTTTAGCACATGAGATGGGACACGCTTTCCACACTGAACTCTCCAAATCACAAGGAATCCTATACCATGGATATTCTACTTCACTAGCAGAAACAGCAAGTACATTATTTGAAGCATTAGCTTTTGAGAGTGTTTTTGAAAAATTATCACCAAAAGAACAAATAATAGTATTACACGATAGAATAAGTGATGATATCTCCACAGTTTTCAGACAAATAGCTTGTTTTAATTTTGAATTAGAACTTCACAATACTATACGTGAAAAAGGATTTTTATCTAAAGAAGAAATAGCAAATATTCATAATAAAAATATGAAAGCTTATCTAGGTCCCAATTTTGATCTAAAAGAAGATGATGGTTATTTCTTTGTTGTTTGGAGTCATATAAGAAATTTCTTTTATGTATATACCTATGCTTATGGTCAACTTGTAAGCAAGGCACTTTTTGCAAAATATAAAGAAGATAAAAACTTTTGGAAATCAATAGATAGATTCCTAAGTTCAGGTGGAAAGGCTAGTCCAGAAGAAATATTAAAGGAAATAGGTCTTGATGTTTATAATGGTGAGGTTTGGAAAAAAGGATTGGCTCAAATAGAGAGTGATATAGATAGATTGGAGAAATTGACTAAAATTTGATATATTTGTTCTATGAAATCAGAAGATATACGCTTAAGATTCTTAAAATTCTTTGAGAAAAGAGGCCATAAGATAATACCTTCGGCTTCTCTTATTACTCCCGATAATAAAGGTATTACTAATTCTACTTTATTCAATACTGCTGGTATGCAACCTCTCATACCTTATCTTCTAGGTAAGGCTCATGAATCTGGAAGTAATAGATTGGTAGATGTTCAGAAATGTATTAGAACTGTTGATATAGATAGTATAGGTGACAAGACTCATGCTACATTTTTCGAAATGTTAGGTAACTGGTCTCTGGGTGATTATTTTAAAGAAGATGCAATAAAATGGAGTTATGAATTTCTTACTTCAAAAGAAGAAGGATTAGGTCTTGATCCTAAAAGACTTTATGTAACTGTTTTCGAGGGTGATGAAATAGCAAAAAGGGATGAAGAAGCTGTTTCCATCTGGCAGAAAATCTTTCAAGAAAATAAAATAGAAGGAAATAGGATTTTCTATTTACCTAAAGAGAATAATTGGTGGGAAGCAGGAGACAATGGTCCATGTGGTCCTGATAGTGAAATGTATTATGATGTATTGAATAAATTCAATGGTAGAGGTTTAAGTCATGAGGAATTCTTGAAGGCTGATGAGGCAAGAGATATTGTAGAGATATGGAATGATGTCTTTATGCAATATGAGAAAAAAGATGGAAAGGTTATAGGCAAATTACCGAAACCTTCTGTAGATACTGGAGCAGGACTCGAGAGATTAGCTATGGTTATACAAAATGTAGATAATATCTATGATACTGATTTATTGAAACCGATAATGGATAAAATAGAAGAGAATTCTAATTCTGGATTTATAAGAGAGAAGAGAATAATATCCGATCATATGAGATCTTCTATTTTTCTTATTGGAGATGGGGTAATACCTTCTAATACCGACAGAGGTTATATTCTAAGAAGACTTCTAAGAAGAGCTATTAGATATTCAAAGACTATTGATTTGAAAATAAAATTATCTGATTTATTAGACTCAGTTAATATAATCTATAAAGATAGATATAGTGAAATAAAAAGTAATAATATAAAAGAAGAAATAGATAAAGAAGTAGAAAGATTCGAAAAAACATTAGAAATAGGTTTGAAAGAATTCACTAAAGGCAAAGATGCTTTCACTCTATTTTCAAGTTATGGTTTTCCTATAGAACTTACTATAGAACTTGCAAAAGAAAAGGGTATAGAAATTGATATGAAGAAATTTGAAGAAGAATTCAAGAAACATCAGGATCTTTCTCGTTCTGGAGCAGAGCAGAAATTCAAAGGTGGACTTGCAAATCCAAATGATAATACTGTTGTGAGATATCATACCGCTACACATCTTCTACATCAGGCTTTACATGATGTATTGGGTGATGGAATAATGCAAAAAGGTTCAAATATAACTACAGAAAGACTACGTTTTGATTTCTCTCATAATGGAAAAATGACAGATGAAGAAAAAAAGAAAGTAGAAGATATAGTAAATACAAAAATAAAGGAATCTCTACCAGTAAATATGGTAATTATGCCAAAGCTAGAAGCAGAGAAAACCGGAGCAAGGCATTTCTTTGGTGAGAAATATGGAGATGAAGTATCTATATATTTTATAGGTAATACTTTGGAATCAGCATATTCAAAAGAATTCTGTGGTGGACCTCATGTAAAGAATACAAAAGAAATATCTGGAGAAAAAGGTGAATTAAAGTTTAAAATAGCCAAAGAAGAAGCCGTAGCACAAGGAATAAGAAGAATAAAAGCGGTTTTAGTATAAATAAACTATAGGAATATTCTAGTATAGATGTAGTCATGTTATAATATTTGTATGTTTTCTTTGAATTCTAAAAAGAAAGAAGAATTATCTCTTGTATTGGATATACAAAGTGATCTCGTACGCGCTGCGGTAGTACAATTCTGTCCATTAGAAAAGCCCCATGTGATATATTCTCTATCACAGCATATTTCTTTTGATTCAAAATTGAATGCTTCTAGAATGACTGATCTTATGTTAAAGGCAGTTTCTGATATAGGTATGAAATTGGTTAAAGATGGAATAAAGGGTATAAAATCTGTACATTATGTATTTTCTTCACCATGGGTTATACCACAATCCAAGACCGTAAAGATAGAATATGAAAATGAAATAGAGATAAAGGATTCTGTTGTATTAAATATTATAAATAAAGAAAGAAAGGAATTAATAGCTAAATTCAAAGAAAATAATCTTAACAATGAATACGAATTCGATATTTCTTTTATAGAAGAAAATGTCTTTGATGTTCGTTTGAATGGATATTCTGTAACTGATTATAAAGGCAAAAAAGCAAAATCATTGGAAATATCTTTCGCTACAACACTTAGTTCATACAGAATATTAGATAGAATAGATAAAACAATAAAGAATACTTTAAAGATCAAAAAGGTACATTATCATTCTGCATTATTATTGAGATATACAGCCCTTCGTTCACTTATCGATAACAAAGATGAGTATATATCAGTTCATATACATGGAGAGCTTACCGATATTGTAGTTGTAAAAAGGAATTTCAGTTCACATTTAGCTTCTTTTCCATTCGGCAGAACTACTATTTCTAGGAAATTATCTAATTCTACTAGAAGTACTATGCAGGCTATAGATTCTTCTATATCTATGTATGAAGATGAAAGATTAGAAAGATCAGAACAACAGAAAATAATGAAACTCATTCAGCCTATAATAGAAGAATGGAAAAATCAGTTTATGAATTCAATAAAGAGTATGGGAGAAAATGAAGCAATACCGCATTCTGTATATTTATCTACTCATCGTCATTTTAAACTTTTTAAAAATATAATAGAGTCTGAGAAATTTGAGGTATTTACTATGGATGATAATTTCGTTGATAAGTCTGTAATATTCGATAGAGCCATAGATAGAAATTCAATAATAGGTATATATGCATTTGCTCTAAATGATATGTTATAATTATTACAAATTATGAATGAAAAAAGAGTTGTACAAGATATAGTTCCAGGAAAGAAGCGTACTATACGTAATCTTTCTGTAGATGATACACCTCCTCCTAGACCAAGATCAAAGAAATTAGAAAAAATAGATAATATAGAAAAGACAGATAAAACAGACAGAATATCCAGAGTAAGAGTAGTAGAGGATGATATAGAAGAAGTAGATAATAGGATAATAGAAGAGAGACTTCACAGAGGCAGTACTAGGAAGAAAAGAGTTTGGGGTACTTTGCTTACTTTCCTTATTATTTTTGTTGGGGTAGCCATAATAGCTACTGCAGCATCTTTGCTTTATCTAAAAGCTGTGATAACCGTAGTACCTAAAGTCGCTGATATAGATGTTAGTGGAACATTTACCGCTATGAAAGATGCGAAATTCCCAGATCTTTCTTATGAAGTTATAATAGCTACGAGTTCAACTGAGCAATCCGTTCCTGCGACTTCTGGTCCAGCCATAAATACAAAGGCTAGTGGTACACTCTATCTATATAATGAACAAACTAATGCTCAGACATTACTCACAGGTACAAGAATTGCTAGTATTCCAAGTATTGTATACAGAACTGTTTCAACCGCGGTAATACCGAAGGCAACTACAGTAAATGGCAAATTAATTCCAGGATCTATTTCTGTAAAGATAGTAGCTGATCAGGCGGGTAGTAATTATAATGCAAAAATCACAGATTCAATATTCAATATACTAGCTTTCAAAGGTACAGATAGATATGGCAAGGTATATGGAAAGATGAAAACAGATATAGTCGGAGGATTCAAGGGTAATAAAGAGATAATACCTAAAGATATAGAAAAGACAGCTATAGATAGTATGAAAGATAGTCTAAAAACAAAGCTATTAGATCAAGTAAAGAGAACTATAAAGTCTGATCATATATTTTTCCCTAATGCTTATAATATAGAATACAATGTTCTAGATCCAGTAAAGAAAGATGATAATTATGCAAATCTAACTGTTGTAGCTACTATGTATGCTATGAATTTCAAGAATACTTCTTTTGTTAAATTTGTAGCCGATAAAGATATGAACAAATTCCCATCTATAGAATACGATATACAAGGTTTAGATAAATTAAGTTTCTCAATTATTAATCAAAAAGATTTTTCATTAAAATCTGGTACACCTGTTAACTTTATATTGAAGGGTAGACTAGTATTAACTGGCAAATTCAATCAAGAAGATTTAAAAAATAAATTAAAAGGAATCAAATTAACAGAAAGTCCAACTGTATTTGGAGAATACAAAGCAATTGATAATGCTTATTCTAGAATATCTCCATTTTGGATGAGATCTTATCCTAATTCAATAAAAGATATAACTATAGAGATAAAACATTGACTTTTATATAATCCTTTGCTACGATGGTGAGACGTGCTAAATTGATGCAACAAGATATCAATAATACCAATAATTTAAGGCAAAAAAATACAGCAAATTCATCTTATGGAGTTGTTGTAGAAGCATTGCCGAACACCTTATTTAGGGTCAAAATTGATGGTAAAGATGACATTGTAATGGCATATTTGGCTGGTAAGATGAGAATGCACCGTATAAAGGTTCTTATAGGAGATAAGGTAGAACTTACTCTAGATCCATATGGTGGAAGGGCAAGGATTAGTAAAAGACTTTAAATATAATGAAAGTAAAAGCTTCAGTAAAACCGATTTGTGCAAAATGTAGTGTGGTCCGAAGAAAAGGCTATGTATATGTGATTTGTTCTGCAAATCCTAGACATAAGCAAAGACAAGGTTAAAATATTTATATGCGTATATTAGGTATTACAATTCCAGATACTAAGCGACTTCCGATTGCGTTAACGGAGCTTTATGGTATTGGTAGAGCTCGTGCTCTATTTATATTAAAGAGAGCAAAAGTTGATACAAATCTAACTTCAAAAGATCTATCAGTAGAACAAGAGAATGAAATAAGAAAAATAATAGAATCATTCAGAATAGAAGGAGATCTAAAAAGAGAGGTAGCTTCAAATATAAAGAGATTGAAAGATATAAAGACATATAGAGGAATGCGTCATGCAAGAAAACTTCCTTCTCGTGGACAGAGAACAAAGACAAATTCTAGAACTCTAAGAGGAAATGTGAGAAAGACAATGGGTTCAGGAAGAAAGAAGGAAGAAAAGAAATAATATTTTTATAAAATAATAAAATGGGTAAAAAAAGAATTGTAACAACTGAGGGTGAAAAGAAAGAAGCATCAAAGGATGCAGCAGGTAATCCTGTAGCACCTAAACAAGTATCTTCTTCGAAGAGATTAGATTCTGGTATACTCCATGTTCAATCTACTTATAATAATACAAAGGTTTTGCTTACCGATAGAGATGGTAAGGCTATAATGTGGTCTTCAAGTGGATCTTTAGGATTCCGTGGTGCAAAGAAGGGTACACCTTTCGCAGCTGCGAAAGTTGGAGAAACTTTGGCTGTTAAAGCTCAGACTTATGGCTTAAAAGAAATAGATGTAGTAGTAAAGGGCGTAGGTTCTGGTAGAGAAAGTGCTATAAGAGGCTTTATTTCAAAGGGTGTGAACATTATTTCAATAAAGGATACAACACCAGTTCCTTTCAATGGACCACAATCAAAGAAACCAAGAAGAGTATAATTTTATAATAAAATGATTATCGGACCAAAATACAAAATAGCAAGAAGATTAGGAGCAACAGTTTTTGAGAAAACTCAAAATCAAAAATATTCTATACGTGCTTTAAAGAAAGCAGAAAATGCTCCAAGAAGAGGAGTTAAGAGTGAATACGGACTAGGAATGCTTGAAAAGCAAAAGGCAAGATATAGTTACGGTATAACATCAAAGCAATTCAGTAAATATGTAAAACAGGCAATAGAGAAAAGAGGTAATTCTTCAGAACTTTTAATAAGAATATTGGAAGGACGTTTGGATAATGTAGCATTGAAATCAGGATTTGCTCCAACTAGACAAGCTGCAAGACAACTAGTATCACATGGTCATCTAACTGTAAATGGAAAAATAGTTACTATACCTTCATACGAAGTAAGTGTTGGTGATATTGTCGGTATAAGAGAGGGAAGCAAGAAAAAAGCTCTTTTCGCAACATTGGATGAAAGATTGAAAACAGTTAAGATCCCTTCTTGGCTTAAGCTAAACTTTGATAAAAAAGAAATAACAGTAGATGGAATACCGAATGCTCCAGAAAGCGAACTTTTATTCAATGTTTCTGCTGTGCTTGAGTTCTATAGTCGTTAATTTTATAAATTAAATTTTTAATAAAAAATATATGTCTATGAATACTATAATAATCCCATCAAAGCCAAAGATAATCCGCGAGGATAATTTTGTTGGTATTTATGAGATAGATGGATTTTATCCAGGATACGGACATACTCTAGGTAACTCTCTACGCCGTATAATACTTTCTTCTCTTCCAGGATCTGCAGTAACAAAGGTTAAAATAAAAGGAGTAGAACATGAATTCTCTTCTATAGAAGGAGTAAAAGAAGATGTAATAACAATTCTACTTAATCTAAAGAAGCTTCGCACAAGACTTTCAACAGATGAAGCTCAAGTTTTGACTATAAAAGCAAAAGGATTAAAGAATATAAAAGCAGGAGATATAGAACATCCAGGCCAAGTAGAAATAATCAATCCAGAATTGGATATAGCAACTATCACAGATAAGGCTGGAGAATTAGACATGGAAATAACAGTTGAAAAGGGTCTAGGATTTATTCCAAAAGAAGTATTACATAAGGATAGAGTAGATATAGGTAATATATCTCTAGATGCAATATTCAGTCCTGTAAAGAAAGTTAATTATGAAGTAGAGAATATGCGTGTTGGTGATAGAACTGATTTCAATAGACTACGTTTAACAATAGAAACAGATGGTACAATAACTCCAAATGAAGCTCTAGAGCAATCAATTTCAATAATGATTTCTCAATTAAAAGCAATTATAGGATTCAAAGAAGAAGAAGTTATAGAGAAAGCTCCAGAAGAAAATGAGGATTCAATTTCAAATGGAGATTCAAAAGTTGAGCTTGATATGGAATTCTTAAAGACAAGAATAGATTCAATAGGTCTTTCTCCAAGAACAGTAAAGGCTTTGGCAAATGGTAATATAAGAACTGTAGGAGGATTAGCAAGAAAGAAGGAAGCAGATATATTGGATATAGATGGTCTAGGAAATAAGGGAATTCAGGAAATCAAGAAAGTTCTTGCTCAGTACGGAATAACATTAAAATAATATAGTAATATGAGACATCATTCTTCAAAAAGAAAATTCGGTAGAGAAATGAATCAGAGAGACGCTCTTATACGTTCTCTTTCTAGAAACCTAATAAATGAAGGCAAGATAACTACTACTCTTGCTAAGGCAAAATCTCTACGTCCTTATATAGAAAAGCTTATTACAAAAGCTAAAACAGATACTCTTTCATCCAGAAAACTTCTTATATCTAGAATTATGGGTGAAAAAGAGGTTGATAATTTAATGAAAAATATTGCACCAAGATACAAAACTAGAAATGGCGGATACACCAGAATAGTTAAGCTTGGAGATAGAGGACTTGACTCTGCCCCTATGGCAATGATTGAATTTGTATAAATAAAATTATGAATTACACAATAGATGCAAAAGGTAAAAAGATGGGTAGAATTGCTTCAGAAGCGGCTAATTTCCTAATGGGTAAGAATACAGTGAAATTTGTTAGAAACAGAGCTCCAGAAGTAAAAGTTTCAATAATAAACTGTGGAAAGGCTAGTATAGATTCAAGAAAGAAATTAAATAAAGAATATGTTACTTTCACAGGATTCCGTGGTGGAATAAATACAGAGACATTATCTCATCTTATAGAGAGAAAGGGTGTTACTGAAGCTTTCAGAAGAGCTGTTTATAGAATGTTACCTTCTAACAGTTTGAGAAAGACAATGATGGCAAATCTTACAATTACAGAATAAATAATATGGATACAATAATACCAAACAAATCAATCAATAAAGAAGAAAGATATATAGAATCTGTCGGTAGAAGAAAGACATCTATAGCTCGTGTTCGTATCACTCCATCTACAAAGATGTCATACGAAATAAATGGAAGATCTCTAGAAGATTATTTCCCTACAAAGGAATTACGTATGGTTGCTGAAGAATCAATAAATAGTTCAAAACTAACAACAACAAAGTTCAAAATAACAGTAGTATCAAGTGGTGGAGGTATAAGCTCACAAGCTGGAGCAGTAAAGCTAGGTATAGCTCGTGCCCTTATAGAATATGACAAAGAGCTTCGTGGCAAACTAAAGAAAGCTGGACTTCTAAAGAGAGATCCTCGTGCAAAAGAAAGAAGAAAGTTCGGATTAAAGAAAGCTCGTAAGTCACCTCAGTGGAGTAAACGTTAAAATAAAAAGAAAAACCGGCACTTGTCGGATTTTTCTTTTTAAGTATACTTTCTAATATGGATAAAGAAAATAAAAACATAAATGAAGATGTTGTTATTGAAGCAGATGAAAATCTCGACGACTCTGTTATTGCAGAAGAGAATGCAATAGATACAATAAAGAAATTAAAAGAGAAATTAAAAAAGGCTGTAGAAGAAAAACAGGAATATTTGAATTCTTGGCAAAAAGATAAAGCAGAATTTCTCAATGCTCGTAAACGTGATCAAGAATCACAGAAAGAGTTTATAAAATTCTCTAATGAAGGCCTTATAAATGATTTAATACCAGTACTTGATAGTTTCAATATGGCTATGGGTAATAAAGAAGCATGGGAGAAGGCTGACAAGAATTGGCGTATAGGCGTAGAATACATAGCCAATCAATTAAAGAAAGTTTTATCTGATTTTGGATTAAAAGAAATAGATCCTATAGGCAAAGCTTTTGACCCTATGAGAGATGAAGCCATAGAACATGAAAATGTTAATGATGAAAGTAAAAACAATACAGTAACTAATGTTATACAGAAAGGTTATGAGCTTAATGGAAAGGTATTGAAAGCTCCAAAAGTAAAGGTTGGAGACTTCAATAAGAAATAATTCCTCAAATTATAAAAATAAATAAAAGAAGAGACCAGCTTAATTTCTCCATGTTTCGTCGGTGGGGGATGGGGAGGATAAGCTGGTCTTTTTGAGTTTAGGTGGGGGAAACTAAGTTGCTAATTACTCAAGGAAAAAGCAACTTTTGTATTTGACTGCGCCAATTTCAGGCTTCATCTTCATCAACAGGTAGAATAGAAACCTGGGCTCTTTCTGGCGCAGAATTCGCGATGGTTCACTAGGTTTTTGTTCACCGTACTACCCTTGATGATATTATCATACAAAATCTTTTTTAGCAATATTGAATAGTTTTATATTTTATATATAATATTCTCATGTTAAAACTAGAGAATAAGCAAATAAATAGTATATTCGAAAGAATAGTAAAGGATAAAAACGGAATTCTAGTCCGTATTAGATTTACTATTATAGAAACAGAAGGAAAGTTTCAGGGACATATAATATCAGTCACTCCATTATCTGTTTCAAATGAAAATACAGAAAAAGATATAAAAGAAAATATAATATATCTTCCTAAAATAAAGATATCCCAAATATTCTCAATTGATACTTATACTTCATCAAATTCAATTATTTCTCCATATCTTTCTCTTGAATTTTTAATGAGTCAACCAACCAGAGCTCCATCAAATAGATAATTATTTTGTTTTATTATTAACATTATAATTTAATCTATTTAATTATGTCTAAAATAATAGGAATTGATCTGGGTACTACTAATTCTGCTGTTGCAGTAATGGAAGCTGGTACTCCAAAAATATTAGAAAATGCAGAAGGTGCGAGAACTACACCATCTATAATAGCTTTATCAAAAACCGGAGAAAGAATGGTGGGTTTGCTTGCGAAGCGTCAAGGTGTTACGAATCCAAAGAATACTATTTATCAAATAAAAAGATTTATAGGTCATAATTTCGACGATCCTGCAGTACAGAAAGACCGTGCTTCTGTACCATTCGAAATGCAGAAATCAGCAACAGGTGGAATAGAAGTAAAAATGGGAGACAAATGGTATAGACCCGAGGAAATATCTGCAATGATTCTAGGAAAAATGAAAGCAGATGCCGAAGCTAGATTAGGAGAAACTGTCACAGAAGCTGTTATAACAGTGCCAGCATATTTCAATGATGCTCAGAGACAAGCAACAAAAGACGCTGGTAAAATAGCAGGTCTAGATGTTAAAAGAATAATAAATGAACCTACAGCAGCCGCTCTTGCATATGGATTCGATAAGAAAAAAGATGAGAAAATAGTTGTCTTTGATTTCGGTGGTGGAACATTTGATATTTCTGTACTAGAAGTCGGAGATGATGTTGTAGAAGTAAAATCAACAGATGGAGATGCTCATCTAGGAGGAAAAGATATTGATCAGAAAATCATAAATTGGCTTGCTGATGAGTTCAAGAAACAAGAGGGTATAGATGTGAGAAAAGATGCTCTTGCTTTGCAGAGATTGGATGAAGCTGCAGAAAAGGCAAAGATAGAACTTTCAACAGCTGTACAAACAGAAGTTAATATACCATTCCTTACTTCTGGTACAGATGGACCGAAACATCTTCTTATCACTATGACTCGTGCGAAATTGGAAGAGCTTACTAGTGAATTCATAGATCGTGCAATAGCTATAACAAAGAGAGCTATGGATGCTTCACCATTCAAGATTGCCGATATAAATGAAGTTGTTCTCGTAGGAGGACAAACTCGTATGCCAGCCATGCAAAAGGCTGTGAAAGATTTCTTCGGAAAGGAATTACATTTAGGTGTAAATCCAGACGAAGTGGTTGCGGTGGGCGCTGCTATACAAGGAGGAATATTAGCTGGAGATGTAAAAGGAGTATTGCTATTGGATGTTACTCCATTATCTCTTTCTATAGAAACAATGGGAGGTGTTGCTACAAAGTTAATAGAAAAGAATACAACTATACCAACTCAGAAAAGTCAGGTATTCTCTACGGCCGCAGATAATCAAACATCAGTAGAAATACATATAACTCAAGGAGAAAGACCTATGGCAGGAGATAATAAGTCTCTAGGACGCTTTATATTGGATGGTATAGCTCCGGCACCACGCGGTATGCCACAAGTAGAAGTTACATTTGATCTAGATGCAAATGGAATACTTTCTGTAACCGCAAAGGACAAAGCCACAGGAAAGGCTAATAGTATAAAGATAACTGCAAGCTCAGGTCTTTCAAAGGAAGAAGTAGAAAGAATGAAAAAGGAAGCAGAAATGCATAGTGCAGAAGATGCAAAGAAAAAAGAAATGGTAGAAGGCAAAAATGTTGCAGAACAACTTATCTATACTTCAGAAAAGTCTTTGAAAGATGCAGGAGATAAAGTCCCTGCAGATCTTAGAAAGTCTATAGAAGATAAAATAGCAGATTTAAAAACTGCAAAAGAGGGAACAGATCCATCTCTTATGAAGAAAGCTACGGAAACGCTATCAAACGAATTATCAAAGATAGGAGAGATATTGTCGAAGGCACAAGCCGAAGCTTCCAAGGAGAATCCAGGAGCAAATACTGCAAATCAAGCAGGTAATGATAAAGGCTCTGAAGGTGATGTAAAGGATGCAGAGTTTAAGGAGAAAAAGTAAGATAATTGACAAATAAATTCATTAGTAATATTATTGTATTACACATTGCCTTCGGGCTCCGAGATTCCCCGCCAATTTGGCGGGGTTTCGTTTTAAATGTTAATCAATAGTTTAATTTCATTGATAATATTAGATATATAAAAAGCAGACCCGCATATAAATGCGGGTTTGTTGTTTTATCTAGAGTAGAGTTATTTCACCCCTTGCTCTTGATTGTATAGTTCATCGATTCTCTGTGAGAGTTCATCATCGGTAGGCATATTGTGAACGTTTTCCAGCTTGCCTTCGATATCAAAGTGAATGACCCAGAGAACACCATCCACCATCGTTGATAGAACTTCCACCGCATGAACATTATCATTAATCTTGAAAATAGTTTTATTCAGATAATATCTTTCGTTGTTGGGATCATAGGATCGGAGTTTTGCCGAAATACTCTGAATGACTTCTCTTTTTTTCCTATCATCAGAAATTTTCATTTTCTCCCTCTTATTTTGTTGTTTTATCAAGAACTGATTTCAGTTATTTGTATCACAATATTTATATATAGTCAATTCATCATTATTTCCTTATAGATATTATTTTTTATAATTTTCTAGCGCAAAAAGCATTTTTTTGTTATAATCCAAGCCATGTCAAAAGATTACTATAAAATACTAGGCGTAGAAAAAAACGCTTCAAAAGACGATATAAAAAAGGCTTTTAGAAAAATAGCCCATGAACATCATCCAGATAAAGGTGGTGGAAATCCTCAGATTTTCAAAGAAGCTAGTGAAGCTTATTCTGTATTGGGAGATGATGCGAAAAGACAACAATACGATACATTTGGTTCTACTTCTAGTGGTTTCAACCCTGGTCAGGGTGGCTTCGGTGGTGGCGGATTCTCTGGAGGCTTTGATTTTTCTAATTTCGCTCGTCAATACAGTTCACAGAATGGTCAAGCATTCGAATTCGATCTAGGTGACATATTCGGAGATTTCTTCGGGGGTGGTTCTAGACGTCCGCGTAAAGGTGCAAATATAAATATTGATGTTGAATTGAGTTTCAAAGAATCAGTATTCGGTTTAGAAAAAGAAATAACCATAAATAAAGAAAAGTTAGTAATAACTATTCCTCCAGGTATTGAGAATGGTCAAGGATTAAGAGTTCAAGGAAAAGGAGAAGATGGAGAAGGTGGAAAAGGAGATTTGATCGTGCGCATATGGGTAGAATCTCATCCAGTATTCCGTAAAGAAGGATATAATCTAATAATGGAATTACCATTAAAGCTCACTACAGCTCTTCTCGGTGAAAATATGGATATAGATACATTGGATGGAAAAATAGAATTAAAGATTCCAGCTGGTACAACTCATAATGAAATACTTAGAGTAAAGAATAAAGGAGTTCCAAATGGTCGTGGTAAAAGAGGTGATCTTCTAATAATCACAAAGGTTAATATGCCAAAGAAATTAAGCAAGAACGCCCAAAAACTAATAGATGAATTAAAAAAGGAAGGTATATAATAAATAAAAAAATGTCTATATCTAAATATTTAAAAAGTCATGCTGTATTGGTGAGTACTATCACTATTTTACTCATAATTACTGGCATAATAGCTGGGCGTATCAGTAAGAAAAATAAAATAGTAGTTGATTCTTCATCAAATGTTAAACAAGTATCTATTGTCTCTGTAAATAATTTTAGAAATGACAATTCTACAATATCTGCAGATGGAGTTGTCGAATCAATATCTCAAGTAGATATAAAGAGTCAGGTTTCTTCTCCTGTAACAAAGATAAATATATCTGTTGGTGATAATGTATACAAAGGCCAGATAATAATGGAGCTTCAAAATGCAGATATACAAGCCCAGCTAGAGCAGGCTCGTGCAAATCTAGAATTAGCAAAAGGACAGTATTCTTCAGATGGTGTTGTTATAGATAGTAATCGTAAAACAGTAATTGATAAAATCAAAGACGGATATACAAAGACAAATGATGTTATTAATGCTCAAATAGGTCAATTCCTATATAGTGGAAATCCAAATATCATACAATTACAATCTTTGATAATTGATTCTGATATTGTTAATAAATTAAGTACGAACTGGACTGAGTCTTTATCAGCACTTAGAGATTGGAAGATATCAATAGATACTTTATCTGAAAAATCCACACAAGCAGAAGTCGATAAGGCCTTATCAATAGCACAGAAAAGTATATTAAAAGTAAGTAATTTCATAGATATACTTTCTGATGCTTTGATAAATGTTGCTAATATATCTAATCAAACAACTATGAATCTAGTATCAGGCTGGAAAAGTACAGCAACTTTGGCACGCACAACAGTAAATGCCACTATTTCATCTATTACATCCAGTGGTTATTCTATAGTCTCAAATCAAGCTCAGATATTATCCGCAGAAGCAGGGTTAAAGAATTTACAAGCTCAATTAGCTAAAACAATAATAATTTCACCTATAGATGGGAAAATAGCCAGTCTGCCATTAAGAAATGGTGAATTTGCAAGTCCAGGTCAATTATTAACAACTATAATAGGTTCTGGTGGATTACAAGTAAAAGCTTATGCAAGTGGCGAAGACTTGGAACGTATAAAGAAAAATGCAGATGTAATTATTCAAGATAATATAAAGGGTAGTGTGATAAATGTTTCTCCTGGTGTAAATCAAATAAATAAAAAAGTTGAAATAAAAATAGCAATAAAAGATTCAGATAAATCAGGATTAATAGTAGGACAGAATGTAAAAGCTATGATAAAAGCTGATAATATTATCAGTTCTGATCTTGAAAAAGATTCATATATTATTCCAATTCAGAATGTAAAGATAGTACCAGGTTCAGCCTATGTATTTACTGTTGATGAAAATTCAAAGATAGTCAAAAATGAAGTTACTTTGGGAGAAATAAAAGGTGATTTTGTAGAAATAAAATCAGGAATTACTGAAGATATGAAAATAGTCTCTCCTGTCTATGAATTAGAAGAAGGAGAAAAAGTCACAGTTGAATAATTAAAATAATCTAATTATAAAAAGATAATAAATGAAAGAAAAAAATAATCATGGGCATTCATCAGATGCTAAATATCTAGAGAGATTGGAATTCAGGCCAGAGCTTCGCAATATGTGGCTTTATTTCTTCATAAAGAATTTTAGAGTAGTTATTTTACTTATTCTTATGATTTCTACATGGGGAATATATTCTTTTCTGAAACTACCTCGTGAATCAAATCCAGAAATAAAGATTCCCATAGCTATTGTCACAACTCTTTATCCAGGTGCTTCACCTGCTGATGTAGAAGAATTTGTAACAAAAAAGATAGAAACTGAGATATCTGGTTTAAAAGGTTTAAAAAAAATAACATCTAATTCATTCAATTCTATCTCTTCTATTCAAGTAGAATTCGATGCCAAACAAGATGTAGAAGATTCTATACGTCGTCTCAGAGATAAGGTTTCTACAGCTAAAACAAAGATATCAACTCAGGCTGAAGATCCACAAGTCCTAGAAGTTTCATTAGACGATACACCTATATGGTCAATATCACTTACTGGTCCATATGATGGATTTACATTGCGTAAATATGCAGAAACTATAAAGGATGAATTAGAGAAAATATCTGGAGTTCGTGAGATGAGGATTTCTGGTGGAGATGAAAAAGAAATAGAAATAGCTTATATTCCTGAGAATCTATTGTTTTATGGAATCTCTACGGCAGATGCAAATCAAGCCATAATATCTACCAATATTGCCATACCTGCAGGAAATTATGAAAGTGGTAGCTATGTAGTTCCTATTCGTTCTGATGCGCGTACAAATACAATATCAGATATAAGTCGCATACCTGTAGGTCATAATGATGGCGGTGGTACTATACTTTTAAGTGATATAGCTCGTATAACTGAAAAAAGTTTAAAGAAAACTTCATACTCAAGATTTTCTATAGAAGGAGAGCCTTCTAGAAATTCTGTAAGTCTATCACTTATAAAACGCCAAGGAGCATCGGTATTAGATACCGTAGATATGGCAAAATCAACTGTTGATAAAACAATATCAAATTTTCCTCCAGGTATTAAATATGATATTTCTTTAAATCTTGCAGAAAGGGTTAGAAATGATTTCGTTCAGTTATCTGATGATTTTCTTCTTACAGTATTTCTAGTTGCTATAATATTATTCTTAATTGTTGGCCTGAAAGAAGCTTTCGTAGCAGGACTTGCTATACCTTTAGTGTTCTTTGCGAGTTTCGGATTGTTGCTCATGTTTGGTATTACTTTGAATTTCTTATCACTTTTCTCTTTAATTCTATCTTTAGGATTATTGGTAGATGATGCGATAGTGGTGGTCTCTGCTACGAAACAATATCTAAATACTGGTAAATTCACACCAGAAGAAGCCGTACTTTTAGTATTGAATGATTTCAAATGGGTACTTACAACAACTACCTTGGCTACTGTATGGGCATTTCTACCATTACTTTTTGCTACTGGTATTATAGGCCAATATCTAAAGTCTATTCCAATAACAGTCTCTATTACTCTGATCTCATCATTATTCATAGCTCTTATGGTAAATCATCCATTAGCTGCAGTATTGGAAAGAATAAGACTTAATCGTCGTTTCTTTTTCATTATAGAATCTGTACTGATGGTTTTTACAGTATCTATGTTCTATATAGGTGGTCTTTATGAAATCATATTAGCTATTATTTCTCTTATTATTCAGGCATATCTTATATGGTGGTATGAAAGAGATGGCAAAGCTATTCTTTTAGAAAATGCGAAATTAATGGATAGGGAATGGAAAGATGATAATTTAATAAAAGAAAAACTTAGAAAACAAGGAAGTCGTGAGCATGAAAGTTTAAGTGCTAGACTAATACATGGAATTATAAATTTCAATTATCTTTTGCCTTTATATGAAAAGTATTTTAAACATTATATCTTGAATAAGAAACGTCGTAGGAATGTTATCATAGGTGTTATTGCATTATTTATTTTCTCATTAGGTTTGGTCAAAAGTGGCATAGTTCGTTCAGAATTTTTCCCAGTATCCGATCAAGATTATGTATATGTAGATATCAAAACTCCAGTAGGTACTAAACTTGGAGAAACAGATATTCGTACACGCGGTGTAGAAGAAAAATTATTATTATATAAGGATATAGCCAATTTCTCGACTATTATAGGTAGAGGAAGTATATCTTCAGGTAATAATAATGATGCTACAAATCTGGCTTCGATAACTGTCACTCTAAAAGATAAGAAAAATAGAAGTATGAAATCTTATGAATTTGCAGATTTACTAAGACATGATCTCACAGCTTTATCTACTCCAGGAATAGTCATAAGTGTTTCAAATCCCGCTGGAGGTCCACCATCTGGATCAGCTTTCGAAGGACGTATAACAGGTGATAGTCTAGAAGTTTTGACCAAGATAGTATCAGATCTTCGTCCTAAGCTTCTATCAATACCTGGAGTTATAAATGTGAATATCTCACAGAAAGATTCTGTACCGCAATATACATTTACTTTAGATCCAATAGCAATGGAACAAAATTATCTCAATGCTTCTTATGTCGGTTCAGTTCTTCGTACTGCTGTTTCTGGTACTGAATTGATAAAAATAATTCAAGAAGATAAAGAGATAAAAGTGATAGCAGTATTTAATTCTAATTCAATACCAAATCTTTCTTCAATACAGAATCTACAAATATTAAATAATCGTAAACAACCAGTCTTTTTGAAAGATATTGCCAAAATAGAATTAAAGCCTGATGTAGATGTAATAACTCGTATAGATCAGAAGAGAACAATACTTCTTTCTGCTGGTGTAGATAGTAGTACTAATGGACAGACAGTACTTGCGCAATTTGAAAAAAATATAGAAAATTACGTATTTCCATCAGGTTATTATATAAAATATGGAGGAGAAAATGAATCAAATGCAGAATCTGTGGCTTCTATTTTTAGAGCTATGATAATTGCTCTTATACTTATAGTTGCAACATTGGTAATACAGTTTAATTCATTCCGCAAGGCATTTATCGTTCTCGTACCTATACCACTTGCTCTTATTGGGGTATTCTTCGGAATGGCAGTATTTGATGTACCGCTCAGTTTACCAGCGCTTATAGGAGTGTTAGCATTGTTTGGTATTGTTGTTAAGAATGCGATTATTTTGGTTGATAAAATAAATATAAATATAGAAAGCGGAATAGAATTCGAATCAGCAATAGCAGATGCTGGTAAATCGAGATTAGAAGCTATTTTCATTACTTCTATATGTACTATTATAGGTATTTTGCCAGTAACATTATCAAATGAATTCTGGAGAGCCCTCGGTAGTTCGGTTATATTTGGCCTTACACTTTCTTCATTCCTTACATTGTTTATTATCCCAGCACTTTATCTAGTATGGGTAAAAGATGAAAAATCTGATATTATTAATTCATGAAATCAACAAATAATAAAATCTTATTATCAGGAGTAAAACCTACAGGTAGGCCACATATAGGGAATTATTTCGGTGCCATGAAGCAATACACTGAACTTCTTTTGAATGGCAATTATGATTGTTATTTCATGATAGCTGATTATCATGCTTTGAATCTTATTCAAGACAGGGAAGAAATGAAGAATAATATAATAGATTTAGCTATAGACTATATAGCCATAGGTCTTGATCCAGAGAAATCAACAATATTCAAACAATCAGACGTTTCTTCTCATACTGAACTCGCATGGATATTCGATACTATAACCACAATGCCATATCTAATGCGTGCACATGCCTATAAAGACGCAGAAGCAAAGAATAAAGAAATAAATGTCGGCACATTCAATTATCCAATGCTTATGGCTTCAGATATTTTGCTTTATGATACAGATATAGTCCCTGTAGGTCAGGATCAGAAACAACATGTAGAATATACCCGTGATACAGCTCAGAAATTCAATAATATTTATGGAGAAATATTCAAATTACCAGAACCATATATTATAAAAAATGTAGCCATAGTCCCAGGAATAGATGGAGAAAAGATGTCAAAAAGTTACGGTAATACAATATCTTTATTTGCTAGTAGAGATGAAATAATAAAATCAGTTATGAGTATAGTTACAGATTCTAGCGGTGAATTACCTATAAATGTCTATAATATACATAAACTAATAAAGAAAGAAGAAGAATTAAAGAAATTATACGAAGAAAATAAAGGCAAATATAAAATTCTAAAAGAAGCTTTAATAGAAGATTTAGATTCTTTTATAAAACCTCTAAGAGATAAAAGAGAAGAATTAGCAAAAGATAGAAATAAAATCATACAGATATTAGAGGAGGGTGGAGATAAAGCAAGGAAAGTAGCTCAAAATAAATTAGATAAAGTAAAAGAAGCTATAGGAGTATCAATAAAGTAGTCGTATTTTAACAAATATCTTGACCTTAAAGGTTTTTATATTGTAAAACTAGGGTTTTTATCATTTCTTTATTATTTTTTTATAATTTCTTTATTTTCATAATATATACTTTTTTATTATAAATAATTTCTACGAGAGTAGATAAATAAAAAGCATGTATAATAAAAAACATAAAGATAATCCAAATACAATAGGGAATACAATAAGAAAAAATATAATAAAGAAAGGCAAAAGAGAAAGCAAAATATTTAATAAAAATAAAAAAGGATTCACTCTAATAGAAATACTCATAGTTATAGGAATAATAGCTATTCTCGCTGCTGTAGTACTGGTTGCGGTGAATCCTTCTAGACAATTCAAGCTTGCTAGAGATTCTCAAAGAGTTAGTAATGTAAATGCATTATTGAATTCTATAAGCCAAAATATATCAGAGAATCACGGAGTCTTTTATTGTGCTGGTAGCCCTCTTTCTTTGCCATCCATTCCTACAATAGTGAAAAGTGATATATCATCGAATGGCTTCGATCTCGCGCACTGTGTCGTTCCTACCTATATTTCATCTCTACCCTATGATCCTAGTGCTGTAGGAGCTTATTATAATAATGATACTGATTATGATACAAAATATGTTATATATCAGGATATAAATGGCAGAGTAACAGCTAGTTCAACAGGAGAAATAACAACATCTATATCAGTTACAAGATAATATATTTATATTATACTGATTAGTATGATTCCTAAAGACTTTTTTTCACCATTATCTAATAATAAAATCAAAAAGATATTATTTTCTTGTATCACTATAATAATTTTAGCTCTTTTATTAAAGAATACAGGTAATAATAAAAATCATACAAATAATATCGATATAAAGAAAAGATCAAATAATTCTGAAAAAGTAATAGATAGAATAGAATCAATAGAAAGTATTGATAATACAGAATCTATAGATAATCCGAAATCCATAGATAATACTACGAAAAACAATACCACAAAGGTATCAGATAAAAATACATCCAATAAAGAAATAATAGACAATACAAAGCCAAAGCCAGAAATAACAGCAGAAGAATATCTAGTAGGGAATATAGAAACTGGAAGTATTTATTTATCCAAAAATCCAAATAAAGTATTTCCTATAGCGTCTATTAGCAAATTAATAACTGCAGTTATGGCAAAGAATATACTCAATTCTACTAGTACAGTTATTATTACCGATAAAATGTTAGAACCATATGGAGATGCGGGGAAATTGGTAATAGGTGAGAAATACACAATAGATGAATTATTATATCCATTATTATTAGAATCAAGTAATGATGCAGCGGAGGCCATAGCAGAATCTTATGGTTATGAAGATTTTATGGAAAAAATGAATTCTATAGCCAATGAATTAGGTATGGTATCTACTTCCTTTAAAGATCCAATAGGATTAAGTTATGAAAATATATCTAATGCAAATGATTTATTTACCTTAGTAAAATACGCTTATTATAATCAAAGACCAATATTCGATATTACAAAGAAAATAGATATGACTCTTTCTAGTACAACAGATCATATTGAACATAATTATAAAAATATAAATCCATTAGCATCAGATCCTAACTTTATAGGAGGCAAGACTGGCAGAACAACAGAAGCCAGAGAAAGTATGATATCTATTTTCGAATATAAGATAGATAATAAAGCCTATCCAATAGCTGTTATTGTGCTTAGATCAGATTTTGGTGAAAGAGAGAATGATACAAGAGTGCTTATGCGTAAATTAGCTAGTAAAATAGACATGAATTAGGTCTTGTGTATAAATATATTTGTACCACTTTTCCTATTAAAGTATAATTATATAGTCGACAATTTATTATAAATATAATTAATATAATTTTATGAAAGCACTTCATATGATTTCATGGATACTTCTAATAGTTGGAGGCCTAAACTGGCTTCTACAAGGAGCTTTCCTATGGGATGTTGGCGCCCTATTTGGTGGCCAAACAGCAGTAGTATCTAGAATAATATATGTTCTAGTTGGTCTATCTGCTCTAGTTGAGCTATTCTCTCACAAGGGAAATTGCAAGGCTTGCAAGAGTGGAGATATGTCTCAAACTATGTAATAGTTTCATTTTTTTAATTATGTACATGCAAAAAGACCCCAAAGGGGTCTTTTTGTTATAAAAAAGTTCACCATCAATCTCTTTATCAGGGATTGATGGTGTGTGAATTCATTGAGGAGGCTTTTTGAACCTCTCTGTGCTGTCTTTCATATCCATATCGGGGAAAAGTCCTAAGGGGAATATGAGGGGTGGGTTATCTTTATAAGAATATTTTGAATCATGTATTCTCGAACCCCAAAGTTTTCTTACCAATTCATCGTATACATGATCCAATACAGGATCGGAGAAGAATTGTTCCTTATCTGTCAGTTCTACCCATTTTGCATGTAATATTGACATAGGACCCAAATCTATTTTCACAAGTACTATATGATCACAGCTCCGACAATGAGAGAAAGTTCTTTTCTCTATTCTCCTTATCCAAAATCGAAGTTTTCCTGCTGGACTTCGTGTGGATATCATCTCATCTGAAGCCATTATTATCTTGTGCCTACGATGATTTTTGTGTTTTCTCCATTCACCACATTTAGGACATCTTCTGCCTATATTTTTATAGAATCTGTATAGCTTATGCCATATCAGAAATACGGCAACAGACAATACAATCCTTAAAATCATATGCATTTTTAGCCTTATTTTATAGTTGTGCTCATTTTCTATAATAATTATAATATATAATCAAATACTTGCTAAATATATATAAGTGTGATATTGTTTTGAATGGATAAGACGCATATGGTATGCGTCTTTTAAGTGCCTAACAACAATAAAGGCATTTGAAAAGTTAGTTGAAAAGAAGGAAAAAACCTATGAAAAACCTCAGTCTCAGTCTCGGTATTCACAGGAAGTGGGTTCGTTTCGTGTTTATGGCCTTCATGGCCATCTTCGTTCTCGGTGCGCAGGTTGTCTCGGTGAAAGCTTCGATCAGCCCTCCGCCACCACCTAATACTGATTACTGGTATGTAGGTACGCCGAAATTCACCGGTACGTATCTTTCTGGTCCCACTCTAACAATGTGGGGTACTCCTGTGGGTAGTGGCTTTACTTACTCCCCACCTACTGATGCCCTCGGGGTAGATCCTTTAGGATCTACTGCAATGTGGCTAATGATTCGTACCTCATCAGCGTCTTACTCTAAAGCTAGTACGATGGTAAATGGATTCTACAAAACCGACGGGTCACCAGTGGCAAGGTATATTTCATTCTGGTATCAAACCTCGGATGTGTCACTAGGTTCTCCATTGCAGGTAAAATTGGGGAATACGGTGATAGCAAGTATTACGGCGAATAAGTCCAGTTGGACCAGATTTGAGACCGTAGCTAACACAACATCCACAGGACAATACGAACTCTCTTTTCTCCTGAATAGGGGATCAGCTCCAGGAACGGTATTTCCTCAAGCGAAAATCGATGCAGTTCATTGCATACCAGATTTTTCGGTTCCACTTTCAACTCCACCAAGTACTTCTTTCAAGATTTCTGGTG
This sequence comes from Candidatus Tayloriibacteriota bacterium, assembly GCA_052034805.1. Taxonomy (GTDB): domain Bacteria; phylum Patescibacteriota; class Minisyncoccia; order Phycocordibacterales; family PALSA-1337; genus CAIOGI01. The sequence continues at coordinate 53,828 of JBPOID010000007.1, forward strand.
GAAAAGTAAAGTGGAAATATAGTGACTACGGGGACTTTTTCTTTTTGGTAGAGAAATCAAGTCTTGCTCCTGGTGCTTGGACCATGAAGACATCAGGTATAACTCTTGGTGCGGACGGGTGGTGGACATACACCATTCCTACTGGTGCAAATCACTTCTACGAATTATACTCGCCATTGAATGCAAGCGGTCTCTGAGTAAGTTCTTTCACCCCCAACGTTTCAAAGCGTTGGGGTTTTCTTTTATTTAAATTTATAAGTATACCTTTATGGTTTTCTACCTTTACCCAAGGTTATTATTGCAGTCATCATAGAATTAGTGATTATCATAGCTATAGAATGCAATGTAGTTGCTATATTGTATGATTGCAATGAGAATAATGCTAATATATGGCGTAATACATTTGCGCTATATAGTATTGGAGTTTCTGATTTTGGATTTTGCCAAGTTTTCCTAAGTGTAGGTATAAATGCTATGAGATCTATAGACACGGCTATTATTACTGATACTGTAGGGTCCTTTGTTATTATCCAAGGGATAATTCCGAGTAATGCTATAACAAAGAAAATTGTATCGGATATTAGTATTTTCTTGAATCCGTATTGAAGAGAGAATATGAAAATTAATAGAGTAAAGATTTCTGAAGCAGCTGTAGGCAATGCTCCTATGCCTGCTCCTTTTGCTAATTGACCAAAGAATGTTATAGCAGAAACTGTAGTCCATACCATCCATGTATATGGATGAGGTTGTACTCTTCTTTTAACTATATCTATGAGATAAGGTATATTACCGACTACTGCTAGAATTGCTGCTATTATTGCTAATGTTTCTTTCATTTATTTAACAATAATTTTAACATATTTCTATTTATATAGAAATTATATATAGAATGGTCTTTTGATAGAGAATTATATATTAACTGAATTCGTACCAGCTATATATCCTGTAGTCCAACATATTTGCAAACTATATCCTCCAGATGGTCTATCTATATTTAGAATATCTCCAATAAGAAAAAGATTAGGGAATAGTCGTGATTTCATGGTTTTGAAATCTACTTCATCTAGTGATACGCCACCACTTGATATAATAGCTTTATCTATTCCTAATAATCTATCTACATTTATAGGTATATCTTTTAATAATTTTACTAATTCTAGTCTTTCTTCACGACTTATACTATTGCATTTCTTATCTCCATCTATTTTAGACAATTCTATTATTATAGATACCATGGTAGAAGGTATGAGTTCGTTTAGAGAATTTTTGATTTTTCTTTTATCATTTTCTTTGAATATTTCTTGTAATTTATTATTCAATTCTCCATAATCTAGATCTGGTAATAGATCTAGAGATATAATGACTTCACCATATTTCAATAATTCTCCTATGTCTTTACTCATATTGAGTATTGTTGGTCCAGAAAGCCCATTATGAGTGAATAAGATTTTTGTATCCCTATCTCTTATTTCTTGTTTAACTTTATTTTGAAAAGTAGTTATTTTTATATTTTTTAGACTTGTACCTGCAAGCTTTTTTATCCATTTATCTTTTACTGATATTGGAACTAGGGAAGGTTCTGCATTTATAATCTTATGTCCTAGATTAGATAACCATTTATATGCATCTCCGTTCGAGCCCGTCTCGGGTCTCGATACGCCACCAGTAGCCACGATCACTGATTTCGCTTTTATTATTTTATTATTCTTTAATCTAACCCCGATTATCTTTTTATTTATACCATTACCTTCTGTAGCAATATCTATTACCGGAGTATTGGACAATATAGTGACTTTATTTTCTTTCATGTATTCTACCAATACATTCCATACGGATTCTGCTTTATCTGTAATAGGGAATACACGTTTTTCATTTTCTATCTTCGTATACATTTTCTTGCTATGAAAGAAATCAATAGCATCTTTTACACTATATTGTGAAAAAGCTGAGAAAAGGAATTTTCCATCATCTTTGAATTTTTCTAATAGTTTTCTATTATCAAATTCTGCATTAGTTACATTGCATCTACCACCACCGGTTATGAGTAATTTCTTTCCTAATTTATCATTCTTTTCTATTAGCAATACTTTTGCACCGAGACTAGAAGATCTACCAGCAGACATCATACCCGCTGGTCCTCCTCCTATAACTATTGTATCCCATACTATATTTTCCATAGTATTATGATAATTAATTATTTAGTCTATAAAGGTTAAAGCTTTTCCACCTTTACCAGCACGACCTGTACGGCCTATGCGATGTATATAGTCTTCGTATGTAGCAGGAAGTTCATAGTTTATAACATGACTTACATCAGGTATATCAAGCCCTCTTGCCGCGACATCTGTAGCAACTAGAACATTTGATATATTATCTCTGAATGATTTTAGAGCTTTTTGTCTTTGACTATGATTTTTATTTCCATGTATTGATTCTGCTTTTAATCCTTTATCGCATAGAAGCTTAGATAATTTCTCAACACCATGTTTTGTTCTACCGAATATTATTACTTTATTGAATTCATTATTCGATAACATATCATGTAATAGATCGAATTTTGGTTTATTTCTTACATATACTACGTCCTGATCTACACTACGCGCGGTGTCGCCGGTCTTCACAGAAATACTTATAGGATTATTCAAGAATTCTTTTATAAGATTCTTTATATCACTAGACAATGTAGCTGAGAAGAATAGAGTTTGTCTTTGTTTTGGCATTTCTCCTATCAAGAAACGCATATCATTTATGAATCCCATATCGAGCATTCTATCGCTTTCATCTAATACAACAGTTTGGCATTTCTTTAGATTTATACAATTTCTCTTTACCAAATCTTTTATTCTACCAGGAGTTCCTATTACGAAATTATGAGGACGACGCAAATCATTTATCTGACGGAATATAGGCATACCTCCAACTGTTGATACTGAATATATATTTAGACCATTAGCAAATTTGACCAATTCTTGATTGATCTGTATTGCAAGCTCTCTTGTTGGAGTCATTATTAATATATTCTGTGTTCTATCTTTTATTACTTTATTTATTAAAGGAATAATAAAAGCAGCTGTTTTTCCTGTACCTGTATTCGCAATACCTACTATATCGCGTCCTTCTAATGTATGTGGTATAGATTGATCTTGTATTGGGGTAGGGTTTATATATCCTGCATTTATTACATTTTTCTTTAACATTTCATCTATAGCAAAACTAGCAAATGAATTCACCGGTACATAAGGTTTAACATCTGCTACAGGCATAGCTTTATTTATAAATTTTGGAATATCACGAAATTCTCCATGATTTGATCTGGAATGTTTTCTCGCGAATCTATTCGCAGGTCTTTTCGATGGTTTAGCAAACCTTTTAATAGATGGTTTGCCATCAATTCTTTTTTTAAACATATATTTCTTCTAGTCTTTAGGTATAAGGTATAAGCCGACTAGTATCTCTTTATTTCCAGAAGAATATATATGGATATAGAGATATAACTTAACTCTGTGAGTATATTACATACTGGCTATTTTGTCAATATTAACGTCTAATTATATATATTATTCTATAAAGAGCTTATATTAGACATTATATTAACACTTGCATTATATCTATATATATGGTATAGTTATATACAGTATGGTTCTCAACAAAATCGAAGAGGGGAAATTGGCGGAAGTCAAAGCGATTTGGAGAAGAATTTACCTTCATCCGGATCAGGATTTCCTTAATCAGGCAACCAATATGGTAGCATCTTTTTTGAAGGATCTGAGAGAAAAAGATCCAACATACAAGGATGTGTATCTTTGGCACATGCTTTCTGGTAGTACCGGTGGTACTATCTTTGACTTCGGGGGTGAATTGATTTACACCTTTATGAAGGAAATGGAAAAGAGGATTCCATAAAAGAAATTCCTCAATCAAAGAACCGGCCCTAAAGGTCGGTTTTTCTTTTTAATATAATAGAAAGTATAAAATAAAAGATAATAGAAAAAGCGCGGGGCAGGCCGCGCTTTCTAATTTTGTCGTCCCTTGGGAGACGATGTATTGTTACGCCGCGATGGCGTGATGTTCTTGAATCCTTGGCAAAGCCATAAGGAAACCGAGAAACGTATTCTCTGTAACAATGACTCCATCTGCTTTTTGGACATTATGAGTCATCTCTGTATTCGTGGGTATAGGATCAACTTCCATACGGAAGCTGTATCTTGTAAGTCTCGTAGCTTTTTCTGGTGTAAGCTCCGAAGCTTGTCTCGTGAATTCCTCGAGACTTTCAGTGTCTCTCAAATCTAGCAATACCATAAGTTTCATTGACTATCTTTTGACTTTGACCAGCCATGGTTTTGATCAAAAGACATTTACTAATCTGCCATCACTATATGATAGTTTGGTATAAAAATCAAGTGTATTTGTTGATAATTAGATTATCAGTATTTATCGGTTTTTTAATAATTACTTATTTTAAATCCAATATAAATACCCAATATTCCACCTATAGCGGTAAATATTATAGATGAAAAGGAAAGCATTCCTTCTCCCCATATACTAGGTATAAAACCGCCAATAGTTGAACCTATAAACATTCCTATCCAAATTAAAGTTTTTGAACTCATATAGAGATTATACCATCGATTCCATTGTTATATCTTCTGGTAAATTCATTTTCTCTAATTCTTTTCTCTTTTTGTATAAGATTATAAAAGAAATAAATAAACATATTGAACTAAATAAAAATGGTATTATCACATCTAAACCATACATCAATCCTGACAAGAATGGTCCGATCATCATACCTAATGATGTAATAGACGATAGTATACCGAGAGATTCACCACGTTCATTCTTTTTTGCTTGTCCTACTATTTGGCTTGTCATTATTACTCTTAATATTGATTGACTAAAGGTGATTATAAGCAATCCTATACAGAATACATAAAACAATTTTATACTTAGTAATATAAAGCCGAATGCAAATATAATTAATGCATTTAATTCTAATTTAGGTTCTTCGAAATATTTTAGCCAAATATGTTTCATCGCTAATCCCTGATTGATCGCTATAACTATACCTATTATTCCGAATATAATACCTCCTACTAATTCATTAAAAGAAAATACATCTCTTAAATATAAAGAGAATACAGCTTGGTATACAGATAATGATAAACCAAATAAAAACCAAGAAAGATAATTATTTCTAAGTGAATGATTCTTAACAGCTCTTATAATAGGTAAAAAAGGATTTATGCTTATTGGTTTTGTATTTAGATTTTTATTAGTTTCTTCTAGAATAAATGTTGCCAATATTCCATTAAATAAAGCCAAGCCACCAACGAAGAAAAATGGCACACTATGTCCTATATGTCCCAATACACCACCCAAGAATGGTCCAAGTATAAAAGCAATACCGAATATAGCACCTATAAGTCCTAGATTTGTTGTTCTTTCTTTATCATCTTTGGATATATCTGATAAATAACTTTGAGCTATGGGGAAATTACCAGCCATTATTCCATCTATTATTCTACCTATGAATAAGAAGAATATATTCGTAGCACTAGCAAAGACAAACCATCCTATTGCAGTACTGAATATGCTTAGTATAAGCATTGGTCTACGTCCGAATCTATCTGATAATGCTCCTATAATAGGTGCACTAAAGAATGAAAATAATGCATAAATAGAAAATAGGGAAGTTATGATAAAAGCAGAATTACTGAAACTAGCAACATAGAAAGGTAAAGTCGGTATAACTATACCTAGACCTATAACGTCTATAAATACGGTTAATAATATTACTAATTTTATTTTCGGCATTTCATCTATGTATAATTAAAGCTATAGAAGTATAACATATGTATAACTGTTGATTGTGTATATATGGATAGCATACTATAATATACAGGATATTTTTACATTGTAATATATTTTTTTAAATTAATATGATAAAAAAAGATAAAGGTTTTACTCTTATTGAACTTCTAGTTGTGATTTCAATAATAGGATTATTATCTACTGTTGTTCTAGCTTCCGTATCTGATACTAGATATAGAGCGATAAATGCCACTGTATCTCAAGAAGTACGCAATCGAGAAACTGCAATGAATTTGCTTTTGGAAACTACTGATAGAGCATTCCCTGATCCTGGTAATACTTCTATGCCTGGTAATATAGTTGGTATAGGATCTTATTATTGTTTTGCAAAGAATGAGACAGATTGTTATTTTGCTGACACTTTGCTTAGTAGTGCTCCTATAGGTAATGGACTATATTCATTATTCAAAGCAAAAGAAGAAGATCCTCTCATGTTATCTCAATTAGCTACAGTTGGTGGAGGTCCACAAGCCGAATCATATTATTTGAATAATTATATTGCTCCAGCAACTTATAAATATGGAACAGTAAAGGTTGGTCCACATAATAAAAGTTATAGTGTCGGTATTTTCTATAGATGTGCTACATCTGTTGTGAAAGATGGACTAACATACTGTTCTGGTGCAAATATATATTGGGTTCAAGTTAATTCTAGTATATGTAGGAATGGTCAGGTATTACTTTCTGGTGGCGGAAATAATAATGTTCTATGTTATCAGGGTGCAGATGGAAATCCACCTTATGGTACCGAAGATACTAGTATTCTATAGATATTGAATAATTATATAAAATCAGATTTTTCTACTATCATAGGCCCAATGCAATAATGCTTGTCTTTGTACTGGTCTACAGCTCATATCCATAGCTCTACAATTGTATTTTATTTGATAGATATGTCTCTTTATCGCTAGCCATCTCTTTATTTGTCTATCATCATCTATACATCTGCGTCCCATATAATATCTACAATACCATTGGAACCATCCGCGAGGATCTTCCTCGTATATCCAGCCTTTCTTTTGCCATATAGAAAGCGATTGACTAGCATTAACTTTGAAAAAATTAAGCTCAGGGTCTGGTTTATATGAATCTGGACTTTGGAATTTGGCTTTAGAAAACCAATCTTTAGGAAATTCCTCGATACAATCTCGCATATATACACCACCGAATACTCCAAGTCCGAGCATTTCTTTTGGTGTTAGATCTGGTTTGAATCTTTTATCAAAGTTTTTACCTATAGGTTCTTTTAATTCATAGGTATAATTTTTCTGCATTCTATCATTAACTTTGATAATTTTATTCATTATATTTAATTCAAACGGAATGATACCTTCACTGTTACCATAATATCTTTTTCTATACTAGAAGTATCATAATTTCCATAATCAGATATATCAACTGAATTAGATTGTAGAACTTGAACTACTCCACTTGAAGCTGATTGTACACTACCTACACTTTGACCAGTACCCTGGGCTATTTTCTCAGCTCTGGCTTTAGCATCCTGTACTGCTTGTGTTAGAAGAGAGACTCTTAGATCTGGTAATTTCGAATAATAATATTCTAGAGATTGAACTGATATTATAGCTCCTTGTGCTGCTAATTCTGGTATTTTCTTTGATATTTCTGTGATTTTATTAACATCATCTGATTGAATTGTTATTGTCTGTGCCAATTGATAACGCACTTGATTATTAGAATTTTGATCATACATTTGATTCATAGAAATAGGACTTGATATGAGATTGTCATTATCTATTCCGAATTTTTTCAATAATTCTTTTGCTAAATTGAAATCATGAGAGATATCCTTGTAACCCTGAGAAAGTTCATCAGTCGTTGCGATGCGATTGATAGAAATAATCAATTTTGCTTTGTCAGAAGTAACTTGCTTTTTCACTGAACCTACAACTGAAAGTATATTTTTATTATTTATTGATTGTGATGAATAATAGAATATACCAAATACCAATGAACTGATAATTAATGCTATACCAATAATCATTGATGGAGAGAATTTTGATTCATTCATTGAATTTTATTTTAAATTTTAATTATCTATATTTTATAATAATCGTCTATAATAGGCAAAATTGTTTAATGTTTTAGTATTTGTATAGAAATGAATTATTTTCTGGGTGGTCCCCATTGCCATCTAGGTTTCTCTCCTTTTCTATAACAGATAAATATCAGAAGGGCAGTCGATATAATAATAGGCAATGCAAATGTAAGGAAATTACTTCCTGAATCAGGATTTCCTGGTATAGATTCTTCTCTTGTGAGCACAAGGGTTAATATAAATGAAATATATAGAATAATGACAAGCCATCCTTGCCATTTCACAGGTGTCCAACCCCAGCCATAGAGTTTAGCTTTGAACCAATAGCCTTTTGGATTGTCTTTGAAGTAATTTATATAGTCTTTGATCATGTGTGTATTTTAACAGAGATTAAATGGAAATAGTAATGATTGGTTGTAATATTATTTTATATAAAAGAAAACGCATCTTTCTGAGATGCGTTTTTGATTCTCTTAAAATCAATCTAAGATCCCACATTGACCCTGATTGGGGATCCAAAGCACCGCTTCAGGCCACTTTAGAGTTGATCTTTGAAGATTTTGAGGAAAATGAATGACTCGTCCGTCAGGGAAATGGGTGATTTTCGAAATCTTTCCTAGAATCGTCCCCCATTCACCATAATAACGGTGTGAGATAAGAATCTCTGTTCCGTTCGAAAGTGCTTGTTCAAAAGCTTCTTTCGATGGGATATTGTCACGCTTAATCCCTATAAAGATACTTCTGGGATTTGAAGGGTAGCCATTTCGGTCTAGACGTGCCATACCTGTCCTTTCTTTTTTGAGTTGATGGGTTTAGCGAAGTGCGAGCAGTACCACAACGAGGTGAAGCCATAAGCAGTTCACAGGATAAACCAAATCTTGCTTTTGTCCTTTCCACCGGAGAATTACAACGATGGTTTGAAAAGCAAACGAGATGGTCCATAGAAACCAGCATAGGGCGATTTCATTTTGAGGTTTTGTCCAGACACTTTGCAATGTCGGGATGAAACCAATGGTTATACCGAGCTGGAGCATCATATTGGTAACAGTGGGAGACTTGAGTTTCCACCACAAGAGACTTGCTGTGATACCAATCACGAGAACAATACTATCATTTGTACTCAATCCTTTGAGTTGTCCTTGGAAAAGGGTAAGTAAAAAGGTAAGTATGCATTGAATACTGCTAATGGTTGGAAGAAGACTCTTCCAACCATCCTTGCTCATCGCTTTATAGGAAGTGAAATTAAGGAGCGTCATAAAGCCCCATACTGCCCATGAAGTGATATTGGGATTGGCATGTCCTTGTAAAGTCTGCCAATTATAGATACCGAAAGCGAGAACATTTATAAGTCCCGCCATAACACCCAAAAGAATGTCTAGTTTCAGAAAATTTCCTCTGTATAGCCTGACGGGATTGTCAGTCTTTTATCATATTACAATATAAATAGTATAAAGTCAAATATACTTTGGGTTAATCTAATCTCTAATTACAATACTTAATATTTCTATTATTTATTTTATATAATCTAAGATTTCTTCCATCTAGGGGCGAATCTAATCATCCAAGCAAAAAATTTAGCTTTGATTGGACTAGTACCATTTTTTCTCATTTGTTCATAACAGACTTTCTGAAATCCTTTAAGATCTCCCTCATAACAAAGCTTTCCTCCTTTAAAACAATAACTACAATAACGTGGATTCTCACGATTATCTCCCATCGGGTCCATATTAAATGGCATTAGACAACTCTCACAACTTTTTGTTTTATTCATGGTATTTATTATATCACTTTTTATATAAAAACTACTCTAAATCAAATCTAACTACACACTTATCAGCCCGTACTCTCGGAAGATTAAGTCTACTCCATTCGGTATCGCCACCTTTGAGACTTATAGCTTTTATTCCAACTTGCTCGGCTTTGTAAGCGGCCAATCGGCTTGTATTGCCACGTCTGCAGACAAATATGACAGCTGTATTTTTGATCAGGTTTTTCTTGTTCTTTTTGAGATAGTCATCAAGACTATGAACTGGGACATGGATTGATCCAGGAATATGATGGTCCTCGTACTCGCTATCATTTCTTACGTCAATAACAAGATAGCCATCTTTGTGAGCAATTTCTTCTTTATGCTTAACTTTCTCCCAAATTTGTTCAGGTGTTTCGGTAAAGAGTAGTGAAAATGTCTCCTGTGAGTCGAGTTCTTTGATAGTTGGAATAGGTGTGGCAGGAATATGAGCGCCTTTTTCTTTGAGTAATTGCTCGTTTTCAATTTTTGGAAAATGTGACGGGTCGAGGTATTCAAAATACTCATCAATATATGGAAATGGACTATCAGGACAGACAAATACTGCAATCTTTTCCTCGCCAGACAATCTTTGCTTTGAAAGATGATTGAGAAGACCGACAAGCGCAAAGCCAGAACTTGGTCCGACAAAAAGTCCTGCACGACAGAGGTCCATAGACATTTTGAATGATTCGGTTGTGCCGATTTCTACCTGATGATCAAGTACAGACTTCCAGTCAAAGGCAATCTCTCGTAAGAGATTGTTTGTTCGCACCCCGGGTACTGGGTTGTTGGCAATACGAGATACTCCAACTATTTCAATGTCTGACTTTTTCTCTTTGAGATATGAACCGATACCAACAACTGATCCAGTCGTACCAAGACCAACTGATAACATCGATATCTTGCCCTTAGTTTGTTCCCATATCTGCGGACCAGTCCATTTGTAGTGAGCGGCAGGATTGGCCTCATTGTCATATTGACCAGGATTAAACCATCCTTTTTCCTTGGACCACACTTTTGCTTTGTAGATTCCGCTTGTAGGATCGCTTGGATCAGGACAGATCGGCTCTTTATTGACGATAACTTCGTTACCGAGGAATCGTAGGATATTCAATTTGCCTCGGCTTACCTCATGAGACACAACTGCCTTGGTGTGGGGTATGCCCATAAGTCGTGCTATAACAGCCAGTGAGAAAACAGTATTGCCTGAAGAATTTTCGATAATAGTATCAGGCAATAATCCTTTTTCTTTACGGTCCAAAAGCATATTGTATGCAGGCAATGACTTTACATTCGCAAGTGGCAATGCATTCATAAGCTTGGCAAAAATACGCACGCCGTCTTTGCGATACGGATTCAGGTGGTCGGGTATCTCTACAAGTGGCGTGTATGGCGCATTGTCGGGGTTGAGAAAATCAAGAACAGCGTCGCTGCCTTCAAAAGTATTGAGTATTTTTTGTTCGTTAGTTTTTGGAATCATGGCTAAAAGTAAATTCAGGGTCTATTTGGTTTGTAAGATCACCGAATCGTTCTTTTACAAAACCCTGTGCGACGTATTTTTTATGTAATTCCCAGATTTTTTTGAGTCTCGCATCTCGATTGTCTGGTTCGGCATTTAATGTACTAAAAACTTTCTCAAGTAATTCTTGATTATTGATATTAAGTTTCGATACAGACAATGCGGCACCATCTTGGTCGATAGTGCGAATATGTTCGTCATCAGTGAAGAATCCGATGATCTTTTTCTCGGTAATATGCGATTTTATAAATTCCATATCATTATCATTTCTGATTTTGTTACCAATTACTCGCACGCTATCTGCGACATCGGCTTCAGTCGCCAATTCCATGTATTTGGTATAAACCTCAATACTTCGCATGGTTGGTTCAACGATGAGGCAGGTCAGATCGAACTGAGCATGAAGTGTCCCTGCAAATGAATCTACCCCTGCGACCATATCAGCAATTACATAGCCGTTCTTGTCGTCGGTGTGATTCAAAATGCTTTCGAGGATGGCAAGATTGTTGTGATAGCAACTAGCGCCGATGTCTTCTTCTTGGTAGGTACCAACCGCAAAGACAGAAAGATTGCCTCGATGAAGTCCGTACGAGCCGATAGGTGTCTCCTTGATTGATTCAATTTTTATAATGTTCGACTTGCGTGTCGGCGGTGTTGATTTGCGGAATGCACCAAGGTTTGTAATGTCGTTGTTACCAATAAGCCACTTTTTTATTTCCTCTGACACTTTCGGGTGCGATAGATGTTTATCGAAGGGAATACCATCAAAACCAAGTAGCTCTGGTGCATGGATGTTGAGATCAGCATCAAAAACAGCTACCTCTTCGGTAGTCTTTTTTGAAACATATGTGGCGAATGAGGCGGAAAGCGTACTCTTGCCCGATCCGCCTTTTCCAACAAAGGCGATTCTCATATATTAATCGGTGCACTTATTACAAGACCCTCGAACAGTAATATCTTCAACCTTATGACCCTTGATCGCTTTGTGGGGAATATGTATTTCTTCAACCTTTCCGCAATCATTGCAGATGAAATGATCATGGCTTTCGTGAGCTGATTCATACGCCACAGACTTGTTATCAATCATCACTCTCTTTATCTTCTTGTCAGAGAGTAGTTGCTCGACATTGCGAAAGACTGTCGAATAATCGGCATCGGGAATAACTTTATGGATTTCAGCAATGGTCAAAAGATGCTTTTTCTTGAGCAATGTAAGTATATGTTCTTTGTATATGTTTGTTCTCATAATGCAAGTAATTTGCATAATAAACTAAGACAAGAGAAAAGTAAAGTTCCAGATAATGCAGGAAAATGATAAAATGACACAACATGACACGATTACACAAAATTACGCTTGGTATGCTTTTTGCACTCTGCCTCGTATCTCCAGTATTGGTGCAGGCTCAAGAACTCATTCAGGATAAGGTAGATATTATTCGAGCAAAGGTGCTTGAAATTGTAAAAGAAGAAGTTAAAAATGTTCCCGGAACAGATATTCGATCACAAAATCAGACAATCAAGGTTGAAATTCTCGAAGGAAATGAAAAAGGAAAACAGCTCACCGTCGATAACGATTACTTAAATCTAGATGTTGGAGAAGTCTTTTATTTGAGACATCAATATGGTGGTATGGATGGGACTAACTATTATTCAGTCGATGAACCGTATCGTCTACCTCATGTACTCATTCTCGTAGCTCTTTTTATAATTGCTATTTTTGTATTTGGTGGCATTCAAGGTGTGCGTGGACTGGTGAGTCTTGTCGGTAGTTTTCTTTTGATTATGTACGTGCTCTTGCCTGGAATACTGCATGGATATTCGCCACTCTTAGTAACGATAGGTGTGTCTTCGCTCATTATCATCGTCGGATCATATATCACGCATGGTTTTAACAAGACGACAAGCTCGGCGGTTCTAGGAATGGTTATCACCGTTATCATCACCGGACTTCTTGCTGTCTGGGCGGTCCATTTCACTCGACTCAGTGGCTTCGGTTCAGAAGAAGTTACTTATCTCAATCTAAATACGAGAGGTACACTCGATGTGATCGGACTTCTCCTTGGTGGAATCATGATTGGTCTCCTCGGGGTGCTCTATGACGTAGCTATTGGTCAGGCGATTTCAGTTGAGGAGTTGATTCGCATTGCGCCTCATGTACCAAAGAAAACTATATATCAACGAGCGATCCGTATCGGCCGAGAGCATATCGGGGCACTCGTGAACACTCTTGCCATAGCCTATGTCGGTGCATCCTTGCCACTTCTGCTTTTGTTCGTCCAAACATCGACTTCGAGTCTTGCTAATATTGCTAACAGAGAAATATTTGCCACAGAGATCGTCCGTACCATGATCGGTAGTATTGGCCTTATCTTGGCCGTACCTATTACAACCTTTGTGGCCGTTTGGTTGCTTATGAGTACGAAGAAGAACAATGTATCGCAGGAAAAACTACAGCAAGAACAAGAGGCGCTGGAACATGCCGGGCATCATCATTAATTTAGTATAGATATTGCACTAGATATAGGAACCTTTTGGAAGAGAAATTATGCCAACATTTGGCTATAAAATGAGAAGCAGGGTTTTTTTGGAATTGTGAGGATGAGCGAGTAAGATTATTTAATGGAATATAAACAGAAAACCCACCATCTCACGACAGGGGTTCCTGTGCTGAGTTGGTGGGCTATGATTAGAAACGAAGGTCAATCCGTGGAGCTGTAAAAATGAAGCCGTCTGCAGTCTGAAAGCAAACACATCCATTCACAGCAATACTCAAAGGTGTTTCGATAATCGTAACTTTTTGACCTTTTACGTATTCTTTCCACTCGTTGCCAACATATCGAACAACATTGCCAATCATCTTGTCTTCAAACCGAGTTGCAAATTGAATTGCTGTAGGTTTGTAGTCACGGATTTTTGCAATCTCTTCTTTGAGCTCTGGATACAGGCGCTCCATTTCAAGGAGACCGTTGTCGCAGAGATGGTGTCTGACTGAGTTCCAAAGGAACTTTGTTTCCTCGCTTAGCATATCAATGTCTTTTCTGGTTGGTTGTTTAATTATGAAAATTGCTACTAAATGTAGTAATATCACATACAAATAAATATGTCAAGTATTGGCTCCGCGACCAGGGCTCGGTCATTATGAATTGTAGGAAAGTAAAAATGGAACTAAGACTCAGGAATTTGTTTCTTGTGTATAAATGATACAAAAGAAAAGATAACAGAAGATATAACGCTAAGTGGCATCAAGGTTCTCCATATTGAATCCATTATAAGACCGTACTGAGGCATTGTTCCTCCGAATTGATAAGGAGTGAATATCATGATTACATAAGAAACTAGCATACCGATAACAAGAATAAAGAAAGAAATCTTGCTCATTAGGGTGATTTTATTTTTGAATGCACAATAAATATAAAATATACCAAGATAAAGAGCTGTGATTGGAGCAAATAGTCGAGCGAAATATTGAGGATTGGTTATATGGGCAACTGAATATGAAAAATCATCATAAAACCAACTAAACATAATTACACCAAAAATTATTAATGCTAAACCAAATAAATAGTGAAAAAATTTAATCATGGATTTATTATACATCCTTATGAATTGATCATCAATTATAAACTGTGCTCACAACGCTCCGTCTTTCTCGCCCTGATTCGTAGTAAAAATAGAAAACCCACCTATTTTATGATAGGAGGATTTTCTATTGAAATAGTTAAAAACTGATGTTTTTTTAGGAAATCAATAATTCAAAACTAATTTCTATAATCCGTCCAGTATTCTCCAGTATCTATAGATTTAATACAATATTTTTTGTATTCTCCAGTATTATCACAAATATTTTTATCTTTTTTTAAGAATGCTATTTTTGCAAAACATTCTCTATAGTGTCTTTCTCCAGAAGGGAGGTTGTAACATATATTTTCATCTTTCAAATCATATGCTACAGATTGATAACATAATTCACTTGATTGAGTGTTCTGTGTTACTACAGTTTGTTTGCAAGCTTTAATATCTTTAAATTTAATACCATAATCTGAGAAGCAATCATTTTTTACTTCAGGTATTAGATTACAAACATTCATATCTTTTAAGCTTATTGCTTCTCCAGAAAGACATTCTCCTTTATATTTTTCATTACTACATTTTTTAATTATTCTTTCACTTACATTATCTCCAGTCTCTTGTCGAATACCTAATGGTATGTTTTTTGATTTATATAAATAAAGACCACCCACAATAATTAATAAAATTATTGGAACTAAAATTATTTTTTTCATTTATTTTTTACTAATAGAATTATAATACGACTCTTTAATTATAATTTATTTTAGATTATAAGTAAAAAGAGATAATTATTTTTTTAAATTTATCCTTAAATAGTAGCAAGATATATCTGAACAGTACCAATACCAATTGAAACAATGATCGCAACTATTGCTAAATATAGAGATGATTTTGCAAAACGTTCGGAAGATTCTTCATTTTTCAATGCTAACCTTCTAAGTAGTTCATATTGAGAGAGTACACCGAAACTAGGGTCTGAATTATTAATTATTTGAAATAATTCCTCTTCATTAAGTTTTCTCACATCTTTACCAAAATTTGTATTATTCATTTCTGCTCCGCGACCAGGGCTCGAACCTGGGACATCCTCGTTAACAGCGAGGCGCTCTACCAACTGAGCTATCGCGGAATATCCTCTTTTAAAGAGTATTGCTATAATAGCAAATATGTATATAAAAGTGAAGGTTATAACAGAATCAAGGAAAGAAGAAATAAAAAAAGTCAAAGATGATCATTATGATATATCCATAAGAGAAAAAGCAGAAAATAATAAAGCAAATAATAGAATATTAGAAATCTTTAGAGATTTATATCCAAATGTTTCTATAAAGATAATAAGCGGTCATCATTCTCCAAGTAAAATATTAAGCATTGATTAGCACCAAATCAGTAGCTATTATCGTATACTCTAGTATAATTATTTATATAAAAGATAATAAACAAAACTATGAATATAAACATAAAGAATACAAATATGGTTTTGACAGCAGAATTGAGTTCATATTTAGACAAAAGGGTAAAGGTTATTGAGAAATTTTTCAGTCATGATCCTAGTGCAAAATGCGATATAGAACTTGCAAAGACTACAGAACATCATAAAAATGGTGATATATATCGTGCAGAAATACATATAACAGCAAAGAATAAAAATCATTATGCTAGTGCCGAAGAAGTAGATATACATAATGCTATAGATATAGTAAAGGATGAAATATTAAGAGAAATAAAATCTCAAAAAGAAAAGAAAATATCTATTGTAAGAAAAGGTGGCGCAAAGGTAAAAAATATAATAAAAGGATTATTACCAAGCAATAAGAAAAATAAATAATTAAATGCCAGCCTTTTTTACTCAAAAAGTAAATCAATATTTATGTATAGCTCTTATATCTCTTATGACTTTTTGGGTTGTATTGTATTACTTTACTGTAAAGGCTGAAATTATAGGTGAAAATATAATAGCTTCAAATATTATTCATAATGAAGCCAAATAATATTTTGTAGTTTTATCTTAGGAAATCTTTATAAAGCATTTCCTTTTTACCTTCTGGTATTACTTTTTCTATGAAAAGCATTCCATCTTTATATGATGCTTTTGTTATTTTTACTCTTATATTTTTGTGAAAGAAAAAGGCAGATGGCCATGTATCATATGCTTGTATTTTGAGATAATTTTTATATGGATCATCATTTAAATCTATTTTTCCATCTTCTTTTTCTATTTTATCTGTATATGTAGCTTTTGTATGATCTTGTTCTATTGCTTTTATTTTTCCATTTATCCAATCAGGTAATATTTCTACTAGGAGATCACTACCAGTTTCTACTAGAGCTTTACCTAATACATCTTTCTTTGGTGGCCATGGTTCTACTGAGATTTCTTTTGAAGCTACTATAGGTCCATGATCCATTTCACTATCTATACTCATTATAGTTACTCCAGTCTTCCTATCATCAGAAAGTATTGCACTTTCTATAGGGCAAGAACCACGATATTTGGGTAATAGGGAAGCATGAATATTCAGAGTTTTTGCTTTTGGTATATTTATTATATTATCGGGTATTATTTTCCCATAGGCGATAACGACGAATACATCACAATTGTATTTCTTTAATTCCTTTTCTAATTCTTTATTATCTCTTAATTTTACTGGTTGTATTACTGGTATATTATGTTCATTTGCCCAAACTTTTGCTTCGGATGCTGTTATATTTAGATTTCTACCTTTTGGTTTATCTGGTGAAGTTACTACGAAAGAAATATGGAATCCTGCTTTATATAATTTCTCCAAGGTTATTGTGGAATAATACGGTGTACCGAAGAATCCTATTTTTATTTTATTATTAGGTCCTTTTCTTGTTTCTATTTTTTCAAGAATTATTTCTTCACCTTCTGGTGGGGAATCTTTCACATGATAGGCATTATCTATAAATAATATTCCATTCAAATGATCTATTTCATGTTGGAATACTTGAGCCAATATTCCACTAGCACCTCTTTCTATCTTTTCTCCTTTTTCATTGTATGCTTTTATTATTACCTTTTTTGCCCTTTTCATCATTCCGTATTTCCATCTTACGGAAAGACAACCTTCTTCTACTTCTTGTTTTTCTTTTGAGATTTTCAATATTTCTGGATTTATGAAAATAAGATCAGATCCATCGCCTTTGTATTTCTTATCTGCAGATTTTAATACTTCTCCAGATACTACGAATATTCTAAGACTTTCTCCTATCTGAGGTGCGGCTATGGCTATACCGTCATCTTGACTCTTTAGGGCTATTTTCATATCCTCGATAATTTCTTTTATTTTTGTAGAATTCATCTCGGCAACAGTTAAAGCCTTTGCTTTTTTTCTCAAGACTTCATTACCATTTTGAACTATATTTCTCATACTAATACTATACTTATTACTAGGCTTTATGGCAAATTATAATAAATTCTCTGGATCAACTTTTATTGATACAGCGGGGGATAGGGAAATGAGCTTTTCTAATAGAACTCTATCAATCCATTTATCATTTTTCATTCTTATTAGTCCGTGTAATACATATTTTCCCCTAACTGTATGTGTGAATGCTGGGAAAACCTCGACTTCATAAGGATCTAATATATTTTGGGCTATTTCCATTTCTTTTACTATTTCATCTTTATTTCCTTCTAATGTAAGTTTTATTAGAGTTGAATATGGTGGATAATTGAATTTTTCTCTTTCAGAGATTGTGTCTTTATAGAAATCATTTGTATTACCTTTCATTCCATATTCGAATATTTTCTCATCACTTTTTCTTGTTTGTACTATAAAGTCTCTAGTAGTTAATGATCTCATCTTTATTAGTATTTGTAGTATTTTTTCTTGTATGCGGAAATCAGGTATTGAGAATAGAGAATCTAGGGATATTATTACAGAGTTTTCTATTTTATCATGCATATATTGAAGCATCATTTCTGTACCGAGTAATATACTTCCTGGTTTATTGCGATATTTCTGCAATACCATTTTTGCTATTTTTTCATTTGGTGTATTCTGTGAATCTATACGGAAAACTTCTATATCTTTGAATTTATCTTTTATTTTCTCTTCTACCATATCTATACCTATTCCCAATACTGCTAGTTTCCAACTACCGCATACTTTGCAATATTCTTCTGTTGATCTTCTTTCTCCACATCTATGACACATGAAATAGCTTTTTTCTTCTCCTGTCCCTGATTTTATTTTATGAACTATAACTGGCAAACTACATTTATTACATGTGACTATATTCTGACAATCTCCACATACTGTAGTTGGTGCTATACCACGACGTAATGCGAATATCATCATTCTTTCACTTTGATCTTTTGTTCTCTGTATTAGTTCTTCTACTTCTTTTGAAATTATTTTGAAACTAGAAATTTCTTCTTTATTTTCTGTACTTTTCTTTACTCCATATCCTTTCATATCTATCAATGTATCTTTCGATGTGGAAAGTGATCTAAATTTGAAAGGTGATCCTTCTACTATTTCTCCTTTATTTTTCCTATACAATGTTTCTATTCTAAGGAAATTATCTGAGAAAAATATTTTCACATTTCTTTTTTCTGCTACTATTTCGGCATAATGTCTCATATCTATATATGGTCTATGTAATGTTTTGTATGCACGACTACTTTCTTTCTCTACTATTATTGTATCTATATCGTTTCTAGGTATTACTAGGAAAGCTCCAGTCGAAATCACTACTATAGGATGTTCTTCTTTCATCACTGTATTCCATGTTTCTATCATTTTCTTTTCACCCAGAGAGCTATGAAGTATAAAGGCATAACCTTCTATGCCTTTCTCGAGCATTGAAAAGGCATAATCTGCTTCTTCTATAGTAGGGAATAGGAAAAATAAACTTTTCTTTTTTGCGAATTCTTGGCGTATTAGACTTTTCCAATTCCCATAGCGTTCTTCATCATCTCCTTGTATGGCGTATTTATCTTTCTTGGTTTTATTTGTATTTGTCGAAATCTTTTTGTCTTTTGTTTTTAATTTATTTATATTTTTTAGAATATATTCTGGGATTATTGTATTTATTATGCTACCCATATTGCTACAATAATAATCCGCCATATCCTTTACTATATCCATAAAATAATCAGGGAAGAATTCATCGCTTTTTACCTCCCCTAATTTCTTCAAAGCAAAAGGACTTTTCTTTATTTCACTTTTCATTTCTAATGCTTCTTTTTTGGAAATAACTATTCCTTTTATAATCTTTTTTCTGAGTGGAATATTCACTATAGAGCCAATATTTATATTCTGATCGGTGAAATATGATAATGTTTTCACTCCAACTGTCTTTGCTATTGGAATTACTTCTATAATAAACATGGTATTGTATTATGATTTATTTTTCGCTAAAGGTCTCTATTTTCGCACCTAATTTATTTAATCTTTCTGCCAAATCTTCATAACCTCTATTTATATTATATACACCGCGAAGTATCGATACACCTGGGCAGGCAAGCATAGCTATCATTATAATAACTGAAGGTCTAAGTGCTGGTGGACATACTATATCATTCGCGCGAAACTTGGTCGGACCCGTGATATAGAATCTGAACGGATCGGCTAGTATTGTATCTGCTCCTAATTTATCTAATTCTTTATAATAAATTGCTCTTTCTTCATAAACCCAATCATGGATAAATGTCTGTCCTTCTGCTACTGCACCTATAACTGCAAAGAAGGGTAGATTATCCATATTTATTCCTGGATATGGTTGAGCATGTATTTTCTCTTCTAATGCTTTTAGATTTCCTGAATGAGTCTTTATATCTACTAGATTTGTTTCTCCGTTCAATGCTTTATATCTTTTAAGTATTTCATATTGAAATCCCATTTTCTCTAATTTTAGAAGTTCAAGTTCTAGGAAATCTATAGGGCAACGTTTAACTGTTATAGATGAATTAGTAACTATAGCTACAGTTAGAAGCGACATGGCTTCTATAGGATCTTCACTTAATTCGTATTCTATATCTTTATTTATTTCTTTTTTGCCATAAATAGTTAGAGTTGATGTACCTATTCCTTCTATTTCTACACCTAATGATTGTAGATAAAAGCATACATCTTGTACTTGATAATTAGCAGAAGCAAATTTTATAACAGTTTTTCCTTCTATTCCTGCCGAAGCCATAATAGTTGTTTCTGTTACAGTATCTCCTGCTTCATAAAGTATTATTTGAGAAGCATTCAATCCTTTATTTGTTATTTTATAATAATCACTTTTTGTTTCTATTTTTATTCCTAATTTTTCTAATGAATAGAAATAGGGCTTTACTGTTCTTGAACCTAGTTTGCAACCACCGGCTTGGGGTATTTGGAAATTATTGAATTTATGTATAAGAGAACCTATTATCATTATTGCACTTCTGGTACGAGATGCATTTTCTTTATCTATTTTTTCTATTTCTATTTTCTTTGGAGGAATAATAATCAAATCACTATTCTTTCCATTCTTTTTCCATTCTATTTTTACACCTATACTTTCTAATACTTCGGCTATTCTATACACCTCTTCTATTTTTGGTGCATTTTTTATAATTGTTTTGCCTTTATTGAGTAGAGAAGCACACATTACACCCACTGCACCATTCTTTGAGGTTCTAACTGTTATTTCGCCAGAAAGCTTCTTTCCACCTTCTATACGGAAATTCAGTGTATTCTTGTCATTTTTCATTTCTTTTTTCATTTTTAGGGATTTTGGGATTTTATTTATGATTTTCTATAAGTTATTTATATCACAAAAAGCTTCCGAAATATAGGAAATTGCAAAATACATAAAATAAGAATATGATTCAATTATATATGTCATTATTCAGTCAAAAAATAGGTATAGATCTCGGTACTGCAAATACTTTAGTCTTTGTACCTAATAAAGGTATTGTATTGAATGAACCTTCTGTTGTTGCTGTTTCACTACAAGACAAAAGAATTCTCGCAGTAGGAAATGAGGCAAAAGAAATGATAGGACGTACTCCTGATAGTATCATTGCATATAGACCTATGAGAGATGGGGTTATCGCTGATTATAGAGTTACTGAAGCGATGCTTAGATATTTCATAGATAAAGCTTTGCCAAAATGGAATATTTTCAAACCTGAAGTTATGGTATCTGTACCTGCAGGTATTACTTCTACTGAACGTCGTGCTGTTATAGAAGCAACGATAAAGGCCGGTGCAAAGAATGCTTATGTTGTGAAAGAACCGATACTTGCTGCTATTGGTGCTGGTATCCCTATACATGAGGCGCGTGGACATATGGTGGTAGATATAGGCGGAGGCACAACAGATGTTGCTGTGATTTCTCTCGGGGGAATAGTTGCTTGTAATTCTGTAAAATGTGCAGGCAATAGAATAGATTCTGCAATAGCAGAATATATAAAGAAAACTTTTAATCTAGCTATAGGTGACAAAACTGCAGAAGATATAAAGATAAATATAGGTTCGGCTATACCACTTGAACAAGAATTATCAATGATGGTTAAGGGACGTGATTTCATAACTGGATTACCTCGTTCTACAGAGTTAAAGACAAATGAAGTTGTCAAAGCTATAAATAAAGATTTACATAATATGATAAAAGCTATAAAGGATGTATTACAGGAAACACCACCAGAATTAGCTTCTGATATTATAGATTATGGAATAATAATGACAGGCGGTAGTTCAATGTTGAGAAATTTCCCAGAATTAGTATTCCGTAGAACAGGTGTAAAGGCTAAACTTGCAGATGAAGCATTATTCTGTGTTGTGAAGGGAACGGGTATAGCATTGGATCATCTAGATACATATAAGAAAAGTATTTTAGCTAAAAGATAATGTTTAAAGAGTTAAAATCTCTAAATCATCATGCGTATTTTATACATAGTTTCAAAGACTCTTCTTTGCATTTAAAGAGTTTTCTAAAAGATAAATTTAATATTAAAGAAAATAAAAACCCAGACTTTTTCCATGAAGTCTTCGAAATCATGGGTATAGATAATAGTAGAAAGATAAAAGAGAATCATTTATCCAAAAGTTTTATTAAAGATGGTAAGAAAATATTTATTATAGAATGTTCTGGTATAACACATGAAGCCCAGAATTCACTTTTGAAAATATTCGAAGAACCAAATGAGAATAGTCATTTTTTCCTCATTATGCCTTCTCCAAATGTATTATTGCCAACACTTTTGTCTAGAATATTTATTCTAAAGAAAGATAAAGAAGATAATAAAGAGTCTATGATACAAGCTTTGAAATTTCTCGAATTATCAAAGACAAAGAAAATAGATTTCGTAGATGAAATGGCAAAAGATATAAGTGATGAGAAAATTACAAAGAAAGATATACAGGAATTTCTTAATTCTCTAGAATCGATTCTATACGAAAATGGAATAGAAGAGAATAAAAGTATTTTAAAATCTATTATCAAAGCTAGAGACTATATGAACGATAGATCACCTTCTATAAAACAATTATTAGAATATATAGCCTTGAATATTTAATATTTTTATAATTGTGGATAAATATTTGCTATACACTTGCATTTTAAAATAATAGGAGTATTATCTTACATTGGAACTTGTGCAGATGTTAGTTTGTTTGGTGTTTGGGTTAAGTTCAAAAGCTGACTTCGTGCATGAGTGAGTGAAAAGGTAGAACTC
This sequence comes from Candidatus Tayloriibacteriota bacterium, assembly GCA_052034805.1. Lineage (GTDB taxonomy): Bacteria > Patescibacteriota > Minisyncoccia > Phycocordibacterales > PALSA-1337 > CAIOGI01. The sequence continues at coordinate 77,316 of JBPOID010000007.1, forward strand.
CGCAACAAGAAAGGGCCCCGTCCCTATGAATGCGTTTAGTTATTCATCTAACCGCCCGATGCGCCTCGATGGGAGATCCAACGATCTCTCTCCGCCTTAGTTGCCGCAGTGTGGTGTCGGTGTTGGGTTACGTTCTACTGGTTAGGAGAAACATTCTTTTAATATAGCACCTTCATGGTGTAAGAGGGAATGTAATTTTCTTCCATATCCTCTTCAATAGTCTTTAAAACCTGCTCTGGTTGTGTAAGCGTTGGCAGATCGTCATATAACCTATATAGGTAGCGTCCACATACGCCTGAAAAGGATGATATGAGTGGCGCAAAGACTAGATGTGTGGAGAAAACTCCTATTAGCACCCGTTAGACCTCCGTGTTTCTACATCGGATAAGTCTCGGGTGCTTTTTCTTTACATTTTTTTATTTAGACTTTTATTATGTTATAATCTGTATATGTCATACGATTTCAATAAATTCAAAAAATCATTATTAGGCGTGGAAGAATGGATTAAGAAAGAATTCTCAGGTATTAGAACATCTCAGGCTAGTCCAGCGATATTAGATGGTGTAAAGATAGAATCCTATGGTGTACTTTCTCCTTTATCCCAATTAGCTTCGGTGATAACTGAGGGTCCTAGAACGCTTCGTATTACTCCTTGGGATAATGCCCAGTCAAAAGAAATAGAAAAAGCTATAACAGTAGCCAATCTAGGTGTTTCTGTATCTGTAGATGATAAGGGTCTTAGAGTCAATTTCCCAGAATTAACAGCAGAAAGAAGAGTACAGATAGTGAAAATTGCAAAAGATAAATTAGAAGAAGGTAAAAAACAAATACGCACACATCGTGATGAAATAATGAAAGATTTGCAGAATAAAGAAAAATCAGGAGATCTAGGTAAGGATGAAGTATTCCGTCACAAAAATGAAGCCCAAAAGATAGTAGATGATGCAAATAAGAAATTAGAAGAACTTTATTCAAAGAAAGAAAAGGAAATAATGTCATGACAGTTATTGTTTTTATAATCGTTCTTGCTGTACTTATTTTCGTGCATGAATTGGGGCATTTTCTCTTTGCTAGATGGAATGGAATAAGAGTTGATGAATTTGCATTAGGTTTTGGCCCGAAACTTTTCTCAAAGAAAATAGGTGAAACTTCTTATGCTTTGAATCTAATACCTTTCGGTGGTTATGTGAAAATATTCGGAGAAAATCCAGACGATGATTCTATATCTGGTCCTGATAGTAATAGAAGTTTTGTAAATAAAGCAAAATGGAGACAGATTTCTGTGCTTTTTGCTGGAGTACTTTTCAACTTTATTTTTGCTTGGATAATAATATCAATTTCTTTTTTATTTGGAGTATTAGCTTCTGTCGATAGTTATCCAGAATACAAAAATAATATGAGTGATTCTCATATAATAGTGAATTTCATAAGTCCTGGATCACCAGCAGAAGATGCTGGTATAAAGGCAGGAGATGAACTCATCGCTTCATCCATAGAAGAGATTCAGAAAAATATAAATGAAAGTCAGGATAAGGGTTTTCTTATAAAATACAAAAGAGATGGAGTTGTAAAGGAACAAACTATAATAGCAGAAAAGGGTATAGTCGAAGGAAAATATGCAATAGGTATAGCTATGGATAATGCTGGTATTTTGAAATTACCATTACATTTGGCTTTATATGAAGGTGGTAGACTCACCATTCATCTAATGAAAAAAACTGCATTAGGATTTTATGAACTGTTGTCAGGAATATTCCATGGATCATCAAAGATATTATCTTCTGTTGCTGGTCCTGTAGGTATAGCGGGACTTGTAGGAAATGCTACAAAATTAGGATTTACCTATCTATTAATGTTCACCGCTATGATATCTATTAACCTAGGTATATTGAATCTAATACCTTTTCCAGCTTTAGATGGAGGTAGAATATTCTTTGTTATTATAGAAGCTATAATCAGAAGACCTATAAAACCTGTTATAGCAAATACAATAAATACTATTGGTTTTGGATTATTACTTTTACTTATGGTTATAGTAACCTATAAAGACATAGTTAAATTATTTGTTAAATGATAATCTTTGGGCTATTATAATGATATGAAACAATCATTACTTTTTACAAAGACAAGGAAAGATTCTCCTAAAGACGAAGTTTCAAAGAATGCAGATCTACTCATACGTGCTGGATTTATACATAAAGAAATGGCCGGAGTATATTCCTATTTGCCATTAGGATTGCGAGTTTTGAATAAAATAATTTCTATAATAAGAGAAGAAATGAATGCTATAGGAGGTGTAGAATTATTCTTATCTTCTCTACAAGATAAAAAGACATGGGAAACAAGTGCTAGATGGGATGATAAAGCTGTAGATATTTGGTTTAAAACAAAATTAAAAAATGATACAGAATTAGGTCTAGCTTTTACCCATGAAGAGCCATTAACCAAGATTATGAAGGATCATATAAGATCTTTTCGTGATTTGCCTGTATATGTATATCAATTCCAAACAAAGTTTAGAAATGAAATACGCGCGAAAAGTGGCATAATGCGTGGTAGGGAATTCCTTATGAAAGATTTGTATTCTTTCTCCAAAGATGAAAGATCTCATGAAGCTTTCTATGAAAAAGCAAAACAAGCATATATAAATATATTTAATAAAATAGGTATAGGAGATAAAACTTTTCTAACATTTGCATCGGGTGGTTCCTTTTCAAAATATTCACATGAATTCCAGACTCTTACAGATGCTGGTGAAGACTCAATATTTGTAGATGAGAAAAAGAAAATAGCTATAAATAAAGAAGTATTGAATGATGAAGTATTGAATGATCTAGGATTAAATAAAAATGATTTGATAGAGAAAAAAGCCGTAGAAGTTGGAAATATATTTTCTTTAGGTATTAGATTTTCAGAAGCATTCGAATTGAATTATAAAGATGAAAATGGCACAGAAATACCTGTTGTTATGGGTAGTTATGGTATAGGTCCAGGTAGAGTTATGGGAACTGTTGTCGAAGTTCTATCTGATGAAAAAGGTTTGATATGGCCTTCTTCTATTGCACCATTTCATATACATTTAATATCAATAGAAGATAAATCAGGAAAGGTTAAATCTGAAGCAGATAAACTCTATGATAGATTATTGGAAAAAGGTATAGAAGTTCTATACGATGATAGAGATATGAGAGCGGGTGAGAAGTTTGCTCAAAGTGAGCTTATCGGAATACCAAAGAGAGTTGTAATAAGTGAAAAGACTTTAGAATCTGATTCTATAGAAATAAAAGAAAGAAATAGTGAGAAAACAGAAATCATTAGTATAAATAATTTTCTAGAAAATTTATAAAATAATAAATTACTTTTGCAAATAGTATTTTTATAGCAATATGGTAATGTATGGCTATAATATGCCAAATACTAATTCCTTTAAAAAATTCAAAGAAAAGATATATGGAATGCTTTCCAATGATATCGGTATAGATCTAGGTACTGCAAATACTCTAGTTTATTTGCGTGGCAAGGGAATAGTTGTGAATGAACCTTCAGTTGTCGCACTTAATCAGAAAACGGGTAGAGTAGTCGCCGTAGGGGTAGAAGCAAAGAATATGTTAGGTCGTACACCAGCACATATAACTGCTGTAAGACCTCTTGTTGATGGGGTTATTTCTGACTTTGAGGTTACAGAAGAAATGATAGCTTATTTTATAAAGAAAGCTGAAGAATATTCCAAGAAAGTTCTAGGTCCAAGAGTTGTTGTCGGAGTTCCATCTGGAGTTACAAGTGTAGAAATAAGAGCTGTAAGAGATGCTACGAAAAACGCCGGAGCAAGAGAAGTCTATATAGTAGAAGAACCAATGGCTGGAGCTATAGGTATACGTCTCCCTATAGAAGAACCAATAGGTAATATGGTAATAGATATAGGTGGTGGAACTACAGATATAGCTATTATATCTATGTCTGGAATAGTTAGATCAAAGAATTTGAAAATAGCAGGAGATAAACTCAATAATGACATAATGTCATATATAAGAAATGAATTCAAAATATTAGTTGGAGAAAAAACTGCTGAATATATAAAGATAGCTGCGGGAGCTGTTATACCAGGTGAATCATTGGAAACAACTATACGTGGTAGAGATCTCATAACAGGTCTTCCTAGAGAAGTAGTGATTACAGATTCCGATGTGAGAGAAGCCATGGCAAGTTCAATAGAGAATCTAGTAGAATCTTCAAAAGAAGTTCTAGAAACTACACCACCAGAAATACTTTCAGATGTTATGAGAAGAGGAATACATCTAGTGGGCGGAGGAGCTCTAATAAAAGGTTTGGATGAATTATTAAAAAAGACATTACAAATACCTGTTTATATTGCTGATGATCCTATGTCTGCCATAGCGCGTGGCACAGGTATAATCCTAGAAGATTTGGAAAGATATAAAGATGTTCTAATAAAGAATGAAGATGAATTATATTCTCAAAAATAATGATCATAAAAAAAGAATTCTATCAAAACCAATAAAGGTAATTTTTTCTGTATTTATTATTGTATTAATAATTCATTTTTCATTGCCGAATAGTTTGTCATCATTTTTCACTATTATTGTTAGTCCATTCTGGAATATTGAGAAAAATGTAAAATATGGTGATTCATTTATATCTATACAAAATCTCATAAAAGAAAATGATAGTTTGAAAAAGAAAATAGAAGAAAATGAAAATAGATATACTTTTATAGAATCAATAAGAAAAGAAAATGAGGATTTGAAATATATTATGGGTAGAGATAGATCTAATAATTCTATTCTTGCTAGAATAATAAAGAAACCACCTTTTTCATCTTATGATGTATTTGTATTAGATATTGGTAATAAAAATAATATAAAAGTAGGCGATAGAATATATGCTTTGGGTGATATATTGATAGGTGAAATAATAGAAACTAATCCCATAACTTCAAAAGCAAAACTATATTCTTCTTATGGTGAGAAATTTAATATTTTTGTAGGCGATAATCATATAGAAACTGTGGCTCGAGGTATAGGTGGTGGAATATTCGAAGCGGAATTACCTAGAGATACGAAAATCACTATTGGAGATTCTGTATCTATACCTGATCTTACTAATTCTTTTTCTGGTAAGGTTTATGAAATAAATAGGGAAGCATCAGAACCTTTTTCTAAAATTTATATAAAACAAACTATAAATCTATATGAATTATCTTGGGTTTTAATAAAACCAATGAATAATACTAAAATATAATGTTTAATTTTGATAATAAAAATATAAGAATATTGGCTAATGTTCTGGTATTTTTCTCTATAGTATGGGGATATTGGTGGATGACTTGGATTATATCTCTATCTTTTATTTTTATATTTCCGAAATATTATGAAATAATGTTTTGGTCTATTATGTATGACTCTATATATGGAGCATCGATTCAGATGTTCTATAATATTCCTTTTGTATTTACAATATTAAGTATTATACTTCTTATCGTATCTATAATTTTTCGTAAAAATCTATTAGCTTATGAGACGTAAATTCAGATTAAATAAAGAAATAGATCCAGATGAAATATTCATCGATTCTAGGAATTTGCCGAAATACGATACAAATCAATTCGAAGGACGTTTAGACAAACCAATTTCTAGAATAAGTTTGTTCTTGGTATTAGCTTTTTTCTTTATAATAATGATTTCTTTTGGTGTAAAAGTATGGACATTACAGATAAAAGATGGAGAAAAATACACAACAAAGAGTGAGAATAATAGACTCAGAAGCACACCGATATTTGCCCCGCGAGGTGTCGTATACGATAGAAATGGTGTGGAATTAGTATGGAATGAACCTGGTATAGAAGACGAAGGTTTCCCTTTGAGGAAATACAAAGATTTACCCGGACTTTCTCATGTTATAGGTTATGTTCAATATCCTTCCAAAGATAGTTCAGGATTTTATTATAAAGAAGATTTCGAAGGTATAGATGGAGTGGAGGATTATTTTGACGATATTCTAAGAGGACAAAATGGTTCAAAGATAATAGAGGTAGATGCGCGTGGTAAAGTTCAAAGTGAGAATATAACCAAACCTCCGAAACAGGGTGAGAACATAACCTTGTCTATAGATTCTAGGGTGCAGTCAGAGATGTACACAGCGATACAGAATGTTGCGAATAATGTAGGTTTCGCGGGTGGAGCTGGTATTATTATGGATATTACAAATGGAGAAATAATATCTCTAACTAGTTATCCTGAATATGATTCAGAGATTATGTCATTAAAAAAGGATGTAGCGAAAGTAAAATCTTTTTTAAATGATAAAAATAAACCTTTTCTAGATAGAGCTATAGGTGGTCTATATGCTCCAGGGTCTATTATAAAACCTTATATAGCTTTAGGTGCTTTGAATGAGAATATTATTGATCCAAATAAAGAAATATTGAGTACAGGTTCAATATCTATACAGAATGATTATGATTCTAGTTTACAAACTATATTCAAAGACTGGAAAGCGCTGGGTTATGTAGATATGCGTCATGCTATCGCTATGTCTTCTGATGTTTATTTTTATGAAATAGGTGGAGGATATAAAGATCAGAAAGGTCTCGGAATAGATAGAATAAATAAATATATGAATATATTCGGTTTCGGAAAGGGAATAGAAAATTCTTTCTTTTCTGGACCAAATGGAACTGTACCGAATCCAGAATGGAAAAAAGCAACATTCAATGGTGAGACTTGGAGACTAGGTAATACTTATCATACTTCTATAGGACAATATGGTTTCCAAGTTTCTCCAATACAAATAGTGAGAGGTATGGGTGCAATAGCTACAGAAGGTATATTACGCAATCCTTCTATAATAAAAGGAGTAGAAGGTAAAATAATAAATAAAATAGATATAAAGAAAAGTTATTTCGATATTATTCATGAAGGAATGAGACTTGGAGCAACAATAGGTACAGGTAAAGCTCTAAATGTTCCATATGTAGAAATAGCTTCAAAATCTGGTACTGCAGAATTAGGTGTTGAAAAGAGTAATGTAAATTCTTGGATTACTGGCTTTTTTCCTTATAAAAATCCAAAATATGCCTTCACTATAGTTATGGAAAAAGGCTCAGTTCATAACTTAATAGGGGGTGTGGCTGTCATGAAAGATGTATTGGATTGGATGAATACAAATACCCCTGAATACTTCAAGTAATCTTTGTTTTTTCTTGGATTTATGCTATACTATCCTGAATATTTATTAAGAGTACTAAATTTAAATAAAAAATGAAAGAGACACCACAGTATCTTACGAAGGATAAATTACAAGAATTTGAGAAGGAACTCAATTATCTTAAGAGTGAAAGAAGAAAACAGGTAGCAGAAAGTCTAGAATATGCAAAAAAATTAGGTGATTTGTCTGAAAATGCAGAATACAATGAAGCACGTCAGGAACAAGCTGAAGTTGAAGATCGTATCGTTCATTTAGAAAATTTGATAAAGAAAGCTGTTATAGTAGATGAAACTAGTGGAGATAATGCAAATATAGGTTCAGTAGTGAAAGTACAAAAGGTAGGTGAAAAAGATATAAGAACATACAAAATAGTAGGTTCAGAAGAAGCAGATATGGCTAGTGGCAAGATATCCAACCTTTCTCCAATAGGTTCTTCATTATTAGGAAAGAAAGAAGGTGATGTATTCACTTTCAATACTCCCAAAGGTGAGGTAACATATAAACTAATTAGTATAGAATAAATTTTTTAAAATATGTCATCTTTAGAAGAGATAAGAAAGGTCCGCTTAAGTAAACTAGAATTACTAAAAGCGGCAGGTATGAATCCTTTTCCATCAAAGGTTCCTCGTACTTTTTGTTTGCATGATGCAAAAGAAAATTTCAAAGAATATTCAGAAAGTAAAAAAGAAGTTTCTCTAACAGGTAGAATAATGGTGATAAGAGGCCAAGGAGCTATTCTTTTTGCTGTACTTTATGATGGTAAGGGTAAAATGCAAGCAGTATTTAAAAAAGATGAAATAAAAGCAGATAAATTCAAATTATTCACTGATGCAATAGATATAGGAGATTTCATATCTGTTACAGGAACTTTCTTTACAACAGAGCGTGGTGAAAATAGTATTTTGGTAAAAGATTGGACAATAGCTACAAAGACTTTGCTTCCACTTCCAGAAAAATGGCATGGTATACAAGATACAGATGAAAGATATAGAAAGCGTTATCTTGATATATTAATGAATCCAGAATTATACGATTTATTTAAAAAGAAAACTCAATTTTGGGATGTTACTAGGAATTTCTTGAGAGATAATGGTTTTATCGAAGTCGAAACCCCAACACTCGAAGTCACCACAGGTGGGGCAGAAGCTACTCCTTTCAAAACACATCATAATGATTATGATTTGGATGTATATCTACGTATTTCGGTTGGGGAATTATGGCAGAAAAGACTGATGTCTGCTGGTTTTCCTAAAACTTTTGAAATAGGAAGAGTATATAGAAATGAAGGTTCAAGTCCTGAACATTTGCAAGAATTTACTAATATGGAATTCTATTGGTCCTTTGCTGATTATGAAGATGGAATGAAATTAGTAAGAGAAATGTATATAAAGATTGCAAAAGAAGTCTTCGGTAAAACAGAGTTTACAACTCGTGGTCATACTTTTGATTTGGCAAATGAATGGCAGAGAATAGATTATACCGATGAAATAAAGAAACAAACAGGAATAGATATAATCAAAGCCAGTGACAAAGATATAGAAGATAAAATAAAAGAATTAAAGATAAAATACGATGGTAAAAATCGTGAAAGACTAGTAGATACATTATGGAAATATTGCAGAAAGAATATCTCTGGTCCAGCATTTCTCGTGAATCATCCTGTATTAGTTGCACCACTTGCAAAGAGAATAGAAGGCAAAGATACAGTACAAATGTTCCAACCTATAATAGCCGGTAGTGAAATGGGTAGAGGATATTCAGAATTAAATGATCCTATAGATCAGAGAAATAGATTCGAAGAGCAAAAGAAATTATTAAAATCAGGTGATACAGAAGCTATGATGGAAGATTTGGAATTCGTAGAGATGTTGGAGCATGGTATGCCACCTACATGTGGATTCGGATTTGGAGAAAGATTGTTTGCCTTCCTTGCAGACAAGCCAGCTCGCGAATTGCAAATGTTTCCTCTCATGAGGCCTAAATCAGAATAAATTTTTTTAAAAGATAATTTTTAAGAGATAATTCATAAAAATAAAAACCATGGAATTCACCATGGTTTTTGTGTTTTTGCATCGTCAATTCGTCAATGAACGACGGTCGGCTTTTTCCTGAAATGTTTCTTATTATCAGAATTATTACTGGAATTTGTGTCGTGATTTCTGTCGAGAATACTCCCAGGAAGAAATCCGCCGATTGTCATCCATTCAACATCGTATCCTAGTATCTCATTCAAAGCCAATGCGATATTCTTTGCTTTATCTCCTTTCGTATCCCTGACTATCATATAGGGTGAAGCGCATCTCTCACTTCTCTTTAAATGACATGTTTTGGTGTCTGCAGGGATCACGGTGACGATCGCATCAGATGAGTGACCTATGCTATTCAAGACATTGATCACATTGTCTAAGAGGTACTCCAAGATTGGTTTTTTAAAACCCACCAGAATTACGTTTGGCATATTTCCTTTTTGTTTTTTCAACTCCTAAAATACTATAGATTATTTATAAAATTATGTCAATGTTTTTAAATAAATATAAAATCGAATTATTTTCCTTATTTATCCACAGTTTTAGCAATACAAAAACATTAAAGTGGTATATAATATCCATTAAGTGGGAAGAGGTGGTAAGAAAGTAATTTTCAAATAATTTAGAATTTTTTGAAAAGCTTTATATCAAATCTTACACAATAACTATATGCTCATCGGAGAATACAGACATGTAATAGATGATAAGAATCGCTTGTCTCTTCCGGCAAAGTTCCGCAAGGAGACAGGTAGAAAAGTAGTTATAACTTCCGGGCTAGACTCTTGTCTATTTATTTTCACAATAAAGTCCTGGGAGAATATTACAGAACGTCTATCTTCTTCTGATTCTTCGATGCTTTCAGCGGACAACAGAAGTTTCAATCGCTATCTCCTAGGAGGTGCGGTTGAAATAGATGTTGATGCATTAGGTCGAATGCTTATACCAGATTATCTACTAAAAAGAGCACAATTAGGTAGAAATGTTGTGATAGTAGGAGTTAGAGGTAGAGCAGAGATCTGGGCAGAGAGTCGCTGGGATGCTTATAGAGCCGAGATAGAAGGCAAGGCGGATAAGCTTGCTGAGAAGCTCGGAGAAGCAGGAATGATATAGCTTTATGCATATCACAGTTCTTTTAAAAGAATCAATAGATAATCTCAATATTCATCCTAAAGATGTATATCTTGATGGAACCTTGGGTAGTGGAGGACATACTAGATACGCTATAGAGAAAGCCAATGGAGATATTACCGTTATAGGTTTAGATGAGGATAAAGATGCATTAGAAAGATCAAGAAAGAATATTTCGAATATTCCAAATCTAGACGAAAAAAGAATTTTCTTTGTACAGTCTAACTATAGAGATATAGATAAAGTCCTAAATGATATTCATATAGAAAAGGTAGATAAAATAATGCTTGATCTAGGAATTTCTTCTAATCAATTAGAAGAATCAAATAGAGGATTTACTTTCAAGAATGATGAACCATTACTCATGACATTTTCTAAAAATCCTAAAGAAGATGATCTGACAGCAGAATATATAGTGAATAATTGGGCCGAGGAAAGTATCGCAGATATTATTTATGGTTATGGTGAAGAGAGATATGCTAGGAGAATAGCTCATGCAATAGTCGAATATAGAAAAAAGAAAGCCATAAAAACAACATTTGAACTTGTAGATATAGTGAAAAGCGCAGTACCGAAATTCTATCAGAATGGCAAGATTCATCCAGCTACTAGAACATTCCAAGCATTGAGAATATCTGTAAATGATGAATTAAATGGCCTTAAAGAAGTTTTAAAGAAAGGATTCGATAGATTATCAGAGAATGGAAGAATGGCAATAATTTCATTTCATAGTTTAGAAGACAGAATAGTAAAAAATTTTTATAAAGAAAAGATGAAAGAAATGGGTGCAAAGATAATAACAAAGAAACCCATAATAGCGAGTGAAGAAGAATTACGATCTAATCCTAGATCAAGAAGTGCAAAATTAAGAATAATAGAAAAATAATAATGGTAAAGTTCATAACAATTTCATATAAAGTTTTACATAAAGAAAGAGAAAGACTATTTTATATTTTGATAGCTTGTGTAGTGTTTACTATATCTCTATACGGTTTTCTTATTCAGAAGGCTATTATGAATGTTGTAGCAAGAGAAGATATAGCAAAAGAAATAGCGTTAAACGGAGCAAAAGTTGGGGATTTGGAGGGAAAATATTTATCATTGAAGAATAGTATAACCATTGATCTTGCCTATGAAAAAGGATTAAAAGATGCTGTAGCGCCTTACTATATATCAAAGAAATCTATTACTGCCATGGCTTCGAAAAATGAATTCTAATTCAATATCAATATCTAGAATACGCATAGTATTAATCCTTATATGCTTTTTTGCTTTGATAATTTTATCAAAGCTTTATTGGGTTCAAATAATAAAGGGTGATGAATATGCAAAACAAGGAGACGCCCAATACACCAAACCTTCTTCGAAAGTCTTCGACAGAGGTTCTATTTTATTTGAAACAAAATCAAAATCAAGAGTTGGTGTTGCTACTATAAAAGATGGATATACATTAGCTATAAATCCAAAGAATATAAAGGATCCAGAAACTATATACAAAATACTTTCACAATATGTAAAAGATATAGATCATGATACCTTTATAAAAAAAGCTAGTAAGACAAATGATCAATACGAAGAAATAATGAAGAGAATAGATACTGATACAGGTATATCTATAATAGAATTGAAATTATCAGGAGTAGAAGTTGTAGAAGATAATTGGAGAACATATTCAGGAAATGAAATGTCAGCACATACTATAGGTCTTGTTGGCTTTAATGGAAAAGATGAATTAAAGGGACAATATGGTCTAGAAAAATATTATGAGAATATACTATCTAGAAATAATTCTGCATCTAATGTGAACTTTTTCGCTGAACTTTTCTCAGATATAAAATATAATATCTTTGAAAATGAAAAAGAAGAAGGAGATATAGTATCATCTATAGATCCCACAGTAGAAAATGAATTAGAGAAAACTCTGGAGAAAATACAAGATACATGGAAATCAGAAAGTGTAGGAGGAATAATAATGGATCCAAATACAGGTGAAATATATGCCATGGCTCTTAGGCCTACATTTAATCCTAATAATTTAAAAGATATAAAGAATCCAGCAGTATTTTCTAATAGTCTTGTTGAAAGTGTATATGAAATGGGTTCCATTATAAAACCATTAACTGTAGTGGTGGGTATAGACTCCGGAGCAATTGATAAAGATTTTACATATGATGATACAGGATTCCTAATGCTAGATAATAAAAAAATATCGAATTTCGATGGAAAAGCTAGAGGTATAATACCAGTACAAGAAGTATTGAGTCAGTCTCTAAATGTTGGTGCTGCTACTATAGCTCTCAAAGTAGGTAATGAAGAATTTACAAAATACTTTTTGAGTTTTGGTTTAGGAGATAAAACTGGTATAGATCAGCCGAATGAGCAAGAAGGAATAGTGAAAAATCTACAATCAAATAGAGATATAGAACATGCCACGGCATCTTATGGTCAGGGGATAGCCATATCACCAATAGAAACGATAAGAGCTTTGTCTATACTTGCAAATGGCGGGAAATTAGTAAGACCACATATAATAAAAGAAATAGATTATTCTAATGGTAATAATAAAATTATTCCCATAGAAAGTACACAAGTTATAAAGAAAGAAACAGCCACAGATGTAACAAAAATGCTTGTAAATGTTGTAGATAAAGCATTACGTAAAGGTGCCGTTAAAATGGATAGATATAGCATAGCCGCAAAGACAGGTACGGCACAGATTGCAGATAATAAGAATGGCGGGTATTATACCGATAGGTATTTGCATTCCTTTTTTGGCTATTTCCCAGCATATAATCCAAAATATATAATATTCTTATATCAAATTTATCCAAAGAATGTAGAATATGCTTCAGAAACACTTACAAATCCTTTTATAGATATGGTGAAATTTTTAATAAATTATTATGAAATCCCACCAGATAGATGATTAGATAAATGATCGAGTAGATAATCATATAAATGATTTGTATAAATAATCATAAATATTACAAGAAAATACCATGAAAACATTTTTCAGAAAAATAATAATATCTATATTAGAATTAGAAGCTAGTTTGATATTAAAGAAATATCATCCAATGATAATAGCTGTAACTGGTAGTGTCGGTAAAACTTCTACAAAAGACGCTATATATACAGTGATGTCCGCAACATCTTTGCATGTTAGAAAAAGTGAAAAAAGTTTCAATAGTGAAATAGGTGTACCTTTAACAATTATAGGTTGCAAAAATGCTTGGAATAATCCAATACTTTGGTTAAAGAATATATTTTTCGGCCTTGAAGTTATAATGTTTAAAACAGAATATCCTAATTGTTTAATATTAGAAGTAGGTGCAGATCATCCAGGAGATATAAAGCGTATTACAAAATGGATGAAACCAGATATAGCTGTAATGACAAAGATAAGTGATATACCTGTTCATGTGGAATTTTTCCATTCTCCAGAAGAAGTCTTTAAGGAAAAATCATATTTAGCAAAAGCATTGAAAAAAGATGGTACTTTGATTTTCTCAAATGATGATGAGAAATTAAAAGCTTTATCAAAAGAAATAAATAAGAAAACACTTACATTTGGATTGGATAATTCTTCTACAGTTAGTCTTTCTAATGACAATATTTTATACGAAGAAAAAGATGATATCAGAGTTCCGGTCGGAATGAGTTTCAAATTAAATTATGATGGTAATAGTTTACCTATAAATATAAAAGGTGTTCTAGGATTAACTCAAATCTATCCATTACTCATTTCTGCCACAGTTGGTATAGCAAATAAAGTAATTCTAACTGATATAGTGAATGCATTAGACAAACATATAGCTCCTAGGGGCAGAATGAATCTATTAGAAGGTATAAAGGATAGTATTATAATAGACGATACATATAATTCTTCACCAGACGCCTTGAAGGAAGCTTTGAATACATTAAAGAGAGTTGAATGCGCAGGCAAGAAAATAGCAGTTCTAGGTGATATGATGGAATTAGGAAAATTCTCTGTAGAAGAACATAAAAAGGCAGGCATTATGGCCCGCGAAATTGTCTCAACACTCATCACTGTAGGACAAAGAGCAAAATCCATGGGTGCTAATAATTTATCATTTGATTCCAATTCTTCTGCTATAGAATATCTACGTGGAATAGTGTCTAAAGGTGATATAGTGCTTATTAAAGGGTCTCAATCAATGAGAATGGAGAAGATAGTGAAAGAGCTACTCCGAGAGCCATATAGGGCAGGGGAATTGTTGGTTAGGCAGGATAATGAATGGCTTGCCAAGAAGTAATTTTTCCAGTATTGTTTTAATAGAAAATACATACTTGGCCCTATCGTCTATCGGCTAGGACACATCCTTCTCAAGGATGGAAGCAGAGTTCGATTCTCTGTAGGGTCACAAACAGCATTAAATCGGTTTTCAAAGCACTCGAATCCTTTTTTAAGCTTATAACTCAAGCTATTTTGGGAAACGTAAAGTTCTGAAAAGATAACACGGATGATTTGTTCCTTTCTGTGTGGTTTTGCTATTCCGTAGTATGGCACAACGTCTTTTATGAGTTCTGAAAGTTTCCAAACGTCTTTCATTGTCTCACGCATTGCGATGTCAGATGCCTGTTCTTGATTTTGAAGAGACATGAGTTCTGAATCAAGTCTGTTATCTTCTTCTACATAGGTCTCTGGTGTGTATACTCCCGTTTTTATGAGTGAGAGCTTGTTGCTGCGGAGATATGCGAGATCTTCCCGGACCTTCTTCTTTTTCCTATCCATTATTTCAATAGATTTCAGTCGTTTCTCTTCAAAGAGGGCTATATTGGTCCCGAGCTTGGCTTCCATCTCTACCAATTCGTCTTCAGTAAAAGAAAGAGTGGACATGAGTTTGCCTACACCTTTGGCTATAAAGTTAAAATTAAAGTTTTTAAAGGTATTTTCACAATCTTTTAAACATCGGGAGTTGTAATATTGGATCCCTTTCTTGATGTAAGGGGTGTATACACGTGCACAACGTTCACAACGTACGATACCTCGAAGTGGAAGGTCCAATTTCTCCGTGTAATGGATACTCGTCTTCTTTTTGTTGAGCATGGTTTGGACCACATTGAACACTTTCTCATCTATGAGAGGTTCATGGCTTGTGCTGTCGATATATTTTCCATCGCTATCCAATATTTTGCCAATATAAAAAGGATTGGTGAGAATTCTGCTTATATGGTTCGGAGTCATCGGCCGTGAAGTCTTTTCTATGACCACCGTATCATCTTCCTCGGCAAGCATTTCTTCTTTGGTTCTTCTACGTCTCATTGGGACCGATACAAAGCCGTGCTCTTTTGCAAATCTCGCAAGGTCAGAGAGGCTCCAGTCGCCTGTGGCGTAGAGCTCATACATCTTCTGGATAACTGGCGCTCGTTCAGGATCAAATGGCTTATGCTCCATTTCTCCAAGGTTGAGATATCCTATAGGAGCTCGGTAGGTGCAGATACCTTTCTCTCGGGCATTCTTGATAGTTAGGGAAACCTTCTCGCTTGTTACTCGTGAGTGATGCTGCGAAAACATGCCATCAATGTCCATATGAAGTGCACCAGAGCTCGTCTTCTCATATTTGGCATATACAAAGCGAACGTCCACTCCTTTACGCATAAGCTTCCTAATAACGGTATCATCTCCCTTATTTCTGCTGATACGATCCCAACAGAGGCAAATAATTCCTTTGAAGTATCCCTGGCTCACCATTTGAAACATCTTTTGAAATTTCGGTCTATCAATTCGATACTGGACCATCCCTTCATCGCTTATCGTGATATCGTTATCTTCTTTAAATCCTGAATGCTTTTCAGAAATGATGCCGTCAGCACAAAAGCTCTTAATGGTGATAAGAGCTACGGGGAGTTTTTCTCTAAATGCAAAACGAGTGTTCTCTGACTTTTGATATGAAATGGAGTTCTTCTGGTTGTCGGTCTCGTCCGTGCTTTTGCGGTTATATATTAAATAGAAGTCACGATATTTACCGCTTTGGATTTCAGCATAAATTTCTTTTTCAGTTTTTATTCTCGGTCTCGTCATATACATTTACATTGGTGGTGTGGCGACTTTACGCACTACGCCCTCCACGATTTCGTACCCATCCTCGATCATCTCCTTACGTACACATTGCAATATTTTGCCTAATTCTTCAAGCGCATCGAGCGTCTCCCTCGAAAAGGGAATCTGACTCTTGTAGACAGGCTTACTCTCGCCCTTAGGAGGCGGAAGGCACAGAGGCTCATATGAAGTTTTCTCTACTTCATTCATTATATCGTTTTATGTGACTTATTTCGACCTTTTTCGCCCTGGATGAGTTCATCGTCTAGTAGGGATTTGATATTTTCAGAATAATGACGAAACTCTAAGATGAGCCGCTCTAGTCTCCTGGCTTTCCGGGTGAGTCTTCCACGATAGGTGTACTTCGTGGTTTTCGCTTGGAGATTCTCGATCTTCTTTTCGAGTTCTACTACACGAAAGAGACCCTGCATTTTATATCTTCTATTCTCATTCCGTGAGCTATAGGTAAGTTCATAGCAATGACGGCAACCGAAATACTCTCCGGCCTTGTACAGCACCCCGACACGTCTTCCACAACGTTCACCATTCTTATAAAGTGAACACTGGAACCAAAACCTCGTGCTACCGAAATAGCAATCGGTCTGGATAATGGGGACCATGTATTTTATTTCCTTCTTTTCCTCTGAATAATCGCTACCTATGACGTAGGAAAGATGGAGACGTGGGTAATCAGGAGTAAGGCACAGCTCGTAGCTAATACTTCCGTGGGACGCATTCTCTCCCCATGAAATATCACCAGACTTTATGAGGCGATTTTTCATATCCTTGAGGAGCCACCATATTTCTATCTTTTTGAGGTTGTCTGCTTCCGCTTTGCTCATACGTTTTAGAAAATTTTGCCGAAATCAATAGAGATGGACCGTTATTTACGGTCTAATTGTCCCTAACAGGTTGTCGGTCACCACCTCACTCGGAACAACGTTCACAACATTCACATCGTTCACTATTTCACCTCGAATATCAGCATCGGTGATGCCGTAGCGCTCCTTTAACGAGTTGAGTTTCTTCCTATTTTCCTTAAAGGAAAGTACAAATCCTTTTCGGGTTTTGTAGGGTTTGAGGAGTAGCTTGTGACGGAGATACCAGCCGACCTTTTTTGGCTTGATCGGATCATCGCTTATATCTATTTCCTTATTCACTTCTTCTGCAATCTGCTTTACGGTAACCTCCTTTAATCCCGTCTCATGCTCGAGCTTGAATGCTGCAAAAATAATATCGCTTTCCCATGAGAGGCCACGGTCCGCCACAAGATCACCGTTATATTTGATGATAAAGGTTTTGAGTTGGTCTCGAATAGCGGCGTCTTTAATGATGGAGAGAAGAGGCATGACGATCTGATTCAATCGAGGATGAATGCCTTCAATAATTTCTGTGCATCTTTCTATTGGAGAAAAGTAATTCTTCAGTCGCCACATGAGGAGCTTGTTTCTGATAAATTCCGCTTCAGAATAGAAGCTCTGCTCGAGGGTCCTTGGAATATCTGTTCGCAATTTTTCAGCTCCCATTTCTTCTACCAAGAATCTACTCTCAAGTGCCTTATCAGTAAAAGTCTCTCGAGTAGCCACAATCTTCGGACAAAAAACGTCATAGGCTTTCACCTCAAATGTTCCTTTACCTTCGGACCGCAGAACTGGCATACCTTTTTGGTATCCAGTGTTAAGAATTTTTACAATTTCAGAAGTCATATCGGAGAATTTGAAATCTGCCTCATCGATAATGAGGGTTCCTTGGACTTCATTGATGATCCTAAAAATGGGACTTGGAGTGGTAGCACCGCCGACAAAGACGGGCTTGTAGCATAAGATGCCGATCGCTTGTAGGAAACGAGATTTACCACTTCCATAGTCTCCGATTGCTCGAAGATACGGGACCTCATTGAATCGATCAAACATCCAGGTGAAGAGAACGTAATAAGTTGCTATTTGTTCAAAGACTTCGGAGACGTCGAGATATTTATGAATAAACGTCTGAATTTCTTTGAGAATTTCTTCCTCGCTCTCGTAAGGAGTTGCTTGTGAGGGAAAGTGAATAACCTTTTTATCGACGAGGTTGTATGTCGGCGGCAGTGGTTTATATTTCTGCCCATCTATCTCTACTTCTTCGAGGAAACCTGATAACTGTCCATCTCGAGTCATTTTAAAATACGAGCTCTTGTTCACTGTAGGGCTGTAGACCATTTCATAGATTGCTTCTTCGGTAGCGATTGATGTTTTTAATATCGGCTTATCCTTATTTTCTTCATTGTTCATATACATGATTGATTAAATTGGTTAATAACTTCTCTGCATTGCATAGACCCGAGACTTTAAGTTCTTACGGGCGTTTGCAAATTCGAGTGGGTGGACCTCTATTCGATTGCACCAGAATCCATCCACGGCATCTTTGATGGCTGGGTGATTCTTGAATACAAACGTGACCTTTTTATGCGAGATTGTCACAATGTCGAGGAGGGTATATCCCTTGCAGGTGAGTAGTGATGCGACATCGATGTCGCTTAGGTAGTAATAGTTCACATAGTCATCGAGAGGAATATCCTCCATTGGTTTTCTCATAAGCATTTTTATTATTTTTCTGATAAAAGATTTTGCTAAAATCTGTAGTTATCGTACGTCCGGGACCAAACTTAAAGCACGCTTAAAAAGCGCTTTATGTAAAGACAAAAAAGCCCCTGAAATAAAGGGGTTTTAAAGTTTCAGCAAGATTAAGCTTGCTTTAAGCAGCGACTTTTTCGGTTTGAGTCACTCGTCGCTTGAATATCTTATCGTCAATGACTTCTACTTCAATTCCACGGGATATCTTGAGAGGCTTGCTGTGTCCATCGATGATCTTGGTGAGCTTATATTTACCTTTGCAGTAGAGGACGCAGTTCTTATTGGTGTTGATATAGTCATAAGTCTGCTTTTCAAAGGGGACCTCTTCACCATCTGCTACTTTGGCTAATTTACGGACCTCGGAACTCAATCGTTGCATTTTGTGAACATCGTGAATGTGGTGATTGATGTAGAAGGAAGAGACCTTATCAGCTTTCTTGTTTTCGGAGATGAAGGTGATGGATTTTATGTTTTCGGTTATGGTCTTCTTAGGGAGAGGAGAAGGGATCGGTTGCTCGTCTATTATTTTATGTAAATGCAGGACGACTTCGCTTTGGCGTAGGTTCTTGATTTCAATATTTCCTGATCTTTCTAGGGCAAACAGCGCCTCATAAAAGCGATAGTTATGTTCGTCTTTCAAATACCAACCGCCTGCTTTGGCTATCTCGTCGGCGGTGAGGACCATTGCGTTACCGTATCTTTCTGAAAGTTTTTTAATCGCTGCAAGAATATTTTTACTCTGCTTTTTGGGGTCGAGATAACGTGCGCCTTTGGGACCGATAAATTTATGGGCAATAAAGTCATCGATATAAGTATTCAGTTTCTGTTCAAGCTTCTCTGTATCGATCTTGATCTCAAAGGAGAGATAAGAAAACAGTGGATTGTTTGAGTAATTGCTGAAATATGAAAAGCCGAGGTCCTTTATGGTCAGATTCTTGCCTGCCATAATTTTGTTATATACCTCTTCTCCAAATCCACCGAACTTATCTTCAGAGAACGACGGACCAAGTAATTTCTTATCAATGGAAATTTTTGTGAATTCTATACATTCCGGTCCTTGTGATAGTTCTACCAATGCTCGAAAAGAATCAGGCGGAGTTGAGTGAAAAAAGGAGTTCTCAAAATCTGTACTGCGAATGCCTGCATTCATTAAGACACCAGATTTTGTTGCTAGTCGAATTGCATCTATGGTTCTTTGCACCTTATCTCTCGTGAGCCTTCGCTGCTCGACGTCATTAAAAAAGGCGAAGCTGCGAGAAGTTAGCTTCACATCAAATTCACCGTCTTTGTTCAGAATAAGCTTCTTCCAAAGATAAATTTTCCATTCGGGCAAAAAGTCCATATACATCTACATATCGCTGTCCACTCCCGCCATGTTTCCGAGTCTCTGGTGTGAACAATGCGAACATTGTGAACATCATATCAGGAAATATAGTGAATGGAAGGGTGGGGTAAAATTGAGGGTGTATCTTTGTGTATCTATTTTGGTACGAGCGATATTTCAAGCCAAATTTTCATTCGTGGTTATTCGGGGTTATTTTGGCGAAAGCCAATAGCAGAGCCATTCTAGGAAAGTGGGTTTTATAAAAATTCATTCGTATTTACTCGTATCTATTTCGGAATAGGGGCTAAGTGAAGCCGTTCAAAAATCGTTCGACACTACTCGACCCTATTTTAAAACTACGGCTCTATTTCGATTGCGGTTGATTGCAGGTTATTTTGGAATTAGCCTTTAGATTAGCCAGATTTCCAGTGGTAGCTAATGGCAGTTTATTTTGGCAAAAGGCTTATGAAGCCTAGCTTTTTTGATGGTACGTGATGGTACGTTATTCTGGCAAAACCCTTATTTCTCCTCGGGATTTTAGGTGGCTACCTATGGCCATCTATTTTGGCAAAAGCTATACATCTGGCCATTTCCTCGAAATTCGTGCACACGGCGTTGAAGAGGTCCAAAGTCGTGGAAAGGCCTTATCAGGCAAGGAAAAGCGTACACAGGGGCGAAGAGGGGGCAAAAAGGCCTAAGATGAAGGGTTTATGAGGTGGTGGTTAGTAGGGTCCTATATTTTGGTAGAATGTTGGAACCCTAGACAGACCTTGACTTATGTATTGTAATATGCTATACTTATGACAGTCAGAACATTGATTTAAAACGGCTTTAAATAGGTGCGCCGAAACAATGCACCAGTACGGAAAAGGCAGATTCTATGAAAAACCATCTCTCGCATTACACTAATACGCTGAACAAAAGCCATAGCACCGGTAAGGGCAGGAACATCAACCGGGGATTCTTCTGTGATGGAAGGATCTATGTGGATATGGACGGTGCCGACGAGGACAGCAAGCTGTCAGTGAAGGATTACCTTGCTCAACTTCGCAAGAAGATTGAGTTAATAATCCCCGCTGGTAGTCGGCTAGTGCCCGGCATGGTTCACAGCGTGTGTTTGACTGAAGCATCAATTAACTTCCGCTTCAATGATGACGAGGGGGCAAAAGGTTTCAACGCCTCGCTTCCTGTGTCACAAGTGGTTGTGTTGATGTAAAAGTCCGAAGGATGGAGCCACCTTCGATTCAGAAGCTCCATTGTTGTCACCTTTTTAAAAGTGTGAGTGTCGTGTGCAGCACGGGAAATGGAGAACCTAATTCTCCACTTTGTTGAATTCATAAATTATTTTGTGAATTCATTGAGTAGTTCTTTTAAATCAAAGTAGTCATGGCCAATAGATTTTAAAATTTGAAATCTGCTGGCTGTGACTGCTTGTCGGTAGTCATAACAAACGTTGAGTAACCGTTTTTAAATAACTCATGGCCCTTAATATGAGCCATTCCCAAAAGGAAAATCATTGGTATGATCAATAAACGTAACTCGTTCGCGCATCGTAATGTCATCCTCGCTGATAGAATTGCTTTCCGTAAAGCAACAGTGATGGAAAAAAGTCTCGTGCACTGGGCATTTGACTTCTCGGTTTACTCCGAGCGCCCGACACCCTGGCTTGAAGTTGCAGAGACATTTAGTCTCGCTGCGACGACTGGCTATAAACCAAGTGAGGAAGATTTCAGATCTTTCATGCGAGCTTGCAAAACGGCGCATCGTATGGAATCTTCACTCCGTGTCGAGCACGAAGGTATGGATGAAGAATTTTTCGTGAACAACCCGCTCACTCTCCGAATCAAATTCTACTACAAGAATAACCGTCAGGAATTTCTTGAGTGGAAAATGACGTTCGGTGAAATGGGGCGGATTCACCAAGCAGGCATGACTGGACATGGTGGGATTGGTCAAGAAGTGATGGCCTCTGAGCATCATGTGAAGGTCCATGTGCCATGTCTCGGACCCTATACTTGGCAAACTCCCAAAGTCTGTATCCATTGTTTTAAATCTCTCGAAGGAGTGCCGGCCGACGAACCTTGTAATGGTGGTAAACCCACTCAGTGAAGTAACTGTAAACTTTCAAACGAGCGCATCTGCAATATGATGCGCTTTAACCTATGTGGTACAATTATTTTTATGAAATCTTCTCAAATAATCTTTATAAATCAACCTAGACTTTCAACACATGAGGTTGATGCGAAATCCAATGACCGCAGATTGGCTCTTATTCCTCATGTCGAGATTTTTCTCAAACAGCATCCTCTTTTTAAAGATAAGGAAGTGCAAGCTACTTTCCCATCTGTTGGCTCGGCTTCCTTTACCTGCATTCTCGAAACAGAAGGAGTAAAAAGAGTTTTAAAAATCCCTTTGAGTTCACAATCATTCTATGAAAGTGAAGGCGCTTTTTTGAATGCTTGGGAAAAAGTTGGCGTTAAGGTTCCTCATGTGATCGAGGAAGGAAAGATAGACGGCAGTTACTATTTACTTATGGAGTTTATAGATGCTAAAACTCTCCCTGAAGAGTACAAGAAGGGCGCAATGATTAGACAAGAAATATTTGTAAAGATGGGAAACTTGCTACGTATGATGCATACTGCAAAATCTGAAGGGTTTGGAGTTGTAAAAGATGGAAAAGGAGTAGACTCTCGATTTAGCGAATGGCTCGATTATCAAATCAAACACAAGGCTTCTTACGCGAGTGATGAAAGATTTCTTGAGGATAGTAAACACGGGAATTTTTCTCTAGCTATTCAGAAAATGAATGCATATGTTGGAGAATCTACAGAGAGTTGCTACTGCCACAATGATTTCGCCTATCAAAATATCTTTGCCACAGACCCCTTAACCGTTTTTGACCCGATTCCTATCTTTGGGCATCCTTATATGGATTTAGCTCGAGCTATTGTAACTGCCCTCGGACGAGGAATTAGCGAGGAAGCCAGTGAACAACTCATAAGAGGGTATTCTGGAAATGATCTCGTTATAGATCGTTCTGTGCTTCAAGCTGCTATGATTTTGCAAAGTTATCTTAAATTTGGATATTGGAGCAAGACCGGAAAGGAGCAAGGAATAAAAGATGTGCAGACGTATTTGGAGAAAACAAAGGGATATCTGATATCTTTATAAGAATCTCATTTTCTTCTTAACTTTATAAAGTTTGGACCATTTGATTTTCTGGTATAATGGTCCCCATGGATTCAAAAACTCCCGTACGATACGCTTTTATAGATGTCCAAAATACTGAAGGGACTGTCAGTCAGCTTCTCGGCTTTGTTATTGATTGGCATAAGCTCTTTTATTATCTCAAACAACATTGGAACTGTGAGAAGATCTTTTTCTACTCTGGTATCGAACAAGGAAATGAGAACAAAACCAATGAGTACCTAGCACTTGGGAAACTTGGTTATGAGATGCATGCCAAGCCCTATAATATTTACAAAAATCCGGGCAAGGTCATCAAGATTACTTGTCCAAAGTGTTCCAATAACATCGATTATAAAACTGAAGGTGGAGTGAGGTGGAAATCTAACTGTGATGCAGAACTTTCAGTAGACGCGACTAATCTCGCAAAGGAAGGTGTCGAGTTTTTAATACTAAGCGGCGATGGTGACTTTGAATATGTAATCAGGAATGCTGTAGAGAAAGGTGTAAAAGTTTATGTAGTTTCAAGTGCCAAGAAAATAAAGGTAGCACCACGATATTCCGTTTCAAGATTTTCAACGAAACTCCGGGAACTTATTGCCGAAAAGAGGGAGTCAGTCTTTTTTAAAGACATAGATGACTGGAAGAGGAGGATAAAAAAGGAGATTTAGGCAAAGGAAAACGCCGTACAGGCCGGCGCTTTCTAATGACATCTTTAGTATAGACGATCTAGGGGTAAAGTCAATACAGATTTGTGGATGTTGTGAACATCGTGAACGTAATATGGGTATGGGACATTTCCTAAAGAATTAGTGCAAATAAGTGCAAAAAGGTGCATTTTTTAGGACGAATTAGGCCAAAAAAGCTCCTGTTTTCTAGAAAATCCGCTCTATGTGTGAACATGGTGAATGACTGGCAAAGTAGCGATTTTTATTGTATGATTTGGTGATTAAATATCAATGTATATGCAGATGTCAGATAAGTATGAATATCCACTTTTAAGCAGGATTACAGAGGTCTTTAGGGACCAACCAAAGGAAGTCCTGAAAAAGGTGTTTATTTGTTCTTGTCAGCATATTCTTGAACCTCAAGGGAAAATGTTCGAGTTACTAGCTGATTTTGGTATCCCAGAAAAGAACATTTATATATTAGGCAAAATCTATTCAACTAACTTTGAAGTATTGCAGGAATTGAAAAATCGAGGGTTCAATGTACTCCAACCAGACTTTGATTTGAAGAATAGTTTTGATGAACAACATATGGCAAATTGCCAAAATTTGTATTCTTCCTTTATGCGAAATGTTCCAGAGGGTAGTCATATTGTTGTTGTCGATGATGGGGCTGATATGCTCAATCTCTTCAATGAGAACATTAAAGAAGTTGAAAACAAATTTCATCTTGTCGGAGTCGAACAAACTTCTTCAGGCTTTAGAAAGTTAGAAAATAAAAGTCTGCATTTTCCAATTTTAAACGTTGCCCGCTCTCCAATTAAACTAGATAAGGAAAGTCCATTAATCGCACGTTTGGGTTGCGATAGAATAAACGATGTTATCAAAAAATATTCACTTAATGATGCTAGAATTTTAGTTGTCGGGTTAGGTCCAATGGGTAACAATGTTTTATTAATTCTGAAAGAAGAAGGTTACTTTGTAGTTGGTCACGACACTACTATTAATTCTCAAGGTGAGCTTTTAGACCTAGTAAAGGAGAATAAAATAAATGTAATTATTGGAGTAACGGGAACTCAGCTTATTGGTGAAGAACAGATAATTAAATTAAATGATTGTGTAACGGATAATCTTTATCTGATAAGTATGTCTTCTTCGGATAGAGAGTTTCCATCTGCTTTTTTAAGACAGGAAACTTCAAAAGAAACTTCAATCCATTCTGACGCCCAGTGGAAAAATATAATTCTAATAAATAATGGTTTCCCTATTACTTTTAAAGGAAAAAGATACGAGTCTACTCCTATCGAAATAGAGAGAACTATTGGTTTATTGTATGGATCCAGCCTTTATGCATCTTTAAATAAAATTGATACAAATGGGTTCGTTGAAGTCCCGCCAGTCGTCACGGACGTAATTCAATAAATATTAATGAATAAAATATCGGCAAAATTAATTGTGTATTCGGAGTGTGAGAAAACAGGCAAAAGAATTGCTACCTTTGTGTTGAATGTACCAAAGTTTATTCAGCCCCATTTAAATAGCCACAGAGCACTATCCAAAAATTCCGCCTCTAGCAGAGCTGTACCAGCAAAGAAGATGAGGACAAAAGTAATTATCTCACCTTTTATTCCAGTATACTTTGGTGAAAATAAAGCTGGTATGCAGTCTGGAGAGCCACTTAAGGGATTTAGACTTAATATCGCTAAAGTTGTGTGGTTATGGTCCCGCTATATCATTGTATTTTTTCATTTTATTGGTGAAAAAATAAACCTACACAAGGAAATTTTAAACAGACTCATTGAGCCTTGGATAATGACAGAAGTCATTCTTACTGGGACCGAGTGGAGTAACTTTTTAAAGCTAAGAAATAACTCGGCGGCTCAACCAGAGATTCAAGCAGTCGCAAAGCAAATATCAGACATTTTTGAAAGTTCTACACCAACTAAACTTAAGGTTGGTGAATGGCATACGCCCTTTTTGAAGGAAGAGGAGAAGGGTCTTTCTATTGATTTGCAGAAGAAAATTTGTACCGCTAGGTGTGCAAGAGTGAGTTATTTCCTATTTGATGGTAAACAATCAAATTTAGAGAGTGATACTAAATTATGTGAACGTCTACTATCTTCAGGGCATTGGAGTCCTTTTGAGCACGTCGCCCAAGCAATGGATAGCGAAGACCGAAGTGGTAACTTTGTTGGTTGGAAACAATACAGAAAAGAATTTGAGCAAGAAAATGGTGGTGATTATAAGTAAATTATACTGATACAATAAGTGTTAAACGAAATGAACAAATTTCTCGAAAAGGATACAGATGGAAACTGGAATACAGTTCCTCCTATTCCTGTAGATAAAATAAGAAATGTTAACTGTCACAAGTTTATTTTATATATCATAAACAAAATATCTTGGGATGAAATGATTTCAGACCCAAAGACGGTAAAAGAAGGCTTAGATTTTACTTACGGCGAACAGGCTCGAACTATTTCAGATACTTCATATACTCCTATAAAAGATTTAGGGTCTTTGTATTCATTAGCAAATCAAAGCTGTGAAATAGGAAAAGCTTATGTTGGTCAAATCCTCGATGCTCAAACAAACGAAATGGCACACTCTTTTATTATTACAAGGGAACAAGATAATAAATATACTTGTTACGACAAACAAGGGTTTAAATATCCATTCAGCGTTTGTGAGTTAGGGACGCTTCTTGATTTCGTGAACAAGGATGGAGAAAAATCCTATCAAAATCAAAATTGGAGATTCGTGCCTTTTAAGGTGAATGAGTGAACGTTGTGTACTTATTCAGCCATTACCAATCCTAGGTTTTGAATACTACTCTTGATATAATCTCTTTGTTTAGTAAGTTCTGAAAGCCACGCTAGTGGGTCACAAACTATGAACGAAGAAGATTTAAAAAAAATAGTTGATGGAGATCCTGATGCCTTAATTCAATTTGGTACAGAGAATGGTATTGATTTCAGTGGATTAGATAAAAATATAGCTAGAACAATGGTTAAAGAACGATATTCTCTTACCGACAATGAGCTTGACGTTGTAGATTTTGTATTTTGGGTATCTTATTTCGTAGAAAGAACAGCAGAAGAACTTATAGTTGATCCTCAGGTTTCCATTGGAGTTCCCAAACAGACAATAGATTTTCTGGTAAATAAACTCCATTTTGGAGACAAAATTAAAGTAATGGAAGAATTATATAGCTTAAAGAAAGACCGCCTTGTTAAGTTCATGAGAATCATTCAAGATATGAGAAATGATGTTGCTCATGGTCGCTTCAATAACCTAAAATATGGGGGTTATAATTTAAGTGACAATAGAGGTAAAATTAAATTATTAGCAGAATTAAGGGACTCTATGCTTAAAAAATAAAAGAATTCTTAACATTGTTGAATATTGGGTTCCAATTCTGTATAACCAGGGTCACACCATCAATATTTTTTCTGATATACTTAATCTATGAATAAATTAATTAATAAATTTGGTATTTTACTGAGAACAATTAGTGTGATTTTAATTCAAATATAATTAATTTATAATAAAAAATTATGAATAATAAAATAAATCCAGCTCTTTGGTTTCATACTCATAATGGCAAACTTAATGATGTATTAAGTTATTATAAAAATATATTTGCTGATGATTTTAAATCAAATGAAGTCTTTACATTAGACGAAACTCCTTCTGGCTATACAGAGATGACTAATGTAGAAATATTTGGGGTGAAATATTTTTTTATGAGTACTATCAAGAAACATCACACTTTCAATGATGCTCTTTCTTTTATGATTAACTGTAAAGATCAAGAAGAAATTGATAAATATTGGAATTATTTTTCAAAAGAAGGACAAGAAGTTATGTGTGGTTGGTGTATAGATAAATATGGTCTGCGTTGGCAAATTATACCCGAAAATCTAGATGAGCTTATGAGTAAGCCGAATGGTCATGATGTTCTGATGAATCAAAAGAAAATTATTATTAAAGACTATTAATATAAATAATTTGATACTACACGGAATAATACA
Organism: Candidatus Tayloriibacteriota bacterium; assembly: GCA_052034805.1. GTDB lineage: Bacteria > Patescibacteriota > Minisyncoccia > Phycocordibacterales > PALSA-1337 > CAIOGI01. Next base: position 105,583 of record JBPOID010000007.1, read on the forward strand.
TAAAGTTCCAAAAGATCTAAAAGAAGCTATTGAAAGTAATAAAAAAGTACTTGATATTTGGAATACACTTACACCTATTGCAAGAAATGAATGGATTTGTTGGACTATTTCTGTAAAAAAGCAAGAAACTAGAGAAAAACATATTAAAAGGGTATTAGGAGATCTTATTTCTGGTAAACGTCGTCCTTGTTGTTGGGCTGGATGTCAACATAGAATATAGAATCTTTAATCTATTTGAAAGATGAAATTCTCTTGATTTTCTGATATTATTTATCTTAATGAATGAAAAATTCTTAAAGCCATACGATCCGGCGAAAACTGAAGATAATATATATAAAATATGGGATAAAAGTGGTTTATTTAATCCTGATAATCTAGGAAATAAATATAAAGAAGCTAAACCATTTACCATTGTATTACCGCCACCAAATGTTACTGGTACTCTGCATATGGGTCATGCCGCTATGCTTGCTATAGAAGATATAATGATTCGTTATAAGAGAATGAGAGGTTATAAGGCATTATGGATACCAGGTACAGATCATGCCGCTATAGCTACTCAATCAAAAGTTGAAAAAGAAATATCAAAAAAAGAAGGTAAATCCAGATATGATCTCGGTAGGGAAGAATTATTGAAAAGAGTAAATAAATTCGCACAAGAAAGTCATGACACTATAATAAATCAAGTAAAAAGAATGGGATGTTCTCTTGATTGGTCTAGAGAAGCTTTTACTTTGGATGAAAAGAGAAACCTTGCTGTTCGTACTGCTTTCAAAACTATGTATGAAATGGGTCTTATATACAGAGGATACAGAATAGTTAATTGGGATCCAAAAGGCCAGACTACAATATCAGATGATGAAATAGTTTATGAAGAAAGATCTACGAAACTTTATACATTCAAATATTCAAAAGATATTCCTATTTCTATATCCACCACAAGACCAGAGACAAAGCTCGGAGATACCGCTATAGCAGTTCATCCAGATGATAATAGATATAAGCAATATATAGGCAAAGAATACAGTGCAAATTTTGCTGGAGAAAATATAAAAATAAAAGTTATATCAGATGAAAATGTAGAAAAAGATTTCGGTACGGGAGCATTGGGAGTCACCCCAGCGCATAGTGCTATAGATTTTGAAATGGCTATAAAGAATAATCTCCCAACAAAACAAGTTATAGATGAATATGCAAAAATGATGGTTGGTAATGACAAAATAAAAGGAAAAAAGGTAATAGAAGCAAGAGAAGAAATAGTAAAATGGTTAAAAGAAAATAATCTTTTAGAAAAAGAAGAAGATATATCACATAATATAGCCACAGCAGAGAGAACTGGCGGTGTTATAGAGCCATTACCTAAATTACAATGGTTTATCGCTGTAAATAAAAAATTCAAAATCCCTCATAGCAATATTTCTGGTATAGAAAAAGGCCAAGAAATCACTCTAAAAGAATTAATGAAAGTTTCTGTAAATGGTGGTGATATAAAGATTATTCCAGAAAGATATGAAAGAGTTTATTATAATTGGATAGAGAATCTACATGATTGGTGTATATCTAGACAGATTTGGTATGGTCATAGAATACCAGTATGGTATAAGAAAAATAATAATGAAACAGAAACATATGTAGGTATAGAATCTCCTGATGGAAAAGATTGGATACAAGATGAAGATACATTGGATACATGGTTCTCATCTGGACTTTGGACATTTTCTACTCTAGGTTGGCCAGAGAAAACAAAAGATTTAGAATTCTTTCATCCAACAGATATACTAGAAACTGGTTATGATATTCTATTTTTCTGGGTAGCTCGTATGATACTTATGACAGGATGTTTATTGGGTGAAGTACCTTTCAGAAATGTTTATCTTCACGGATTAGTACGCACAGCAAAGGGTGAGAAAATGTCAAAATCAAAACCCGAATCAAATATCGATCCATTAGATATGATAAATAAATACGGTGCAGATGCCACCAGACTATCTCTTATTATAGGTACAGGCCCTGGAAATGATGTGAAATTATCTGAAGATAAAATAAAAGGCTATAAGAATTTTGCTAATAAAATCTGGAATATAACTCGTTTTATATTAGAAAATACAAAAGATCAAACTCTAATAGAGAATTTTAAAGATTATAGTGAAATAGATATGAAATTAAATGAGAATATAGATAATCTTATAAAAGAAATAACAGGAGAAATGGAAGAATATAAATTCTATATTGTTGGAGAGAAAATATATCATTATGTATGGCATGAATTGGCCGATAAAATTCTTGAAGAAACAAAGAAAATAATGAAAGAGGGAAATGAAATGGAGAAAAATTCTAGAAAACAATTCCTATTGCATTCTCTGGATAAAATATTAAGAATTCTCCATCCTTTTATGCCATATATAACAGAAGAAATATGGAATGACTTACCAAAAGAAAATAAAAGTCTTCTCTTGATAGAAGATTGGCCGTCTTAATAAGAATAATAAAGATAAATAGAAAATTTATTCAATGAACTTTCTGTATTCAATTAGCCCATTAATTTTACAAAAAATAATTTGGATACCAACTAGGATTATTCTCAATTTTTTCATACATTTAAAGATTGAAGGTCTAGAAAATCTGAATAATATTTCTAATAATCATTATAAAAATGTAATATTTGCTTCGAATCATACAAGCGAACTCGATCCAGTGCTTTTACCAGCATCATTATCATTTTTTTCCAGATTTTCACCTATATTTTATGCTTCTTTATCCAAAGGAAATTATAGAAAAAGCGGTTGGAGACAGAATTTCTATGGAGGATTTCTTTTTAAATTATGGGGAGCTCATCCTATATATACCGGACTCAAAGATTATGAAAAATCTCTTATCAATCACATAAAGATATTAGAAGATAATAAAGATTTATTATTTTTCCCAGAGGGGAAAATAACCCCAGATGGTAATATAGGGAACGCGCGGGGCGGTATAGCTTATCTTGCGAAACATACAGGTCGTAGAGTGATACCGATCGCTATATCTGGTATTTATAGAATGTCTTTTAAAGATTTCCTGATGAGAAAAAGATATGCGAAAATTATTTTCGGTAAATCAATAGATCCAAGTCAATTGAAAAATAATAATTATAGAAAAGAGGCAGAAGAGATAATGAATAGGGTAAAAGAGATGTTAGAGAAAACAAATTAGGAGATATAGTGGTCACTTATCCCCATATTATCCACAGTATATATAATAATATGGCTTATTTTATATACATCTACTAATATAGCTATATATTGACTTTAAATCTTTGCTTAATATGTAAATATGTGATATAATACGCCCAGATGAAGAACGTTGATACTATGAGTAAAAAGAAGAACCCGTTAGCTCTGTTATGGAGTTAAAACAAAAAGAGAAGGGAAAATCGTGAAAAATTACGTAGTTAGTCGTACTATCGCGATCTTCCTGATCGCGATTTCTGTGTTCGTCTTCAAGACGGATGCACAGGTGGTAGCACAGGGTGGTAATGCTCCGATCAGTTTGCCTTATTCGGACACAGCACAGTTGGAGAACTATGCTGCGACGAACAGGATAGGAGAATTCACACTTTATGTATCACAACGTAATAGTAGTGGTATCATGACTGTTGTGCAGGGTGTTATTGTGAATAATCTCAAATTCGCCTCTAAGGCTGAGTTGGATGCTTATTTCAGAGCTCGTTTAAACGCGGCTCTGACAAAAGTTTTGACAAAGACTAATGTTGATTTAACTAAACCATTTTCGTTGTATGTTCATACAACGGGACCAGTTGGTTATGTCAATCATTATGAGGATGTTCAATCTTTTGAATACAATAACACTATAACTCTTTCCCAATCCGGCGGAGTGTACGTATTACCAGATACGTCTGGTTACACTCTGTCCTTGGCGAAGCAAGTCGCCTTCTACATCCCTGGTCTAAAATGGGCTGCACAGCAGTTCTACGATGGACAGGGGAACATCACCGAGAGAATAGACTCTCGTACGGATCTTAACGCAGGGAACAACAATCAACCCTGGGTAACCAATG
>JBPOID010000003.1:0-70780 GCA_052034805.1 Candidatus Tayloriibacteriota bacterium
AAGAAAAAGACTTCCTCCCCGTCGGCTCACACGATTTTCTAGTTTGTAATATTCCATACTAGAAAATTGAGACTTGGCACGGTGCGGGAGCCTTTCCGTAACGGAAGTGGAGGAAAGGTCTCACGCATGCAAGATGCCAAGTCCAATTTTCTTTTAATTAGAACAATTTTCTTTTTTTCAAAATTATATCGAATGTTGGCGACGGGTGTTAGCTCCAAATATAATGTCTAAATTAATATGTGAGTACAGCCGCCGCCAACACTCGATACAATCGTGCACTAATTTTAACATGATAAATAATAAAAACACAAAATCCTGCCGAGACAGGATTTAGTGTAGACATTTGTTTGTTAACTAACTATGGTTTAACCTTTTAAAGTTTCCCTTGTTAGTACTCACACCACAATAGTATACAACTTATACACTGTTAATACAATATATAGATACAGTTTATTCACAAGATACGAATAATATAACTATTATTTCTGTAGATTAATCTTACCTTCTCTTATTTGCTTTATAGCTCCATCTATTTCAGCTGTTATTTGAGGGAATTTTTCTTTCATTGTTTTTAATTCAGATATAGCCATATATTCATTTCCACTATACAAATATGCAGTGACTAGAGAGCTGTGATACTGAATATTATCTGGTTCTTTAACTATAAGCTTTTTATATATATCTATAACCTTAAGATAATTCTTTACTTTAATATAAGTATTTATAATTGAAGATTCAGAAAATATATCAACATCATCTTTGTCGAATAATTCATGAGCCTTATTCTCTTGACCATTCAATATAAGAGCGACTGTATAAAGTATTTTAGAAGTTCTATTATCTATAGCTAATTCAAAAGTCTTTTTCGCTATTTCCAAAGCTTCTTTTTCTTTACCCGTATTTATATAATTCTCAATAAGTTCAAAAGCTGTTGTTTGTTTGTTTGGAGATATTTCATATGCTTTCTGTATAAGTGTTAATCCAGATTTCCAATCTCCTATTCCATCAAAGAATACAGCTCCTAATACATATATTCTTGCATCATTAGGTGTAGCTTTTATTTGATTTTCTATTTCTTGTTTTGCAAGTAAATAGAAATTTGTTTTAGATTCTGTAGAATAATCACCTTTAATTATATTTGCAGCACAAGTAATTAATTGTTCTCTTATTTCTTGATTTGCAATATATTGATTCAATTTCAAAGCATTTGAATAATATGTTGTAGGCTGATTTTGACTATTTTGAATTGGACATGCAGATAATGCCATAGTTAGGCTTATATTTGATTTTACTGGTTTAATAATTATGAAATAGAGAGTTATTAGAGACAATATTACAATTACTGGTACATATACATAATCCCTTACAACTATTTGATCTTCTGTTCTATTATCACCAACACTTAATATGTTTATTGCGCGACTTTCTCTCAGACAATGTATAAATGCCAATAATGAGAAGAATAAGAAATAACTAGCTAGATTATCGAATACGAATATATTATGTATAGCATATCCAACAACAAGACCTATTAATATACTTTTACTCTTTATATCTAAATTAGATTTCCAAATAAAGATTAAAGATAGTACATAAAGAAGCAAATAAGAAATCAATCCCAGTATTCCCCCCGCCACCAACCAATCAAGATAAACATTGTGTGCACGATCAAACCATTGTTCATGGCGCCACATTCCAGGATCATAATTCTTATTGAAAATATAATTAAAATTTTCTTGACCCCAACCAATAATAGCTGTTTTTGGTGATTCAAATGAACCCTTTATAGCCATAGGCCATATAAATCCTCTAGCCTGAGTCTTTGTATCACTTATAGATATAGAAGCTAAACGATTAAGTGATTGGCTTTTTCTTACAAAAGAAGAATCTCTATTCATCCAGAATACAAGTCCGATTAGAATAATAAATCCTATGAATGAAATAGAAATCCATCTTTTTTTCTCTGATTCCCCTTTTCCAAATACTCCATAAATAAACAGAGCGAGCATTATTCCACCAATAAGAGCAAGTATTGTACCTCTAGTTGCTGTTTGAAAGAGTATATAGGCATATAATAATGCCAATGCAAGATATATCCATATTAAATATGAATAATTTTTTATTTTTTTAGATAAAGCCACGAAAAACATATATATAGAGAAGAAGGTCTGGAAAAGCATGTAAACCGCAAGATATATAGCATTACCTAATGAAGCATCTAGACGTACACCTCCTTGATGTATTTGAGCATAACCATTTAATTGAAATAATCCATAAATAGCGATAAAAAGTGCAACAAATAGATTTATATTAATAAACTTATACCACATTCTCATAGTATCCTCATTACTGTATTTATTAGGATTATTTTTACTAGAAATATAAGAACTATAAGAACCAAAAACACCTGATATAACTATATAATATGCCCATAGATGAATAATAGTTAACCATCCTTCCATACGTTCGAAGTTTGACCATATACTACGTAAAGGATTTACTCCAAAGAGATCAGCAATGAGTGTAATAATAGTAAATACAGTTACAGACAAAGATAATACAGAAAATCTCGGTGCATATTTCCTATCACGCAATATTAGTATTAACCATAGTGTAAAAGCAATTTCTACCAATGTTCTAAAAATGAATGCTTTAGTTGATATAAATGGAAAAAAGAATAGATTAGAAAAGAATATATAATGATTAGGATTCGACACAGTAGTATCTGAAGGTGCTATAAGAAAAATGAAAGGGGTTAAAAATAGAACTATATTTATAATATATCTTAATATTCTGTTTGTTGTTGAATTATTCATGTTTATTTCTTTATTTTATATTTGTACATATTATCATTATTTGGAAAATAATGATAAAAATGCTAATATAGCCTAAATCATACATATAATATGTCATTAACACAAACAATAATAGAACCGAAAAAACTCTTCAGTTTTAAAGACATAAAAGAAATATGGCAATACAAAGAACTTCTATATTTTTTTACATGGAGAGACCTCAAGGTTAGATATAGACAAACAGCCATAGGTATAGCTTGGGCTGTAATACAACCATTCATAACAATGTTTGTCTTTACAGTATTCTTTGGCAAATTAGGAAATATTCCTTCAGATGGTGTTCCATATCCCATCTTTGTATATACAGGACTTATATTTTGGCAATTCTTTTCAGGATCTTTAAATAGCACAAGCGCTATATTGATTTCTAATCAATCGATTATTACGAAAATATATTTCCCTAGACTACTACTACCAATATCTTCTGTTGTAACTCAATTGGTAGATTTTCTAATTGCTTCTGTAATATTAGTATTAATGATGTTTTATTATGGATATTTTCCACATATTATAGGTATATTAGTTATACCTATACTACTTATAATAGCTTTCATGGCCTCAGTTGGTTTGGGATTGGTATTGGCTTCGATAAATGTTAAATATCGAGATGTACGTTATATACTTCCATTCTTTATACAATTACTACTATTCTTAACACCAGTTATATATCCATCTAGTATTGCTGGTAAATATTCATGGATAATGGCTATAAATCCAATGACAGGTGTAATACAGAATGCACGTGCCGCACTTATAGGAACAACACCTATTAATTGGATATTAATACTCATATCATTCATAGCATGTCTAATATTGATGCTGATAGGTATATATGTATTTAAAAAGATTGAAAGGTTCTTTGCAGATATAATATAAAAAAATGGAAAAAGAAACAGTTATAGAAATAAAGAATATAGGTAAAAAATATAGGATTAATCATGAATCTGGTAGATATATTACTTTAAGAGATATTATTACAAACATAATAATTAGTCCTTTACAATTCCTAAAAAAGAAAACAAAACAAATAGTTGGGTTTGAAAAGAAAGAAGAATTCTGGGCACTTAAAGATGTAAGTTTTAATGTAAAAAGAGGAGAAGTTATTGGGATCATAGGTAGAAATGGCGCTGGTAAATCTACCCTTCTTAAAATACTTTCACAAATTACCCCACCAACTATAGGTGAAATAAAAATAGATGGAAAAGTTAGTAGTTTACTAGAAGTCGGAACAGGTTTTCATCCAGAACTTACTGGACGTGAAAATGTCTTTCTAAATGGCGCAATATTAGGAATGACAAAAAAAGAAATGGTAAGAAAATTCAATAAAATAGTAGAATTTGCTGGCGTAGAGAAATTCATAGATACTCCAGTAAAATACTATTCTAGCGGTATGTATGTAAGACTAGCTTTCTCTGTAGCAGCACATATGGATCCAGATATACTTATAATAGATGAGGTCTTGGCTGTTGGAGATGCTGAATTCCAAAAAAGATGTTTAGAGAAAATGGAAGATATAACAAAAAGAGAGAAAAGGACTATATTATTTGTAAGTCATAATCTAGCTACGGTACAAAAACTATGTAGTAGAGTTGTTCTACTTGAAAATGGTAAAGTAAAAAATATAGGTAATACCAGTAGCATGATAGATTATTATTTAAATAATAGAAATGATGAAAAGATAACAAAAACCAATAGTAGTTCATCAAATAGTATTAAACTTACAGGTATTAAAATCTTTAATTCTGAAGATTCAACAAGAATTAAAAGTGGTGATAAATTAAAAATAATACTTTCTTACAGTAGTAATATTAAAACAGACATAGAGAATGTAAGAGTATACATAACTGTAATAAGTGCCCTATCAGGTAAAAATGTATTAAGACTAGATAGTTATGTAACATCAAAATCACTTGGTAATAAAATAACTCCTAATGGTGAAATAATCTGCGAGACAGATAATGCAAATCTTATAGATGGAGAATACTTAATCAATACAGATTTATGTGTTAATAATATAAATGTAGATCATATAGAAAAAGCTACAGGATTTAATATTGAACCTAATAAAGAGAGGTTTGATTATAAAGAAGATCCAGACAAGAATGCATGCGATAATATGATAAAATTTAGCTTCAGACAATAGAAAAATGCATAAAAATGAAAATAAATTAATAAGCGTATGCATACCAACATATGAAATGTATGGTCATGGTCATATTTTCCTAGAACATAGTTTACAAATCTTATCTAAACAAACATTCAAAAAATTTAATGTAATTATATCCGATTATTCAAAAGATAATCTTATAGAAAATGTCTGTAAAAAATATACTAATATATTAGATATAAAATATATTAAGAATAATAATCCCGTAATCGGCATGTCATTGAATATAAATAATTCAATCTTTAATGCTGATGGTGATTTAATAAAAATATTATTTCTAGACGATTTTCTATATGATGATAAATCCCTAGAGAAAATAGCTAATAATTTCAATTTAAAAAAAGATAAGTGGATGGTAACAGCTTGTATACATTCAAATGATGGTAAGACTTTTGAAAATATTCATTACCCACAAAATAATAAAAATATTCACCTAGGTAAAAATACCATAGGCTCACCTTCTGTATTGACCATCAGAAAAGACTGTTTGATAGATTTTGATACTAATTTAAAATGGTTTGTAGATTGTGACTATTATAAAAGATGTTATGAGAAATATGGTAATCCGAAAATATTAAATGATATTACAGTAGTTATAAGAACTGGTGAACATCAAATAACAAACACTGAAGTAAATAATGAATTAAAAATAAAAGAATCAAATTATTTGAGAGAAAAATATAATATTAAAAATAAAAGACTAAATTTAAACAATGTTACATTGGTTGCAGTATCAGGGATAAATCCAAAAAATGCAGTAAAAGCATTAGAAATATCAATGGAAAATATCGATTATCATGAGATTTTACTTATTTCACACTATTCACCAGAAAATCTAGACAAAAGAATAACTTTCAAAAAATGTAAGGATACAGAATTAATGAATCGAGATCCAAAAAACACTAATGATTATAGTAAATTCATAGCTTATGATTTATATAAATATATAAATAGTGATTATGTACTTATAGTACATAACGATGCTTATGTATTAAGACCACATAAATGGGATAATAGATTTTATGATTATGATTATATAGGTGCACCATGGCCTCCAAATATACATTATACAAATGAAGGGGAAAATATAAGAGTTGGTAATGGTGGATTTTCATTTCGAAGTAAAAAGATGTTAAATGCTCTTAATGAATTGAAATTACCTTTTACAGACAACGGTACCGGATATTATAATGAAGATGGAATCATATGTGTATATTATAGAAAAAAGTTAGAAGAATACGGGATTAAATATGCTCCAGTATCAATAGCATCAATTTTTAGCCATGAATTAGATTGTAATGATTCAGAATCTAAACCATTTGGATTTCATAATAACAAAAAAGTTATACCATTTTTATTCTTACTTGTATTTAATATAAATAAATTCAGAAAAAACAAAAAAATGATGATCAAAAATTATATAAAGAAAATCAAGATAATAGTTTGGCCCATAGTAAAAACTCTTAGAGCAATAAAAAAGAAAAAAAGGGAAACTTTTAATAAAAAAAGTATATCTAGATTATTTCCAAACGGAATAAAGACGATGATTGAAATAGGTACAGCAAACGGTGATGATACTTTAGATTTTCTAAAATTATTTAATTCTAAAGACTTTAAAATATTCGGCTTTGAACCAGAACCTAAAAATATTGAAATAATAAAAAATAATATAGAAGATCCTCGTTTCAAATTATTTGAAGGAGTGGTTTCCGATATTGATGGTAAATTAACATTTAATAGATCTAGAAATGATGATCCAAACGGCTTGTCTCTCTCTGGTTCGATAATGAAGCCTAAAAATCATTTAAAACTATGGAGTTCTATATATTTTGACCAAACAATTGATGTAAAATCAATAACACTTGATACTTTTGTTAAAGAAAATAATATAGATGAAATAGACTTTATCTGGTGTGATGTACAAGGTGCAGAAGAAAAAGTGATTCTAGGCGGAAAAGAGACTTTTAAAAATAAAGTTAAATATCTTTATACTGAATATTCTAATGACGAACAATATGAAAATCAGCCAAATAAAAATAAAATACTTAAATTACTTCCTGATTTCGAAATCGTGAAAGATTTCGGTACTGATATTCTATTAAGAAATAAAAATATGATTTCTAATCGTTTTGAGAAATATCCAAAACTAACCCTAATAACATCCATATTAATAGTATTCATTATATTAGATCTTATAATTGGAAGTATGTTCTTACCTAAAGGAATAAGATCTGATAATCGAGTAGAAAGTCCTTATTTTAATCATACACTTAATGCTAATTATAATGGTAAAGATTCATGGACAGCCGGTGAATACCCTTTAATAACAAACAGTTTAGGTTTCAAAGATAGAATTGTAAGAAATATAAATTCAACAACAACGAAAGAACGTATAATTTTTATTGGTGATTCTTTTACCGAAGGTATAGGAATACCTTATGAGGAAACATTTGTAGGCTTAATCGATAAAGAATTAGATTCAAAAAAATATGAGGTGCTTAATGCTGGAGTAGTATCTTATTCACCCTATATATATTATTTAAAAACAAAATATCTTATAGAACATGGACTAAAATTTAATGAATTGGTGGTATTTAATGATATATCTGATGTGCAAGATGAAATAACATATCAAGATTGGAAACCTTCTAATCCAAATCAAATCCAATTAATATGGAATAGTATTATAAAGAATACAGATTTCTTCTTAGAACATCATTCATTAATATATTTACACGGCATTAGACCTATTATATTTGGCGTGCAGACAAAAAGAATTAAAAAAATTTTCCTAGGAGCAAAATCTGATACAGATAAGATAACAGAGAAAGATAAAGAATATCTTAACAATAGAGGACGATGGACATTTGATGATAAGGTTTATGAAGAATGGGGTAAAAAAGGATTAGATCTTGAGATCAAACACATGAATGAATTATATGAATTATGTAAAAAAAATAATATAAAATTATCAATAGCGGTTTATCCTTGGCCAGATCAAATCATAAATAATGATTTATATTCAAGACAGGTTACAGTTTGGGAGAAATTCGCCAAGAATCATAAAATTGATTTCTATAACTTATTCCCTATCTTTATTGATAATGGTTTAGAGAAAAGCAAAACTGTAGAAAATTATTTCTTACCACACAATGATGTCCATTGGAATAGTTTCGGACATAGAATAGTTGCAAATGAATGGTTAAGACAATATATTATAAATAATAATAAATAAAATGAATATTCTCGGAATATCAGCTTATTATCACGATAGTGCAGCCTGTTTAATACAGAATGGTAAAATAGTAGCAGCTGCTCAAGAAGAACGTTTTACTAGAAAAAAACATGATGATAAATTTCCTAAAAATGCTGTTAATTATTGTCTTGAGCAAGGTAAAATACATATATCTGATATAGATTATGTTGTCTTTTACGAAAAGCCCTTCTTAAAATTTGAAAGAATATTAGAAACATATTTATCTGTGGCACCATTTGGTATTTCTTCTTTCATAAAAGCTATACCAACATGGTTGAAAAATAAATTATGGCTTAGATTAAATATAGCAAACGAATTAAATTATAAAGGAAAAATACTCTTTACAGAACATCACGAATCACATGCCGGATCTGCATTTTTCCCTTCACCATTTGAAAGAGCGGCTTTCTTAACTCTTGATGGTGTAGGAGAACATACAACAACAAGTTATGGAGTAGGAGAAAAAAATAAAATAAAAATATTATCTGAATTAAGTTTTCCACATTCATTAGGAATGCTTTATTCAGCTTTTACTTATTATACTGGTTTTAAAGTTAATTCTGGTGAATATAAAATTATGGGATTGGCACCATATGGTGAATCAAAATATGTAGATATTATCTTAGAAAATCTGATTGATTTAAAAGAAGATGGTTCTTTCCATTTAAATATGGATTATTTCAATTTTACCAAAGGTTTAACAATGACAAATAATAAATTTTCAAAATTATTTGGTGGAGATCCTAGAAAACCAGAATCCCCTCTTACTCAAAAAGAAATGGATATAGCCAAATCAATTCAAGATGTCACAGATATTATTTTAATAAAAATAGCAAAACATATAAAAAAAGTTACCGGAGAAACAAATCTAGTACTTGCCGGTGGTGTAGCTTTGAATTGTGTTAGTAATGGTAAACTCTTACGTTCTAATATATTCAAAAATATATGGGTGCAACCAGCATCAGGTGACGCTGGTGGAGCTTTAGGATCAGCTCTATTTGTATGGTATCAATATTTAAATAATAAAAGAGATGTAGATGAAATAAATGATTCAATGAATGGTTCTTATTTAGGACCAGAATATTCTAATTCAGAAATTAAAAAATATTTAGAGACCAATTCTATTCCTCACAGAGAACTTTCAGATGAAGATATTCCAGAAATAATATCTGATTTGATAAATAAACAAGGAGTAATCGGCTGGTTTCAAGGACGTATGGAATTCGGACCAAGAGCTTTAGGTGCTCGTTCAATAATAGGTGATGCTAGATCTCCGAAGATGCAAGACACTATGAATCTAAAAATAAAATTTCGAGAAAGCTTTAGACCTTTTGCACCCTCAGTATTGAGAGAGAAAGTATCTGATTATTTCGAAATAGAAAAAAACTATAATAGTCCTTATATGCTTATTGTGGCTAATATTAGAAAAGAGCACCGTAAAAAAACAGTAGAAAATAAAAATAGACTTTTTGGTATTGATCTTCTGAATGTTGTACGTTCTGATATACCAGCAATAACACATGTAGATTATTCAGCTAGACTACAAACAGTGGACGATTCAACAAATCCTCTTTATTATAGAATGATATCAGCTTTCAATAGAAAATATAATTGTCCAGTTATAATAAATACATCTTTTAACGTACGAGGTGAACCCATAGTGTGTACACCGAAAGATGCTTATATGTGTTTTATGAGAACAAATATAGATTATCTTATAATGGGCAATTATCTTGTAGATAAAAGTAAACAAGAAAAGATTGATAATGATTCCGATTGGAAAAGAGAATTTGTATTAGATTAATAAAATAATTATGATCGAAGAATTCAAAAAAATACAAAGCAATAAAAAAGATTTGAGAAACTTTGGCTTGTTAATTGGATCTATTCTATTTTTATTTGGTGTATATATCTATTACAAGCATAATGTAAATTATATTTATATAATATCTCTCGGTTTACTGCTTATAATATTTGGATTAATAGTACCTAAAATTCTTAAACCATTTCAGAAAATATGGATGGGTACTGCAATAATATTAGGTTTTATTATTACACATGTGATTCTTATTTTATTCTTTTATCTATGTGTTACACCACTTTCGCTTATTGCAAAAATATTTAATAAAAAATTCTCTGATTTATCATTCAAAAATAAGAAAAATAAATCTAATACATATTGGGAATGTAGAAAAGACAATGAAGACAGTGAAAATCGACTAGAAAAACAGTTTTAGTTAATATATAATAGCTGATAAATTATGAATAAAATCAACATATTAAAAGAATTATATAGTTTCTTAAAAGCAAGAAAAAAGTGGTGGCTTATACCAATAGCCATATTCTTGATCATTCTTAGTGCTTTTATATTTCTCTCACATGGTTCTGTACTTGCACCTTTCGTCTATACCCTATTCTAAATCTAAATCATATGATCTGTAATGAATTATATAATGGTCAAGGATTAGGAAATCAATTATGGAATTATGTTTTAACCAGAATTATAGCGGATAAAAAAAATATAGAATATTCTATTCTGGGAAAAGAAAAATTTAAAGGAGAAGAATTTATTGATATTGATTTTGGCCAGACCTTATCTTGTGGTTTTTCCCCTGAGGGAGGACCACCTCATAGATTGCCGAAAGGAATTAAGAATTATTATAGAGAACGCAGAGAAAATCTATTAGATACTAAGATAGATATATCTAGAACTGATTATAAATTATTTGATTTACCATTAAATACAAAATTCGACGGTAATTGTCAATCAACAAAATATCTAGAGGGGTATCGAGATAAAATACTATCATGGATAAAAATAAAAGATAATTACAAAATACAAAAATTAGTAGAAAATAATTGTGTAATACACATACGTTGTGGTGATTTTAAATCAATTAGAGATGTATTTTTACCAAAAGAATACTACAAAATGTCTATGGATTATATTAGAAATATAAATCCTGAGGTTAAATTCTATTGCGTAACAGATGAAAAAGAGGAAGCAGAGAAAATATTATCAGGAATTGAAGTAATAGGTTCTTCTATAGTTAATACTCATGATAATAAAAGAGCATCTCATCATAAAGGTGGAAATATTGCTATTGATTTTTCTATATTAATGAATGCAAAATATCTAATAATACCTAATTCTAGTTTCTCTTGGTGGGCAGCATATTTAAATACAAAGAAAAAATTAGTAATAGCTCCAAAATATTGGGCGGCATATAATAAATCTGATGGTTATTGGTCTACCGAAGATATCATAACTAATGACTTCTTATATATGGACAGAGAAGGTAAAATATATACAGCAAAACAATGTTCTGAAGAAAAAGAAGAATATGAATCAAAACATCAAGAAATATTCGTGGAGGGAGATTTGGATAAAAGGAAAATAGTAAGTAAATCAAAAATAATTAAAAAAAAGATTAAAGATTTTTACTATAATAAAATCAGAAAATATATATGAAAGTAAAGATATTTACGATCGCAAATATAAGACCAGATTTTATAGAAATTCAATATGAATCGATTAAAAAGTTTCTAAAAGATAAAGACTTTGAATTTATTGTCTACAATAATTCATTTAACAATAAAAAAAGATATGAGTTAATTGAAAATATATGTAGAAAATTGAAAATAGAAAATATAAAAGTAAATCATTATAGAGATAATAAAAATGATGCTAGTTTAATAGTAGCTGATAGTTTAAATTATATTTGGAATAAATATCTAAAATATGAAAAAGATATTTTATTGTATATCGATTCAGATATGTTCTTGATAAAAGATACATCAGTGGAAGAATTAATGAGAAATTATGATTTCGCTTTTATATCGAACTATCGTGGCAAAGACTTTGAAATAAAGTATCCATGGACTGGTTTTATGATATTTAATATGAATACATTACCCAATCCAATAGAATTAAAATGGGATACAGGAATAATATTTGGGAATAGAGTTGATGTGGGTGGACTCAATCATTATTATCTATCAAAATATGAAAATAGGATAAGAATATTAAATCTGGAGATGTGGACATTAAATGATATAGATTATCGTGATAATAATATTAAAAATATAAAAGGTAGTATAAATGGTAATGCTCAATTATCTTTATCTATTGATAAAGATAATAAATTGATTGAATTTAATATAAATGATATACATTTATCAAGAAATAGATTATTCCCTTATCAGAAAGAAAATGAAAAATATGGAGAAATAGTGAAAAATAATTATATAGAATTCGAAAAATATATTAAAGATAATAATCTAAATTTCCCTAAGCCTATATATATAGATTTGATAAAGACTTATGAATCAAAATTTAATGATTGTTTTATATTACATTATAAATCAGGCAGTAATTGGTTAAACTTTTCAACAAAAGAATATAATCATAAAAAAACTGAGGCATTAGTTTATCTTATGAAAAAATTAGGTGTAAATATTACAAAAAACAATATTTATGATGATAATGATCTTTATACTGATGATAAAAAATATATTTATTCAAGTAAAATGAAATTATATAATTTATATAGAAGAATAATAAATAAAATAATAAAATGAATAAAACATACGATATATTTTCATTTTTCAATGAATTAGATATGTTAGAAATAAGATTGAATATCTTAGATAAATTTGTAGATTATTTCGTAATAGTAGAAGCAACAGAAACATTTACAGGTCAATCAAAGCCTCTTTATTATAAAGAAAACAAAGAGAGATTTTCTAAATGGAATCATAAAATAATACATTATATAGTAGATGATTATCCAAATGATAAAAATATATGCGAATTAGCAAATAAAAGTCCTAATGTACCTAAAGATGGACCAATACATTGGCATAGAGAATTTTATCAAAAAGAAAGTATAAAAAAAGCACTTATAGGATTAAATGATGAGGATGTATGTTTTGTAGGAGATGTAGATGAGATATGGAATTATAATAAAGATTATCACCTATTAGATAATGATATATTTAAATTGAGATTAGAAGTATATTCATACTATTTCAACAATCATTCAAATGAAGAATTTGCTGGAACAATAGTTACAAAATATAAAAATATAAAAAATAATTGCTTAAATCATCTCAGAACTCATAATTTAAAATATTTAGACAATGGTGGTTGGCATTTCACTAATATTGGTGGATTAGAACAAATAAAGAAAAAATTAAATGCTTCTTATACGGAAGATAGTTATAATACAGAAGATGTAAGAAAAAATCTAGAAAAAAGATTGAATGAAAATAAGGATTATATGGGAAGAAAATTCAAATTCACAATAAGCGAAAAAAACCTACCTGTGTATTTATTAGAAAATAAAGAAAAGTATAGTAAACTCTTTAAATAGATATGCCATTTTCCTTCAAAAAATTAAATATTCCAGATATTATCCTTATAGAGCCTACAGTGATGAAAGATGAGCGTGGTTTCTTTATGGAAACATATAAATCGAGTATTTTTAAAGAGAATAATATACCTGAATTTGTACAAGAAAATCACTCTTATTCAATTAAAGGTGTTATTAGAGGTATGCATTATCAGATAGCTCCAAAAGCACAAGGAAAATTAGTAAGATGCGTAAAAGGAGAGATACTTGACATAGCTCTTGATATAAGAGAAAATTCACCGACAAGATATTCATTTGTTAAGGTAATACTTTCAAGTGAAAATAGATTAGAATTATACATACCAGAAGGATTTGCACATGGATTCTGTGTATTGAGTGATGAAGCAGAAATAGTATATAAATGCACTTCAGAATATTCAAAAGAACATGAAAGAGGAATATTGTGGAATGATAAGAAATTAAACATAGATTGGCCTATAAAAGATCCCGTAATATCAGAAAAAGATAAAATATATAAACCATTATGAAAAAAGTAATAAAGGCAAATTCAGATCTAAATAATTATAAAGGTAAAAAAGTATTAATAACTGGTGGATTAGGTTTTATAGGTAGCAATTTGGCACATAAACTTGTAGAACTGGGCGCTGAAGTTACTGTAATAGATAATCTAGCACCTCTTTATGGTGGAAATGATTTCAATATTAAAGATATAAAAGATAAAATAAAAGTTATTATAGGAGATATAAGAGACTGGCAATTAATAGATAAAATAGTAATAGACAAAGATATTATATTTAATCTTGCAGCTCAAGTAAGTTATATAGATAGTATAAATATCCCCTTTGAAGATCTAGATATAAACTGCAAGGGACATTTAACAATACTTGAAAGTTGTAGAAAGCTAAATAAGAATGTAAAAATAGTATTTTCTAGTTCTAGACTTGCATTAGGTAAAATAATAGAGAATCCTATAACAGAAGAACATCCAACAAATCCATTAAGTCTTTATGGTATACACAAATTAACAGCTGAAAAGTATTGTTATTTCTATTATAAAAATCATAATCTAAAAACAACAGTATTAAGAATTACTAATCCATACGGAAAAAGACAGCAAATAAAGCATAGTAAATATTCTATACCTGGATGGTTTATGAGATTAGCTATGGAAGGTAAAACTATAAGTATTTTTGGTAAAGGTACTCAGAAAAGAGATTATATATACATAGATGATTTAGTAGATGCATTTCTTTATGCTGGAATATCAGAGAAAACAAATGGTCAAATATATAATTGCGGATCTGGTAAATCTATAGAATTTAGAAAAATGGTAGAAAATATTGTCAAATTAGTAGGAAATGGCAAAGTTGAATATATACCATGGCCAGATAATTATGAAAAAGACGAAACAGCAGATAAAATAGAGACTAGTATTAAAAAAATCTATAAAGACACAGGTTGGAAACCTAAAACGGAATTAAAAAATGGTTTAAAAGAAATGTTCAATTATTATAAAAATAATAAGGATAAATATATCGACTAAATAATATGTTAATAGTGAAATTAACTGGTGGATTAGGTAATCAGCTTTTCCAATATGCAAACGGTAGAGCTATTTCCATAAAAAATAAAACCCCCCTATTAATAGATGCTAGTTGGTATAAAGGAAGAATAGATCGTCAATATCTTTTGGATAAATATAATATAAAAAGTAGAATAGCAACAAAATTAGAAATCTTCTTAACAAAAATATTTAATAAGAAAAATTATATTCAGGGAGATTTTCAAAGTGAAAAATATTTTGAAAATATAAAGAATATAATATCAGAAGATTATTCAATAAAAGAACCAATAAAAGATAAGGAGGATTTGATAAATAAAATAAAATCTACAAATTCAGTAAGTATTCATATGAGAGGTGGTGATTATGTAAGAGGCAAAAGAAGTTCTTTCCATGGTACATGCTCACCTGAATATTACTATAAAGCAATAGAAGAAATTAAATTAAATATAGATTCTCCATTTTTCTTTATCTTTACAGATGATATACCATGGGCAAAAAATCATATAAAATTTCCTGAACCTAATATATTTATAAGTAATGAAGAAAATAAACCTTATGAAGAGATTATTCTTATGTCATATTGTAAGAATAATATTATAGCCAATAGTACTTTTAGTTGGTGGGGAGCATGGTTAAATAATAATAAAAATAAAATAGTAATTGCCCCTAAAAAATGGTTTAATAATGATTCAATAGACACAAAAGATATATTACCTAAACAATGGATAAAAATATAAGGATAATCGATATAGAACCAGAAATAAGTGTATTAATGCCTGTATACAATGGTGATAAATATTTGAAAGAATCTATAGATAGTATACTTTCTCAAACTTTTACTAATTTTGAACTGATAATAGTAAACGATGGTTCTAAAGATAATAGTCTAGAAATATTGAAATCTTATTCTGATCCGAGAATCATCATTATAGATAATAAAGTAAATAAAGGACTCATAGAAAGTCTCAATATAGGCTTATCAAAATGTCGTGGAAAATATACAGCCCGAATGGATCAAGATGATATTTCCCTACCAGACAGACTACAGATACAGTTTGATTTTATGGAAAAAAATAAAGAAATAGATCTAGTTGGCGGTTGGACAGAATGCATAAATAAAAATGGTGATTATATAAAGACGTCTAGAAGTCCAGAAAATCCATGGATTATACGTTATGAATTAATATTTAATAATGTGATGTTCCATAGTTCAATATTTTTCAAAACAGATATTGTAATAAAAAATGGAGGCTATGATAAGAAAGCCACTCATTCAGAAGATTATGATATGTATTCTAGACCAAATAAAGAATTGATGTGTAGTAATATACAAAGAGTATTATTCAAATATAGAATACATAACGAATCTATTACTGGCAGTACGAATACACAACAAATAGTGCATGAAAATGCTTTAAATGTAGCTTTTAGAAATATTAACAAGTATATAATAATGGATAGAAATACCTTTGATTATCTCAAAGATGTCTTAATAATAAAAACACCTAGTGATAAAATAACCATTGATATATTAATAAAATCTATTAAAATTCTAAAAAAGATAACGGAGAACTTCATAAAGATTAATAATCTAGATAAAAATAATAGGAAAAATATAATTGATAAATATAAAGGAAAAAGAAATTCATTTATTAAAAATTATTTTATTGGTAAATATCATAAAATAATTAAATGGGTATAATAAAAACAAATAGATACTATTTAGAAATATAAATATATGAATAAATTTAATACCCCTATTATATTTTTAATATTCAAAAGAAAAAAAGAAACTTCTTTGGTATTTGAGGAAATAAGAAAGATAAAACCCAGTAAACTCTTTATAGTAGCTGATGGACCTAGAAACGAGGAAGAGAAAATACTGTCATCTGAGACAAGAAAAATCGTAGATAAAATAGACTGGGAATGTGAAATTTATAGAAATTATTCAGATATAAATCTAGGATGTAGAGAAAGAGTAATATCAGGTATTAATTGGGCTTTTGAGAAAATAGACCGAGCTATTATATTAGAAGATGACTGTTTGCCTAATCAAGATTTCTTTAGATTTTCTGAAGAAATGTTAGAGAAATATAAAGACAATGAGAATATAATGCATATAGGTGGTAGTAATTTCCAAGATAATAATAAAGAATTTATAAACTCAATCAAAGGAGATAGCTATTATTTTTCAAATATAGCTCAGATATGGGGCTGGGCTACATGGAAAAAAGCTTGGAATAAATATGATTCTAATATGATCACTTGGGAAAAAATAAAAGATAAAAAGGATTTTATAAAACATTTCCCTAATAAATATATATATCAATATTGGAAATATTTTTTCGAAAAGATGCATAGAAACGAATTTGATACTTGGGATATAGCTTGGACATATACATGTTTCAAAGAAAATGGATTATGCATAATGCCAAAAGTGAATCTAATAGAAAATACAGGTAGTGATGCATCAACAGCAACACATAAATCCAATAATCTAACTCATATAAAGACATCAGCATTAATATTCCCTCTCACACATCCCAATATAATTAAAGAGAATAGAATCGCAGATAAATATACATATAAAAGAGTATATGGGGTTAATACCAATATTAGAAATGTATTAAAATCTTATATGAAACATTATTTACCTTCTCTTTTTGAGAAAATAAAATCTTTCATGAAATAGATTGGGAAATATTCCGAAAATTATTTCAAATATGGGTTGCAATAACATAGCTATTCTAGGTAATGACCATAATTTCGGTACAAATAAACCATAACTGATTGAATCTAGTATTTCAAAATCATTCTTTAAAAGATTTTCATAGCTCTTATAATCCCAATAATCTTTCAGGATTTCCATATTCTTTAATTTTAATTTGGCAAATAGAGAATTATTAGATACTAGAGATAATATAATCAAACTATTATTATCAGTATGTGACTTTATAAAATCAAATTCTTCTTCGAATATTCCAGGACTAACAAAACCTATAGCTAAAAGTATATTAGCTTTTATATCTTTATTTAATTCATCTTTAACAGAAAAAGATAATAGATTTTCTAATTCTGATTTCTTGGCTTTATCTATCATTAATGGAGATATATCAACACCAATAGCTTTAGATATATTCTTCTTAAATTTAGATACTAAGGTTCTAATAACGAATCCATCCGCACATCCATCTTCGATAATAACAAGATCACTCTTGTTATTTATATATTTATCTATTTTATTTATTAATAATTTTAATCTTCTCTGAAAAAAGAATTTATTATAAGTATTAGGTACGGTCAAATACCTTTTCTCTGAATAATTTCCACTTTCTTTATCATAAAACGATGTATCGAAAAAATTTATATTCATATATTCTATAAATGATACCAACTATCTAATTTCTGTATATATTTATCTATAGTAAAATTATTAATTATTCTATCATAAGAATGATTACCAAAATCTCTAAGAGTTGAATCATTTTCAATTAAAAATCTTATTTTATTTTCAAGATCTGATTTATTATTAGGATTCAATATAAAACCATTTTTATTATCTTCTATTATTTCCTTTGCACCGCCAAAGCAATTCCCTATTACAGGTCTCCTACATATCATTGATTCTAATATATTAGTAGGAAACCAATCAAAGCATAAAGAAGGCACTAGAGTTATAAAACAAGCATTATAAGCATATTTAATATATTTATTGTCTAACCAACCAGTAAATACTATATTCTTGTCTATACGCATTTTAACAGCTTTAAAAAGCATTTTATTAGCATATTCATCTTTATTACCTACAATAAGCAAGATTATATCCGGATAATCTTTTATTAAATTAACAATTATGTCTAGTATGATTTCACCGCCTTTTGCACTACTTAATCTGCCACCGAAAAATATTACTCTTTTACCATTAAGATTAAATTTATTTATAAAATTATCAGCCTCTTTGATATCTATTTCCCATTTATTTATATCTATACCATTATTTATGACTTCTATATTATCTATACCATTATCATTCAGGGCATTCTTCAAGGCATTACTTACAGAAAAAATCTTATTAGCTTTCTTAAGATAAGATTTTATTATTATATTTCTAAAAGGATTATATCTTGATTTAAAATCTTTTAATTGTTTAATTGGCGATATTTTGTAATTTATAACATTACAATCAGAAGAATTTACGTCATCAGGAAATAATTTACTATAATGAAAAGACATTGAATCATGAATTGTTACAAAAACAGATTTAGAATATTTCTTAGCTAAAGAAATAGAGTAATAAGATATATGATAATGAATATTATGGAAATGTACTATATCAAAAGTCTCATTTTTTAAAATAGCTTTTATTTTATATATAATAAAAGGATTATATAAAGATAGATATGATCTGTATCTAGGATTATAATTTGAATATAATCTTATTATACGAATACCGTTTTCTATAGATTCACCTACTAATTCTCTTTTATCAACAGTAGTTACTACAGTTACCTTATAACCTATTTTAGACAAACCTATTGCATGAATATTGGTAATAACAGCGGCGCCACCACCTCTCTGAGATATATCATCTGTGATTATTAATATATTTTTTCTATTCATTTAATTCTTATATTTTATCTTTAGACTTCTTATTCAATACATTCTCATATTGTTTTATAAATTTATTGCCAATATTATCCCAAGTATGTTCTTTAGCATAAAGAAAACCTGATTGACCTAGAGATTCTCTTAGATTTTTATTATCTAATAATCTCTTAATAGCATTATATGTTTCATCTATATCACCTTCTTTTACAACTAAACCTGTTTTATCTGGTATAACAGCATCTAAAGTACCACCAGAATTAGAAGCTATAACTGGTTTACGCGAAGCTCCAGCTTCTAGATATACTATGCCGAAACCTTCGAAATTCCAATTAATCATTACAGGAGTATGAATATAAATATCTATAGCAGAGAAATACCTAGGCATATCATCATCAGATATTGAACCCGTAAATGTAACATTATCAGTTAGTCCATTATCACTTATAATACTGTCTAATCTATTCACATAATCATTCCTCTTCTCATTATTACCGACTATAAGATAATGGAAATCATTTCTCTCTTTTATTAATTTAGATAAGGCATTCAAAACAATATCATGCCCCTTTCTAGGCTTAATAGCACCTACAGTCATTAATAATTTCTTATTTTTATATTTTTCTTTTATATCAGCTGTTTGATATGTATCAGAAAATCTATCAAAATTAGTAGCGCAATGTATTATATTTATAGGAGTCTTTGTACCTGAATATTTAATAACAGAATCAGCGGTAAATTTACTTATAGATATCATCGATGTTGCATGATTGTAAGCTCTTTTAAGAAAAAAAGAACTAGGAAATTCAAATAATGGTTTTACAGCATAGGTACCAGCAAGTCCTATTATAAGAGGTATATTATTATATCTAGAAATATTATCAGCTATCAAAGCATAAGGAAATTCGAAAATAGAATGTACTATATCTGCATCAGTCTTATATTTAAAAAATAGATAATTAAATGCTTCTATATTTCTTAAATCAAAAATATATTTAGGTAGAATATATTCTACCTTATATGAAGTATATTCATAATGTTTCTCATCAATAGGAAGTAATAATGTTATATCTGCCTTATCTTTAAGAAAACTACATAATTCATGGGTAAGATTACCCGTACCACTTTGAATATTATTGGTAGATGCGATGAGAAGTATTTTCATTTCTTTTTTAAAACCATATAATATCCACTCACAAGTATTCCTGATTCTTTATTTTTCCTTGCTATATCACCATATTCTTCTTTTATAAACCAATTGAAATGACTCAATATATTAGCAAATAAGAAAAGTACAAATTTTGAGATCTTATTTATTTTTAATCTAGTTTGATAACCTATTCTCTGTAGAAGTACAGATATTGTAGAGAAATCCGTGGTTTCGGTTTCTAATTCCAATATTTCAAAATCTTTAAAAAGCTCCATTAATCCATATTTTGTAAATCTCCAAAAATCATTAGGCGAATCATGAATTGGAAAAATAAATCTAGTACAAAAGATCACCTTACCACCCTTTTTCAATACTCTTTTCATTTCAGAAGTTGCTTTTACTGGATCTTTGAGATGTTCAAATACATCAGTAGATAAAATAGAATCTACTTCACCATCTTTAAATGGAAGATTATGAGCATCAGCTATAATATCCGGCTTTCTATTCGGATCCATATCCACAGAAATACGGTTTGGGAAGAATCTATGATATGAAGAATTTCCAGACCCTATATCGACTATTTTATCGTCTGTGGCATGCTTTCTCAAGAATTCATCTAGTCTTTTCCTAGTTATTTTGCTTATCATACAAGCATTATAACAGGTATAAATACTATTTCAAAAACATGATAGAATCACTATATGGCTATAAGAAACATAGAGGAATTAGCTTCTCTAAACAATAAAGACTTAATATATGATATTTGTATTGTCGGTACAGGACCGGCTGGTATGACATTATGTAGTGAATTATCAAATACAAATAAAAAGATTTGCGTATTAGAATCTGGAACTCTAGAAAAGAATGATTATGCTGATTCACTAAGAGAGACAGAAAGTGATGGTTTAATAAAAATCAGAAATTCCTCTAGAGAAAGAGTTTTCGGTGGTACATCTACAACTTGGTCAGGTCTATCATCTCCTATGGATAAAGTGGATTTTGAAAAATGGCCAATAAAAATAGAGGACTTGGAAAAGTATTATATAAAAACCAATAAATACGGTTTTCCTAAATTCGAAGATTTTAATAAATCAAATACAGATGAAATAAAAAATAAATCTGAATTAAAATTAGAATCAGATAAATTAGAAGAGAAAATATTTATTGCTCTAGATCCTCCATGGAATTTCGCTAATAGATTAAAAGGAATTTTTAATAAAGATAATATAGATCTATATCTAGATGCTACAGTTATAAAAATAAACAAGAAAGATAATCAGAGTATAGATAATCTGGAAATTACTGATTCAAAAAATAATAAATACAAAGTAAATGCAAAAATCTTTGTATTAGCTGTAGGGGGTATAGAAAGTAGTAGATTATTATTATCAAGTAATATAGGAAATGAACATGATCAAGTAGGTAAATACATAATGAATCATCCTAAAGACAATCATGGAATATTAATACTAAATAAACCAATAGAAAATGCTGATTATCTATTCGGCTATCTGAATAAAGGATTTGCAAAATATTCAGGATTTAGAATAAATGAAAATCTACAGAAAAAATTGAATATAATGAATAGTTATATGAGATTTGAACCAATATTCCCTTGGACAGATAGTAGGGGTGTGGCTGATCTCATCACAATAACAAAAAAAATGAAAATATTTCTTGATTGGTGGAAGAAAAAACAGAAAAATATAATACGCTTGAGAGATTGGAATGAAACGGGTGATGATAGAAAACCTCAAAACAAAAAAATAAATAATTTTAAATGGAATATCGCTATATACAATATGATAAAAGATATAAGAAAAGTATTATCATATACATTACATAGATTATTACATAATAAAAAATTGTTAATAAAAACAATAAGAATAAGAAATTTCATGGATATGGAACCTAGAGCAGAAAACAGAATAATACTCAGTGATAAATTGGATATAAATGGTAATAGATTGCCTAAAATAATACTTAATATTTCAGATATAGATAAATATTCACTTATGAAACTTCATGAAATATTCAAAGAAGAAATAGAAAAAAATAATATAGGAATATTCCAAAGTAATTTAGATAAAAATAAATGGCCTATAATATCAGAAGCTAGTCATCATCTGGGTGGTACTATAATGGGAAATGATAATAAAAAATCTGTAGTAGACAGAGACTTGAAAGTCCATTCTATAGAAAATCTATATATATGTAGTAGTTCAGTATTCCCTACTGCAGGATGTGCAAATCCAACATATACAATATGTGCTTTAGCGATAAGACTAGCGGATAAATTATCTAGTATAAAAATCTAAAGAGATAATCTAAACATTATCTCTTTAAATAAAAGACAATCATAGAGAAATCTTTTTCATTGAAAAGTCTGTTTAATGGTTTGATTAATTTATCAAAACCATATAATAAAGTATAAATTGAAAAAGAAAATATCATAAAAAGCAAATCCTTAATATTTTTATTTTTCTTATATCTTTTCAATAAATGTAAAGAACCTAATTCATAAGCGAGTCTAGGTGGCTTCAAGAAAATCTCTTTTATATTGTCGAAGCCTTTATGCTCCATAAAAAGATCGAGATTGGCTATGGAAAATTGGAAAAGATGATAAGGAGGAGTTACAGATGACCAAGGTATATTGAATAATCTATATAAAATAAATGTCGATTTTGACCATATACAATCAAGATTAGGTGTTGATATAACAATAAGACCATTTTTCTTTAGAATTCTTTTACATTCATTTATAAAATCATGAGGAGAATTAACATGTTCTATTATATCTCCAAGAAATATAATATCGAAAAATTCATTATCGAATTTAATATCATGCAAGAAACCATTATAAACATTTGGATTATTAGATTTGGCTATTTCTGCTGTCCTACGATTAAGTTCAATACCATAAGTATCAAAACCTCTTTTTCTAGCAAAATACATAAACTCACCACTAGAACATCCAACATCCAATAATTTACCTGAATCAAATTTATTTTTTATTATTTCTATAATTCTTTCTGTTTTTCTATCTGGATATTCTCCATAATTACCCTTTTTATTACTTTGATAACCTGATTCATAAGAATACACTTCATCTTTCAAGAATTCAGGCTTTGGTTGTGGATATACGAATACCAATGAACATGAATTACATTTATACAAATCAAAACCATCTTTCTTCATTAGAAATTCTGACTTTATATTACATATAATACATTCTGGTTTCATAAATCTATTCTATTATACTCATAACTCTAGATCTAGTATTATGATCCATTAAAATCTTTTCATATTCTATAATCATAGAATCTTGATTATATGATTTTCTTATATAATCTCCTAATTCTATTAATCTTTTTTCAAATCCTTCTAAATCATTAAATTCATATATTCTACTATAATCAAAATTCTTACCTTCTGGAGCTTTTATATCTATCTTTTCCGTAAGTAAAATACAATTATTACCCAATACTTCCCAGAATCTAGCCGTATCGAATCCACCACCACCTATAGATATACCTATTTTTGTTCTTGCTAGAATATTATAGAATTCATCTCTACCCGCAATCTTTGTCGAATCATCAAAATTAAAACCATTGGTTCTTTTTGCCATACAAGTAAAACCATTTTTCTTACAAAATTTTTCTAGCATAATCCTAGCCTCCTTTCTCATTTTAGGATAATCTTCTTGACCGAAGATACAAGTAAAATCAATATCTTTTTTTATATTCTTATTAAAAAATTTTGTATATCGAGACTCAATACCGAATGGTAATGGTTTTATTCCATTTATATATGGTTTCTCTCTTCTAAAATATGATTTGCATTTATCCAACATATCTTTATTTATTGCGCCTATACCATCATATTTACCCTCTATTATTTTATTCTGTATAACTTGATCAAATCTATTATTCTTTCCTGTTTCAGAACCATCTATGAAAATAGTCTTATCCCATCTATTTATCTTTTCTGCCAAATCAAAATTAGTACTATTTTTACCCCAAGCTAGAATAATAATATCTGAATCTTTTGCATATTCTATAAATTCATTATTCCCTAATATATATTTTCCAATATTAAAAGGTGTTGGATAATTATCTGTAACTCTAAAATCAAGATAAGATTCATTTTCTAATATTATCAAACCATCTAATATGGTATTTGCTAAATAATCACTTTTAGCTATTGGTGTTATAACTGCTATTTTTTTCATTTTTTTAATATAGATAATATAGTCTTTCTAACAGTATTTTCATGTCCAAATCTATTTTGTAGAAAAACTTTTGTATTAGATTTCATTTTATTATAAAGAGAATTATCATTCTTTAATTTTAGTATGGAATCTGATATTGCATTAGCATTTCTCTCGTCGACAACGAAACCAGTTTTACCATCTTCTATCGCTTCAGGTATACCACCACTTCTTGTACCTATAACTGGCAGACCATACAATTGAGCTTCCAATAAAACCAAACCCAAACCTTCGAAATCACCTTCATTCTCTATAGTATATGATACCAAAGAACCGACTTTTGCTATGGAATAATATATAGACAGATCAGGAACTTTTCCTACAAAGATAACTCTGTCTTTTAAATCATATTTATCTTTTATTAATTCTAGATTTTTTCTCTCTGGACCATCACCAACTACAATCAATTTAATATTCTTATCCTTTATTAAAGAAATGGCTTCTATAAGATATTCCACTCCTTTTCTTTTAACCAATCTACATACCGTAACTATTACAAAATCATCATTATCTATATTCAATCTTCTCTTTTCTTCTTCTACTTTTTTATAGTCTATATTATGAACCATATCCAATCTAGGAAGTATAGGATATATTACTTTTATATTATTTTTATTAGATAAATTATATCTCTGTATTACTTTGTTTTTTGTAAATTCACTTATAGTTATAGCTATTGTGGCTCTTTTTATACTGAAA
The DNA here is from genome assembly GCA_052034805.1 of Candidatus Tayloriibacteriota bacterium. Lineage (GTDB taxonomy): Bacteria > Patescibacteriota > Minisyncoccia > Phycocordibacterales > PALSA-1337 > CAIOGI01. The sequence goes on from JBPOID010000003.1 coordinate 25,942, forward strand.
GATTGAAGTAATACCACTTTTCTAGTAGTACGAGTATCACAAGCATCTGCACCATAAAATGTTATAACTGATTTTTTAAAGAAAATCTTTGACCAGAATACTGTCCAAAATCCAATAGGAAATAGATTCATAGCATAGAAATAATCAGCATTCAAATTCTTCACAAAATCCATAAAGATAATGAATCCAACATAGAAAAAGTTAACAGACCTTAAAGTCTCTAAAGATAAATTATTTATTTTTTCTTTTCTTGGATTCTTGTTGCCAAAAATCTTTACTTTACCGTTTATATCTTCTAGAGAAAAAGCATTGAGCCATTCTCTTGTATATGTGGCTATACCTCCATTTGTTGGTATATAATCTGAACCGAAAAATATTATTTTCATGATAATGGTTTTATAAAATCAGCTATGCCTTTCGCTCTATTTTCCCAAGTCAGACTCGATACTTTTTTTAATGCTTCACCACTAATTCTATGAGACAATTCTTCATTATTAAATAATATATGAATAGATTTAGAAAGACTTTCTATATCATTAGATTTGAAAAATACAGAATTATTTTCATTCAATATTTCTCTTAATGAAGGTAAATCTGAAGCTACTATAGGTCTGTCACTTGCCATGTATTCGAATAATTTCAATGGTGAAGTATAAAGTCTAGAAATAATTTCTTTATCACTATTAGGCAATACTAGTACATCAGCAGATTTAAGGAATAGTGGTATTTCACTATGTTTTCTATTACCTATTATTATAATAGTATTATTCTGAATACCTTCTCTATACTTATCTTTAAATAAAGACACATCTTGTTCTGTACCGCCCACAAATACAGCACATTCATCTTTATCAAAATATTTCATAGCTGTATTGGCGAGAGTATCCGCACCTTTCCAATCATATAAATGACCAGAATATAAAGCTATTTTTTTATCTTTTGGTAAATTCAATATATCTCTACATATTGATTTACTTTTATTAATAGAAAACTCTTTTATATCTACAGCATCTGGAGAAATAAGGGATTTATCTTTATCTTTTAAATACTTTGAATACAGATCAGAAAGACCTTTGCTTATTGATACCAATTTCGCCTTCTTTAATAAATTTCTAATTATAAAATTATTATTACCTTGATGAGCTTCATAAACTAGATTTGGATGAATTAAAATCATATTAAAGAGAATTATTTCATCTCTAGAATAAACAATATCTGGCTTTATTTTCCTCATTTCTATTGATACCTTCTCAGCAAAAATCCAAGATTGCATAAGAAACCCTATTCTACCCAAAGCCAATAAATTATGAAAAATATTTATAGTCGGTATTTCTATTATCTTAAAATTATTCTTTATAGAATAAAATTCATATGGATTATCTTTTATTTTACTCTTTCTTTTTGAAACTATCAGAGTGACCTCATGTCCCAAAGATGCAAAAGCCTCACACATTTTCATTATCTGTATTCCATGAGCTTTCTCTGTGGGTATTCTTATATTAGCTATATAGCAGATTTTCATTATTTTGAAGTATATTTTATTATATTATCTTTCGTAAAGATAAATCTGAAAAATGAATCAATTCTTAGGTATTTTTCAAAAGCTTCCCTAGCACGTCTTTGCATATTAATCCATTCCTCATTTGAAATCTTATCATAAAAATCAGAAATTATTTTGTCTATATTTTTTATATCTTTATATGAAACTTTTATAATAAACTTTGAATAATCAATATCTTTATCCAAAGGTAATGGACAATCTGTATCTATAAGTATTGGTATTCTACCTAGACTTAATATTTCATAAAATCTAACAGAGAAATTACCATCTCCCTTAGGGGCTAATACAAAATCACTATCTTTTATATTCTCTATATATTCATGTCTAGCCTTAATAGGATCTATGCTTATAGTATTTTTATTAGCGCTATATGATGATCTAATAATAAAGTTATTTTTTACTAATTTGGATTTATTTAAAAGTTTAATCATTTTAATTCTAAAATAAAGACCCAATCGATGAGTACCTTTTAATATAAAAGTATTTTTAAACCAAAAAATAATTTTATTAAAAAGACCATTAACACTAGCCCAACCACAAAAGCCGATAATGGGTATTTTTCTCTTTTCTCTATACATAATCTCATTACCATAAGACAGATCAGTAGAATAAGCAGGCATTATTATTTCATTATCTTTTTTACGAGATAAATATTGAGACATTCTGAATATAATACTATTCGGAATATTTATATAAGAAGTAGAATCATTAGTTGAAAATATAATAATTTTTTTATTAAACTTATTAGATAAATCTACAAATTCTTTTATATAATCATCTACTTTATCTATATAATAATAATTATGAGGAATAATAATAAAGTCACATAATTCTGGATTATCGACTATTTCTAATACAGATTTATTAAAATCATCAAAGATATCCTTATCACCAAATACATTATTTCTTTCTCTAAAGCCAAGATTTGGATTTAATATCTCTAAATATCTTTTATCTTTGTATAATTTACCGTAATAAACTTTTAACATAATTTGATTATATTATAGATTTATTTCAATTTGGCTATAATAAACATATTATCTCTTAGATTTATAGGTATGGATAAATGACCTAGTTTAGGATTCTTATTCATAAATGAAGCAATATTAAAGAAAAATCTAAATTTCAACCATTTACCAAGAGTGAGAAATACATATTCTAATGTGAATTTCTTTCCTATTGTAGTTGAAACAATAACCTCAAGACCTTCTTTATCTAGGAGTTTAGATATTGTATCTCTATTAAAATAATGAATATGTTCTGGTGGAACAATAAGATGCCATTTTTTACCTAGAATACGAGCATAAAGACTTCCGGAATCGGGTGTATTTATTACAACAAGACCATTCTTTGTTAACATTTTCTTTGATTTATTTATAAGTATTCTAGGATCATCTACATGCTCTATCACATCAAGCATAGTGATAATATCAAATTTTTTATTTTTATTATCAAAATCTTCTATAGTTCCATTAAATATATTTAAACCTTTTTCAATACCCTTTCTTGAAGCATCAGATGAAACTTCTATTCCATAGACTTCATAATCAAAATCTTTTGCAATCTTCATAAAATATCCAGTAGCGGCACCTATATCCAATAGACTTTTATTATTTTTCTTATTCAAAATACCCTCTATTCTATTCATATAACCGACAAAGACATTCTTCATAGCTTCTTTATCCTTATCATAATCAACATAACCGAAACCATGCGAAGCTCCGGAAAAATAATCCTTATTGTAAATATCTTTATTATCTTTAGGTAATGGATGTATTTTCAATATTCCACATTCTTTGCATTTATATATATCATGACCATTCTTATTAGAATATTTTTTATGAATAGTTTTCTTATCACATATGAGACAATATATATCTTTTATAGGTTTACGAAAGATAAGTCTCCAAGGAGCTTTTATACCTTCACCTATTATATGATTTGATATCTTTGATTCGCCTCCAATTCTATTTTTAAAAATAATTGGAATTTCAGTCATTTTCGCTCCAGATTTATATAAACAATATTTCAATTCTATAAGAAAAGCATAACCAGAACTTCCAATACTATCGAGATCAATACGTCTCAATTTATCAGTAGAAATAGTACCAAAACCTGCCGTTATATCATTTAAAGGTATGCGAGTTATAGTACGAGTATACATATTACCGAAGAAACTCAATAGTCTCCTCCATAATTCCCAACCCTCTGTTCCACCACCTCTTATATATCTAGAACCAACTATAAAATCATATTTATCTCTTTTTTGAAGCATAATAGGTATATATTTCGGATCATGAGAAAAATCCGCATCCATTGTAATAACAGTAGAAACTTCAGGATTCTTTAATACTTCTATAAATGCAGATGTATAGGCCTTACCTAGTCCTTCTTTTCCCTTTCTTCTCATAATTGAGAGATTAGGGAATTCATTCATTAGTCTCTCTACTATTTTCTGTGTTCCATCTGGAGAATTATCATCAACAATCAAAATATTTATATCTGGATTATGTTCAAAAACTTTTCTGACTATAATCTCGACGGTATCTTTTTCATTATATGTCGGTATAATAACAATATTTTTCATAGATATTTAGAGTATAACTTATTTATCGAAAGCAAGCTATTTCTTCTTTAAGAATTGATATTTACCAATAGAATTATACAAAACATAGCCATTATGGCTCAATTCATTTATTGATTTTATATAATCAGGATTAGAATTTATAGCAATAATATCTGATAGTTTATTAGTTATTCTATTCAACGACTTTTCTCCAACTTTTATGGTCTCTGTAATATCCATAAATTGTGAATAATTTTCACTCTTTATAAATGTTACAAGTTCTGGAGCTTGGTAAACAAATATTTCTTTATTTGAAGGTATTTCTCTTATAAAATTCTCAAGTGATTTACTTTGATCACTATTTTTATAATGAGATATCCAGCTACCAAAAACTAATTGATAGAATTGCATAATTATTAAAATAATAACTATTACTAAAGACAATATTTTGGCTTTATTATTATTTAATATATTTGTAGATAAATAATACAAATTATATGGAAGCATAATAATTGTAATAAATTCTCCCAAAAAGAAATACCTATAATAACCAACTGTGCGAAGATAAGCTAAAATTATTAGTATATTAAAAATAAATAGAATAATTTCAGATAATTTTATATTATCTTTCCTCTTTATTCTTATATATAAGACCAAGGTCCAGACAAGAGTAAGTATAAGAGTATAAATAGGTTGAACTTCTGTTATAAATCTTTTCATATTAAGGATAATAGATTTTGTCAGATCTGTACTATGAGGATTAGCATAGATAGATAATATATATCCCAATGATTCACCATGGAATTGGAATATAATCCATAAAAATATAGGGATAATAAAAGCAATTAAACCAAAAAGAAAATTAATAATAAAGATTTTTTTATTATTTAAAATAAATATTTTATTTTTATAAAGATAATATATTAAGACAATAAAGAAAGCCGGCAGAATCAATATAAAAATAGGTTTTGTAACTACAACAATCCCTATCAATAAAGAAGTTATAATTGTATTGAATATCTTTCTTTTATTTGTAGATACGGGATCAATATATATTCTATAAGTAAATTCTAAACTCAACATAGATAAAAATAAGAAAAATAATCCTGGAATTTCACCTAATACATTCTTTCCATGACCATAGAGTGGTGGAAAAGTTATTATTAAAAACAAAGTGATAATAGAAATCCAAATATTATTTGAAATACTTTTCCTAAACCATAATAAAGAAAAAATGATTAATAAAATTATAAAAATGACCATAACAATACGGGCGTGAAATAAATCATTAGCAAATAAATCAAAAGATATAGCTATGGGTAAGGTTACTGGATAACTAGTGGTTACATAGCCAGAAGATACAATAGTCTGTGGATCTATACGAATACCAGAATATCCTGAAACAGAAAGATTCCTAGCTGTTTGAATGATAATACCCTCATCCATCCATGTCGGTGGTGATTCTGTAAGATTAGAAAGAGAAAAATATAATAAGAAAATAATACCTATAGTAAATAATATTATTATAAATATTTTTCTTAAATTATATTTAAAATCTATTGTGTTTACAGATGAATCATTTCTCTTAAATATAAATAATCTATATATGAAAAAAGATTCAATAGCGACTATTATTCCAGAGATAATTTGAGCTATTACTACTGGTTTTAGAAACAAAAATCCATTAACTATATTAGAAGATAATAATAAATGAATTATAGTTGTATTTATAAAAACATTTATAATCGAAACAATTAAATACATTAGAGCTTGATGATGTGTTTTCCCGTGATCAGCATCTTTGAATGTCCAATATTTTTGCAGAGAAAAACTAACACCGAATGCAATAATAAAAGCAATATTAACACTTAAAATATAATGTATTCCTAAATTATCTAAAAAATGAAGAGAAATAAGATCAACGAGTGCTGCCGTTCCACCTGAAATAATATATTTAATTATAGTGAATATATCCATAAATCTTATATTATTCTCTAATCTTATCTGAAATATTTTTTATAAGACTTTTTGAATTAAAATCTTTATTCACTTTATCAAATAAATATTTATTTATAGTATTATCCTTAATATCTATATAATTTGATTTCAATTCTAGTATCTTTTCTGCCAAATCTTCTGAATTCCTATATTCAAAAATCAATTTATCATTATAATTACCAAAAATTTCCCTAAAAGTTGTATTTGATACTAATGGTAAACAAGAAGAGGCTATACCTTCTAAAATAACTTTATCTACCCCACCTGTTGGAGAAAGATTTATATTTATATCACTATTCCAATAATATTCTCTTATATTTTCATTTGATACCGCATCTTTAAAGAAAATATTTTCCATTAATCTGTTTTCTTTTATTAATTTAGTCAATTCATCATAATAAATATTATCATCTGGAGTAACTCTTGGACCTATTATATTACATATGAAATCATGATTTTGTCTCTTTAGAATTAAACATGTCTTTATCAAAGTCTCTAAATTCTTTATACGAGTTATTCTTCCAACACTCAATATTGTAAATCTTTTATGTGGAAAATCGTCTTTCTTTTCAAATTTAGAAATATCTATACCGTGACCCATAATAGCAACTTTATTACTTTTAATATTGAAACTATCTTTCGATGCAGTAAAGATTTTATTTGAAAAAATAGTAGCAATACGTAAACCCATACTTACAGCTCTATGTGTATACCATAAAGTTATTTTCTTTTTCCATATTTTCCATAGAAATCCAGCTAATACAACATATATTTGATTCATATGAACGAATACCGCATCATAATTCTTTCTTTCATACCAAATATACCAATAAAAATGTATTAAATATTGAAGTCTTGATTGTCTTTCTTCTTTTCCCAGAGATAAAACTTTTACATTAAAAGGTAAATCGGAATTACCCTTAAAAAGACATACTACAATTACTGATTCAAAATTCTTTGAAAATTCTATAATCCAATTATGGAAAAATCCTAAAATTGGATCATCTTTATCTACTTTTTGTGTACAAATTAAAAGTTTCATTATTTATTTTCAGTAATATCAAATAAATATTTATACATCTCTTCGCCACGCCATTCTTTCTGTTTCTTATCTGGATATTTGAAATCTGTATTATTAATGGCTACCACATAAAGATGTGGAGCAATAAAACTGGCAATAGCATCTAAAAATCTATTTGAAAATATGAAAGGTCTTATAGATACAATATTCCATCCAGCAAACAATACTGTATACTTTAAAGATTCTTTAGTGAAAAAACTAATATGATTCGAAGCCAGAGTTCCTCTGAATTTCGATAATCTAATCAAAGAAGATATTTTCGGTATAACTGGCACTCCTAATATTATAATGGTTTTGGAATCTGATATTTTCTTTAATTTTATTAAAAATGAATGCGGAGATAATAGATGTTCGAGAAGATTATTGGCCCAAATAGCTTCAAAATTATTTAATTTCAATAAAGTATTATAGTCTTCAATATTACCTTTTATTATATTTAGATTATTCTTCTTACCATAATCAACTTCATCATCTGTAGTTGTAATACCTACACTATTTTTACCAAAACATGATAAATATTCACCGTATCCACAACCTATATCTAATACTTTCTTATTTTTTAGATTTAATATAGATAATATTCTATTAAATACTCTTGAATTAGATACTCTTATAAATCTTTCTTTTATTTTATCATTCATATATATACTATAATAGATTAATAATCTCTCTGGCTATATTATTCGTATCAAAATCAACTATTTTTGCACCGACTTCTCTCGCAATACCGACATCAGTGGATATTATATTACATTTTGAAGCTTCGGCTTCTTTTAGAGTCATTCCGTAGCCTTCATACCATGAAGTATTCAAGAAAATATCACATGTTTTATAATATGAAGCCAAAACGATAGGATCTTTTTGCCAATCTTCAAAGATAATAGAATCTTTTAGACCTAATTTGATTGATAATTTAATCAAATTGTCTTTTTCTTGACCATTTCCAACTATAATAAGACCTATATTAATATTTTTATTATTAAATAGTTTTTCTTTTGCAATTTTGAAAGATTCTATAGCTCCATCTATATTTTTCTCTTTACCGAGACGAGAAATCATAAGAATAATCTTTGAAAATTGAGGGTATTTATTATGTAAATTATTTTCAGATTTTATTTGTTCAAAAGATAAACTTTTTATACTATTTTCTCCGATATCTATAGGTCTTACTGTTATTTTTGATTCATCAATATAATTTTTTATATATTCTTTTATCTTTTCTGATACAACTCTTACACTATCAGCTCTAGTCAAAGTATATTTTGAAATAATAGTTCTGATTTTATTCAATAGATTAAAGTTTTGGAAATATTTGCTACCTATATCAGTATGTATTTGTAATTCTAATTCAGGAGATAAACCTGTGGACTTTATCTTGTATCTATTCTTAACCAAAGTACCTACGAGACCAGTTTCAAAAGGATCTTGGCATGTTATATGGGTTATATTTCTCCTTTCTGATATAAATCTACCTAGTCTTAAAGCATTAAAAATATAACCTAATCTTGAATTAGAATTAGTAGGATATACAAAAACATTGTTAGATAATGACATTTCTTTCCACTTATTTTCCCCAGAGTATTCCACATTATTATGGCTTTTATCCACATCATTTATAGACTTATCCACAGTTTTTCCACATTCTTTATTACAATCAACATCATTTCCACAACTTTTCCCCTTTTTAGTAAAAACTATTATATTCACCTCTTCATAATTTTTTGCATAATCTATTTGCCTTCGTGCTACTGCACTATTTTTATCAAAAATATTTCTATCTGTAGATATCATTAAAAGTCTCATATTTTATTGTTTTCTATTTATTTTATTGAAAATATCTAAAATTTCTTTGGAGATTTCGGTATATGTATGAGTAAAATTGAAATTCTTTATTTTTTCTACTTGCATATCATAATTATTTTTATCAGAAAGCCATAATACTTTTTCTCTTATATCATTTATATCTTTTGGATTAATTGTGATAGCAATATCCTTTATTCTATTCATCAATCCATTTTCTTCTGTAATTATAAAAGGTTTATTATATTTTATTGAATCAAGAATCATATTTGGACTTATATCTCCGAGAGAAACTAGTATAACAGCATAAGAATTAGAGATTATATTCATAAAATCATCATAATCCAGACTATCTGTATTTAATATTAAACCTTTTCTTTTTATTTCTTCAGAATCAAAACTTTTTTTCAAAAGATCAATATTTTTCCATTTCAAAACTCTAGTACTTGCTATAAAATCCTTTTGATTTGGATTAAAGGACTTTTCTTTTTCTCCATATTTATTTTCTATAATAGAAATAGGTACATTTTCCAGAGAATATGGTTTCATCCATATATTTTTCTGCCATTCTGTACTGAATATTAGATTATCTACGCGATGAAATGTCCATTTCATCAAATTAAATATTGTTTTATCTTTATTTGACCATTTTTTACCATAATTATTATTGGAAATTTCATTTTCTTTGTAGAAATCACGCAAAAGTACTAATTCCCCTGTTCTTTCTACATAATTTTCCCATAGGAAATCACCACCGGTTCTCATTATTATTTTTTTACCAAGAATTTTAGCTAATATAGTCGCTGGGATACCTGTACTGAATGTGTCTAAAGCAAATATGAAATCAGATTTTATTGCTTTAGGTATTATTTTAAATAAATAGAATAAATGCCTAATAACAGTAGGTAAATTGTTTTCAATATTAAAAGTCTTTATATATACGGTATGTCCTAATTTCTCCCATTCTGACTTTATTTGTTCGGCGTATTTAGCGGGACCACCTATAGCTGGAGGATAAATACCTGTAGCAATAAGGATTTTCATGGGAATATTCTAACATAAATTAAGAAAAATAGCCTGTATTCAGGCTATTTTATAATATTATATTATTATGATTAATCTTAGTATTCCATTCCCCCCATACCTGTATTATTTGAAACTGGTTTTTCTTCTTTTGGCTCCTCTGCTATTGCAACTTCTGTTGTAAGCAATATAGCCGCCGCGGAACATGCATTCTGCACACCTAATCTAGTAACCTTTACAGGATCTACGATGCCGGCGATTATCATATCGGCTATCATTTCATCTTTTAATGCATCATAACCCATATTTCCCTTTCCATTTTTTATTTTTTCTATTATTACAGATCCATCATCCTTGCCAGCATTTATTGCTATTTGACGAAGTGGTGACTCTAGAGCCTTTAGTACTATTTTATACCCTAATTCAAATTCTTTCGTGAAATTCTTCTTAAGAGATAGTGTTTTTTCTACTTCTAATATTGTTTTTATAAGTGCTACGCCACCACCCGCGACAATTCCTTCTTCTATTGCGGCTTTTGTAGCATTTACAGCATCTTCTATCTTTAATTTCAAATATTTCATTTCAGTTTCTGTAGCTGCTCCTACCTTTATCACAGCTACGCCACCAGAAAGCTTTGCAATTCTTTCGTCTAATTTCTCTTTATCAAATTTTGAATCATTATTGTCTTTTTGTTTCTTTATTTGAGCAATTCTTGATTCTATATCTGATTTTTTACCCTTTCCTCCAACAATTATTGTATTATCTTTCTTTGAAATAACCTTTCTTGCGCGACCTAGCATTGTAATATCTGTATTCTCTAACTTTATTCCTATATCTTCAGATATAACCTTTGCACCTATTGTTATAGCTATATCTTCTAATATTTCCTTTTTCCTATCGCCATATCCAGGTGCCTTTATGGCAAGAACGTTAAAGCCACCACGTAGTTTATTTACTATGAAAGTAGCCAAAGCTTCTCCATCAACATCTTCTGCAATTATAACTAATTCCTTTTTGCCTTGATGTGCAAGCTTTTCTAATAAAGGTAAAACTTCTTTTATTGATGAAATCTTCTTATCTGTAATGAGAATTGGAGTATCTTCGTATTCTGCTTCCATTCGATCTGCATTTGTAATCATATATGGAGATATATAACCCTTATCGAATTCCATACCCTCTACAACTTCGGAATCCAATCCGATTGTTTGTGATTCCTCTACAGTAACAACACCATCTTTTCCAACTTTTCTTATAGTATCAGCTATAATAGTTCCTAATTCTACTGATTCTGCAGAAATAGTAGCCACCTGTCTTATTTCTTCATCTGTTTTTATAGGTTTTGCGAGTTTCTTCAATGCTTCTACAACATCTTTTGAGGCTGTATCTATACCGAACTTAACACCCATAGGATTTACACCCATAGTAGTTTGTTTTAATCCTTCTGTAACTATCGCTTGAGTGAGTATTACAGATGTAGTAGTTCCATCTCCAGCTAAATCATTTGTTTTTGTGGCAACTTCCTTTATGATCTCTGCACCCATATTTTCTATCTTATCTGCAAGAGTTATCTCTTTTGCTATAGAAACACCATCGTTGGTAATGGTTGGATTTCCATATCCTTTGTCTAAAACAACATTTCTACCGCGAGGTCCTACTGTTATCTTTACAGCATTTGCCACAGCATCTATACCTTTCTTTAGAGACTTTCTAGCCTCTTCATTATATAAGATTCTCTTTGCCATATATTTTATTTTATTATAGCTAATAATTCACTCTCTTTTACTAGATAAAATTCTTCATTGTCTATCTTTATTTTATCTCCCCATTGGAATAACACGGTATCACCTATTTTTACAGAAATAGGGATTAATTTGCCATCTTCATAATGTCCATTACCTATGGCAACTATTTCACCCTTTTTACTACCCTTATCTTCATCTACAGTTATGGGGATAATAATTCCTGATGCGGTTTTACGTTCTTTATTTTCTATTTCTTCTTTTATGAGCACTCTGTCCTGCAATGGTCTAATTCTTTTTGAAATATCAATATTTTTTGACATATTTTTGTATTATATATTAGTGCTAATAATAATTTCACTTAATTTGATAATAACCCCATCTAATTTGGTATTAATTTGTATTATATACTAAAAAGATAAAATTTTTACAACTTCTCTTTATATTCAATATATTATCTATTATTTATTTTATATTTTCTGCTATATTCTTGCATTTCCTAATAGATATGATATATTGGCTTCTAATGAAAGCTATTCAATCTATACTTCCGTATATACAGCTTTTCCTAGCGGTAATCCTAGTGGGAGCAATACTATTACAGAGAACTGGAGCGCAGATTGGTGGCGCCTTTGGAGGAAGTGACAATTTCAGCTCGGCATATCATACTCGTCGTGGTTTCGAAAGAACACTTTTCATTGTAACTATTGTTATATCTATTATATTTGCCCTTTCTGCATTGCTAAATCTGGTAGTTGTATAATTAAATCTTGATTAAATAAAATAGAATTTATTAAATAATTATTATAGTAATCTAGCTTATATTGCTTAAATTTCTGTATATACTATCGTGAATGATTCAAAAAAAGAATTCCATATAAAAGGAGGAGAGAAAATTCAAAATATAATAAAGAATTTTTCATCTACTGAGAAATTCGTATTTGCCATATTTACCATAATTGCATTGATAAGCTCTATGGTTATGGCCTTATCTATAAACAATATGTTCCTAGTGCCAATACCGAATCATGGAGGAAAAATGGCAGAAGGCGTAGTAGGTTTGCCTAGATATATAAATCCTGTACTAGCCATAACAGATGTAGATAAAGATCTGTCCAATCTTATATATTCTGGTTTAATGAAATATGATAAAGATGGAAGATTAGTAACTGATATGGCAGAAAAGTACAATGTATCAGATGATGGTTTGATATATTCATTTACTCTAAAGAGTGATTTACGTTTTCATGATGGAATACCCGTAACTACAGATGATGTAGAATTTACTATACAAAAAATAGAAGATGCAATAATAAAAAGTCCAAAAAGAGCTGATTGGGCAAATATAGGTATAAAGAAAATAAATTCAAGAGAAATTCAATTTATATTAAAGCAACCATATACACCTTTCCTTTCAAATACTACAGTTGGAATATTACCTAAACATATATGGAGCAAGGTTTCTCCAGAACAATTCATATTCAGTCAATACAATCTAGAACCAATAGGTACAGGACCATATAGACTTGGAAATATAAAAAGAGATAAAGGAGGAATACCAGAATATTATGGGCTTTATTCATTCAGTCGTTATGATGGTGGAGAAGCTTATATAAATGAATTTGATATGTATTTCTATCCAAATGAAAAATTAGCTACAGATGCATATAAATCAGATACCATACAAGCAATAGCGAGAATATCACCCACAGAAGCAAGCAGTATAGCAACTACTTCTTCTAATATACATATATTACATTATCCTTTGCCTAGAATATTTGGAATATTTTTTAATCAAAATCAAGCACCCATTTTTACAAATGATTCAGTAAGAAAAGCTTTGAATATTTCTGCACCTAAAGACAAAATAATAGATGATGTATTACATGGATACGCTATACGTAGTGATAGTCCTTTACCCATAGACAATATTCCAAAATTAGAGAAAGAAAATCAGGAACAGAATATATCAACTGCAAAAGATATTTTAACCAAAGATGGCTTTTCTCTTGGAAGTGATGGGGTTATGGAGAAAAAAGATAAAAAAGGCACTATCAGATTAGAATTCTCTATAGCTACAGTTGATTCTCCAGATCTAAAACAAGTAGCAGAAATAATAAGAAATGAATGGATAAAAATAGGTGTAAAAGTAAATATAAAAGTATTTGAATATGGTGATCTATACCAGAATATTATAAGTATGAGAAAATATGATGCTTTGCTATTCGGAGAAACTATAGGAAAAGATGTTGATCTATATGCATTCTGGCATTCATCACAGAGAAATGCCCCAGGATTGAATATTGCTATGTACGTTAATAGTAAAGTAGATAAATTATTAGAAGATGCTAGAGAAAGTCTAGATGAGAAAATAAAAGCAGATAAATATTCACAATTCGAAACGATTATAAAGAATGAAACACCAGCAATATTCCTATATTCCCCAGAGTTTATATATATAGTTTCTGATAAAGTAAAAGGATTAAATATAAATGAATTAAATAGCCCTTCAGATAGATTTTATGGAATAAACAAATGGTATACAGAAACAGAAGATGTATGGAAAATATTTGTAAAATAAAAATATAAAAATAAAATAATAAATTAAAAAAATGACAATAATCAAACCAATTCACAAAAAAGAACCAGCAACGCATAGTTCTCATAGCTCTCATGATAAACCTTATAGACCATCTAAAAGATTTTCTACAAGACAAACTTCTGCAAAACCAATGACTCAGATTCACAAGAAAGTTGAGGATAGTATACCTCCTTTCGAAAGTGATTCTGTACGTATAATACCTCTAGGAGGAGTAGAAGAAATAGGAAAAAACATGACAGCCATAGAATATGGTGATGATATTATTGTTATAGATATAGGTTTCCAATTCAAAGATGAAAATACTCCAGGTATAGATTATATATTACCGAATACAAAATACCTCGAAGAAAGAAAAGATAAAGTAAAAGCTGTTATAATCACCCACGGTCACTTGGACCATATAGGTGGAATACCTTATGTTATGCCAAGAATAGGAAATCCTCCAATTTATACAAGAATGCTTACATCAGTGATGGTGAAGAAGCGTCAAGAAGAATTCCCACATCTAGAAGCTCTAGATATAAAGGTAGTCGAAAAAAATGAAACCATAACGATAGGAAAATTAAAGATAAATTTCTTTGCGGTAACACATACAATACCAGATGCTATGGGAGTTATAATCGATACTCCTTATGGTTCTATAGTTCATACAGGAGATCTTAAACTTGATCATATAGATGGAATACCGACAGAAGATGAAGAAGCAGAATACGATAGAGTATTTAAAAATAGAAAAGTACTTTTGCTTATGGCTGATTCTACAAATGTAGAAAATCCAGGATTCTCTATTCCAGAAAAAACAGTTCATAAAAACATAGAAGATATAATAAAAAATACAAAAGGCAGATTAATAATAGCTACTTTCGCATCTTTACTTGAAAGAATGTTGAAAATAATAGAATTCGCAGAAAAATATGGCAAAAAAGTAGTTGTGGAAGGACGTAGTATGAAAACAAATATAGAAATTTGTAGAAATCTTGGCATACTTAAACCTAAAAAAGATACATTGATAACAGTAGAAGCTATGGGTCAATTCCCTCCAGAAAGAATTATAATACTTGCTACAGGAGCTCAAGGAGATGAATTCGCAGCGATGATGCGTATGTCGAATAAAACTCATAAATACGTAAAGATTACCAAACGCGATACTGTATTGTTATCATCATCTATAGTTCCAGGAAATGAAAGAGCTGTACAGAAATTAAAAGATAATCTTTCTAGACAAGGTGCTCATATAATACATTATAGAATTGCAGATGTTCACTCTTCAGGACATGCCAATCGTGATGAAACTGCATGGATACATAAAAAGATACATCCAAAATTCTTTATACCTGTTCATGGATATCATTATATGCTTCGTGTTCATGGAGATATAGCGAGAGAAGCCAATAATTTGCCTGAAGATAATATAGTAATACCAGATAATGGTTCTATTATAGAAATAAAGAGTAGTGGAGAAAAAATAGTTAAATTAAAAGAAAAAGCACCTTCAGGAATAGTGATGGTTGATGGATTCTCTATAGGAGATATACAAGACGTTGTTATTCGTGATAGACAAATGCTTGCTCAAGATGGAATATTTATTGTTTTCGCTATTATAAATGCTCAAACAGGAAAATTAAAAAAGAGTCCAGATATAATATCTCGTGGTTTCGTATATCTAAGAGAATCTCAGGATCTATTGCATCATGCTCGTATGATAATAAAGAATACAGTAGAAGAATCTACAAAAGGCATGAATCCTATAAATGTAGAATTTGTAAAAGCGAATATCTCCGACAATGTAAGTAAATTCTTATTACAAAAAACAGCAAAAAGACCTATTGTTATACCAGTACTATTGACGATATAATATATAGATGCGACATCGCATAACTTCTCTCAAAAGTAATACTATTTATACTATTGCTATAGTTGGATTTATATCTACTATACATTTAGTTTTACCTACATATTCTAATTCTAGTTTCCTATCGACTTTTATACCAGAAGATATGGTTGGTATTATCTATATGATAAGTTCAGCCATAACTATACTTAGTTTTCTAATAATACCTAGTATATTAAAGAAAGTTGGGAATTATATAACAGCATTATGGTTAATAGTATTACAAATAATATTATTTTACGGTTTAGTAACAACAAAAGATCCTATATTATTGACCTTATTCTTTTCATTACAGACTGCAATAATCGCACTCATAGGATATTGTATAGATATATTTTTGGAAGTTTATTCTGATGCTGAACACGCTGGAGTAACTAGAGGTATGTATCTTACAACTATAAACAGTGCATGGCTCATAGCACCACTTATAGGTAGTATGATAATAGGTGGTAATAATAATTATCATAATGTATATATAGCATCATTGTTAATGCTATTTCCTTTATTCTATTTGGTATACAAAAATTTCAAAAACTTCAAAGATCCTCATTATGGACATCTATCATTATGGAAGAATATCGTGCATATGAAGAAGAATAGTGATTATGTAAAATTATTTACAGCAAATACAATACTTCAGATCTTTTATTCATGGATGGTTGTATATAGTATAGTTTATTTAAATAAAGTTATAGGTTTTGATTGGGCAAGTATAGGTATTATACTCACCGTTATGCTCATACCATTCCCTATTATAGAATGGCCATTAGGTAAATTAGCCGATATGAAGTATGGAGAGAAAGAAATGATGACGATGAGTTTCGCGCTTCTAGGACTATCTACAATGGCTTTAGCCACAATAACGTCTAATAATCTATTCTTATGGTCATTAGCATTGTTTATAACTCGTATAGGAGCTGCTGGAGCAGAGATTATGATAGAGACTTATTTCTTCAAAACTGTTAAACCCGAAGATTCTGGATTGCTTGGATTCTTCCGTATTACTCGTTCTCTTTCATATTTTATAGCTCCATTAGTGACTGGAATAAGTTTAATCTTTTCTAAAGATCAATCATTTATTTTTATAATACTTGGTATTATATGTCTTCTAGCTATGATACCTAGTTGGACAATAAGAGATACGAAATAATCATAATAATATTGAGATAATAGAAAAGGGGGTGACATAAATCACCCCCCTTAAATCAATCCCACCCTTTGTTTTTTGCCTTCTCTTTTTTCTCCTTGTATTCGATGAACCTACACCGAATATTGTCAACAAGAAGTATTGCCCATATTCCAGGACCTACCGCAATGTACAGAATGATTGGAAAATCTAAAGTCTTTTCTCCAAACACCTTCCACCCACAATCCGTACCGCTTAAAAAGACAAAAGCGATTCCGAAGATTGTCCAAACGATCAACACCATACAGATGTTGGTAACGTTAATATCAATGCCGATACCCATATTGGTCTCCTTCTCTTTTTGTTGTTGTTTTGTTGCTACTACTATATCCTTATATAGCTTACTATATATATGAAATAATGTCAATAGGTGTTGTATTTGCCTATTTTAAAGCATTATTTTCTATAATCTCTTTCTTTAAGAAGATCGAACCTATATACCTTATAAGCAATATTCCACTTGTAGATAGAAATATCCCTATAGCCCATCCAGCTATAACATCTGATGCCCAATGAACATTGAGTATTATTCTACTTAACCCTATTAGGAATGAACATAAAAAACATAAAACTATTAATGATTCTCTTGTAATCCAATTCTTTATTTTGGGAGCTAATATATAGGCTAAAGATAAAAAGAAAGCGGCAGAGATTGCGGCGTGACCGCTAGGGAAACTTGGATCTGTTAATATTTGAAAAGCATTATTTGGTCTAGAACGTAAAAATAAGTCTTTAAGCAAAACAACAGATCCAGCTGTGGATATTACAGAAAAAAGCATTATAGCTCCCCTTCTCCATTTATGTTTATACATAAAATAAAGACCTATAACAGTGCCTATAGATATAATCGGTATTGTACCCCCGATTGTACTAATAAAATGAAATATTTTTATTGATAATTGATTCGCATACTCTACAGATAATAGATTTGCCCATATATCAAAATTCTTCATAAAAGAACTTATAGATAAACCGTCTTGTATAGTCTTTGCCAATACCCATACAGAAAGTAGATTAAGTATTAATACAAAAATTTCATATTTTTTGAATATATGGAAACGTAAATTTACAAAACGATAACCCCATAATATAAGTATTGAAGCTATAAAAGCCACCAAGAAAAATTCTCCGAGATATTTCGCACCTATATTATAACTAGCACCAAAGACATATCCAACCATAACAGAAAGATATACCCATAGTGAACCACCTAAAATATTATAAAACCAGAATGTTTTTGGATGTATGCCATTTGCACCTACCATATAAGGTATAAGTGGACGAGTAACCGGACTAAATTTACCTATTATAATAGCCTTGCCTGTATGATTATCTATAATATTTTTTGCTTTATCTATATGATGTTCTTTCAGGAAAACATATTTAGTCAATCTTTGCAAAAATGGATAACCTTTTTTCTTACCAAAAAGATATCCTATTATATCTGCAATAGCCGAAGCGGTAATACATATAATTAAAACTATAAAAAGATTAAGTATTCCAAATTTTGCTAAAAATCCACTACAAATTATAGCGATATGACCAGGTATAAATGATCCTAATATAGGTAAACCTTCAAAAAAGACAATAATGAATAAAAGCCAATATCCTCCAGTAGCTATCAGTTCAGGAAAATTCTGTATAATATGCGAAAAATATGTAGTTAAATGCATATAGATTATAATTATAACACATAGATAGGATCTCTTATATTGAATTAATTACATTATTACTATACAATTCGGCCATGAAAATCTTAATTATTGAGGATGATCCTGATATATCACTATTCATAAAAGTAGGTTTTGAAACCGAAGGATATGTAGTGGATAGATCATTTGATGGAAAAGAAGGTTCATACATGGCAAGAACAAATAAATACGATGTAATCATTCTAGATAATTCTCTACCATTAAAGAACGGTCTAGAAGTATGCGATGAAATAAGGGGTTCTGGCTCAACTGTACCCATTATTTTCTTATCTGTTATAGGAGATACAAATAGGAAAATATTAGCTTTAGAAAAAGGAGCTGATGATTATATGACAAAACCATTTTCATTCGAAGAATTAAAAGCAAGAATAAAAGCACTTACAAGACGACCTAGGAAAATAGAAAGTCCAATTATAAAGGTTGGAGAATTGTCTTTGGATATAGAAAAACAAATAGCCTATAGAAATGATAAAGCTATATATTTAACAAGAAAAGAATATAATTTATTAGAATATCTGATCAGAAATCATGGAATGGTTGTATCTAGAGGTATGATAATGGAACATGTATGGGATGCAAATAGTGATCCATTTTCAAATACTATAGAGGCACATATAGTAAATCTCAGAAAGAAAGTAAATATCGATAATAAGAAAGACATTATAAGAAATGTACCTGGACGAGGTTATATTATTGATGCATAACTATAAATTTTATCATTTCTTTATTATTTTTTTATAATTTCTTTATCTGTTATATGTACAATAATCCCAATTATGAAGGTCGACATAATTATCCATTAAATATTTATAAGACTGTTAGATTATTATTGTTATGGGTATTGGGAATAAACAATAATTACAGTCTTATTTATATTTAATTATATTGATAAATAATATGAAGGATTTATTAACTTATATACCAATATTAATATTTATAATAATATTATTTAAACTATCTGATAGAGAAATAAAGAAAAGCCTAAATAAAGCAAAAGCATCAGAAAAACTATTATTATTACAAAAGAAGCAATTAGAAATAGAAATAGGAGAAGAAGCAAATAAACTCAGAGAAAATAGATTTCAGAGAATGAATGAGTTATCGAAAGCTGCAGAATTTGGAAAATTGGCTCAAGGCATATTCCACGATCTTATGACTCCCCTAACATCTATAATACTTCATACAGAAAGGTTAGATAAAACATCAATAAAAGACATAGAAACAATAAACAATACATTAAAGAAAACAGCTGAGGCCTCACATAAAATGGCTCAGTATATAGAAAATATAAAATCATCCATAAGAAATGAGCAAATGAAAAAAGAATGCTTCATTGAACAAGAAATAAATGATGTATTAGATATATTAGGATACAAAATAAGACAAGCAAATATATCTATAAATAAGAATGTATCAGATAAATATTCTCTGTATGCAGATCAAATAAAGATAAGACAAATTCTATTAAATATAATCTCAAATGCCATAGATTCATATAATGATACAGATAAAGAAGATAGAACCATCAATATAAATGTAAGCAAAATAGATAATAATCTAATTATAAAAATAAAAGATAATGGATGTGGTATAAAAAAAGAAAATATTGATAAAATATTTCAACCATTCTTTTCAACAAAAGATAAAGAGAAAGGTATCGGCATCGGATTAACTACAGTAAAGAAAATAGTGGAGGAGGATTTATATGGAAAAATATATGTATATAGTGAAGAAAATAATGGTACCTCTTTAAATATAGAAATACCTCATACAATATATAAATCTTGATTGATTATATAGATTACACAATATATAAATCTTGATTCATTTCTCCAGAACCTATATACAAAGCCTCCCCTCTTAATATCTTTTCGAATGGTTTACAATAAAAACAACCTTTATCACCATTTGGACATAGGAAAACTTCATCTGGAGAAGTATTAGAAGCTTCTTCTCTAGCTTGTTTTACTTTCATCGCTACCTTCATTACTCTATTATAAGATTCATCTTTATCTGGTAATAAAACTTCTATAGGTTTATTATCTCTATCTATATACCAATAACTCGCACCATTGACCTTTCTCTTTTGTAAATTTTCAAGAAGTAATCTATATATAGGTAATTGAAGAGATTCTCCATCTTCTTCATTTTTACCAGTTTTGAAATCTAGAATATGAACACTATCGTCTTCTGGTCTATATATTAGCCAATCTATTTTTCCACAAAGTATTATATTTTCTTCTTCAGATAAAAGAAAATTTGGCGGTAAACCATTTTCCCCATCATTTAATTTCACTGTTTTATGCAATAAAGGTTCTGGATTATTCTCAACTCTAGACAACATATTCTCTGCCCTTTTCTTTACTTCTATTTCTTCATCTTTATTCAAGAATCCACCATTTTTACCTGATACTTTTTGCCATACTTTATCTAATATTTCTTTTAATGGCTTTTTGAATCTATCTTCTGCTTTTATTCTATTCTTTGCTAACCCTTCCAATACTTCATGTACAGCAATACCTAGAGAAAGTGCAGGATTAACAATACTTATCTTTCTTCTTGAGTTTTTGTCTTTATATATATTATGTAGATAATACAAGCGTGGGCATTTCAAAAAATCACCCATTGAAGAATGTGATACCCATACTGCATTATATTTATCCTTATGCATTTATTCTACTATTCTACTGTGACTTTGTTTATTATAATTTTTTCTACTGGTCTATCGTTTTCACCTGTCTTTGTATTTGCTATTGCATCTACAGTCTCTATACCCTCGAGAACATGACCGAAAATAGTGTAATTATGAGGCAAAGGATAATCTGCATGCATTATAAAGAATTGACTACCATTGGTATTGGGACCAGCATTTGCCATAGCTACAACTCCCCTCTTATAACCTATTTTATATGATTCTGTATTTGGATTAAGTTCGTCTTCAAATGTGTATCCTGGACCACCCATACCTGTACCAGTAGGATCACCGCCCTGTATCATAAATCCTTTTATAACTCTATGGAATATAACTCCATTATAAAAACCCTTATTTGCTAAATCTATAAAATTTTTTGCGGTCTTTGGAGCATCAGAATTATATGTTTCAAAAACGATTTTACCTTTATTTGTATCTAATGTTATTTTATTCATATTCTTATTTATTATATTATCTGATTTTGTGCTTGTACTTATATTTATATTATTATTTTCTATTGTTGTAGTGAATTCATTTTCTTTTATTATATTGATTTCATTATTTTTCTTAATATTCGTTGAGAAATAATAAATACCTAGAATTACAAGAATAATAATTATAATAATACCTATATAAAATGGTGCTTGTGATTTTTGTTCATTCATAATTAGAGATTATATAACAACTTTGCAGTTTCAACTACTTTACTTAAAGCTTGTTCTAATGGCATAGACAATACAGCACCAGCAGCTGCTGTATGTCCACCTCCACCCAAAGCTTTTGCTAATAAAGATACATTATATTTATCTGAATCCCTTGTTCTTAGACTTATTTTAACAATATTAGGTTTAACTTCTACCATAGAGATTCCTATATTCCAACCTATAACTGATTTCAATATATTAGATACATCATGAACACTTATTAGATTTATATCTATATTCTTACTTTTCAAATCATCATTTGATACCATAGATACAGCGATATTATCATTAAAATAAGTCTTTATAGAGTTTAAAGCTAATGCTTTGAAATATATAGATTCTTTATTTTCACTATTTTCCATAATAAAAATAGTTTTATGATAATCTGGAGCTATTTTTGCAAGCTCACTAACTATTTCTAATGTGCGATAATCTGTTAATTGATATTTGAATCCTCCAGTATCTGTATATATACCCATAAATAAGTTCAGAGCAATAGAATAATCTATTTTTATATTCCATTCCTTGAATAAATCAAATAACATTTGAGATGTAGCTGGATAATCGGAATCTACAAAATTTATATCTCCATATTTAGTATTGGTTAAATGATGATCTATTACAATACTTTTTATTGATAATGGAAATATTGGAGTCTTTATACCAGATATCATTTCTCTTGTAGATGAATCTAATATTATAAATAAATCAAAGTCTTCTATATTTATTTCACTAAAATTCTTTTGAAGAATATCTTTGGCGCCAGGAAAATGCATAAAAGCTTGTGGTATTTCTGAATCACCTTTTATGACAGTAACTTTTTTATTTAGCCCTTCTAATGCAAACTTCATAGCCAAAGCAGATCCCATACTATCTGGATCTGGAGAAGGATGACAATGTAGAAGTATTGATTTTGACTTATTTATTTCATCTAAAATCTGTTTTGAAATCTCTTTTATATTATTTTCCATATCTTTATATTCTATCTTTAACTAAATTAATTCTATAATCTAATCAATAAATCAAATTGGAGCCGATGATCGGGATCGAACCGATGGCCTCCCCATTACCAATGGGGTGCTCTACCAACCGAGCTACATCGGCGATATAAACCTTATATTACAATAAAATATAAAAATTAACTATCTTTTAATATCCTATTTAGGCAATTCAACTGTAACTGTTGTACCAACATTTAATTCTGAAGAAAGAAAGATTGTACCTCCATGAAGTTCTATTATTTTCTTTGATATATATAGACCTATACCACTTTCATTTGGTTCTATAGATATAGCATTCTTCGATCTATGAAGTCTATAGAAAACATAAGGCAAATCACCTGAAGCAATACCTATTCCGGTATCTCTAACAGTAATTCTTACAAAAGAAGGTATTTCTTCTACTGTAATAGTTACATGACCTTTCGGAGAATACTTTATTGCATTATCTATTATATTTGCAAGAGCAGGTCTCATTTTCTCTCTATCTGCATTTATAAGGAAAGAGCTAGGAGCAATGAAAGAAACTTTAACTGATTTCTTTATTATAAGGAAATTTAATTCAGCAATGATAGATTGTATTATTCCGACAATATCTACTTTTTCTATATATATTTTTACCGAATTCTCTGTATCTTCTGCGGTTTTTAGCATTTGATTCACAACTTCTATAGCACCTTTTATTCTATCCATACCAGCATCTATAAGAGATATAGTCTCTTGTGGTAGGGATTGTGAGGACTTTATCATTTCTAATGTCCATTTTACAGCTGATAAAGGTGTACGTAATTGATGTTGTGCAACGCTCAAGAAATCCCCTTTCAGGCTATCTATTTGTACAGTTTCTGCTAATTTCTTTGCAGTCTCTTCATTTCTATATTTATGATACATTATTTCTATAATCAAACTATATACAAAATAAGATATAACACCTATAAGAAATGTTTCTATTATATGTTTAGCAATAAGTGCAGAATCAATACTCGCAGATGGAGTGAAAACTATCATAAAAGCAAAAGCTATAGTTATGACCATGCCCATTATTCTGGTATATATTCTATCCAAGAATACAGAAGTAGATATTATAGGAAAAAATAAAGTAAATATAAAAGAACTATTAGTACCGCCTGTTATATATATTACATATAAGAAAAATAATACATAAGCATATATAGCAAGTACAAATAATGCATTCTTTTTCAAGAATTCATTTAATGTAACTAATATAAAATACACTATACCTATCGCAAATAAAGCCATAACAGCATTATCTATATTCTCATTAAGCCATGTAAAGTATTGAGGGAGAAAATAAACAAAAAAACCAACAACAACTGGTATAAGTGCCCCCATCAAGCCTAGAGCATAATAATATTTCTTGAGTTGTAGGGCCGATAATTCTTGTGAGCTTTTATTAACTTTATTATCTGTATTTTTTACTATCTCATTATTTATATTATTTTTATTTAAAGGTTCCATTTATATTTTTACTAAAATTTGTACTATGCGCGGTCGACGGGACTCGAACCCGCAACCTCTCCCGTGACAGGGGAGTGCTCTAACCAAATTGAGCTACGACCGCATAATAAAACTAATAAAATAAGCTCATGAACAGAGCAATATCTTATTTTTGTTATTATACACGATTCTATGAATTTTTAAAGGGTGTCGGCGGAAGGGATCGAACCTTCGACCTTGGGCTTATGAGTCCCACGCTCTAGCCAACTGAGCTACGCCGACATATGAATTGTTGAAATAATTGTTGCGGAGGCTGGAGTTGAACCAGCTACCTTCAGGTTATGAGCCTGACGAGCTACCGTTGCTCTACTCCGCTATAAGGCATAGTGTAACATAAAAAATATATAACGCAAGGGGTTCGCAATATCAGAATAGCTTGGAATAAGCTAATAATTTACTGATTTACTAGGTATTAAATAGATATATGATAAAATTCTTCGAATACTTTTTTATAAAGATCTATAACCTTTTTTGCTTCTAATTGATTCAAAGAGAAATCAGAGCCACCATGGGCTATAGCATTTCTTATTTTATGAGCTTCCCAAGCTTCATCTAATGATTTAAAATCACCCTTATTTACCCTTTTTAATTTTTCACCCAAACTCTCTCCCCTATAACCAAGTTTAGTAATTAAATTATCCAATATTGTATCAGCATCTATAATAGCCTGTTTCCAATCATTCTGATTCGGAGAGTCTATATGACTTAATACTTTATTCCAACGCTTACCCAACTCTTCATCTATTTCTTTATCTTCTGTATAAGCTATTTCAATAGGTTTATTATATATTTCATCCTCTTTCTTTCTAACATTCTTTATACCTTCAACTGATATTATTATTCCAATTAAAAATACAACAGATAATATTATACATATAGCCAAAACCCAACCCTTTATAGAGTTTATGAAATAAAAAGCGCTGGGATAAGAACCTGTTAAGAAATTTAAAAGATTTTTAAAATAATAAGGTACATCTATACTAGGTACACTTATTATTTCATTTACTTCTGCTAACATGTATATATTATAGCAAGTTTATTGCTCGTCTAGGAAGTCTTTACCTATTTCAAAAAGAGTATTTTCATCACCATGACGAGCAGTCATCTGTATTCCTAGGGGTAATTTCTTCCCTTCTATCTCTGAATATCCTGATGGTATAGATATAGCAGGCATACCTGTAAGATTCGCTGTAACAGTGAATATATCTTCCAAATACATAGCAACTGGATCAGATGTCTTTTCTCCAATTTTGAAAGCTGGAGCTGGAGTAGTAGGTGTAAGAACTATATCAACTTCTTTGAATGCTTTTATAAAATCTTCTGTAATAACTCTTCTTAATGCATTTGCGCGATTATAATATGCATCATAATATCCCGAAGAAAGAACGTATGTTCCTAAAAGAATTCTTCTTCTCGCTTCTTTACCGAATCCAACACCTCTAGTTTCAAAATAATCTCTAACTATATCTTTTCCATCTTTATGTAAACCATATTTTACTCCATCAAAGCGAGCTAGATTGGAAGAAACTTCAGCTGGCATTATCACATAATACACAGGTAATGAATAAGCGATATTTGGTAGATTTATATCTTTTATTTCATAACCTTTTTTCTTGAATGTATTTTCAATTCCTTTAAAATTATTTAGAACATCTTTATTTATTCCTTCACCACCAAGAAAATGTCTGGGTATACCTATAATCGGTTTCTTTTTGCCTAATCTATCTATACTGTATGTATTAGGAGATATAGTAGTACCATCATGAATATCTTTACCCTTTATAGTATTAAAAACTATTTCTGTATCTGAAACTGTTTTTGCTATTGGACTTATTTGATCCAATGATGAACCCATAGCCATAACACCATAACGCGAAACTTGTCCATATGTAGGTTTCAATCCTACTAGACCACAGAGACTTGCTGGCTGTCTGATAGAACCTCCGGTGTCTGATCCGAGTGAAACAAGCGCTCCATCCATAGCCACGGCTGCGGCAGAACCACCTGAAGAACCCCCCGCCACGCGCGTGGTATCGTGAGGATTTTTCGTAACACCGAAAGCAGAATTTTCTGTTGAACCACCCATGGCGAATTCATCCATATTTGTTCTACCGATAAATATTGCACCCTGTTCTTTTAACCTAATAATAACAGTAGCGTCATAAGTAGCATGATAATCATCTAGAATCTTGGAAGCAGAAGTTACTTTTTTACCTTTTATAAGAATATTGTCTTTTATGGCAAAAGGTATACCAGTAAGAAGATTGGCTTTACCAGATTTTATTTTCTTATCTGCTTCTTTTGCTTGTTCTAGAACATCATCGTAAACTTCTAAATAAGCATTTATATCTTTATTTTTCTTAGAAATGATATCTAGATAAGCTTTGACCAAATCAACCGAAGTGAAATCCCCTTTTACAAGAGATGAATGGGCTTTCTTTATGGTTAAATTCTTCAAGTCTATATTTACCATATATTTTATATTAACAATATATCATAAAAAGAAAAAACCGCCATTTCTAGCGATTTATTCTATTAAATATTTTCAATCAATTAAATAACCAGAGAGTAATATTATACAGTTGATGAATATACATCTTTTTCAACACGTAAAGCTATTCTAGTCATCATTTCTACTGATTCTACAGGATAATCACCCAAAGTTGTCTCTTCAGAAAGCATTACGGCATCTGTACCGTCTATAATAGCATTAGCAACATCAGAAACTTCTGCACGTGTTGGCACTGGACTCTTTATCATTGATTCTAACATTTGTGTAGCTGTGATAACCGGCTTATTCATTGCATTACATTTCTGTATTAACATTTTCTGAACCATAGGCACTTCTTCTGCTGGTATTTCTATACCTAGATCTCCACGAGCGATCATCACACCATCAGTAAGTCTTATAATCTCATCTATATTATCTAGAGCTTCTGGAGTTTCTATTTTCGCTATTATGCGAGCATTTGATCCTTCTCTTTTTAATATATCTCTTAATTCTAGAATATCTGATGGTCGTCTTATGAATGAAAGTGCAAAATAATCTACTTTATTCTTTATACCGAATATCAAATCACTTTTATCTTTTTCTGTAATAGAACTTATAGATAAATAAGCTCCAGGAATATTAACTCCTCTTTTACTCTTTATATCTCCACCAATAATAACCTTTGTTATTATTTTATTTCCATCAATACCGGTAATCTGTAATTTCTTTTTTCCATCATGAAGAAGTATATAACCACCAACTCTTACTTCTTCAGGTAATAGAGGATAATTCACATTAACTATATTTTCATTTCCTATAATATTATCAGTAGTCAATACGAATTCATGACCAGGTTTTAGATTTATAGAACCATTTTCGAATTCTCCTATTCTTATTTTAGGACCACTTAAATCTTGTATTATTTCTATATTCTTATTTGTATTCTTCATTACTGTTCTCATATTATCAACACGATGTTGATGCTCTGAGAAATCACCATGAGAGAAATTCAAACGCATAATATTCATACCTGCATTTACAAGTGCTGTGAGCTTCTCTATTGAACTAGTAGCTGGTCCTATCGTACAGACTATCTTTGTTTTCTTTTTAGAAATCATATATAAATTAAGCTTTATTAATAATCCAATATCATGAATAATCTGAATTTATAGGGTCCATTCATTTCAAAATATGGATTTATAAATATATCATAAAAAAGAAAAATCGCCAATAGTGGCGATTTTCTTTTACTGTACTTTATTTTGTTCCGTTCACTCGGAGAGTATCTCTATAGAGGATACCCTCCTGTGCCCTTTATCTTGCGGGCTAAGTGTTCACTTTAAAGATGTAGAACAATAATCTTTGCTTGTGATAAATAAATATCAACAAAAATCGACTCGGTCAGATAATCTGAGTAAACTCAGACATATCGTATGATCAAATTGAAATAATCCACGAGCAGCTTCCGCTACCCGTGCCTTGTTACGACTTACTCCCTGTCATTGAGCTTACCTTAGGCCGCGACAAGCGCGGACTTCGGGTACTCCCAACTCCCTTGAGTTGACGGGCGGTGAGTACAAGACTTGAGAACGTATTCACCTCGGTATAGCTGACCCGAGATTACTAGCAATTCCGGTTTCATGAGGTCGAGTTGCAGACCTCAATCCAAACTGACGCACCCTTTATAAGGATTTGCTCCGCCTTTTATCGGCATTGCTTCCCGTTGTAGGTGCGATTGTATCGCGTGTGTAGCCCAGGGTATCAGAGGGACATGCTGACCTGGCGTCATCCTCACCTTCCTCCCACGACGCAGAGCACAATTATATATTGAAAAATGAATCTCTAAGAAAATTGGTTCGCTTCTCTTGCGGTCGGGAGACCTTTTCGGTCCGCTTTCGCTCTCGAAAAGGCTCCCTCCCCGGAAGCTCACACAATTTTCTAAATATAATTCCGCGCTATGTCGTGGGCAGTCTCGCCTGACAAATATAACAGGCAACGAGGGTTGCGTTCGTTACCCCACTGAAGGGAACAACTCAAGCCACGAACTGACGACGGCCATGCATCACCTGCCTAACTGTCTTGCGACGACCAAAGTTTCTTCTGGTCTTCAGCTAGGTTTCAAACCCTGGTAAGGTTCTTCGTTTGTCATCGAATTAAACCACATGATCCACTGCTTGTGCAAGTCCCCGTCTATTCCTTTGAGTTTTAACCTTGCGGTCGTACTACCCAGGCGCTTCTCTTAACGCGTTAGCTAAGCCTCTCAGAGGGTCGATACTCCGAAAAGCGAGAGAAGATCGTTTAGGGCGTGGACTACTGGGGTATCTAATCCCATTCGCGACCCACGCTTTCATGTTTCAGTGTCAGGAGTGCTCCAGTTTCTTGCCTTCGCTTTTGGTGTTCCCCATAATATCAACGCATTTCACCGCTACACTATGAGTTCCAGAAACCCCTCGCATCCTCTAGTTGTACCGTTTCCTTTGCATGTCCCCGGTTAAGCCGAAGAATTTAACAAAAGACTAATACAACCACCTACACATCCTTTACGCCCAATGATTCCGGATAACGCTTGAGGCACTCGTATTACCGCTGCTGCTGGCACGAGTTTAGCAACCTCTTATTCGCCAAGTACTATCAATAAACTTTCTCCCTGGCAAAAGGTTTTTACGTCCCTAGGGACTTCATCAACCACGCGGCGTCGCTCCGTCAGGCTTTCGCCCATTGCGGAAGATTCTCGACTGCGGCCACCCGTAGGTGTATGGACCGTCTCTCAGTTCCATCGGTGGGGGTCACCCTCTCAGGTCCCCTAAGCGTCTTAGCCTTGGTAGGCCATTACCCTACCAACTAGCTGATACTGAACAGGCCCATCCAAAAGCGATAAATCTTTACTCTTTCGAGACCATCAAGTATTAACTCATCTTTCGATGAGGTATCCCTGACTCTTGGGTTGGTACCTGCTTATTACTACCTCGTCTGCCACTGTGTATTGCTACACCGTTTGACTTGCATGCCTTATCCACGCCGCCAGCGTTCATCCTGAGCTAGGATCAAACTCTTAACTAAAATGAACGGAACAAAATAAAAAACAGTAATACTTTTAGGAATTATTATCTTATATTTTGAATTCTTTTAGATGCTATAGAGTTTGAAACAGCTCATGTTAATGTGAATATATTAACTTGGAATCATTGTTTCAAAATAAACATTAAACTTGCACATATTCAATCAAAAGTTGAATTCGAATACGTTCTTTCTAATGCATAACTTAAACTTAATAAATTTTCAAAAAACATGCTCTTCTTGGAGCGTAGATACCATTCTACTTATAGATAGAATAAAGTCAAGTACTTAACGACTTTCTAGAGAATTTACCTCATTTTCCTTGATTTTCTTTATAATTCTCCATCTATGTCTGAAATGGCTTATTGTTACATAACTTATAAATGCCAATGCCAATACTATATAAACGATATAATCTATTACAAATCTAATAAGTGAAAAAGATGATCTTATTTCTATTGATTCATCTCTTATATTGCCCGCCTTATCTATAGCACGCACTATAACCTGTAAATTACTAGTATCAGTTACTGGTACTTGGAATGGACTTTCTGTTTGTATAAATACTGGGGAAACAGTTAGAGGTTGAGACTTATCTATAATACCAACTTCATAATGATCAATGCCAGAAAGATTATCTGTGGTAAAGAAAGAAACTAGGGTTCTTTGTGAAAGTATTGTCGCCGCTAATAAATAATTAGCTTCGGGTTTAAAATCTGCAGGAGGAGCAGTATCTATCCTTATTAGGAAATGTCCTGTACTTCCCCATTCACCCTTCGCTCCACCCTTGTGAGCCTTCACGTGGAAATACCATAGACCATCCGCCAAATCAGTAAATCCTTTACTCGTATCATTAGAATTTATTACACTATCTGGAATAGTAGAAAATTTATTATCTAAAACATAACTAAAACCATCTACATCTGTATCACGATCCCATGATACAACCGGACTATTATTATTATACCAATCATCTTGTACTGGATGTGTTTCTGAGAAAATTCTCACACCATCTGGAGCCTTGGTAATTATTTCATAATTAGCTCTGCCTAGATCTGCAACAGCTTCAGTACCCATACCATCATTCAAAAGTATTTTTGAATCCGAACGAATACTTACTGTAGCATTACCTGTTTTCAATGCCTTAAATGTTATAGTACCAATAAGACCTGATTTTGTAGTTATACCATCAGGTATAACTCCAACATATCTAGCCATACCTCTTTCATTATCATATTTTGGTGGTTCAACCCATATACCGATAATCGATTTACCTCCAGATGGTTTTATTATTGATAATTTATTTTTATCAAAATTAACTACTATTTCTACACCATTTATACTAGAATTTTTTGTATTTATAATAATAGGAACTTCAAATGTCGAACCTTCAACGAAACTCCCAGAACGAGGAGATAATGATACTTCAACTTTCGGAAGTAATTTCATAGCATTTACTGTTACTGTTTCTGCATGAAGAGGTAGAGAAAATGACATTGATATAGTCAATGCAATAATTAAAAATAAATATGATTTAATTCTATTAATCATTATAATTCAATGTCTCTAATCTCTCTACCTATAGTTCTTTCAGCAGAATTTATATCTTTCTTTAATAAGGATTTATCTTCTATATCTTCTCGGAGAATATCAAAGGATTTATGTACTATATCTTCTACTTTATGCATCTCTCTTTTATATTTTCCATTACTATTTGTCTTTCTTTTTTCATCTTTATCTTCTGTATATATATGTATTATTAAATAAACAATAATAAGTATTAGTATTAACAATATAATCCATATTTGCCATGGAATATCAGAGAAAAAATTACCTATATTTATAATTATTTTATTTGATTCATTACTATGAGTACCATCACTCTTTATCATAATAGCTGTTACTGTATATTCACCAGACTTTAGAGAATTAGGTACTGGTAAATTGAAATTTCCATTATCTTCAGCTATATCAGTTATAAATATCTTAGTACCTTTTTCAGAGATAAAAGTTATTAATACTTGTGCTTTAGAATAATCAGATATTCCTATAATAGATGGCTGATTATACTTTATTCCATATACTATCTCTGGCGACTTTAGAGTTAAAGGTTTCTCTATCACAGGTGCTGGTACTACTTCTGGAGTATTTTCTTTTATCTCTTTAATTGGTTCCGGCTTTACACTGGCTTCTTTTATAGAAAACATTGCCCCTGATAGATTGCCAGTTATGTCTGTGCCTTCTCCATCATTTGCAAGTATTTGACCAGATTGAAAAGAAATATTAGCTGAACCGATCTTTAATGGTCTTATAACTATAGTAAGAATATTACCGATTGAACCACCTTTATATCCACCGAGTGCAACTCCTTCGAAACGGACTGTACCGTTTGATCTAGAAAGAGTTGGTTCTGTTACCCAAAAATTCAAAGCGGAACCAGATTTTGAAACAGATTCAATAGAAAATAATGATGTTGGAATATTTATAACAGAAGATACAGCATTAAAAGCTATATCACTAGTAACATTTACCTTTAATATTATAGAACTACCAACTTCATAACTACCAGAAGATGGACTGATGGATAGTGTCGCAGCAAAAACTGTATTAGAAAATAATGGTACAAAAAAGAATATTAAAGATAACAATACTAGCGGATAAATATTGATTTTATTTTCTTTTTTGAAAAAATCACAAATGTACATATTACTAAAATTATAGCAAGAATTATGTAATGTTCATACCATGGAATATTCTTCGGATTAACCATAACTACTCTTATATTGTTTGATTTATCAACAGCTTTTACATAAATCTTGGTTCTTAATTCTTGATCCTTCAAAAGATATGGGCTTGTAGCCTCTATACAATCAGATTCAATACCCTCACAAATCTCATAATGATCAATACCAGAAATCTTATCTTGAGTATTAAATACTATAAAATATTTATCATCAAAAATATTAGGGTCTTTATTTATTTCTGGAACAAATGTTTCCGGCAAATCTTTATCTAAAATATTATATTCACTAGGTATATAATCCTTATTAGTTTTATTAAAAATATTTAATTGTAAATTCTTTATTTTGGCTTTTATTTCTGTACCCTTTCCATCATTACGGAATAATTGTGATTTGATTACCTTTAGAGATGTATTACCAGACTTCTTTATCTCAAAAATAATCCTTATAATATTTCCCTTATCTCCATTATATCCACCAGGAGTTATACCAGAAAGATATATTTCACCATCTTTTAATATATTTGGTTTATCTATCCAAATATTAACTATAGAATCGCCTGTGTATATATTTTTAAAATCAAGTATATCGCTAGGATAAGAAATGGTACTTGCTATAGTGTTTATAGATTCATTTTGTGTATTCAAATATAAATCTACAGATATAATATCTCCAACTCTTAAAATATCATTAGAAGGATTAACAATACTTAATTCAGCAGCATAAACAGTATTACTAAATAGTAATACTGTAATTAAAAATAAAATTGTAATAATTATTTTCTTCATTATCCTGTCCAATTAAATGCCATAATACTGAAATCTATAAGATCTATTTTTGCATCACCATTCAATCTTTCTTTTTCTATAAGCTTAAATGATTCACTGAGTATATGTTTATACCAAAAAGCAGCAATAGAGAAGTCTACAAGATTAACTCTGCCATCTTTATTCAAATCTCCTCTCAAAATTTTATTTGCCAAAGAGACTGCGGCAACATTTTTATTACCGACAATAAAACCTAAAGAATTACTGAAAGGACTTATTTCACCATTGATTGCTGCTTTTAATTTTGTAGAATGTTGACCCATTTCGAGAGGAGTAGTATCAAAATTATATAAATATATACCATTCTTATCAGAATTAGTTTTAGAGAAAATAGTTTCATTAGAATTAACTTGAATAGTTAAATCTCCATTGCCAACAGATTGTCCAAATATGGCTATATTATCACCTCTCTTAACTTCACTTTTATCTAAAGAAATCGTAGGAGTTATGAATATACCACCAACACTAGTTATAACACCTCTTGTTACAAATATCTGAAATGTAAAAGGACTAGATTTCACATTTCTATTATCTTCACCGTAAACACCAAAAATATAACTACCTGGTGAAAGATTGGTTATTCTTGCTGTAAAATTACTATCGGGACCAGCAATTGTATTAAGTATTAATTGTCCATCTTTTAGAAATCCTACCTTACTTAAAGGATAAGCTCTCCCAGAAAGGACAACTCCTGTATCTCCAGAATCAGTATCACCACCCCCACCTCCTCCTCCGCCCCCGCCACCACCTCCCCCTCCTCCGCCACCACCTCCATTATTATTGTTTGAAGATACTGGTGTAGAAGATATTTGACTTGAAGAAGCTATAGCGTTACCAAAAATATCTTTAACAACTATAACGAAATAATAAGTAGTATTATTAGTCAAACCAGAAATACTAGAAGATGTGACATTACCGAGAGAAGTATAAGTATATGGACCTCCTGACACAGTCGATCTAGCTATATTATAGCCAGATGGAGTCCAGCCTAAAAATCCAGATGAATTTGTCCATGATAAACTAATAGAAGAATCGCCTGGTGTAGCAGAAACCACAGGTGAAGATACGAATGGATAGAATAATGAACCCGCATTCAATTTATAATCTGTTGCACTACTAGTACCAATACTCATTTGCGATAGACTACTCCATAATTGAAAACTCGTAGAAGTAGCGTAATTAGCGGAAAACATAACTGGATCTACAACTTGATAAGATCCTGATGTGTATTCATCAGCATTAGATACAAAGACAATAGAAAGGAATAGGAATAACGCCAGTGTTAAAGCTCTTAGATATCTAATGCCTTTATATACATCTTTTGTCATTTTCTAATAAACCTCTATTGTCAATTATTGGCCGATCTTTAGAGTTGCAACTTCAACTATTATATTAGACTTATCATCATATATAAGTGCTGTCTTGGATACAGGATAGACTATAAGATAATCACCTACCTTTGCTTTAACGAAAAATGGATTATTAACAAAAGGTTTAGTATCAGAAATCATAGCCACTACTGGTTTCTCATTTGTTGGTAAAGCTATTAATTTACCAACTTTATCTATAAGCATAGTTACTTTTGCTTCATTTTCTTTATCTTGATTCTGTTTTAGAGAAACGGTTTT
This sequence comes from Candidatus Tayloriibacteriota bacterium, assembly GCA_052034805.1. GTDB lineage: Bacteria > Patescibacteriota > Minisyncoccia > Phycocordibacterales > PALSA-1337 > CAIOGI01. The sequence continues at coordinate 61,757 of JBPOID010000003.1, forward strand.
ACTGTAGAAATAAAATAAAGATACTGATGCAATAATTATAAGTATGATTATCACTAGAATTGGTTTAGTGAGAAACTTTGTTTTTGTATTGTTTGTATTAGGTTCCATATTTTTTTAATTATTTTGAAGAATTTTTATTTGTTGTTTCCAAATTTATCTTGGCTACTTCCAGAATCTTATTTGCTACTGGATCATAAAGATATATTTTGCCAGTATTTTTATAAAAGACTACATTATCACCATTTTTTGCTTTTGCGAAAAATGGGTCCTTATTCAACTTTTCTATATCATTTACAACCATTATAACAGGTGTTTCATCTTCTGGTAGAATTATCAATTTACCTAATCTAGAAACCAAATCCTCAGTTTGTTGTTCTACTGAACTCTGTGGATTATCTTTAATGTTTCCTGCTTTCTTGTAAAAGTTAAACGCAAAGCCACTTATGATAATAAACACAACTAAAAGTAAAAAGAAAATTTTATTTCTGTAATTCATAATGACAATTATAAACTATTGATAGTTATTAAAGCAAATCTATTATCCACAAAATAGCCAGTAAATTAGCGATTTGTTGTGGAATTTATATCTGTTGTTTTATTTGCAGAAACAGAAGATATTTCTATAATTTTCTTTATGGAAGGCCTCCATAATATAGCCTTTTGAGATGTTTGATATATAAGAACCTTATCCCCCACTTGTGCATTAGCAAAGAATTTCTGATCTTTTAATTTTGATGGGTCTGATACTGTCGCCAAAGTTGGTGTTTCATCTTTTGGTAATACTATAAATACACCTATATCTTTAACTATTTGATTTGTTTCTCTAGAAATAGCTTCACCAGGATTCTCTAGATTACGTATTTTATTTATAAAAATAATATTAGATACTATAAGACCAATAATTATTATAATAAGACTTATAATAAAAACTTTTATTCTTGATGGTAATAAATTAAATGTTTTCATATCTAGAGTATATCATAATTTATTCTATTGATTAGAGCTTGTATCAGAAGTTGCTGGTACGGTAACTACCGCTTCTGGTACTGGAACAGAAGCAGATGTATCAGGAGTTATAGATACTGGAGCTACTTCTGTATTTGTCTGTACTGAATTATTTGTATTAGATATTGTATTGGTATTTGTATTAACATTATTATCTGTATTTATTACAGTATTTGTCTCTGTCTGATTTTCAGTATTAGGTACTGATGTATTTACTTCTGTATTATTAGAAGAACCAGAAGATTGACTTGTATTAGGCGTTATAACTGGAGTTGAAGTTGGAGTAGATGTTGAAATAGTTGTAGTTATAGTATTTAATATTGGAGAAACTATTTCTGTATTTCCAATATAAGGAGTTGTTGTTGATATTGTTGGTGTTGTTATTATTGGATTTACTATAACTGTACTTGTTGCTGTTGAAGTAGCATTTAATGTATTTGCTTCTGTATTTACCATATCAGAATCTTTTGAAGTAAATAACTTTGCATTCTTCACAGCGAATGCTGTCCAACTAAATTCTATATCAACAGGTGCTGGTCTATTTAGAATAATTGTGAATCCTTTTACACTTCTCTTTGTTATTAGAGATCTTATATCCTTATCAAATATTATATCTTCAATAGATTCTGTAGAAGTAGCTTCGTCTACACTAATCGAAGCATTAACGATAGGAGTATCTATATATTCTCTATCAAAGACAATATCGACTTTCTTTGCACCCTTCTTTATAAGAGCATTGCCTGCAGTATCGACGGTAAAGTATGGTCTTCCAAAGAAGATAGTATCAGAAAGTATAGATACCATAGTTGAAGTGGCACCTATAGAATCAACTAACAATCCTCCAGAGAATAGAGCTTGTTTGCTTATATTTATAGAATCAAATGCTGCAATATTTGCTGTTATAGAACCCTTGAATAAAGCATTTCCAATATTATCAAATGACAACAATACAGTCTTTGTAGATGTAGCTATTGTAGGCAATGTAGATGTAGCTTCTGTAGAAGTTGATGAGTCTGTATTTATATCTACAACTGAAGCTAATATATTCTTGCTCAAAGAGAATATACCATCATTTCCTAATTCCATAACTATAGAACCATTCTTTATAATAGATGTTTCAAGTGTATTTGTCTTTATGTTCTTAGCAGATATAGTTATACCTTCTACTGATTCTGATTTTAATATTCTAGTTATAACATTTGAACTTAGAACATCTGATACTGCTGTAATTTTATCTGCAAATACTTCAGATCTAGCAGAAGCCATGGTATCTCTCTGTTTCTTTACATTTGAAAGATAAGATAAGAGATCTGCTTGATGTGAATCATATATTCCAGAAGCAAATCCTGCTAATTCATTTGTAGAAGTAGCTATGTCTTGAGGATTAATATCTGAATTAATATTTGAATTAGTATTTGAATCTAGAAGAGATTTCAATTGATCACCATTCAAAGCTAGAGAATCATCAGCGGAATCTCCTAGATAATCAACTAGATTTACGAACATTGTTATAGTTGTACATTTTCTATTTGGTATTGCAATTCCACCCGCTGGACAATCGACTAGATTTGCAGTGTCAATACCAGATAATGCTTTTCCTATAACATGACCAGCTAAAGTTGCCTTCATAGCATAACCAGGAATACTTGATGGAGTAAGTTTATCACCTTGTCTTATCATTCCATTTTCTGTTGTAACCTTTACAGGTACACGACCTATAAGAGCTATTGGATAAGAATTCTCTGTATATGCACCAGCTACGAATCCAGGATCAGTTGAAACAACTCCCATTACATCTCCTTGATATTGATATGTCGTTTTCTTTACACCATGATTATTCTGTGGATCTATAGCTACAACATCTCCGAAATCTAATTCTTCTTGTGATGTATATCTTTCTGCAAGATCGGCACCAGAAGTATTGAATGTTCCTCCAGTCTGAGCAAATATATCTCCAGCAGAACTTACGCGGAACATAGATAATCCATCTGATTGCAAATCAATAAGATCTTTATCTTTTGTAACCTTGTATTCATACAATACTGGAGTTATAACAGGTCTCTGAGGATAAGCCATAGCAGAACCACCATTGTTATTCCATGTATCAGTATATATACCTCCATAAGATGGGAATGATCTTCGGAAATTAAAGTTTATAGAAAGCCAAGTATCATTTGGTCCTGGATTTATAAGTCCACCCGATTTTGCAATTTCTCTTGTTGTAGATGTTGACAATGCAGCTTGAGTAGGAGCGGTTCTAACCTCTGCAGATATACCTCCTAGAGCAGTCATACCGACATTTGACTTCCATACCAAGGTAGAATTTGAATCAAGTTTTGTACCCACAGGAGAAAGGTCAAATTGTTCAGATTTATATATACCACTAGGTACCCAACCAGCATCATATGTTTGAACAAGACTAGTTGCAGAAGTTGTAGCACCTCCCAATATAATTACGAATTTTCCATCAGATCTTTGGAATGCAACTCCTCCAGAGTTAGCAGTAGCAGAGTTTGCAAGAGTAGGTCCAGCTACAAACGATCCTATAGTTGATTGTGGTCCCAAAGCAGTAAGAGCACCAGCCTGTTCTATATAAATATTTGTAGTGTTCTGACCAGCTAGAGCGGCAGTACCAGCACCTTCTACTATGAGCCATGAACCATCTGGACGAGGTAATGCATAACCACCCAATCCTACTCCATTACTTGATGTAAATGCAGGACCAGTTGTTGTTATTTGGTTTTGAATAGGATTGTAAACACCAGTACCAGTTGAACCTGCACAAGAAGCAGCTGTAGCACCTCCACGAACTATAATCCATTGTCCATCAGATCTTTGGAATGCAAATGCTCCTGGTCCAGTACCTCCAGTGTTTGTAGGAGCTCCAGTAAATGTGAAATCCATAGTATAAGGATCGAAGTTATTCGTAATAGTGTTAGGAGTAGGACAAGTTTTACCTCGAGGATATGTAGGCATACCAGGAATAAATAGATATGTACCATTTGGACGAGGCACCCATAGAGATCCAGGACCAACAGCAGCAAATGTTGCAGCAGTTGTCAGAGGACGAGGTCCAACTGTCATAGTATTATTCACAGGATCATATATAGAAGAATTACTTGTAAGACCTCCATGCATTATAAGTACACGTCCATTAGGAAGTGGTATAGCAGAAGCACCGATACCAGCACCAGTTGTACCAGATACACTGGCTAAGTTCGGACCATCTATAAATGTATTTGCTACTGGATCATATATATTTGTTGTAGAAGTCGCAGCGAAACTACCTTCACCAAGAATAATTAAGAATTTGCCATCTGGCCTCTTGAATGCAAATCCTCCTGTACCTATAGGTGCTGTAGGAGAAACTGTATTTAGAGTTGTTGTACCAGTTGCTTCATCATATATTTGAGAGTTTGGAATAGATGAACTTGCAGATATAATTACGAATTTTCCATCAGGCCTCTTCATAACTATAGTAGTTGAAGCTGTAGGAACATAAAGTCTTGGGGCATTCTGGAATGAGCCATTGTAGAAATTAGGATTTGTAGCATTTATAGTAGAGCCATATCCAACACCAGCAGCCAAAGCCAATGCATTTGCACGATTCTTATCATTTGTAATATTTATAGCAGCAGGACCAGAATCTGGAGCAGTTGAAGAAGATACGGCATTTCCAAAATCAAATTGAGTTCTATGAAGTGATGTACTATTATCTACAACAATTGATGATATAGTTGGATCAGCATTCACACGACGATATCTGGTTATACCTCCCTTTCTTAATCCCCATTCTTGATCAAGGAATCTCGGTAATTCACGTTGGAATGTAAATTTGAATTGAATAAGATTGTCAGCTGTTGTAGTTGCACGTATAAGATCTCCACTATTTCCTATTGGTCTATATTCTGCAGAAGAACAGGAAGATGGACTTGTAGCTGTTCTTACATAAACTTTAATAGTTCCTTCACTATTTGTAGTCCAATTCAAAGTAGAATCAGGAGAAAGATTTGTACTACTTATACATTCACTTTCATAATATGCATCTTGTTGATTGGCACGATTAGTACCTGTAATAAAGTTCATATCATATATATCCATGGTGTTCTTGAATCCACCATTTATAACAGCATATCTACCATCAGGTAACATAAATGCAGTTAGACCATAACCACCAGTATTAGATAGAGTCAAACTAGTATTAGAGAATTGTGGTGCAAGATAATTACTTGTACCAGGTATACCAGATCCAGCATCTATAACATTTATCATATTTCCTACTGTGGTACTTGCTGAAAGTAATAGATAATTACCATCTTGTCTCCATATAGATTGAGCCCCATCAGAAAGTATAGATGTAGGTCCAACACCTAGATCACCAGAGAATCCTCCTGTTGAACCAGTTGTTGTTCCGACAGGTTTGTAAATAAATGATTGAGAAGCAGGACCTGGTAATGTAAGGAATGTACCATCTTGTCTTCTTATAGAGAATGCTCCATTAGCTATTCTTACTGGCGTAGTAGGTCCTGTAAGCATAGTACCTGTAATAATGTTTGAGGCAACTGTGTTTCCAGAATAAGGATTATATACATATGTTGTATTAGTACCTCCTTGATAAATAAGGAAAGTACCATCATCTCTTTGTAATGCATGTGTACCAGCACCCCAAGTACCAGTTATACCTATACTTACATTTGTATATCCTGCATTTGTTGCAGCAGAAGGGTTATATATACCCCAGTTAGCTGTACCTCCTATAAGAATCACATATTGTCCATCTGGTCTTATAAAGGCAGTGGTACCAGTAGCAGCATTACCAGTAACAGCGTTACCAGCAGCTATGGCTGTTATACCGTATGGATCAAAGACTGATGTAGCAGTACTTGCACCTCCGTTAACAACATAATATCTACCATCTGTTCTCTTTAAAGCTATAGCTCCAGCACCTATACTACCTCCTGTTGAAACTGTAATTGATGTTGTAGCACCACTTATACCATCCAAAATATATCCTGTTGTACCAGCACCATTTATAACAACATAGTCACCGTCTGAACGTATTATGACTTGAGCACCGGTACCGACCACTGTACCAGAAGGTGTTGTTGTTGAAGTCATACTACCTTCACCAATAAGAACTCCATCACTTATGGTGATATAATCATTCATTACTGTTGTAGAAGCTAAGGTTGCTTGTCCATCTATACCACCAACAAATTCAGATGATTTTGTTTTGATAATATCAGAAGTTTGAGTATTTATTGTAAGTCCACCACTATTAGCAACTACAAATTTATCTACGCCACCCTGTTGTAATGTAAGTAATCCTCCAGTACCTCTCTGATCAAATATCGCCAAAGGATTAGAAGATGTAGTAGATGCAGATAAAGCTGCATATGGAGATGTTGTACCAATTCCTACCTTACCATCATCAGTTATAACCATTCTTATACTTGATGAAGCAAGACCTCCTGTGACGAATCTAATATCAGCAGTGGTATTTGTAGATGAAGCCGTACCTATAACCAAAGCAGAATCAGAACTTACAAGATACGCATCCAATGCATTCTCAGCACTTTGATTTGCTTGAGCATATCCAGAATTATTTATACCAAAATTTACATAATAAGTACTTTCTGTACCAATATTTGCAGTAGCAACGAAATCACTAGATGCACTAGTACCAGAATTTATATTTTTTATATTAAATTGAGAATAATTATTTACATTTGATTCCATGTAAAACGGTGTCACAGAACCAGATGTATCTACTATAGATAATTTTGCATATGGAGATGTTGTGCCAATTCCCACATTACCTGATAGATATGAAGTAGAAGTATTAGGATCAAACCAGAATTTAGCTGAAGTGGTAGATGTATTACCTATAGCTACTATATCTGTAGTATTGTTTGGATAATTTATTAATGTACCTACAACTTGTGATGTTGTTGTAGACCATGAACCACCACCTGATCCTCCAGATCCAGTAGCATCTGTACCACAATACAATGAACCTAATAGATTAGCCTTAACATCACAACTTGCTATATTTAGATTCAATACCGCTAGAGATGTAGATGTGGCCCCTTGTGCTGTGAAGTTCTGTAGAGTAGATGATGCAGATGTGATTAGACCACCATTTAGGAATGATAGACCTCCTACTGTAATTGCTGTACTTGATGCATATGGGAATACTGATGCGGTTGAAGTAGTTGCTGTGAAGTAACCAGCTAGAGCTTGATTACCTAGAGTAGATGATCCTTCTACTGATAATCTGTATGTTGGAGAAGTGGTGCCGATACCTACATTACCTATAGAACTTAATCTAATACTTTCAATATTTCCATTAGAAAAAGCAATAGTGTCTTCTGCCGGTCTCCATATTCCAGTATTAGCATCATTATTAAATGTAAATACTGGTTGATTAATATTACCTCCATCCAAAAGACGAAGATAAGCAGAACCTGTTACTGCACTATTTGTTAATATAAATGTACCATCTATGGTGCCATTACTCAAAACAGATAATTTACGAGTTCCTCCTGTATATACATCAAACGGATTTGCTGGTGCATTTGTTCCCACTCCCACTTTACCATTTGCCAATACTGTAAATAGTGTAGATGTAGCAGTACCATTTGTTGTAGAAGCAATCGATAGTAGTGGTGTATCAATTGGAGTATTTCTAGAATTTGATATAGAAAGAAGAGAGTATGGTGATGTGGTACCGATACCAATATTACCAGAAGAATTAACTCTGAATCTTTCAATACCACCCGTAACAAGAGAGAGTTCGTTATTATTTAAACCATTTAGACCAGTATCTTGATCATTAGTAAATGAAAAACCGATAAGAGATGAATTTGATACTGCTCTAATTTGATTATTAGCACTTAGGATATTAAAATTTGCACTACCGGCATTTGTAACCTTGTAAGCAGTATTACCAAAATAAACTGTACCACTATTCCACATATCACCTGTAGTTGTAGCACCACCAGAAATTGTTAAACCACCATATTGTGTTCCGTTACCAATAGTTGTTGAAGCAAATGATGTGAGACCAGCATTAAATTGAGTTAGAGTTGAAGTAGCATTACCTGATAAACTAAATGGATATGCTCCTCCTCCACCTGTAGGCCATGCGGTTCGACAATCTGTAGAAATACAGATAGTTTCTGCTGATAGTGCAGTAGTAGATGCATATGGGAATATAGATGCGGTTGAAGATGTAGCAGTGAAATATGGTGCTATTAGTTTTGAATATAGAGTTGATCCATTTTGATCAAAATTACCTACACCAGCTACAGATAATATAGTACCTGGAGTGGAGGTACCTATACCAATATTTCCAGTTGAAGTGATTCTCATTCGTTCTGCCAAGCCATTAGTACCAGAATTACTAGTATAGAAAGCCATATGTCCAGTTATAGTTGAGGAATTGTTCAATACAGACATTTTGGCAATTGTATGAGTTTGTCCTGAACTTATACCATTAAAATTAATACTTCCTGCAATATATGAATCAAGATTTCCAATTGTTGCATCCTTTTGCAATAGCAAAAGAGGATAGTTAGCGATATTATTGCCAGTATTTGTATTTTCAAGTTTTAAGAATGCACTACCATCTGTACTATCCTTTACTATATGGATAGGTGCAATGGGTGAAGTTGTTCCTACCCCCACATTACCATTCTGCAACACAGTAAGTCCTGATGATCCAGCAACACTTAATCCTCCTGCAAATGTAGAGGTAGCGGTAGAAGAAGTAGCTATGTAGTTTGAAGCAGTAACAGAACCTGCAATGATAGCTGATGATGAAGCAAATAGTTGATCCTTTATCCATACTGGTAATGTAGTTGTAGGAGTAAGAGTTAGAGTATTGTAATTAGTTTGTTTGTTCCAATCAGCTGTAAGAGTAGATGTTGTAGGCCATACTGATCTACATGAGTCACCTGTTAGACATATTGTGGAGGCGGCTAGAGTAGATGTGTATATGGATGTAGATGTTGCATT
>JBPOID010000009.1:0-8784 GCA_052034805.1 Candidatus Tayloriibacteriota bacterium
ATACTGATCTACATGAGTCACCTGTTAGACATATTGTGGAGGCGGCTAGAGTAGATGTGTATATGGATGTAGATGTTGCATTGGTTGTAGTAGAGTTTAGACCTGTGAAGTTCTGTAGTGTTGTTGAACCTGTAGCTAGGATATTAGACATTCTTGTTAATCCAGATAAATATGATGTGGATGTATTAGGATCGAACCAGAATTCAGCTGTAGTAGTAGATGTATTACCTATTGCTAGTATATCTGTAACTCCATTTGAATAATTAACAAATTGACCCAAAACCTGTGATGTGGTTGTAGACCATGTTCCTCCTCCACTACCTCCACCCGTAGCGTCTGTACCACAGTATAGTGAACCTGATGCATTAGCTTTAATATCACAGTTTGCTGCATTAAGATTCAATACTGCAAGTGATGTAGTTGTAGCATTGGTTGATGTAGAGTTTAATGCTGTGAAGTTCTGTAATGTTGATAAACCATTTACAGTTAGAGTACCTCCAACTTCTACATTATTTGAAAGAGAAAGTTTTCCAGAAGAATCTACGGATAATAGATTTGTTCCTGAAGAATTTTGTATCTGGAATAAATCAGCAACTTGTCCAGATATAGCTCTTAAAGCTAGAGCAACAGCATCAGTGCTTGTAGATTCTATAGAAACAATTGCATTTGAAAAAGATGATGTTGTACCAAAAGATGATGAACCTGTTCCACTTACAGCACCACTCAATTGTGCAAACGCCGTGGCACTTATTCTTTGACGTGGTGAAAGGGTTTGAAAAGTAGAATTATCTGAAGAAACTTCAACTTGTAAATAAATATTACTTGATTTATTAAAATCATAATCCAGAGTATCAGGAAAACCATTCGCAGTATCTCCTATATTTGCATTGAAAACTCCCTGTCGCACAGTTAATGCAACGGAAGTTGGATTATTTGTAGGCCATAATTTTGTACCTGAACCAACGGTAGAATTATTCCAAATAGAAAACTTAAAATAGTAAGGTGTGCCAGACCCTCCTAAAAGATCGCCATTTGAATCTGCTAATCTACCCTGATAACTAATGATTGCTGGTGTTCCTGAAACTGCCTTAACTGAAATAAAAGGTAATAGAAATATACAAAGTAAAATTATTCCAAATAATCCAAGTCTTTTTTTAAAAAAACATTTTAAAATATGCATAAGCTCTCTTCTTTGCAAAGAAATCACTAATTATTTTAACACATATTTTATAAAGAGTTTTCAACAGTTATAGGGATAAACTGTTGAAAAACAGGGGGGTAATTGAACTAATTAAGATAAAATTATTTTTATATTAATTTTATACTAAAAAATCCCTCAAAAAGAGAGACTTTTTAGTATAATTTTAATTTAATCCCCTAATAGATTAAATTATCTTTATATAAATCATATTATTTATTCTTTTTTCTATTTTCTTGCCATTTCCACACGGTAACAAGCAATGGAGAACCTAGGAAAATCGATGAATATGTTCCAGCTACTATTCCTATAATAAGAGCCAAAGAAAAATGCTGTGTAGAATCACCACCTATAAAATACAAGACAATTAGGGCAAATAAAGTAGTTAAAGATGTGTTTATGGAACGAATAAATGTTTGGCTAATACTTTCACCAACAATTATATCGAAAGTCTTTTTACCGTTTGAATTCTTGAGATTTTCACGAACTCTATCGAAAACAACTATAGTATCGTGAACAGAAAAGCCCAGAACCACAAGTAAAGCCGTAACAAACAAAGTATCTACTTCATACCCCATAAAATGACCTAATACAGAAAATGCACCAGTAGGTATAATAACGTCGTGTATAAGGGCTATAATAGCTATTAAACCGTATTTCCAAGACTTTACAGGTTCTGATACATGTCTGAAGGCAAAAGCTATAAATATAACAATAGCAAGAATAACAAGAACTATAGAGACTATTGATCTACGTAGAGCTTCATTACCCAAAACAGGACCTATGGAATCAAAGCGTTTTGTGGTAGAAGTACCAAAATCAGCAAGAATTCCATTCAATTTCACCTTTTCATCCTGATTTATATCTCTCATTCTGATAATATAACCATTATCTCCTGTAGGACGAACAGATTCTTCTAATTTCATTCCAGATAATTTTGAAATCAAATCTGTTTGTGCTGGTCTATTTGATCCATATTCTATTTCCATTATAGAACCACCCTTGAAATCTATTCCGTAATTCAAACCCCAAACAATCATTGCTACAAAAGAAGCAATAACCAGTAATATTGATAATGAGTAGAAAAGTTTTCTGTATTTTACGACAAACATGGTATTTATTTATTTAAGGTTTTATTAATAATAGTTCTTGTAAAGCCATTACTTACAAGAAATGTTGAAAATCTATTTTGAGTCTTTGGAGCAACTGCATATAAGAATATTCTGGAAGCTGTTATCGCTGTAAACATACTTACAACCACACCAACGATAAATACTAGGGCAAATCCAGTAATAACTGATGTGCTTCCGAAATAATACAAGATTATACCTGTAATAATACTTGAAGTATTTGAATCTCTTATAGAAAGCCAAGCACGAGCGAAACCTTCATGCATAGCGTCCCATATTCCCCTTCCACGCCTTAATTCTTCTTTCATTCTTTCGAAAATAAGAATATTAGCATCAACAGCCATACCGATAGATAATATAAATCCTGCTATACCCGCTGCAGTAAGAGTTACTGGTATCATTTTGAACAAGAAAAGCATGATAATTGTATAAACACTAAGAGATACAACAGCAACAAGACCTGGCAATCTATACCAAATTACAAGAAATATACCTATAACGATTAGAGATAATAAACCAGCTCTTATTCCACCATTCAATGCATTCTGTCCAAGTGAAGCACCCACTGTCTGTGTTGATATAAGTTCTATTGGCACAGGTAAAGCACCGTAATTTAGATTTCTTACTAATTCTTGAGCAGATTTTACATCGAATGAACCTGATATTTCTGCTTTACCGTCAAGTATTTGATCACGAACTACAGGCATTGATATAGGTTGATTATCCAAGAAAATACCTATCATATTGCCTACATTTTCTTTTGTAACTTTTGCAAATAAGTCTCTACCCTCTTTTGTAAAAACGAGAGATACGGAAGGTGCTCCAGTAGTCTGATTAAATATTAATTGGGCTTTACTTAACATTCTACCTGTAATACCTGTATCTTTTAATAATTTATTTATTTCTACAGCTTTTTGCACATCTGTAAGATCTTTACTTTGTAAATCCTTTAGATCTGCAGAATTCAATACTCTAAAGTCTAGAAAAGGTGTTTTACCAATACTCTTTATTGCTTCATCAATATCTGTAACACCAGGAAGTTCAACTATAAGCTTTTGTTCTGCACCTTTTGAACTGAATACACTACTATCTTCTATTTGAACTATAGGTTCTGAAACACCGAATATATTTACTCTTTTTTCTATAACATTTCTCAAAGCATTCATAGAATCAGATACTTGTGCTTTATCTATTTTAGAAACATCAGCTTTATAAACAAGATGGGTACCGCCATTTAAGTCCAAACCTAATTTAAAAGGTTTAGTAAAGCTAGAATCCTTATTCATTTCTGAATAATAATTAAAATATCCTATCAATACAGCCCCAATCAGTATAAATACTGCAATAATTCGTGTTTTTAATATCATATAACTGTTTTATTATTATTCGGCTATTATAGACGAAATCTTATATTCCTACAAATGAAATCAATACTTTTATGGTTTGTAGTATTATTTTCAAATCTAATAAAAGTGAGCGATTTTTAACATAGAAAAGATCGTATGAAAGCTTATTACTTGTTTCTTCCATATTTATTCCATGATGAGGATGTTTTCCATATATTTGTGCCCATCCAGAAAGTCCTGGTTTTACTATATGTCTTATATTGTAATAAGGAATTTCTTTAGAATAAGCAGATACAGCCTTTGCAAACTCTGGTCTAGGACCAACAAGTGAAATATCACCTTTAAAAACATTCCATAATTGAGGTAATTCATCTAATCTTGTCTTTCTGAGTATATTTCCGACTCTAGTAATATTATTTGTTTGTTTACCCCAATGTCCGCCATCATTAGCAATACTCATTGTTCTGAATTTTACTATTCTTATATTTTTATTATTTTGACCAACTCTGTCTTGATAACTAAATATAACCCCTTTATCATCAAGTTTAATAGCAATGTATATAAATGGATAAAATACAAGAGATATTATTCCTAAAATCGATGAAATAACTATATCTATAACTCTTTTAAAGATATCGAATGATAATTTTTTGGAATAAGAAACATTTTCAAGAAACCATATATCATCTATAAAAGACAATGGTATACGATCAAAAACGCCCTCATACATTTTCTGTATATCTACGAAATTAACTTTAGAGAATATAAATCTGTATAAAGTTGGCATTAATTCATTTATTCTTTTATCACTAAAATCAGCAACAACTAAAGAAATGTCTTTTGATCTTATTATTTCAGAGATTTCATCGCTTTTAATGGAAGATGTTGATATATCTATTTTCTCAATAAATATTGTTCCATATCTTTGATTATTATTTATTTCATTAAATAATTCATCAGCTTCATTTCCATGAGCTAATAATAAAGCTTTGCTCTTTCTCATAAGACTAAACTCTTGCGCCATAGCCATTCTCCAAGCCACCATAAAGATAAGAGAAATAATAAGATACATGAAAAGTGTAATCTTTGGTGCAATAGAAAAATATGGAGCAAAATAGAAGAAAGAAATACTTATAATTGTATTTATTATTTGAACTCTAGTTAATATTCCTGGTAATTTCCTCTTTAGATCAAGAGTGTGCTTTTCGTATAGTCCGGCTATAAAATTTATAAGTAAAGATATTATAAATAATACAGAGAAAGGCACCAGGTGATCCATCAATAATTTACTTGATGGAATAGCGCCATAACGTAGTGTTATAGTCAAATAAAGCGATACAAAAAGCACCATTATATCGCCCACAAGAAGAAGTATAGACTCTTTCCTCTTTATTATATTCATAGGCGAGATACTACCATAAAATCATAAAAAATGGTACTCTTTTGTCATGAAAATACTTCATATTATTACAAAAAGTAATTGGGGTGGAGCGCAGAAATATGTCTTTGATTTGGCTGTATATAGCCATAAACAAGGCAATGAAGTATGTGTTGCATTGGGTGGAAATGGAGTATTGAATGATAATCTAACCAAAGAAGGTATAAGAACTCATAGTATTAATTCATTGACTAGAGATATAAATGCAAGTAAAGATATAACATCTTTAAAAGAAATATATAAAATAATAAAAGATGAAAAACCAGATATAGTACATCTACATAGTCCAAAAGCAGCAGGACTAGGTGCATTGTCATCAAGAATACTAAAAGTAAAAAAGATTATATATACAGTTCATGGATGGACATGGAATGAAAACAGAACAATATGGGAAAAAATAGGAATAGGATTATTGTCTTGGATCACTATGTTGCTTTCTACATATACAATAGTTTTGGGTGAAAGAGATTTGGGTCAAGCACAAATGTTTCCTTTTATAATAAAAAAATTAAGAATGATACCATTAGGTATTCATCCTCCTAAATTTCTAATAAAAAAAACAGCTAGAGAATTTCTACAAAGTAAAACTAGTCAAATATTCGATAAAAAGACCGTTATATTGGGCACTATAGCTGAATTGCATCCAAATAAAGGCTTAATATACGCTATAAATGCCTTTGATAAAATAAAAGATGAATTCCCTTTTCTAATATTTTTCATAATAGGTGAAGGTGAAGAAAGAAATAATATTGAAAAATTAATTAAAGAGAAAAAATTAGAAGAAAGAATTATTCTATTAGGAAATATTCCAAATGCCGCACAATATCTAAAAGGTTTTTCTATATTTATATTACCTTCTATAAAAGAAGGTCTGCCTTATGTAATACTAGAATCTGCATATGCAACACTGCCAGTTATAGCTACCACCGCGGGTGGAATACCCGAAATAATAGACGATATGAAATCTGGAATAATTATTCAATCAAAAAAAGTTGATGAAATATCATCTGCAATAAAATTCCTTATTGAAAATAGCAAATTACAAAAAGAATACGCTAAAAATCTACAAGAAAAAGTCAAAAATCAATTTGATATTGAAAAGATGTTCAAATCTATTTCGAATCTGTATAACTAATAAATTCATTCTTTATAGCGTCTTTATGTATAACCCTAGAGTTCTTTCTCATACCCATAAGTATTCCTAAACCTATAAATTCAGTTAATATATGAGTACCTCCATAGCTTAAGAAAGGTAGTGTCTGTCCAGTAACTGGTAAAAGCTGTATATTCATACCTATATTTATGAAAAAATGTGAAATAAGAAATATAGCAATACCAGCACCAAATAGCATTTCAAAATTAGTAGCACCATGCATTGCTATTAATATAATTCTATAAACAAGAATACCGTAAAGCAAAAATATTATAATAACACCCAAAAATCCCCATTCTTCCGCGAAAGCAGCGAAGATAAAATCACTTTGATATTCTGGTAGAAATTTTAATCTTGATTGAGTTCCATATCCAACACCCTTACCGAAAATTTCTCCAGATCCAACAGCTATTGTTGATTGATATGCATTATAACCAGTACCATTTATATCTGTAAGTGGATGTATGAAATTTATTATTCTATTTTTCTGATAATCTCTAAAGACGAAAACCCATAAACAACTAAAGGATAATATACCTATTAAAAACATGAAAAGTAAATGTTTCTTTGATATACCTGACACAAATACCATACCTAACCATATAAGAAATATAATAATAGAGGAACCGAAATCGGGTTGTATAAGAACAAGAGTAAATATTATAAAAGCATAAAATCCAGAAACTAAAATATGCCTAATATTGGCTATTTCTATATGTCTTCTGGAAAAATATTTTGCTAAAACAATAATCAAAACTAGCTTTATAATATCTGCAGGCTGAAAAGAAAAGAAGCCGAAATTTATCCAACTTAAGGCACCATGAGACACTTTACCAATAAAAAATAAAGACAGAAGAACCGTGCATGATAATCCAAATAATAAAACAGAAACCCATGTCTTTCTAAGAAATCTAAAGTCAACAAAACATAAAGAAAAGAAAACTATAATAGAAAATATAACCCATACTAATTGTCTTATAAAAAACTGACTATCACCAGTAAAGGAATTCATCGTGAGCAATCCAGCTCCAAGCAAAGGTATAGTACAGAAGAATATAATCCAATCAATACCTTTATTTGAATCATTATTTAATGAATAATTTGGATTAAATATCATAAAAATCTTCCGGAATGAATTGTTCATCTTTATATTTTATTTTCCTCTAACCGATATCAAAACTGGCATAACTTCTATTGTAGAAACTCTACCATTTCTATTATTAGGCCAAGTAAATGGAGCAACTTCCCTACCACCATTTGGTTTTATTTCATCTATTCTTGTTTTAGAAAAACCTATAGCATTTTTATCGCTATCATATAGAACAACATATACATCAAGATTTTCATAAGGCAATAATGATCTGTTTTCAAGAGTAACTTCTAGAGAAGATCCTTCATTATTCTCTGTATATTTTTTATCTATAATAGATAATCCTGATAATTCATCTTTAGATTTGAACCATTCGGGAACACCTGTGAATTCAAAAGTTACTTTCGCGGGAATTCTTTCTTGAACATCAACTGCGGATTCAAAAGCTAGTACATTTCTATGTGCAGGTATAGATACATAACCATTTTTATCTAAAATAAGTACACCTTCTGAATCATATAAAGAGAATTTATAAGGAACATTCAAAGCAGAAACATCAGTATTTGGATTTACTATATATGAAGAAAGATTATATAGATGAGGAGCCATTTCTTCGAATTTCCCACCACCCCAGAATATTTGTGGAGGTAAAAAGGCACTTTGGCAAAGCTTTACACATGAACCACCACAATCAATTCCCAATTCATTACCATTCTTTTTTCCATCAGAACATGTAGGAGATTTATAGAAAAAGGAAAAAATAATAACCAATAATATTCCAACTATTAGTATAGTAATACTACCTCCGTATAATGCTTTTCTACGCGATGACCATGATGACATATGGGTATTGTAGCATAAGAAAACAAGACTTTACACTTAAATTAAATATAAAGAATATAAGATTTACAGATTTAGATTGAATACTTTGTTCCGGCGGCTAGCTACTTTCGCCTCATAGAGACTATCATCGCCGCAACTACGTTTCACTTCCGTGTTCGGAATGGGAACGGGTGTTTCCATAGCGCCGAACCACCAGAACAAAAAATTCAATTTAAAGATGTTTCAAAGGTATTATAGACAAGTAATTGTGGTTCCTAAATTTCCTAATAAGATCGACGGATTAGTACTTCACGGCTCAAACGATTGCTCGCCTTACACCTAAAGCCTATCAACGTAATCATCTCTTACGGGTCTCAAACGATTCCTAATCTTGGGGTCGGCTTCATTCTTAGATGCTTTCAGAATTTATCCGTTCCCGACATAGCTACACTGCGTTGCCCTTGGCAGGACAGCAGTCAGACCAGAGGTCAGTTCAACTCGGTCCTCTCGTACTAGAGTCAAATCCCCTCAAGAATCAACGCCTGCAGTAGATAGGAGACCAACCTGTCTCACGCTTGTTATCATAGATTACTCTATGCAATGGACT
>JBPOID010000002.1:0-2099 GCA_052034805.1 Candidatus Tayloriibacteriota bacterium
CATTGGTTACCCAGGGTTGATTGTTGTTCCCTGCGTTAAGATCCGTACGAGAGTCTATTCTCTCGGTGATGTTCCCCTGTCCATCGTAGAACTGCTGTGCAGCCCATTTTAGACCAGGGATGTAGAAAGCGACTTGCTTGTACAAAGATATTCTCATTCCAGATATATCTGGCGTGAGATAAACTCCGTTCGAATAGACAAAACTCAGTGTACCAGTATCTTCAAATACTGGTACACTTGCTTTTCCAATCGAACTAAGAGTGTGGACAGTGAAAGAGAATGGTAATCCTAGATTTACATTCGTTTTTACAAGAACTTTATCTAGGCAACTCTTTAGCTGAGTCCTGTAATAAACATCGAGCTCAGCTTTTGAATTGAATCGCAGATTATTAGCAATAAATTGCTGAACTACCCGCGATGAACCATTAATTCTCTGAATTACATTGATGGCAAACTCCCCGACCTTGTTCGTCGCAGCATAGTTTTCCAATTGTGCTGTGTCCGAATAAGGCAAACTGATCTGAGCATTGCCACCCTGAATTACTATCTGTGCATCCGTCTTGAAGACAAATGCGGAAATCGCGATCAGGAAGATCGCGATAGTACGACTAACTACGTAATTTTTCACGATTTTCCCTTCTCTTTTTGTGTTAACTCCATATATACTACAGAGCCAACGGGTTCTTTTTACTCATAGTATCAACGTTCTTCATCTGGCCGTATTATATCACATATTTACATATTAAGCAAAGATTTAAAGTCAATATATAGCTATATTAGTAGATGTATATAAAATAAGCCATATTATTATATATACTGTGGATAATATGGGGATAAGTATATGAATATTGTATTATTGAATATTAATTTAAATTTAAAAATTAAAATAAATAATCTATAATTCCATTACTTCTTATATTTCTTTCTACTTCTTTATAAGAAATTAAATCATAATTATGATCAACAATTCTCTTGAGTAAAACAGTTTTATCTTCAGATTTTATACTTTCAAGAGCATTTTTATCAATTAAATATTCAAGACCATTAATTTCAATAATAGCATTCAATAAAAATAGTTCTTTAATATTTTTTGATTTTATTATTTCTATTTGTCCATTCACAACATCATTGTAATATCTCATAACAAGCCCTCTCGGAACTTCATCAAAAACACTTATGAATTGCTCTTTGGCTGACATATTTTTTGTATCAGACACATTTTTATTACCACCTACAAATTCTATACCTATATTATTTGCAATAAATATTATTTCATCTAGAGAAAGTTTATTTAAAAAGATCTTAAAGTTTTCCCAATCTGTTTTATCCCATTGATCTTCTAAATCCTTCATATTATTTTGATATTCTCTTTCTTCTTTTTCACGTAAAATACGTATTTCTTTTTTCCAATTATCTATATCCGCTTTTTTAGAGCTAGATATGGGTTTATTCATTAAAAGAGTTTTCCAATCTTTCATATTTTTTATATAAAAAAATAAAGCAGAAAAAAAGTCACAATGTAATTGTAACATATCTTTATACTTTATTTTAATGCAAAACGTCAATCTTCCTTTCTAATAGGTAAATTGACAGGTTCACATTGATTATGGCTTATCTTTTCTGTTTTTTCACCGTTTACAGAGCGATAGCCATCGGTTTCTAATTCTCCACTAGATCTGCCGACATGTTCTTTACTGAACCAGATTTGGGCAGTTCTAGATGTGTCTCCACTACTTTCTTGAGTAACATCTTTTTCATCAGAACTACCTTTGAATAAATCAGAAAACCAACCCATATATCTCACCTCCTCTCTAGAGATAAAATTATTAGACTAAACCTACTCTATCAAAAAAATATCATATTAATAATCTAAATCAAAGTAAATATGGGGATAAGTATCAAAAATTTTATTATGATATAATTACCTCATAACTATTTAACCACTAATTTTAGCTATTAAATAAATATGGAACCACAAACACAAAAGGAAATACATGGGCATTTGAATAAGCTCGTGATATTGATTTTCTTCCTACTTGTAATAGGAACTGTACTCACATGGTTGGGATACAATTTTATTAGTAAGAATAAATACGATA
>JBPOID010000001.1:0-113491 GCA_052034805.1 Candidatus Tayloriibacteriota bacterium
TATCGTATTTATTCTTACTAATAAAATTGTATCCCAACCATGTGAGTACAGTTCCTATTACAAGTAGGAAGAAAATCAATATCACGAGCTTATTCAAATGCCCATGTATTTCCTTTTGTGTTTGTGGCTCCATATTTATTTAATAGCTAAAATTAGTGGTTAAATGGTTATGGGTTAATTATATCACGTTGATATTCAGATAATTTAAAACTATCCACAATATACTTATTTACCAATCAACTTTTCTTCCAAATCAATTTGCATTTCCTCGATACTTTTATAAGCATTATTAAGATTTATTGTTAATTCTTCTATTTTATCTCTTTGTAATATCTCATTCATCATACTTCTAATCAAAAGTATTCCTAATATTATAGAAATAGTTAATATGGTTAATTCTGTATAGAATTCATAAGCATTTTCTGCTAAGAGAGTTCTAATTAATGCAAAAGTCCATAGACCAAAAGTTGCTATTTCAATAGTAATTATTTTTATATTAAAGAGTCTGTGTCTGGTGATGGCGTAGGAGATAAAATATATAAAAAATACTATAGATATTGAATTATATATACTGTAATGACTATATCCATAGAGAGGTAATATTATATTTATTATTAATGATAATAATATTGATATACTTGAACCTATTAATATTAATTTTGCTTGTATTTTTTCTACACCATTTAATTTTTTTATTTTTTTAATAAGATATAAAATTGGAAATGAAAAAGTTATTATAAAATATATTAATGAAGGATAGTAAAGTATTCCTGGTACGAATGAGATACCTAAATCGTCAATGTATATGCTTTTAACATTTAAACTAGTCTGATTTATTAAGATAATAATAAGTATAAATATAATTGATATATTTTCTATATATTTATGTATAAATAAATATCTTTCTGAATAATTGTATAATTCCTTTATTAACCTATTAAAATTCAAAGGTATAAATAATGATCCAACTATAGAAAACCTTACAAATATTATAGAATAATCATTTTTCATCATATCTGCTAATAGATTACTAAATATCCATGCTATAATTGATATACAGAGAAAAAAGAAGATTCTGTTTATATTATTGGTAGTAGTACTTTCATATAATACAAATATTCCTATTAATAATATTGAGAATATAATTAAAGAAGATGGTATTAGACTTGTGTCCATTTGATTATTTTATTTAAATAATACTATATTTTCTCTTTTATCATAAGATGAAACGGTTTTATATAATTTCATCGTCTATATTTCAAAAAATAATCTGGTTAATATTCAGACCGTTACTTATTATTTTTACAAGAATAGAAATAGAGGGTTTGGATAATCTTAAAAATGTAGACAGAACAAATGGTGTAATATTTGCACCAAATCATTCTTCTGAATTGGACGCTTTTATATTAGCTACTAGTTTACCTCTATTTTCTAGATTTATACCTATATATTATGTTACAAGAGGTAAGAAATTTTATAATGAAAATATAATAAGAAGATTATTTTACGGTGGTATTTTATTTAGTATGATTGGGGGTCAGCCTGTTGGGGAGGGTTTAAATGATTACAATAAATCATTATCTAATCATATAAATCTACTTAAATCTGGTAAAAATGTATGTATTTTCCCTGAAGGCGGTATAACTAAAGATGGACAATTATCTAAACCACATGGTGGTGTTTCATATTTAGCCGAGATTACTCAATCTACTTTAATACCAGTAGGTATATATGGTGTTTATAAATTATCTATTATTGATTTTTTCTTGATGAAGAGAAAGATTGTTATAAAATTTGATGTACCTATATCCTATAGTAAATTTAAAAGATATATTAAACATAGTCGTTACAAAGAAAATAAATATAGATTTTTTGCTGATTATTTAATGTATAGAATAAATAAGTTGATAAAATTATAAAAATAGATGATATAATATATTCAATAATTATCATTGAAATAAGAATATGAACAATAAAAAGAAATTATCTGATAGCATTCGAACCAATAATAAATCTAGAGAGTATTTTAAAAAATATATAGATTTTTTAAATCAACAATCCCTATATCCAACAATTCATGAAATAACGGGTCATTCCCATGAACCTAAATTGATTATAAAAGGTAAGAAATATTTATCGTTTAGTTCAAATAACTATTTAGGATTATCTGGTAATAAAGAAGCTAAAACAATGGCAAAAAAAGCTATTGATAAGTATGGTATTGGATCAGGTGGAACCAGATTAGTTTCCGGTACTTTAGATGTACAATTAGAATTAGAGAAAAAACTTGCTGAATACATGGGTTTTGGTGATTCTATGACTTTTTCTTCTGGTTATCTTGCCAATGTTGGAGTTATTAGAATGTTAATAGATTCATTTCCTTATTTTCAATTATCTGAAGAAAAACAAGGAATAATTATAAGCGATGAATTAAATCATGCCAGTATTATTGATGGTGTAAGATTGTCTAAATCTTTAAAAGAGATATATAGACATAATAATATGGATGATTTAGAAAATATTTTGAAAAAATATAAAGATCATAGAAAATTAATTATTACTGATGGTGTATTCAGTATGGATGGTGATTTAGCTAATTTAAAAGACATTACTAAATTAGCAAAAAAATATGATGCTATAACTATGGTTGATGATTCTCATGCTATAGGTATGCTTGGACCTAAAGGAAAAGGCACATCACATTACCTTGGAGTAGAAAAAGATGTTGATATAATTATGGGTAGTTTTACTAAAGCTTTTGGCAGTATTGGTGGTTTTATAGTTGCTGATAAAGATATAATAGAATATTTAAGAATAACATCTAGGAGTTATATATTTTCTGATCCAATACCACCATCTTTTGTATCTGGATTAATATCTGTACTTAAAACTATAAATAAAAGTGATAATTTAAGAAAAAAAGCTATAAATAATAGTGATCTCTTAAGAAATTCTTTAAAAAAAGCTGGTTTTACTGTATATGGTGAAAAGACAAATATAATACCATTAATAATTGGAGATGAAAGAAAGACTATAAATTTTGCTAATATGCTTATGGATTATAATATAATAGCTACATGTGTTAGAAGACCAGTTGTATCACCAGGGAGAGAAAGGATTCGTTTTTCTGTAATGGCAACACACAAAGAATCAGAAATTAAATATCTTATAGATAAGTGTATTTATATAGGTAAGATATTGAATTTAATTTAATCAATAATGGTAACAAAAGCTATATTAATATTGGTTATATTCTTTAATCTTATATTAAGTATATTTGTCTTTACTCAGAATACTAAATCTCTTAATAATAGATTTTTCTCATTATTAAGTTTTGTTGCTGCTATATGGGCTTTTACAAACTATATGACTGGTATATACCCATTACCTTTCTGGCTCGAAAGTACTTATGCATTTGGAGATTTGGTAATATCAATAGGTCTTCTATGGACACTAGTAATAACTGATAAGATATTTAACATAAAGAAAGCTCTTACTATATCTATATTTTCAATAATATTCTTCTACCTGTCTTATTTGGATGGTTTTATAGCAAAATCATATGATCATATTTATATAGGAGGTGTTTTTACCGGTGTTCCTGGTTGGGGTTTGTGGATATATACTCTATTTTATTTATTGTGGGCTGCAATCATTTTATTTAAATTATTTATTGCACAAAACACAAAAGATTATGATAAAAAATTAACAATTAGCTATGTTTTTTATGGAGCATTATTTACTTTAACAATAACAGCTTTTACTAGTTTTATATTCCCATCATTATCAATATTTTCTTTTAGTGGATTAGATAGTATAGGATTTCTAATATTTTTAACTCTGATAGGTATGTCTATTATTAAAGGACATCTATTTAATATAAAAGTTATAACGACTGAATTAGTTACTTTTATATTATGGATTTCTGTTTTGATAAGAACTGTAATATCTGAAACACAGGAAGAATCCCTCATCAACGGTGGCTTACTTCTACTACTTATTATCTTTGGAATCTTGCTTATAAGAAGTGTGTTAAAGGAAGTATCACAGCGTGAACGTATTGAAAAGCTTGCTGTGGATTTGCAGAAAGCTAATGTTCAACTGAAGGATTTGGATAAACAGAAATCAGAATTCGTTTCATTTGCTACTCATCAATTACGTTCTCCTCTTACTGCTATGAAGGGTTATGCTTCTCTTATTCTCGAAGGGGATTTGGGTCAAGTTTCTGATGAAGTGAAGAATGCTATTAAACGTATTTATGATTCTTCGGAAACTCTTATAAATATTGTTGGAGATTATTTGAATATTTCTAGGATTGAATTGGGTACTATGAAATATACTTTTGAAAATTTTGATCTGAAAGAGCTTGTAGATAATGTTATAGAAGAATTGAGGCCAAATATAGAAAAGAGTAATACTAAACTTTCTTTTATTGTCGATAGAGATAAGAAATTTATAGTGAGAATTGATAAAGATAAATTTAAGCAAATTATAGCTAATCTTGTAGATAATTCTGTAAAATATACTTCAGCTGGTACTGTTGTTATAAAGCTTGAAAGAAAAGAAGATATGAAGATTCTATTGTCTATAAAAGATAATGGAATAGGTATAGCTCCTGAAGTTATGCCTAGACTTTTCTTGAAATTCTCTAGATCAGATAATGCTAATAAGAAAAATATTCATGGTACTGGTCTTGGACTTTTCGTTGCAAAAGAAATAGTGGCTGTACATAAAGGACGTATTTGGGCTGAATCAGAAGGGGAAGGAAAGGGATCTACATTCTTTGTAGAATTAGAAGTTTCTTAATAAGCTAATATTGATAAATTAAAGAATTTGAATAAAAAGTCAGAAAATCTAAATATTTTGGCTTGAAATGACAAATAAAAAATCCCGCGGTGCTCCAATGCCCTCCGCGGGATTATGTTTTACTGATCACCAACTATGAAATTGAATAATCAGTTTTTTTCTGGTGGTTGGGAATGCGCTGCCCAAGTGAATCCTCTCCTATTTTGTTCTTCCTCATAACTCACCTCGATTATCTGAGGTGGAGGTCTCACTGTGACTGTGGGAGAAGGGGAACTACTTGCCCCCGCTTCTTCTACAATCCGATGCATCTGTCCAAACCACCATCTAGCTACCAGGGACCGACTTCTCCTCGCAAAACCCATAACTGAGTCCTTTCGTGTTGAAGTTTCCCAATCACTAACTGACAAACAGTATATCATCCATTGACAATCTCGTCAACTACTGATTTAACATCAGCACCATCAGCTTTTCCTTTTAATTCTTTCATAAGCATACCGATGAATTGTCCTGATTTTGCTTTATCTATTGCGCCGTCTTTCTTTATTTTCTCTTTTACTATTTTCTTTATTTCATCCTTACTTATACTTATTGGTAGGAATTCTTCTAGGATTTTTAATTCAGCTTTCTCTTTCTTTGCTAAATCATTTCTTCCACCTTTTTCGAATTGTTCTATAGAATCCTTTCTTTGCTTTACACTTCTTTTAATAAGAGTTAATACATCATCATCTTTTAATAAGGTATCATTTACTCCTTTTGATATAAGTTCATTGCTAAATAGAGCTTGCAAACCACGTAGAACTTCTAATCTTATACTGTCTTTTGCACGCATAGCATCTTTTATTTGATTCTTTATATTTTCATGTATCATGGTTTTATATTGTTATTTTTGCTATATTATATCATATGGAAATACTTCTTATTATATTAATTGTCTTGGTTGCTATAAGTATATTTACTTTTATATTTTCTAATAGAAAGTCTGATTCATCTCCAAAAGATGAAGATAAAGAAATTGGTTTAAAACTCATATTAGATCAATTAAATGAAATAAATAGGACAGTAGATAGAAAAATAGGTGAAAGTACTAGAAATGTGCGTGAATCTATGCAAGCTCAACTTTCAGAATCTTCGAAATTAATAAGAGAAGTTACTACAGGACTTACTAAGCTTGATGAAACAAATAAGCAAGTTATCTCTTTTGCAGATCAATTGCAAAATCTCCAAGATGTATTGAAAAATCCTAAACATAGAGGGATATTGGGTGAGTATTATTTGGAAACTTTACTTAAAAATGTATTGGCTCCTAGTCAATATAAAATGCAATATTCCTTTCAAGATGGTGATATTGTAGACGCTGCTGTATTTGTAAAGGATAAAATAATACCCATAGATTCTAAATTTTCATTAGAGAATTACAATAGATTAGTAGAAGAAAGAAATCCAATAGAAAAAGAAAAATTAGAGAAAAATTTCGTAAATGATTTGAAATCACGTATTCAAGAAACCTCAAAATATATAAGACCTAATGAAGGTACTATGGAATTTGCTTTCATGTTTATTCCTCATGAAGCTATTTATTATGATCTTCTTGTAAATAAAATAGGTGCCATAACAGAAGATACTGATAATCTCATACAACGTGCCGCTGGGAAATATAAAGTGATTATAGTTTCTCCAACTTCATTTCTCGCTTATCTCCAAACTGTTTTGCAAGGCTTAAAGGCTCTTCAAATAGAAGAAACAGCAAAAGATATAATAAAAAGAGTTGATGAACTTGGAAATCATTTAAAAAAATACGAAGACTATCATGAAAAATTAGGTTCATCACTTTCTACTGTTGTAAATCATTATAATAATTCAGGAAAAGAATTAAAGAAGGTTGATAAGGATATTTTACGTATAACCGGTGAATCTCCACTTATAAATATAAAGACGGTTGACCAGCCAGATGAGATAGTGTAATATATGGAAACTATGGAATTTGCAGTAATACAAACAGGCGGAAAACAATACAAAGTCTCAAAAGGCGATAAAATAAAGATAGAAAAGCTTATTGGAGACTATAAAGAAGGCGATAAAGTCGTTTTTGATAAGGTTTTACTAGTAGATAACGGTACAGATACAACTATAGGCACTCCTTTTATAGATAAAGCAAAGGTTACTGCAACTATAACTAAAATAGGTAATTTACCAAAGGTTACAGTCATAAAATACAAGCAAAAGAGTCGTTATTTCAAGAAAAATGGTCATAAACAGCCATATTTTGAAGTAAAGATCGAGGGGGTTAAATAATTATCTCTAATATAAACTCCTTACTCTCTATTCTTTAAAGCATTCTTTATTGTATCTGAATCAGAATATTCTAATTCACTACCTGTAGAAAGTCCCTTACCTAAAACTGATATTTTGAATTCTGTATCAGGGAATTTATTTTTTATATAAGAACGTAAGAATTCTATAGTATGTTCACCTTCGGCATTGGCATTTAGTGATAGGATTATTTCTTTTATATTTTTATTATTATCCTTATTTTCTATACTGGCTTTTATTTTTCTAATTAATTCATTTAATCTAACTCTTTTCTCTGGTTCTTTGTCTAATATTGGTATATTTCCACCGAGTATAAAATAATATCCTGTATAACATTTACTTTTCTCTATTATTTCAAAATCTACATCACGACTAACTATCATAAGCTCGTTTTTATTTCTATTATTATCTGAACATATAGGGCATATAGAAGTTTTGCCATCCTGATAAAATCTATAACAGGATTCGCATATTCTAATGCTTTTCTTTATATCGAGTATTAGTCTAGCTATATCTTCTAGATAATTTATATTTCTAGTTAATAGAAAATATACGAAACGTCTAGCTTGTCTCGGGCCTATTCCTGGGAATTCACGGAAATATTCTGTTAATTTAGAAATTGGATCCATCGTTGTTTGTCGAGCCTTTATCGAAATCTCCGAAATCACTTTTATCTATAGTGATAAATGTAGTTTTCTTATCATCAAAGAATAATTCTACTACACCTGTTGGACCATTTCTATGCTTCTCTATCATTATTTTTGCGATATTTGGTCTTGTACTGTCTTTATTATATTTATCTTCACGATGTATAAACATTACAACATCCGCATCTTGTTCTATGGATCCAGAATCACGTAGATCGGATAATCTGGGTTCACCACCTCTTTGCTCCACCGCACGAGATAACTGAGAAAGGGCAAGCACGGGCACTTCCAGCTCTCTTGCTAATTGCTTTAATGATCTGGATATTTCTGTTACTTGTTGAACCATATTGTCACTATGGCGAGATTGCGTTGGTACCATGAGTTGCAAATAGTCTACAACAATAAGTCCGAGACCTTTTTCGCTCTTTAGTCTTCTCGCTACTGCGCGCATTTTCAATATATTATTTCCTGGTTGATCATCTATGTATATAGGTGCATTGGAAAGTCTATCCATGGCATCTCTTATTGATTTGAAATCATGATCTATAGATAAATTGTGTCCTGTACGTAATTTCCATGAATCAACTTGAGCCTCAGCGGCAAGCATTCTATCTACCAATTGTTGTGAACTCATTTCTAGTGAGAATATTCCGACTGGTATATTATTATCTATTGCGGTTTTTCTAGCTATATCCAATGCTAGGGAAGTCTTTCCCATAGATGGTCTAGCGGCTAGTATTATCAGATCTGATTTTTGTAAACCTGCGAGTTTACCATCTAATCCAGAGAATCCTGTAGGAATTCCTCTTAATTCACCTTTATTATTATGAAGTTTATCTATTCTTTCCCATGCTTCTGAAAGTGTATCTTTCAATGCTATGAATTTGTGTGTACCGGTAAAATTTGTAACTTCGAATATTTTCTTTTCGGCTTTATCTAAAAGCTCATCTAATTCTCCAGCTTCATCGAATCCTAATTCTCCTACGTATTCTGAGGCATTTATGAGATCTCTCATAATATGCTTTTTCTGTATTATTTCTGCATAATATTTTGCATTTGTAGAAGAGGGAACACCGTTTACTAATTCTCCTAGATAATTCATACCTCCAGCCTGATCTAACATTTCTTTTTCTTTTAATCTGGCAGATAAAGATAATAAATCTATAGGTATGCTTTTATTATGGAGTTCCATCATTGTAGACCATATGAGTTTATGTCTATCAGAATAAAAAGATTTTTCAAAAATGATATCAGTGATATCATGCATAACTTCTGGACGTATCATAATAGATCCGAGAAGAGCTTTCTCAGCTTCTATGCTCTGTGGTGGTACACGCAAATCTTTTGCTTTGAAATATGGTGATGTTCCGTTCATTTGCCAATTATATTTTATATATAGTCTTTATGCTATATGAAAATAGTATAAGTAAGGGGATAATATGTGGATATTATTTCATCCTTATTTCTGATCCATTTTCTCCATCTTTTACTATATATCCTCGATCTTCTATTTCTTTACGTATAGCGTCTGCTTTATCCCATTCTTTATTTTTTCTAGCTTCTTCACGTACTTCTACTAAAGCTTTTATTTCTTCGGGTATATTTTCTCTATCATTTTCTCTAGTATCTTCTTTTATTTTAGATAATTCATTTAGATTTAATCCAAAGACTTTATCGAAATCTTTTAATAATTTTAATTTGTCTTTATTTTCTATATGATGATCTTTTATCAAATTCCAAGTCAAAGCCAATGCTTCTGGTATATTGAAATCATCAGAAATAGCTTTTTCGAATTCCATTTGATAATCATTGCTATTTTTTTCTATAATTTCTTTATCAAAATCACCATGTTTATCATTATGTTTATGTTCATGCACATGCTCTTTTAAAGCTCCGTTTTTAGTATTATTTGATATATCAATAAAAGCTTCAAGTAATCGTAAGAAAGCTGTTTGAGAGGCTTTTAAGGTCTCTAGAGTGAAATTTACTGGTGTTCTATAATGTGAAGTAAGTAACCAATATCTAAAGGCCAAAGGAGAAATACCTGCATCTCTTATATCTTGCAACTTTAAGAAATTACCTTTTGATTTGGACATTTTGTCCCCACTAATATTCATGAAGGCACCATGTATCCAATAATTTACAAATTTCTTTCCTGTACTTGCTTCGCTTTGTGCTATTTCATTTGTATGATGTGGAAATAACAAATCTATACCACCTGTATGTATATCTATAGTTTCTCCTAGAGATTCTTTGGCCATTACGGAACATTCTATATGCCAGCCAGGACGTCCTTTGCCGAATTCTGCTTCATAGAATATGTCTTTATCATTTTCAGTATGGAATTTCCACAATGCAAAATCTCTAGCATTATCTTTATCATAATTATCATTAGTTATTCTTTCTTTAGTATTAGAATCTATTTTGATATTTGCTATTTTTCCATATCCTTTGAATTTTTCTATACTAAAATAAACACCGTCTTTTGCTTTATATGCTATACCTTTTTTTAATAAATCCGAAACCATTTCTATCATTCCTTTTATATATTCACGAGCACTTAATAGATGTTTCGGCTTTAATATATTGAGATCCTCCAAATCATCAAGGAAAATATTCTTATAATATTCTGTTAATTCTTCTAGACTTTTATTTTCTTCTATACTTCTCTTTATTGTTTTATCATCTATATCTGTAATATTCATTACTTGATTTACATCGTATTTCAGATATTCAAAGACTCTACGTATGATATCGTCCATGATAAATGTACGGAAATTACCTATATGAGCTGTATCCCATACTGTAGGACCACAATTATATATACCAACTTTTCCTTTTTTTATTGGTTTAAATTCTTCTTTTTTACCGCTTTCTGTATTGTATATATTTATAGTCATATTCTTACTTTAAATTATTTATTTTAAAGCCAATCTCTTTCCTTGAAATAAGTTATCATCAATATAGCAGTTAATACAACTATTCCAACTATTATTTCCCAATCATAAGGATTACCTAATATCGGTGTATGACTTGTCGGTATCATGAATAAGTTTAAGAAAAGTGTAAGAGGGAATGTTACAAAGGCGAGTATTGAGAACATTTTTAAATTCTCATTTTGTTTTGTTGTGAGTAGAGAATCATTTGTTTCGCGCAGATCAGATAATAATTCTTTATTAGAAATAATAAGTCCATGTATAGAATTATATAAATTACTTATATCATCTATAAAGAATTTGAAATCTTTACCGAAAAATTCACTAGGTAATTCTCTGAAGGATTCTAAAATCTCTCTATGTAAATGTGTTATTTGTTTGAAATCTATCAATTCTCTGGATATATCAGATAGAACTTCTACCATTTTTCTTTCATTACCATTGAAAACGTGTTTCTCTGCTGTAGAAAGAGCATCTTTTATATTTTCTAAATCATTTAATATGCCATCGTATAGTTTTTTGATTATATAATAGAATATAATTCCAGCATGATTACCTATGCCTTTTTTATCTAGAATAGTATTTGTCTCGAATATTTTGGCGAATTCATGTAATGGTTCTAATATTTCATCATGAGAAGTGATTATATAGTCTTTACTTATAACAAAATCTATTTCTTTACTCACTACTATACGTTTTTTATCTACTGTACTATGTGATGGTATATGTAAAGCAAGGAAAATATAATCATCATAAATTTCTATTTTGGGTTTTTTTGTCGGTTCAAAAAGTTCTTCACCTATTATCGAATGCAAATCGTATTTTCCTATGAGAGAAGATAGTTCATCTCTAGTAGGGGATGAAGCATCTATCCAAGTTAAATTCTTATACTTATAAGTATTTATCATGATAATAGTATATCGTTAAATATTATCCGAGTACAGGTTATGTATAGGTTATATACAGGTTGTGATTATCTTTTAGATTTGAGATAATGTGTCAATATAAAAATATTAT
This sequence comes from Candidatus Tayloriibacteriota bacterium, assembly GCA_052034805.1. Classification (GTDB taxonomy): domain Bacteria; phylum Patescibacteriota; class Minisyncoccia; order Phycocordibacterales; family PALSA-1337; genus CAIOGI01. The sequence goes on from JBPOID010000001.1 coordinate 11,717, forward strand.
GGAAAATAATAAAGAATCACAAAAAGCTACATCGCGCATTATCATAAGTATAATTATTCTTTTTATTGTTTTCTATATCGGCAGATATTCCGGTGAAAGAGAGAATAAATTCTTTTCTAATGTATCTATACCAGACAGTATATCTGTAACCAATGAACAATTCCAACCTTTCTGGAAAGTTTGGAGTATATTAAGTCAAAAATACGTAGCAGCCACTACAACAGACACTCAAGTTAGAATATGGTCTGCTATACAAGGTCTAACAGCATCTCAGGGTGATCCATATACAGTATTTTTCCCTCCAGAAGAATCAAAAACATTCAAAAGTGATATAGCTGGGAATTTCGAAGGAGTTGGCATGGAAATAGATATAAAAGATGGAGTATTAACCGTTGTAGCACCACTCAAGAATAGCCCAGCAGAAAAAGCCGGCATGAAAACAGGCGATAAGATTATTATGATAGATGACAAATCTACATCAGATTTGCCAACAGAAAGAGCTGTAAAGCTCATAAGAGGACCCAAGGGTACTACAGTAAAGATAACCTTACTTCGCGGTGGTTCCAATCAACCAATAGAGAAAAATATAATGAGAGATATAATAGACATACCTACTATTCAAACAGAAGTAAAAACAAATACAGATAATGGCACAAGTACAGATAATAGTAATAAAAACACTGGATTAACCAAAGACGGAGTATTCATAATAAGACTTTTCAGCTTTACCGCTCAATCTCCTGATTTATTCAGAAATGCTCTGAGAGAATTCGTAGAATCAAAATCAAATAAACTCATCATAGATCTTCGTGGTAATCCTGGAGGATATCTAGATGCAGCTTGGGATATGGCATCATGGTTCCTACCTGTAGGGAAGGTAATAGTTACCGAAGATTTTGGAGGTAAAAGAGATAATATAGTCTATAGAAGTAAAGGATATAATATATTTAATAAAGATCTGAAACTAGTTATTTTGGTTGATGGTGGTTCTGCTTCGGCTTCTGAGATTCTGGCTGGTGCATTGCGTGAACATGGTATAGCTACTCTTATCGGTTCAAAGACTTTCGGCAAAGGTTCAGTACAAGAATTAATAGAAATAACAAATGAGACTTCTCTAAAGGTTACTATAGCTCGTTGGCTTACTCCTAATGGTCACAATCTATCTCATGATGGTCTAGTTCCAGATATAGAGATAAAACCTACCCAGAAAGACATAGATACCAAAAATGATGTAGCATTAAAGAAAGCAGTTGAATTTCTTAAGAAATAGTTTAATATACAGTTATAAATAGACATATAAATAGATAAAAATAAAATCATGAAAATCATATTACTTAAAGATGTTCCAAATATAGGAAGACGTTATGAAATCAAAGATATAAAGGATGGTTATGCTATAAATTATCTTATACCAAATAAATCAGCCATTATAGCCACAGCAGAAGCTGTAAAAAGAGTTGAAATAGAGAAAGCTCGCAATGAAAGCGAGAGGAAATTACAAGAAAATCTTATAGTTAAGAATCTAGACGGATTAAAGGATATAGTTCTAACTATAAAATCTAAAACAAATGATAAAGGCCATTTATTCGCTGGTCTTCATAGAGATGATTTAGCAAAAGAAATTGAAAGCCAAACAAAGCTTTCAATTAATCCTTCATTTATAAAATTAGATAATCCTATAAAAGAAATAGGGGATTATACTATAGAGATAAATGCACAATTAGATAAAACAGTAAAAAGCGTAAAGCTTAAATTACGTGTACAATCTTCTTCCTAACTATTGAATTATCGAAATGTACTTTTCTTTTTGTTCCGAATTGAACCTTACCTTCCTTTAGAGCAAATAGAGTATGATCCTTACCCATGCCTATATTCTTTCCAGGTAATACATCTGTACCTCTTTGACGTACTATTACATCGCCTATTCTAGCTTTATCACCATGATTAACCTTGACTCCAAGGTATTTGGGCTGAGAATCACGGCCGTTTTTGGTTGTTCCTCCACTTTTCTTTGTTGCCATATATGTTTATTTAATGAAAGCTAGTATACATTATTCACTTTAAAAATGCAATATTAGACTCTAGATTAGGCCTAATTTAGCTATTGACATAGAAACCTGAATGTGATAGACTATTGACATAGTGAGGTATAAAGGCATCATAGCTTGAATACCTCATTTTCAATTATATGATAGAAATAACTACAGGTGTTGCATTTCTTTTGTCATCTATGTATGGTGCCGGTACAACAAATACTACAGCTGCAGTCTCACAGATAAGTGAAGATTCATCTACAAGTAAAGTAATTACCGTAGACCTACAAGATCGCAAGGCAGTTGAGAAATATCTTAGAGAAAAATATGCTGACACTCCGATATTAGTTGATATAGCTAGATGTGAATCTACATTTAGCCAAGTCGATAAAGAGGGGAATGTTGTCAGAGGAAGAATAAATAAAGCAGACGTTGGTGTGATGCAAATAAATGAAAAGTATCATGCCGAGAAAGCCAGTGAACTTGGTTATGATTTACACAATATAGATGGTAATATCGCATATGCGAAATATCTCTATGAAAAGTATGGAGCACAACCTTGGAAGGCTTCCTCAAAGTGTTGGTCAAAAGCTTAATAGCTTTGATTGATAAAAATAAAAGAAAACCGATGGTCTATATGATCATCGGTTTTCTTTTTGCTTCTAAGTTATTAATTTTAATATATATTTGACATAATAATATATATTTGTTATAATATTAATTAGATTTACGGAAATGACGGTAAACAACAACAAAAAAGAAGGAATAGCGAATGAATACGAATCAAGTTCTGATCTGGCTGAGTAGCCTCATTGCGCTACTCCTGTACTATCCTCTGATTTCCGGAATCCTGAAAGGCGAGATTAAGCAAAATGTTGCCACATGGATACTCTGGATTTTATTGGATGTAATCGCTCTCGTCAGCATCATCCTACAAAAGGGTAACTACCTGCTTCTGGTGTTCTATTGCACTTGTGGCACGATAGTGACCTTATCCCTCGTCTATAAGCGACTATTCAGTTGGACCAAGTTCGAGAGCTTTGTTCTCGGCCTAGTCACTATCTGTCTGGTCGTCTGGAGTCTGAGCGGGTCAAGATGGGCTACGATCGCAAGCACTATTGCCACGTGCATCTCCGGCGCTCCGCAGATCCGCGATTCATGGCGGACACCTAACAGGACTACTGGGATGATCTACATGGGATATGTAGTTGCAAACGGTCTATCCTTTTTCGGGGGAAAGACTTGGACGATTGAGGAGAGATTCTATCCAGGAATGACGGCGCTTCTTTGTCTGGCGATTGCTATGGCATCGTTCAGAAAGAGGGTACAGAAACCTGTAGTAATCTCTGTAACCGCGTGATAAACGCTACGACCGCTCACGAAAACCATCCGGCTTTCGTTGGGCGGTTTTCTTTTTGTTTGCTTTATCTTGATAGAGGATCTGTATTATCGTTTATATAACCACGTCGCACAATAGAAACTTGCAAGTCATTGTGTCGCACAACTGTGGATAACTTTTCGAAACTACGGCATTTTATTGTTATTTACTTTGTATTCCAAAAGCAGGTATGAATCCTTGAGTGGTTTTGCTTGCACTAATTCAAGAGTCTTAATTTTGAAAAGCTCATCATGGCTATGAAGTGATTCACCGTCCACAAGGCTTGAGGTATTTTTGCCTCCTACCAATGCTGGAGCTACAACCAAGAGAACTCGATCAATTAATCCATTTCGAATGAATTCAGCATTTAATGTTCCGCCAGATTGAATTGTAAGCTTATCGGCTCCATAATCTTTCTTCAATTTTTTAAAACAATCAGTGAAGTCGATCTCATTTTCGTAATAAATGATTTTTACATTCTCTTTGCCTGACTTATAAGCTGGATGGTTTTTGTTGGTAGTTACAATTATTACTTTTTCAGCTTGTTTAGAAATGTAATCGACACCGGATTCTGTAAGATGTGGTCTGTTATCAATAACTACAAATTGCACCGGAATATGCCTCGGTTCCTCTGTTCGTTTATTGATGCCAATCTTTTCAAATACCCGACCAGTGTTCAAGGAAAAATAGTCTGTAGTTTTCTCTATTTCATAGTATTGTGATAACCCTTCTTTTAGTCCGGGAATGTTCGGATAGTCTTTATCGACATCCATAACATCGGTGTCACCGGTGGAGATTTTTCCATCGACAGAAATGAGTAAAAATAGGGTAGTGAAAGGTCTTGAAGTATCCATATATTGATTATTATAGCGTGGAAATAAGAATTTGGCTTAACAGAGCCACCCTAGACAGGTATTGACATTTATTATGTAATTTACTATACTTGTATTAGATTAGAGCATTGAAAATTACTTGCAATTCGTCATAGCAGATAGTTGCTCATTTTTGGACAATTCTCTGCTATGACGAAACCAGTCGGCCAAGTCCTCTAGCAAGAACCGGTGTGTCCCTATAATGGGGTGTGCCAAAACAATACAAAGGTGAGTTATATGAAAAATAACGTGTCTGAGTTCGGAAAAGAAGTTGGTCTTTTGCACGAGGTGGCTATCACTGGTCGCAAGGTGGGTGCAGACGTTACGACCTACTCGTTTCTCGCAAGTAACGAGATCTGGTTCGGACGCTTCTCCGATTTGAGTCGTCAACTCAATGCGGTGGTGAAATACAATGTTCCCGTCGCCCCGGTTGATTTTGGATCAGTTGAAAAACTGGTTCAAGATATCACTGTGATTGCAGGCTGCTGCCTCACATGTGGTATCGCGAACGGAGAACATAGGGATAAGGCTTTGCCCCTTCTCCTTACGCCCGAAGCTGTCGAAGCTCACAAGAGTGAGATGGCTCAAGCTGGCAATCAAGAAGCGCGTGACAGTATTTCCCAAACCTTCCACGAGAAACTCTACGGTATCTTCTACGAGTGGCTCGAAAGGCGGATTGGGGAAGTTGGTCTGCACCCTTCAGAAGTTGCCGAGTTTTTTCCGCAATACCATTACGATGATCACCGGCCTTGGGGAAGTCATTCCAATAAGGGCTGGTTGGTCAGTAAGCACGAGTGCTCATCACCAGAGCACTTGACCTATGCGATCCTTAAAGTCGCTCGGCAGCGTAATGTTCTTGGTGTGCTGGAAAAACTCTAACCCTAAACCAAACGCTTTGAAGATACGCGTATAACTTCACCCTCGAGCAATTCGGCTCGGGGGTTTATTTTTTAAAATTAAATTCTAATTTTTTATTTTCAATATATAATAAAATCTTTTTAGATAAAAAGTCTGAAGGACTTTTATAATTGTTTGTAGATATAACAACAGGGGAGCATTGAAATTTAAATGCTATATCTTTCATATAACCACGTCGCACAATATATCTTTTACGATGTAGTTAATATTGTTTTATATTGTTTATTTAACAATAGAAGGCTCTGGGAGTTTCGGCGCACTTTGATCTATAACTGTTGGTTGATTGTTCCCTATCTTTTTTAAATTATCAATTGCTGGATTCCAAATTACTTTTATGAATATCTCCTTCCATAGATATGTTGCTGGTCCTTTTAAATAATTATTCCATACATTGTATGTTACTGATTGTATATAGGAAAAATTATTTTGATTTGTGGGGGACTCAATTGCCTTTCTAAGGTCAAAACCGTAATATCCGAGTATTATAAGTGCTATGACTATTATGACTACCCATTTTATAAAGCCTTGATTTGTTTTCATAAATTAAAAATAAAAATGATTAAGATTTGTTTTTATTATTTTATCACAGTATTTTGACCTCGTATAATCGTTTATAGGAATGATAATGGATTAAGATAGGCTTTTATATCGGCTGAGGGTATGAGTACGCCCTTACAATTTTTACTATTTTCAAAATTCATTATTCTCACACCTTGAGTAGCATAAACTCCGAAATGAAGATGTGGACCTGTGGTATAACCAGTATTGCCACTGTATCCGATTATTTGTCCTGTGGTTACAGCATCACCTTTGGATACTGTTTGAAGTGAAAGATGAGCATATAGAGTAGATAAACCATTTGGATGATCTATCATAATCCATTTACCATAAGAATAGCATCCAGGGACTATATCAGTATTTGCAACTCCAGATACAACGCCTCCTAATGAAGCCTTTATTGGTGTTCCTATAGAAGCTGCGAAATCTACTCCTGTATGACCTTTACCATTGTATATTTGAGGATTTTTTGTTGAAAATGGGGTATTGCCGAAATATTGAGTTATCTTTACATTCAATAATGGCCAAAGCAAAACTCCAGAACCTGTATGGGGGATTTTGCTAGGATCTATGGCTATCTTTAGAGCTGATTCATAATCCATCAATTCCCTTTCGAAAGCATCTTTTTGAGCCTGTTTTTTCGCTAATACTTTTTTATAATCTGCTTCAGTATTCTTTGTATCTTTTAATAAAGAATTTTTTTCTTGAACTGTAGTTGCTACTATTTTCTTTTGATTTTCCAAATCTTTTTCTAGAGAAATTAATTCGGCTTTTTTGATTTCGGTTTTCTTTTTATTATCTTCTAATGATGATTTTATATCGTTTAATTCTTTTATACGATTACTAATACTTGTTTGCAATGAATTTAGATTATCGGTTTCTTGCCATAATTCTCCAAAGCTCTTTGAACTAAGTAAGGTTTCAAATATAGAATTCGTATCGGATTCTCTTATATTCACCAATGATTGAGATATTGTTCTTCTGCTGTCTGTTATTCGATCGGTTTTATCATCTATTTGTAAAGATAATTCTTTTATTTCTAGATTTGTGGCTTCTATTTTATTCTGAGTTATAGATATATCTGCCTCTAATTTCTTTTTTGTAAGATCAAGAGATGCTAAAGTATTTTTTAATGAATCGGCTTCTTTACCTAGATATTCTATTTGATTTTGGAATCCTTTTATTTCTTTTTCTAGATTTTTAATATTATTATTACTATTTTCTATTTTAGCTTTTAATTCATCTATAGTCTGGGCATTTGTTCCGTAGGTGAAAATGAATATAGAAAATATTATAAAAATATATGAAAGTATTTTGGATAATTTATTTGATCGATTCATGAGCAAATTTTAATCTCTTTATTGTTTCTTCTTTACCGAGAATATCTGCTAATATAAAAGGATCTGGACTTTTATCTTTTCCTGATAGGGCATATCTCATTGGCCACAATACATTCCCCTTCCCTATTTCTTCTGCCATTGGCCATATTGATTCTTTTATTTTTTCTTTTGTAAAATCATTATCTTTTATATTTGATAATAATCCTATTATCTTTTCTAAATAACTTTTTGTATTAATTAAATCTTTTTCTTGTTTCCATTTTAATGATTCTATAGAGTATTCTGTTAATGGATTAATAAAGGAAAGTTCACCCGAAAGCATATCTTTTATTTCTCCAAATTTGCTAATTTTCTCCTTTAATAACGGTAATAATTTTTCATTTAGATTTACTGGCGAGAATTCTTTTGCATATTCTTTGAATTCTTCCATGCTCATTTTGGATATGTATTGTCTATTCATCCAATCGAGTTTTTCATCATCGAATATGGCTCCAGCTTTCTGTACTTTTTCTAATTTGAATTGCTCTATTATTTCTTCCATAGAGAATATCTCTTGATCTGTTCCAGGATTCCAACCCAATAACATCATATAATTGATCAAGGCTTGAGATAAATATCCTCTATTTCTATATTCTGTCATGGATATTGCACCTTTTCTTTTTGAAAGTTTTGATCTGTCTTTGGCTAAAAGTAATGGTAAATGAGCGTATATAGGTAAAGGAAAGCCGAGAGCTTCTTGGATTAGAATATGTCTCGGAGTATTCGATATATGATCCTCACCGCGTATTATATGAGTAACTCCCATAAGTCCATCATCTACAACTACGACAAGATGAAAGACTGGTTCCTCCATACTTCTCGCTATGACGAAATCTCCTAATTCTGTTGTATCGAATTCTATTCTACCTCTTATCAAATCATTGAATACTACTTTTTTATTTGGATTTTTGAATCTTATTACTTCTTCTCTATCACCTTCGTTTTTTGGAGTTTCTTTTGAAATAAAAGCATGACCAGAATCTATAAGCTTTTTTATATATGATTTATGTATTTCTGTTCTATCACTTTGTCTATAGAATTCATCATATTTTATATTTAGCCATTTTAGACTTTCTACTATATTTTCCTCGTATTCTTTCTTTGATCTAGCTTTGTCGGTATCTTCTATTCTGAGTATGAATTTACCTTTATTCTGTAGAGCATATACATATGAAAATAAGGCAGTTCTGTAATTCCCTGCTTGTAATAAACCTGTTGGTGATGGTGCAAATCTTGTTATAACTTCTTTATTCATATAATGAGACATTATAACATAAAAGCGCCTTTTGGCGCCTTATGTTCTATCTTTATTACTTATATCCTATCTTATTAAAGATAAATATTAGCCTTTTATTTCTGTTATATTTGATGTTGCCTTGAATGATTTCATTATATTTGCACCTGTAAGACCCTTTAATAGAGTATCTTTTTCTATATCAAATAGTTTATCTCCATCATCTTTGTATAGAACAGCATAATATACTTTTCCTTCAACTGTATTCTTTGTAAGCATAACCTTGCCTGTATTTATACCTTCTTCAAAATACTTTGAACCGATAACATTTCCTGGTACGCCATCTTTATCTTCTTGTATAACAACGAATCCTGGATTAGAAAGTTGAACTGATGATACATAAGCAATATTACCTGGATATTGATCTGATATCATTACTCTGTTTATATCATTTGAATTCTCATTTGCTGTTTCTTCTGTAGTAGTTGCATTATCGTTGATTGAGGAATTACCATTTCCTCCCTTTATCATATAATAGCCCAAAACAACAAGAACAATAACAACTATTGCAGTTACTACCCATTGCCAAGCCTTTATTCCTTGATTTGATTCCATATTATTCTTTTAATTAGTTTTTAATTCGATACCTTTAATAAAACGTAGTTTATCACAAAAATTATTCATGTTCTAGGCCTATTTGGAGTAAAGCATCGGCTATTTTCGAGGCGGCGTCAATATGGCTCCATTGCTTCGTAGATTCGCGCATTCTCTCATAAACAGACTTATTATTTATGATATTGTCAATTTCTGAGATTAATATATCGTCTGATAGATTATTCTCTTCTATTACTATACAAGCTCCAGTTTTCGCATAGGCAAAGGCATTATTTACTTGATCATGGCTTATTTCTTTTGGTAAAGGAATGATTATAGATGGAACATTCCAATTAGCAATTTCGAATATTGATGAACCAGCTCTAGATACTATAACACTAGCTATTCCAGCTGACATTCTCAATGCCAAATCATTCAAATAATCAAAAGGATGATATCTATATGAATTAGGATTATTTTCTAAAATGACTTTTACCGTTTCTTTTGTTGATTCGAAATTCTGTCTGCCTGTTTGATGTATTATTTCATATTTTTTCACTAATTCTGGCAAAGCATCCATAATACAATCATTTATATTTTGTGAACCTTGAGACCCACCGAGTATCAATATCACTGGAGTATCTTGTTCCAAACGTAGATATTCTCTAGCACCATTCGGTAATGATTCTCTTATGCCTTTTCGTATTGGTAATCCTGTAAAAGCGATTCTATCATCTATGGAACCATCTTTTTTATTTTTTATAAAATATTTTGCTGATTCTGCATAGGATATCGCTATTTTATTTGCGAATTTACCAGCCCATGAATTCACTATGCCCGGCTTACTGTCTGATTCATGTATAAATACCGGTATATGTAATAGTTTCGCGGCAAATAAAGCTGGAAAACTAGCATAACCACCTTTTCCGAAAACTACATCAGGATATACTCTATACATTTTTATAATTGCATTTATAATTCCCCAAATAGTTTTGAATATATCTGTAAAATTAAGTAATGAAAAATATCTTCTGTATTTTCCAGATCCTACATGAATGTATTCTATATTATTATCAAAAAGTGCTCTTGGATTATATTTGCTAGGAGACATGAAAAAAAGTTGAGGAGATAATATTTTCTTCTCCTTACTTTTATCATATATTGCTTCTGCTATAGCGATAATAGGATAGAAATGACCTCCACTACCACCTCCTGTAAAAAGTATTTTCATAATTTTATTATTTTCTATTATATCAAGCTTTAGAATGCTTTGAAATATTACCTATTATACCAGTCGCAGCTAGTATAACTATAATTGCTGTTCCTCCATGACTTATAAATAACAATGGCATTCCTGATATAGGGATAATACCGAGCATAGAAGATATATTCATAAATGATTCTATGATAATGAGTATAGCGATACCAGATGATAGAAGTCTGGCGAAAACATCTTCTGTTCTAGAAGCTATACGCAATGAACTAAATATAAATAATAAAAATAATATTATAAGCGATACACTACCTATAAAACCGAATTCTTCGGCACCTACAGCAAATACAGAATCTCCTATTGGTTCTGGTAAATATTTGAATTTCTGAACACTTTGTCCGAATCCTCTACCTGTTATTTGTCCTGAACCTATAGCGATAAGAGATTGTTGTACTTGATATCCAACACTTTGAGAACCTTTTGCTGGATCTATAAATACGGTTAGACGATTTATTATATAAGGTTTATTTATAACAATAATTCCTAATGCAATAGAAAATATTAAGAAAATAAGAATTATATCTCTTACTTTACCACCAGCGATAAAAAGCATTATTATACCTGTAGTAGCTATAACTACTAGAGTGTCCATATCGCTTTGTAGATAAAGCAATATTCCCAAAATACCGATTATTGATAAATAAGGTACAGCCCCCATAGAAAAGGTATTTACTTTTTCTTTTGCCATAGAAAGCCAAGCTGAAAAATATATTATAAAAGCTATTTTTAGAAATTCAGAAGGTTGAAAAGTTATAGGACCAAAATCTATCCATCTGGATGCACCACCATGGTTAAAAGCCAGAGAAGGTACATAAAGCAATAAATTCAAAAATATAGCGAATAAAAATATATAGAAAGAATATTTCCTGATCTTTTTATAGTTTATTTTGGATATTATATAGAATGCAATTATACCTATAACTAGACTTATTATCTGTTTCAAGACTACATTTTGGAAACTCGCTCCATCACGTGCTAATAATCCTAATGATGCAGAACTAAATACAAAAAATCCTGCAATGGTTAATAGAATAATAGATATTAGAAAAAATTTATCAATCTTTTGTATTGTTTTCATTATTATTTTCTTTTGAATCTGTTTCGTTTTTGAAATTTTCTATATCTCTTTTTACATTTTCATAATCTGGCAAATCAGTTATTTTTGAAAGTCCTAAATATGATATTAATTCTAATGTTGGTTTATACAAAAAGCTTCTTTGATCTTTTGGATTTTCCACTTTATCTATAAGTCCTCTGATAAGGAGATTTCTCAGAATAAATTGTGAATTAACACCGCGAATATAGTCTATTTCTGATCTAGATAATGGACCTTGATAAAGAATAATAGATAATGTTTCCAGTCCTGCTTTACCCAAATCTTTAACTAATTCTTCTTTTGTTAATGTTTCAATCATTCCTGATACTTCTTTTGATGTACCCAAAGTATATTCATCTTCCCATTGTACAAGTGTTAATCCTCTACTTTCCAGATCATGAGATAATTCTCTTAATGCTACTTTTATATCCTCTTCATCCTTTTTGAAAATTTGACCTATACGCTTAATAGACAAAGGTTCTGCTTTGTAAAAAAGTACCGCTTCAATTTGTGAAGATAATGACAATGCCATTTGAATAATGGATTATTATATCATAATAATCTTAGTTATATCTAGGCACACCAACTGTTTTGGTCTCCATTTGTATATCTCCAAAATTATTTTCTTGAGAGACATGAATAGTTCCTTGTTTTACTAATTCCAACATAGCTAGAAAACCAACTATTACATTTATTTTTTCTGTTTTATGAGAATTGGTAAATTCTTTGAAACTCATTTTCAATCCAGAAGTTATTCTTTTTGTTAAATTATCTATCATTTCTTCTAAACTTATAACCTTTTTTATAATCGCTTTAGGAATATTTTCTTTTTTAGGCAAACTATTGATTATATCTTTTATTGCTTTTGCAAGAGATAATAAAGTCATGCTTTCATGAGGAGAAAATACAGGTTCGACTTCCCTATTCTGGCTTTGTGAGAATATTATTTCATTACAGAATATCTTTTTTATTTCTGTACTAACTTCTCTAATCCTCTTGTATACTTTCAGTCTTATTTCAAGATCATGCATATCACCCTCTTCTTCTTCTGATAGAGAAAGAGTAGGTAGAAGTGAGCGAGACTTTATCAGAAGTAAAGTCGAAGCAATAAGGATGAATTGTGCTGATTCACCTATTGGTAATTTGTCGAATTGTTGTATATGTCCTATATAATCATCAGTAACTTTCGCTAAAGAGATATCGTTTATGAATAATTTTCTTTTTTCTATAAGTGATAGTAATAAATCTAGAGGTCCTTCAAAGACTTCGGTTTTTATTTTGAATGATTGATTTGGTGTCAGTTTTTTGACTTCCATAATTTGATACCTAATTCTTTCAATTGCTTATCTTCTATTTCACTTGGAGAATCCATCATCAGATCTTTGCCTTCACCTGTTTTGGCGAATGCTATAACTTCGCGTATATTCGGTTCATTCTCCATAAGCATAATAAATCTATCAAGTCCCCATGCTATACCTCCATGTGGCGGTGTTCCCCCACCCAAAGCTTTTATCATATGTCCGAAATTATTATCTATTCTTTCTTTTTCATAACCCATAATCTCGAAAACTTTTCTTAAGGCTTCTGGATTATGATTTCTTATACTTCCGCCACCTATTTCATAACCATTTAGAGTTATATCGTATTGAGCGGCCATTATATTCTCTATATTTTCTTTATTCATTAGATGAGAATAGTCTTTTTCTTTTATTCCAGAGAATGGATTATGAGTAAATGTCCAATTGCCTTCATCTGTCTTTTCGAACATTGGAAAATCTACAATCCATAGAAAAGCTAGAAGATTAGGATCTGTTTTATCATTTCTTATATCTGGTTTATCTGAATTATATTTTTCCATCGCTTCTTTATAGCTCATACGAGGAAAAGGTATTTGTTGTATTTTCTTTTCTGGATATATTGTTTTAACTATTTCTATGAGTAACTTTTCATTTAAATTCATTATATCTTCCTCAGTTGGAAAACTCATTTCCATATCCATTTGAGTGAATTCTGGTTGACGATCACCTCTTGTATCCTCATCTCTCATACATCTAGCTATTTGGAAATACTTTTCCATACCAGCAGTCATGAGTAGCTGTTTATATTGTTGTGGTGATTGTGGTAATGCATAGAACTTACCATTCTCTAATCTAGATGGTACAACATAGTCACGTGATCCTTCTGGAGTAGATTTTGTAAGTAAAGGTGTTTCTATTTCTATAAAACCTTCTTTATCTAACACATCTCTAACCATCTTTATAACCTTATGGCGATTTCTGATATTTTTCTGCATTCTAGGTCTTCTCAGATCCAGATATCTGTATTTCAATCTAACTTCTTCTCCTATTTCTTTTCCATCACTTTGCACATCGAATGCTGGAGTTTCTGCTTTGTTTAATATTTTTATAGAAAGTATTTCCAATTCTATTTCGCCATTTTGTTTGTCTTTCTGTGCATTTTTTTCTGGTCTTTTGTTTACCCTACCTTTTACTTCTACAACCCATTCTGGACGAATCTCTTTTGCCATTTCTAGAGTTTCTTTATTTTGAGATAGAACAACACCTTGGACCTTACCAGTCATATCGCGAAAATCGAAAAAAACCATTTTGCCCTGATCACGACGTATATCAATCCAACCAGAAATGCTTATTTCTTCGCCTATTTTTCCTGATAAATCTTTTATATATGTTCTTTTCATATTAGCGTAATATTAGCATATTTTATTTGGCTATTCCACCTTGATTATATCTATTCTATTATCATATATTTTCACTTCTGCATTCATATATACATTTGCTTTCATATAGTTACCTAATGTTAGTATTTTCCTTGTATTAATATCAGAATTATTATCATTTTTTACTTGTAAAATCTGACAATGATAGTATGGAAAATCTATAATTTCATTCGCATTATTTATTTCAAAGAAATAATCATGAGCAAGCATTATTATTGCCTGATCTATACAAGTTTTAGCATAATAGTGATTCATTATTCTATATTCTTTATGTATTGCTTGATCAAAATAATTCGCTGATTCTAAAGATGAATAAGAAACAAGAACAAAAAGTATTCCGGATATTATGAGAACTATTGTTAATGATATGAATCCTTTATTTTTCATATTTTCAATTAAAGATTTTTAATTAAAGAAGTTTTCTAATAATAATGAATTATCTTTTTCATTTATCTTTATTGATCTATTTTCTAAATAAATAATTGAATAAATAGAAGAAAATACACCCATCATAAGTATTGATAATAATGAAATGTAAATTAGGGTTTCTATAAGAGTATTACCTTTATTCATATAATTTTCATTATTACTATTCCTCTATGATTGGCAGTAGAGAAATAAAAAACATTGCGATCACAGGTGAATGAATTAGGTAAAAATCCTAATGGATAGTCTAATATTTTATTCTGTAGGGACTCATCGAATATTTGTAATTCTTTATTTGGAGATTTTGTTGAAATATAGATATTAGGTGGACGTATAACTATGCCATAGACACCGCCAGGTATATCTTTTGAATTAATAGGTATAGTTTCTCTTTCTTTAGGGAAAAGAAAAATCTCATGATTTGAAATATTATTGAAACCACCAACTGTTCTACCTAGAGAAAATTCTGTATATTTTGAATTATTATCTTTATCTATATATCTATTTTCAAAAAAAGATAGAACCTTGCCTTCTTGGACCAAGGAGCCCGATGGAGAGAATGAACCTAATTCACGAATATTATCTGTATCACTTATATCCAATATTCTCATTTGTTTTATATCTGATGTTGCTAGATATGCTGTATTATTTTTTATATAAATATCATTTATTAAAGTATTTGTTTCGAAACCTCCGATATATACAGGAAAATATGGATTTGATACATCAATAATAGAAAATTCATTACCTTCCCATTTTTCAGTACCTAAATATATTTTATTTTTATAATAAAAAATCGATTTTGCATTAGGTGCTGTACTAGAGGCTTCGGGTAATGGTAATTTCAGACTAGAAATCAATACAGGATTATTTCTATTTGAAATATCAATAATCTGTAATTGGCTTAATGTGCTTAGATTTGCTAAATAAGCATAATGTCCTGCTATTTCTAGAGATGAAATACCTGGACCAGTATTGATTGAAGATATGATTCTAGGAGAATCCAATATACGAAAATCTATAATGAAAAAATCAGATAATGAAGCAGATGCTGAATCAGCAGTTAAATATATAAAACCATTTCTAACTTCTATATCCGTACTTATATTAGAAGATCCAAGTTCTATTCCCTGATTATATATATTGAATTTTGAAATATCATAATCAATTTTATCAAAACAATTGTTTCTACCCATTTCTTTATCATATTCAGAAAATTTATATTGATTCTCTAGATTCGGTATATCATTTTTCATTCTTTCCAAATCTATTTTTGCCTTTTCGCGCAATATTTGCATTGATCTAGATAGGGTGAGAGTAGATATTAGAAATAAAGTCATAATAGAAAAAGTAAACATTATTTCTAATAATAAAAATCCATGATTGTCTACTGAAATTACTTTTAAATTTTCTTTTGATTTTTTCCACATTATTTATATATTAATTACTAAGATGATTAGTGATTTCATATATTGGCAATATTATAGAAAGAGCAATTGAACCAACTATAATGCCCATAAAAATCATTAATATAGGTTCTATAAAAGAAGAAAACTGTTTTATAAAAGAATCCAATTCATCTTCATAGACTTTTGATACACTTTTACACATATTTCCTAGATTCCCCGTTCTTTCGCCTATCGATAACATATCCGAAACCATAATAGGAAAAAGCTTTTTTTCATCTTTCATGAATTCACCCAAAGTTATACCTTTTAATATTGATTGATAAGCTATATTCCAAGATTCTCTATATGGTAAAAGTATTCCTATGTCTTTGGTCTTAGATAATATATTCGCTAGGGTCTCTCCATTGTCCAATAGAGTACCTATTGATTTGAAGTTCAGACTTAAACAATATTTTTTAATAATTTCACCTATTATCGGTAATGAAATAAATAATTTCTGTATATTAAATCTTATAAAATATGATTTTCTATATATAAATAAAGATATTGAGATCATTATTATAATAAAAATGAATGTATATAAACCATAATTCAAACTATATTTATAAATATCTCTTACTAGAATAGTTATAAATGGTAATTTTATATTCATACTTGTAAAGAGAGGCATTATTTTGGGAAATATATACATAACCAAGAAAATAGTCATGAGAATAGTAGCTATAGCAATAAAAGATGGATAAACTAATGCACCTATTATTTTCTTTTTTAAATCTTTTGATCTCTCACCTATTTCTTTTGCTTGTTTTATGGATGAAGATAATAGACCAGATGATTCCCCATAAGAAATCATTGATATTAATATTTGATCAAATTTTATACCACTTAATATAATACTTTTAGATAAAGGTATTCCCTTCATAATACTTTCTCTTATTTTATTTATGGAATTTTTATCTTTTTTATTATTTTCCATATTGATAATAATAGAAAGAGTTTCTTCTATAGATATTCCAGAATCCATAAGATTGCCAATCTTTTCTATAAATTGTATTTGTCTATTTTTATTCATATTTTTTACTCATACAAAACTATTCATGTAATTTCATTCATGTAATACTCGCAAAACTTCTTCTTTTGTAGTTATTCCTTTTTCTACTTTCTCCATTCCATCTTCGTACATCGATATCATGCCAGAAGCTCTTCCATAGCGAGATATCTCGGAAATAGAAATGCGTGACATTATATATTTCCTCATTTCATCATCTATAATCAATGTTTCAGACAGAATAGTGCGACCTTTATAACCACTATTAGCACATACATCGCAACCGAGACCGATACAATGCACGCATACTTTCCTAACAAGTCTCTGAGCTATAACAAGAGATAAGGTAGAAGCAACGAGATATGGATCAACACCCATATCTATAAGACGAGGTATACTCGCTATAGCAGAATTAGCATGTAGAGTAGATAATAATAAATGCCCAGTTAAAGAAATATTCGTAGCAATTTTCGCTGTTTCTGTATCTCTTATCTCACCAACCATTATGATATCTGGATCCTGACGCACTATAGAGCGCAGACCATTGGCAAATGTAATACCATTCTTCTCTCTTATTTGTATTTGGCGTATTCCAGCCATGGCGTATTCTATAGGATCTTCTAGAGTGATTATCGATGTATCACTTTTCAAAAGTAATTTGAGTAAGGTATATAGAGTAGAAGTTTTACCCGAACCCGTAGGTCCACAGACCAGAATCATTCCTTGATGTTTGGATAAACTTTCTTTTATTCTTTCTTCATCTCTATTAGAAAATCCCAATGCTCCTATAGTCGGAGTATCATTTTCTTTTATAAGAATTCTCATCACTGCATTCTCTCCATAATGTGTAGGTATAATAGACACTCTAATATCACATTCACAAACACCTTGAGAAAATCTAAATCTACCGTCTTGAGGCATAAGATGTATATCTGTACGCAAAGAACTGAGTATCTTTATTCTGGCTATTATTTCTTCATGATTCTCTAATGGCAAACTATCTATATAAACCAAACTTCCATCTATGCGAAATCTAACTACCACAGAATCAATCGATGGATCTATATGTATATCTGAAGCATTTTTGTAATATCCATAAAGTATAAGCTGATCTACTAATTCAATAGTTGATTCTATATCATGCAAAACTTTGCTTTCATTTAAAATTTCATAAATTTTTTCTTTCATAAGAAAAGAATATCAATCGATAATAAAAGAAAAATAAAAAAATAATAAAGAAACAATAAAGATTTTATAAGAAGATAAAATGAACAATTATGTCAATATTTGTATCAATAAACCCTAATAAATAGCCCATATATAGATATATTGACCAGATGGGTGTTTGTATGCTTTACTATATACTCGTTATGGATATAAGAAATATAGCAATAATAGCCCATGTGGATCATGGAAAGACCACATTAACCGACGCTATCATGACTCAATGTGGTCATGGTGATGAAGGTTCTATGGACTCAAACGCCTTGGAACAAGAGCGTGGTATTACTATTTATGCAAAGAATACATCTATAAAATACAAAGATACTAAGATAAATATAGTAGATACTCCTGGACATGCAGATTTCGGATCAGAAGTTGAACGTGTTCTACGTTCTATAGATACAGTTCTATTAGTGGTAGATGCACAGGAAGGTCCTATGCCTCAGACAAGATTCGTATTGAAAAAGTCATTGGAGCTTGGTTTGAAACCGATAGTAGTTATAAATAAAATAGACAAACAAGCAGCCAATCCAGAATTAGCTCATGAACAAGTCTTGGAACTTTTCATGGAGCTTGGTGCAAATGATGCTCAATTAGATTTCCCTACAATATATGCCATAGGTAGAAATGGAGTAGCTATGAAGAAAGTTACCGATGAAAGAAAAGATATAACTCCATTACTTGATACTATATTGGAACATGTACCAGCTGCAAATAGAAATGCTGAGGCACCTCTTACTCTACAAGTTTTCAATCTTGGTTATGATAATTTCTTGGGAAGATTGGCTATAGGACGTATATATGATGGAAAAATAAAGAATGGACAAAATGTATTTGTAAAGAAAATAAATGGTCAAACTGTATCAGGTAAAGTTACAAAGCTTTTTACATTTGAAGGAAAAAAGAGAGTAGAAATAGATGAAGCAAGTTCTGGAGATATTATAACTGTTGCTGGATTACCAGAAATTTTCATTGGAGAAACAATAACAGATAATGAAACAACAGAAGCATTAGAAGCTATAAAAATAGATGAACCTACAATTTCTCTAAACTTTCTTGTTAATAATTCCCCTTTCGCTGGACGTGAAGGCAAATTCGTTACAGGTAGACAAATCCGAGAAAGACTAGAAAAGGAATTAGAAATAAACGTTGGATTAAAAGTAGATTTTAGTTCAAATGAATATTACAAAGTATTTGGCCGTGGAGAATTACATATAGCAATTCTACTAGAGAATATGCGTCGTGAAGGTTATGAACTTCAAGTTTCTCAACCTCAAGTTATTATAAAAGATATAAACGGAATAAAGAGTGAACCATTCGAAGAGCTTACAATAGATGTACCGGATGTATCCACAGGAGTTATTATAGAAAAATTAGGACAAAGAAAGGCCACAATGTTAGATATGAAAACAAAGGATGGACAAACTCGTATGGTATTCGATATCCCTACTCGTGGACTTCTAGGTTATAGAAGTGTATTCGTTATAGATACAAAAGGTGAAGGAATACTAGGTAGTAGATTCACAGATTTCAAAGAATATGTTGGAGAAATAGAGAAACATAGTACAGGATCTATGACATCTATGATGTCAGGAAAAGCTCTTGCTTTCGCATTATGGAATTTACAAGATCGTGGAAGAATATTCATCGAACCAACTACAGAAGTTTATGAAGGAATGGTTGTTGGAGATGTGTCTAAAGGTGAAGATATGGACGTGAATCCATGTAAAGGAAAAGCAATGTCAAATATGCGTTCTTCAGGAAATGATGAACATATTATGCTTACTCCGGCTTGGAAATTGGATATAGAAAGAGGATTAGAGACAATGCGTGAAGATGAATATCTAGAAATAACTCCTATAAATGTACGTTTACGCAAGAAATTCCTAACAGCCACAGATAGAGCTCGAGCAGGAAGAAAGGATATCTAATTTATAATTAATTCCATTTTGCTTTTATATATTCTGATGCTTCACTCATAGAGAATGGCTGAGTAGAATTACCAACCCTAACAAAGAAATCTTCTTTATTATCACCATTTGTAAGATAAGCTGGTTTATGAGCTTCTTTTACTGTTACTATACATACCTCTCTTTCAAGATTTTCTTTATTTTCATTTTCTTGTATTTCTACTTTTTCAAATTTTATATTTATATATTTAGCAAAAGATAAACCTATCATATTCTTTATCAGAGTATTTATATAATTCTCAAATCCATCTTTATTTTTCTTCTGTTGTAATGTTTTATAATCATTATCTAAACCCATTATTTGACCTTCATCGTTTACACCGATTATAAGAGTACCCCCAGAAGCATTCAAGAAACCTACAATAGTTTTCATTACGGCCTTTTCCATTTCTTTATTTACCTCTTTCTTTCTAATATCATAACGCAATGTTTCTTTGAATTCTAAAAATAGCCCTTCACCTTCTTCTATTAGGGTTTTTACATCTCTAGAAATTATTTTTCCAGAAGAATTGTATATCATTTTCTTTATTATTTTTACATATTCTTCGAAATTAGATACATTTTTTATTTTAGTTATTCTCTGATTATTATGCTCCAAAACAATAGTTGCATGATTCATCATTCTACCCAAAGGACTTTGATATATCTCAACAGAAGCAACATCAGAAAGACTTACTGATTTTCTCTTACGGAATAGAAGTCCAGATTTTCTTATTATTTCATTTTCTCTTATTTCATAATGAGAGAAATACCAATCCAAGAAAAGTAAATTGATATAAATTATCTGAAATAGAGCTGAGATTATAACCTCAAAGACATCAAATCTGAGATAATTATGTAAACCCAAATACTTGAAATATAATTCATAATTACCAAGGAAAGAGACACTAAATAATAGAATAGAAGCGATTATTTCCATGGTTAATAGATTTCTCAGAAAAACCAAAGGTCCTTCTTTTATTATTACAGCTTTCATATAACTATATTAACACATATTTTAGGGTTTATTTTTAATATTGACATATGTCTTATAAATGATATAATTACATTAGAAAAGCATATGAAAACGATTGAAAAAATTGTAATGTCTTATGAATTCCCAATGATCTTTGGTGGAGTTGTCTTTGCCATCGTGAGCGGTGCTTTCATGGTTTGGGCAATATTTCAAAAATGAAAAGATCAACAAGAAACCCTCGCAAGTCAAAAGACTTTAGCGGGGGTTTATTTTATAATTCTGGTTCTATTTATTGAATATGCTATAGCATTATTATTATGAGCTAAAACTCTCATATAAGTACCGCTGGAACACGATATTCTAAGCTTAATTATTTTAAATATTGAATTTCCATATTTCTTAGCGAAATCTTGCCAACATTTTATTATTTTTTCCTGCCTAAAATCACCTTTCACTTTCTTTATTTTCTCTATACTTTCTTTTGCTATATCTTTACCATTTTTATTTATTTCATCTAGTTTTTCTATTTCATATATTTCTACTTTTTTACTAGGCATTTCTTCTAAAGCATCTCTATTTTCATCTTTCATGGCAATTATTTTTGAACTATATCGTGGATATTCTTGGTCAAATTTCCCTTTCCATTTTTCCATATTAAATTCTTCAATTTTATCAATTTCTACATTCTCTATAATCCCCAATACATCATAACTATCTGTCTTTATACCGAATAACATTTCTATTTCATATTCTTTATCTAAACCTAGATATTTTTCTTTATTTTTGCATTCATCACCAATGAGAATAATCATAAGCCCATAAGCCATAGGATCGAGACGTCCGGCATAAGTCATAGGTATTGATTTATCTATATTATTCTCTATACGAATCCTTTCCAAGCATTCCAAAGGCGTTTCTCCTATTATTTTGTTTGAAATAATGACATTTTTCATAACTTTGTTACAATGTATACTATGAGCAAAAACTTATCAACTGATTCATATAAAGGAGTTAGGGATTTCTATCCAGAGGATATGTCAGTACAGAATCATATATTCAGTATATGGAGAGATACTGTAGAAAAATATGGATATGAAGAATACAATGCATCTGTATTGGAACCTGCGGATCTATATAGAGCAAAGAGTGGTGAAGAAATAGTAAATGAACAAACATATACATTTACCGATAGAGGTGATAGAGAAGTAACTCTTCGTCCAGAAATGACTCCAACTGTAGCCAGAATGGTCGCAGGTAAACGTCGTGAATTAGTATTCCCTATTCGTTGGTATTCTATACCTAATCTCTTTAGATATGAACAGCCACAAAGAGGCAGATTGCGTGAACATTGGCAATTAAATGTAGATATATTTGGCATAACAGGAATACAAGCAGAAATTGAAATAATACAAATAGCATACGACATAACGAAAAAGTTAGGTCTAAATGATAATAATTTTGAAATAAGAATAAATAATCGAAAGGTTATGAATTATATAACCAAAGAAGTATTCGGATTAGATGATAATAAATCACATAAGCTTTCAAAATTGATCGACAAGAAAGATAAAATGGATAAAAAAGCTTTTGAACAAGCTTCCGAAGAAATATTAGGAGAAAATACAATAAAATTCATAACATTACTTAATTCAAAAAATTTCGAAGAATTCACTACACATTTACCACAAACAAAAGAAGAACACGAAGGAATGAAAGAGATAAAAGGAGTTATAGAATCTCTAGAAAAATTAGGCATAACAAATGCTAGATTCGATCAGACTTTGATGAGAGGTTTTGATTATTATACTGGTATAGTATTCGAAATATTCGACAAAAATCCAGAAAATAGAAGATCTGTATTCGGCGGAGGACGTTATGATGATTTACTTTCTCTATTCGGTGGAGAGAAAATACCAGCAGTAGGATTCGGTACTGGTGATGTTATATCTCGCGATTTATTGGAAACATACGGTAAATTAGATGAAATAAAGAAAGGTTCGGCAGATATAGCTATATGTGTAGTTGGTGAACAGAATACTGGATATGCACTGGACTTGGCACAAGATATGCGTAATAAAGGAAAAAGAGTAATGATTGATTTTTCATTAAAGAAATTAGGAGATAAAATATCAAATGCAGATAAAAGAAAAATAAAAAAAGTAATTTGCATAGGTGATGAAGAAGTAAAAACAGGTAAATATAAAGTAAAGAATCTAGACAGCGGAAATGAAGAAGAATTTAATAAATAAATTCAATAAATAATAAGAAATAGAATTTGAAATTATACTGGTA
Organism: Candidatus Tayloriibacteriota bacterium; assembly: GCA_052034805.1. Taxonomy (GTDB): domain Bacteria; phylum Patescibacteriota; class Minisyncoccia; order Phycocordibacterales; family PALSA-1337; genus CAIOGI01. Next base: position 35,113 of record JBPOID010000001.1, read on the forward strand.
AAAAAATTACACCGGAAAAAGAAAGAAGAAAATGAGAAATATCACACTAGATATAGAAACAAAAAATATTTTTCAAGATGTAGGATCGAATGATCCAAAAGCTTTAGATATATCTGTTGTATGTATTCATGATTCATCAGATGATAGTTATAAAAGTTTTTTGGAAAAAGATTTTGTTAATCTTTGGCCAATAATAGAAAAGGCAGATGCCATAATCACATGGAATGGTGATCATTTTGATATTCCCCTTCTGAATAAATATTATTCTGGAGATTTAAGTAAAATAAAGAGCATAGATCTCATGAAAGAAGTTAAAGATGTATTAGGAAGAAGATTGAAATTAGATACAGTAGCTGAAGCAACATTAGGAAGAAATAAAAGCGGTCATGGTCTAGAAGCCGTAGAATGGTGGAGAAATGGTGAAATAGATAAAATAATAAAATATTGTATAGAAGATGTGAAAATTACCAAGGAATTATATGATTATGCAATAGCAAATAATAAATTAAAATATAAAGATTTATCCTTGAATGGACAAATATATGATATAAAATTAAACACTTCGAAATGGCAAGAAAAGACTGATCATGCTATGACTTTTACTTTACCATTCTAAATGTGTATAATTGTGTGACTAAAAGCGAAAGTTAGTAATTTAATAGATAAAATTAGAATAAATAAAATAAAGATGAAAAAAATAATATTAGCGATTATAGTTTTATTAATAATACTAATAGCAATATTTTCTATGAAAGGAAATAAAAATAATACAATAAAAAACCCAAATCCAGTAATAGAAACAGCGACAACTACAGTAAAGGCTCCAGCACCTATATTTATAGACGGTGTTAAATTGGTAGATGGTTCATACAATGTAAATCCATCAGATGCAAAGCTTGTTTGGACAGGAAAGAAAAAGATATTAAAGACTTGGATAGATAGTGGAAATATAGATCTAAAAGAAGCGGTATTTGAGGTAAAAGATGGAGCAATAACATCAAATAAATTCGTTATAGATATGACAACTATATCTCCTTTGAATACAGGCATGGGAAAAGGCAAAGGTACTGATCAATTAAGTACTCATTTGAAATCTGCTGATTTCTTTGATGCTACAACATTCCCTGAATCAACTTTTATAGTTAAAAGCTTTGCTAGTACAACAGATTCAAAGACAAAGAAACAAACAAATATGTTCCTAGTAAAGGGTGATCTTACAATAAAAGGAATAACAAATGAAATAACAGTACCAGCATCATTTAGCTATAGCGATGCAAATACAATAGCAATAAAAGGTAATGTTGATATAGATAGAACTCTATGGAATATACGTTATGGATCAGATAGTTTCTTCGATAATCTAGGTAATAATGTTATAGAAAATTCATTCAATCTAGCATTTGATATAAAATTAAAGATAAACAGTACAGCTACAAGTACAGGAGTTACAACAGCAACAAGTACAAAGAAATAATATTATTTCTTTAAAAGTTCCTCATGTCCTTCTGATTGCCATTCCATAATGGCTGGAACTGGCTTTACCAACATAAGAACATTCAAGGTTAGATTATCTCTAAACCACCACAGACAACCAAGTTCAAAGACAATAATAAGCAAAATTGTTATCCAAACTTTGCTATATCTAGCAATAATAAAACCTATACCAGCCATAATCACATCTGAAACAGAATTAAGTACACTATCTCCTATATATCCAAGTGCAATAGTTACTTCTCTATAGCGATTTATTATAAGTGGTGAATTTTCTAAAAGCTCCCAACCAGCTTCTATAATAAGAGCAATTAGAAAACGGTATTTCATAGGTAAACGTCTAGCTATAAGCCATAAGAAAGCATAGAAAAGCATACCATGAATAATATGTGAGAAAGAATATGCATCAGCTACACGCTGAGAGTTTTCACTACTCCATACATCATTATCCCACCAACCGAATCGTCCATCAGGGCCAAGGGGTGAACGACCATTATGAAGTTCTATAGTTGCAGTTATAGCAAGAACAGCAAAACAAGCTAATAAAGTATAAACGAGAGATCGATGACGATGAAGAAAATCTAAAAATTTTTTCATATTATTTATTAAATATGTTTAATACATAATATATTAACAAATAATATATAAGAAGATAATTAGTATTTTCTAATAACTCCTTTCACGACAGCGGCTATATTGAGTTCGTATTCTGGATGTATTGCTTTATATTTTTTATTAGCAGGTTCAAGATAAATATCTTTACCAGGCTTTTTCCTCAAAAATTTCATAGTCCAACCACCATCTACTTCGGCTATTACTATATCACCGTCTTTGGGTTCTTTTGTTCTCTCTACAACTACCAAATCCCCTTCTTTAATCCCCTCTTCTATCATAGAATCTCCTTTAACTTCTAGAATAAAAGTTTTAGAAATATCATTTATTAGATAATCATCAAAACTCATAGTATCTAAAAGCTCTTCTTCTGCCACTGTTGGCAATCCAGCTTCTACCAAGCCCAAGAAAGGTGTCTCGTTCTTGAGCTTTTTAGGTATAAGTCTACCATTAGAATCTTTACCTATAATATTCTCCGCAACCAGCTTGTTCACAAGCTTATATACTGAATTTTTAGATTTGAAGCCAAGCAAGGTCATAATTTCCTGATAGCTAGGCATTCTCTTCTTTTCAGAATAAAAAGAAACAATTTTTTGTTTATAGTTATTATTCATTTAATTTTTAAAATAAGAAAGCAGATACATATCGACCAAGCATTCCGAAAAAACCTAATGTATTTTTATTTGAAGTCTTTACAGAATTTTTCACAATAGATTCTGTAACTGGTTTTAGAATCCTTGAATATGTTTCTTTTCTTGATTTTAGAGAATTCAATTGAGATATGAGGAATTTATGTCTACGAGAAAGATCCTTGTATGAAATACCCTTTATTATTCTCATATCAATAAGTGCATTGATATTCTTTATTTCTCTATGAATTTCTTTTTTTAAGGTGTATTTACTCATATTTTTATTTGAATTAATTAATAATTTATTTATAAATATATTATAGGTGAACGTACGTTCACCGTCAATAAAAATATGTGGATAAGTAACTAAAAATAGAATTATCATGAAATATATGATATAAAATACATAGAAAATGATTCTTGAATAAAATTAGGAATCATGAATAGAACAAGGTGACGGGAGTAACCTTAAACAAAGGGAGAACGTATGGTAAATGGCAATTATGTCAAACAAGGAGAATACTATACTGTTGATGGTCATAGATGGAAAGCTGAAGAACCCATTCGCGATAGGAATGGGAAAATTGTAAGCTGGAAACTTACTCGTATGATTACTTCGGTTTTTAAGTTCAATGACAAAAGAAAAGCCGATATAATCCGTACTGAAAGACAAATACTCGAATTAGATGCCGATAGTCATGTGACAAATATAGCAAAGGAACTTCAAGATTCTGGAGCGGGACATCATATGGCCAAAGGCGTCATGAACAGAAGATGTGGTAGGAGGTAAATAACAATCAATTTGAAACTCATCATTTACATGGTGAGTTTTCTTTTTTTATGTGATAATTGATATATATAATTAAATAAATAAAAAAAATATGTATTTTATATTCTCTTTAATTGTTATAGCGATGGTATTTTATCAGAATGGTCGTATAAATGATCTTGAATCATTGATCAATAAAAAACTCAATTCATTTCAAGATAAAAAAGAACCTGAATATACAGAAACTACAGAAGAGATACGGAAAGTTGAACAGACATCACAAATTCCACCAAATACTAATACTGGAATTAGAAAAGATGTATCTAGTGAAGAAGTTTCAGGTAGAATATTGGGTAGAATAGGTATTGGTGCTGTTATAGTTGGTATTGCATTCTTCTTGAAATATTCTTTTGATAATAATTGGGTTAGTTTTTCTGGTAGAGTTATTATAGGTATAATAATAGGTCTAATAATTATAAGTATAGGACAATATTTAAGAAATAAATATCTTCAATTTTCTGATTTACTTATTGGTGGTGGTTTGGCCATAATATATCTTTCTATATACGCATCATATGCACTTTACAATATAGTAGATCCTGCATTTGCATTCATATGTATGATTGCGGTAACAGTATTGGGTGTAATTATAAGTATAATAAATTCAACAATAACTCTTTCTGCTGTAGCTTTTATCGGTGGTTTTATTACTCCAATACTAATAAACGCAGGTAGTTTTGGAGAATTAGTAACTCTAATATATATAACGATATTAAATGCGGGAATACTCGGTATAACACTTTATAAAAAATGGACAAATCTAGTAATAGTAGGTTTATCCGGTACATGGATTATATTTAGTCTATGGATAAGTACATCATATAATCAAGATTTATTAATACCTACCCTATTATTCTTGCTAATACAATTCTTAATTCTTACAACATCATCAATATACAGAATAATAATAGAAAAATTAAAAGCTAAACCTATTGATTATTTTGCTATTATTATTACAGCATTTGGATTCGCTATAGCTTGTTACGATATATTGATGCCAATGTATAAACACTATACTAGCTTAGGCGCTGTTATTATATCGGCATTCTATATACTAATATCATTAATTGCATACAAAGAAAATCCAGAAGATAGAACAATAAATATATTACTTCCTGGTATTGCAGTTGCATTTTTAACTATAGCTGTGCCTATAGAATTTTCTGGTCCATGGATATGTGCATGGTGGTTTATAGAATCAATAGTACTGTATATATTAGCTTCCACATCTTCTAGTAGAGGATATCAAATAATGGGTATTTGTGTTTATGTTCTGGGATTATTTGAACTTATGTATTATATAGCTTCTTATGATCAGAGTTTGGGTATGATAATATTCTGGAATGGGCCATTTATCATGACTATGATGGCAGTGGCTACAGCATATGTTATTGCATTCTTTTACAAAAAATATGGAAGTATAAATACAGAAATACAATCAAGAGGAATAAATGTATTCACAATAATAGCGAATATACTAACCTTATATGCACTTACAACTCAAATAGAAATATATTATTCTCATAATTATGAAGATAATTATTCCAGTATAGAAAATTGGTCAAATACTACTATATCTATATTATGGGCACTTTATGCAGCTATACTTACAACTATAGGCTTTGGCAAAAAGATAGCAGGCCTAAGAATAATGGGATTGGTATTATTCATAATAACAGCATTCAAGGTTGTTACAGATGTATGGAGTTTAGGTGAAATATATAGAATAATCTCATTCATTGTTTTCGGAATAATCGCATTAAGTGCATCATTCGTGTATGTAAAATATAAAGATAGATTAATAAATAATAAATAAAAAAATGGAATCAAATCAAAAAACCCCAGCAATACTAAATATTCCCACAGCCATAATAATAGCCGGCGCTATAATAGCAATTTCTATTATATGGACAATGAAACCAGTAAAGGTTACAAATACCGTACAGAAATCAGAAACTGCAACTCTAAAACCTATAGATAAGAATGATTATATACTCGGAAATCCTGATGCAAAAATAAAGATAGTTGAATATTCAGATCCATCATGTCCTTTCTGTAAAATGTTCCATAATACAATGCGACAAATCATGAATACTTATGGTAAAGATGGAAAAGTAGCATGGGTGTATAGAGCATTCCCATTAAACAAGCAAGGTACGCGCTCGGACGGAGGAATACTTCATCCAAATGCAGGTAAAGAAAGTGAAGCTATAGAATGTGCTGGTTATCTAGGTGGCAATGAGAAATTCTGGGCATATGCTAATCGTCTATACGAAGTAACTCCTTCTGTTACAGGAGATACACCAAATGGTTTAGATCAAAAAGAATTACCTAATATTGCAAAATATATAGGATTAAATGTAAGTGATTTCAAGGATTGTCTAGATAATAGTAAATTCAAAGATAAAATAGAGTCACAATATATAGATGGTGCAAATATGGGTATAGAAGGTACACCTTATAGCATAATGATAACTCCAAATGGAAAGAGTGTTGCTATACCAGGAGCTTTGCCATATGAGAATATGAAACAAGCAATAGACGCTATATTATCTGATACAGCATCACAATAATTTCCTCATTTTACACCATTCACAATCTTTATCTTCGCAAGAAGAATTCATTATTTTTCCACTCCATATACTTTCTATTAGTTTATCTATTTCTGAATAAACATTTTTTATATCTTCATCATTTATAGTTAAAGATATAATAGGACATCTACCCTTTTTATCTGGAGATACGAATACTAATGAAGGTGTTATGCCTTTATCTCTAAAATGGAAATCTCTCTCCAATAGAATCTTATAGAAAACTAATTGTCTGAAATAATCCTTATCAGAATTCTTTGTATTACCTTTTATTTCATTTTCTGACATACTCTGACGAGTTTTATAATCATAAACATTTACCTCATGACCATTATCTATTATGGCATCTAATTGACCGTGTATAGGTATTTCTATAACCTTATCTTGATATTTGCTTTTATATAAGGATCTTATCCAGTGTTCTGTATATATTGTAACTTTATCTGTACTCCAATGATTATAAAGAGCTTTTAGGAGGTCTGGTATTGATTCTAATAATTCTTTTTTGAGAGTTTCTTTTTCATTTATAGATAATAATGATTCATTTATATAATCAAGTATTCCTTGGGATAAATCTGATTCTATATTTTCTTTATTTCTATTTTCATTTCTCCAGACTCTAGATATAGCACTATGCATTGCTTTACCCTTTTCCGAAGATATAGTTCCTGCTTGGGGTAATTTCAATATACTTTGATAAATAAATTTATTTGAGCATTCCATGAAATGATTCAAAGCAGTTACAGAAAGACCGTTTTCTAGAACTGTATCTTTGGCTAAATTGATTATTTTGGATGAAATAATATCTGATTTCAGATCTTTTATAGAAATATTTGCATCTTTTCTTGATAAAGTGATTTCTTCTGTATATTTTTTATCTATTTCATTTATAAAGCGCAATGGGGTAAGCACTTTTGCATTTGATTCTTCTAAACTAGGAAGTAATGTAACATTTTTCTTCGCGCGAGTAATCGATACATAGAAAAGTCTTCTAATATCTTCTATATCATTTTGTCCGGCTTGCTTCCTAGGTAAAACGAAACTATAACCTCTATTTTTTCCTATCCAATTCTCATCATTCAAATATGGCATAAAAACATAATCAAATTCCAAACCTTTACTGCCATGAGCTGTCATTGCTTTTATAGGAATATCTGGAGCACCAACAGGAATCTTCACTACTTTGTTCTCGGCTGAAAGTCTATACAGAAGCATAGAATTTATAAGTTCTATAGGAGTAAATACAGTATCATCATGAGCCAATGATTCTGCCAGAGATATTATTCCTTGCCATACATATATATAAGATGGATCTTTTGAAATTATTTTTATAAAACCACTATTTTTAGCTATGCTTATAAGTGAAGCTATTATATTTTCATTTATTAAAGACTTTCTTATTTCCAATAATTCTGGTATTTTTTCTTCTATTTTTATATCTTTACCGCTTCTAAGAAGCTTTATTATATTCATTCCATCTTCGAACCCGATATTCCAAAGTCCAGATATTATAGTCTTCGATAATAAATCGATTTTATTAGGATTAACTATGTATTCTATGAGATCAAAAAATAGAATTCCTATAGGATTATGGAAAATATCTATACTTCTCTCAGATGATACAGAGATATTCTCTGATTCTAATACTTCTATGATTCTATCTAATTCTCTATTTTTCCTAGTGATAATAGCTATTGTGCTTTGGGGCTCATTCTTTCTAATGTTTTTTAATTCTTCTATTAGATAATATTCTGTAGCTCTAGTATTCTCTCCTGTTACAATCTTTATTTTATCTTTTGCCTTTTCCCCTTTTAATCTTATTCTGAGATCAGAATATTCGTCTAAATGATAATTATTCTCTATCATACTGAAACTAGCATCCAATATATTCTGATGTGAACGATAATTCATATCCAGTGAAATCATTTTCATGGCTGGCCATTTATTCTTTAGCAACATGAAATTCTCTACAGATGCACCTTGGAAACGATATATAGCTTGCTTTTCATCTCCAACTATAAATATATTTGGCGTATCAAAGAATTCAGCTATTATAGAAATAATAGAATTCTGTAAATCGTTTGTATCTTGATGTTCATCAATATGAATATACAGGAATTGTTCTTGAACTAATCTTAAAAGCAATTCATCTTCTCTTAATTTCTTCAATAATTCTATAATAAGATCGTCAAAATCAAGCTTTTTAGCCTTATTTTTCTCTTCTTCATAAAGTTTAAAAACTTCAGAGAAAACAATAGTTTTCTCACATTTTTCTATTCTACTTAATGCTTCTGCTTTCAATTTGCCCTTTGTGGCACCGCGAGTGGATATGGATTCCTCATCATTTTTTATTCTTTCTATTTCATCTCTATTATATGAAGCCACCATTCTATAATCCATATTATTTTTCTTTGCATCGATTATCGTAGATACAATCGCACTCATATATGCATCGGGTTTGCCGAATGGTCTAAGTATAGAAAATTCTTTATTCTCTAAGATTTTTCTAATAATAGATTCTTTACCAACATCATCTAAAGTTTTCATATCTGATATTTCTGTAAAATGTTCAGGGTGTTCTGCGATAATAGATGAAGCAAAACTATGGAAAGTATGTATGCATACATCATGCGCGCGACTACCAACTATTCTTTCAAGTTTCTCTCTTATAGCCTTGACCCCTGCATTTGTGTATGTGATAGCGAGAATTCCATGCGCTGGAGTATCTGTTTTACGTAAAATATTTGCAATACGTAAAGTGAGTATTGTTGTTTTCCCTGTACCAGGTCCAGCAATAACCATAACAGGTCCTTCGACCATATCTACAGCCATTTTTTGGGATTTATTTAATCTTCCATATTCTATATTGAAGACATTTTCATTATTTTTTTCTTTCATTTTTATCCTTTTTAATACCCTTTTTATTGACTTTTATTGTCTTTATTTCCACATTATACACCAAAAAGAAGTTATCCACTTTTTTTCAATTGCAAAGAAAAAATTTTTTTCAGATAATGTACAGTCCTAAATATTATTAGTAACATTTTTTCATAAATATGTTTAAAGAAATCATAAAAAGAAACGGTTCGAAAGTATCATTCGATAAGGACAAAATAGTAAGAGCAATAGCTAAGGCAGGAATCGCTACAGCAGAGTTTAGAAATGAAGAAGCCGTAAAAATTACGAAAAAGGTTCTAATAAATTTGAAAAGTAAAATTGGCAAAGAAATTCCTACAGTAGAAAATATTCAAGACTCAGTAGAATTTATATTAATGCAATCAAAATATAAAAGAACTGCAAAAGCATATATTCTATATCGAGAACAACATGCCGAATTACGTGCCTTTGCAACTTCTGCATCTATAGGCCTAGTTGATAGTTATTTGAATAAAATGGATTGGCAAGTAAAGGAAAATAGTAATATGGCATATTCCCTACAAGGGCTAAATAACTATATATTTTCAGAGATTAGCAAAACATATTGGTTAAATAAAATATATCCTCTAGAAGTCAGAGAATCATATGAAAATGGAGATATACATCTACATGATTTGGGTACTTTGTCTGTTTATTGTGTAGGTTGGGATTTGATGGATCTTCTAAAAGAAGGTTTCAAAGGTGTACCTGGCAAGGTCCAAAGTGCCCCTCCAAAGCATTTCCGTACAGCTTTGGGTCAAATAGTTAATTTCATGTATACACTTCAAGGTGAAGCTGCTGGAGCCATAGCTTTCTCTAATTTCGACACTTTACTCGCGCCTTTCATAAGATATGACAATCTAGACTATGATGCGGTGAAGCAATGCATGCAAGAATTCGTATTCAATATGAATACACCAACAAGAGTTGGATTCCAAACTCCATTTTCAAATATTACTTTGGATTTGAATCCTTCTGTAAACTTCAAAAATCAAAAAGTTATAATCGGTGGACTTCCACAAAAAGATAAATATTCTGATTTCCAAAAGGAAATGAATATGTTAAATAATGCATTCTTTGAAGTTATGGGTAAGGGTGATTCTCATGGAAGAGTATTCACTTTCCCAATACCAACAGTGAATATAACAAAGGATTTTGATTGGAATGATAAAAATCTAACAGGATTATGGGAAATAACAGCAAAATACGGTATTCCATATTTCAGTAATTTCATAAACTCTGATATGAAGCCCGAGGATACACGTTCTATGTGTTGTCGTCTAAGACTTGATCTCGGAGAATTAGAGAAGCGTGGCGGAGGATTATTCGGTGCAAATGCACTTACAGGATCAGTAGGAGTAGTAACTATAAATCTCCCTAGAATAGGCTATCTTTCAAGAAATGCAAAAAATCCAAAGAAAGAATTCTTCACAAGATTGGCAAAACAAATGGATATAGCAAAAGAAAGTCTAGAAATAAAAAGAAAAATATTGGAAAAGTTCACTGATGCGAATCTATACCCATATACAAAATATTATTTGAGAAATATAAAATCTACATACGGAACATATTGGAAGAATCACTTTTCAACTATAGGTCTTGTCGGTATGAATGAAGCAACATTGAATCTTATCGGAGAAGGTGTAGGTAGTGAAAAAGGAAAATCTCTAGGTGAAGAAATATTATTGTTCATGAGAACTAGACTAGTAGAATATCAGAGGAATACTGGCAATTTATTTAATCTAGAAGCATCCCCTGCCGAAGGTACAGCATACAGAATGGCATTAGTAGATAAGAAGAAATATCCAGATATAATAGTTGCAAATGAAATAGAATTATTAAAAGGAGCACAACCTTTCTATACAAACTCTTCCCAATTACCAGTGAATTATACTAATGATATATTCGAAAGTCTAAGTCTTCAGGATTCCCTACAGACAAAATATACAGGAGGTACTGTAGTTCATCTATTCCTAGGTGAGAAAATAAATGATCCAAAAATGGTTCCAGCTCTAGTAAAGAAAATATGCGAGAATTTCCATTTACCTTATTTCACTCTTACTCCAACATTCAGTGTATGTCCTGAACATGCATATATAAATGGAGAACATATGAATTGTCCTAAGTGTAATAAAGAATGTGAAGTATATTCTAGAATAGTTGGATATCTAAGACCTGTAAGTCATTGGAATGCGGGTAAACAAAGTGAATTTACTATAAGAAAAATGTATTCTATAGAGAATGTGGGCATAAATTCAAAAGTTATAAAAGGCAAAAAAGCTTTAGTAAAATAAAAAATAGTAAAATAATAAAATAAAGACATAGTAAAATAAAGACCTGAGAAAAATAAAAACTTGAAAAAATAATCTTTCTTGATAAGATGAGGGAATGAAAATAGGAGGTTTTGAGAAAAGTACTCTTATAGACTATCCAGACAAAATCGCCTGCATGATATATACTATTGGTTGCAATTTCCGTTGTCCTTATTGTCATAATCCAGAATTAGTAGATGAAACAGCCAAAGAAATAACATTAGACAGTGTTATGCGTTTTCTACGCAAACGCAAAGATCTATTAGACGGTGTAGTCATAACCGGCGGTGAACCTACTATGCATGAAGATTTGCCAAAAGTTATGTATAGAATAAAGAAAATGGGTTATTTGATAAAATTAGATACAAATGGCACTAGACCAGCAGTAATAAAAAATCTAATAGATAGAAAACTGGTAGACTATATAGCTATGGATATAAAATCCCCTTTAGATAAATACAGTAATACTGTAGCTAGACCAGTATTGTCCGATACTATAAAGCAAACCATAAAGATATTGATGTCTGGAAATGTGGATTATGAATTCCGTACAACAGTTGTGAAGTCTTTACTTTCTCCCGAAGATATGGAGAATATTGGTAAAGAGATAAAAGGGGCAAAAAGGTATTATTTGCAGAAATATAACGATAGAAAGATACTAAACCCTCAATTCAAGAATAAAGTAACTTATACAGATGAAGAATTCAAGAAATTCAAAAAAACCTTACAAAAATACGTCAAAATCTGTGAAATCAGATAATGTTCTAAATAGTAGAATAAATAATAATAAAAATAATAAAATAAATAATATGAAAAATAGCCCAAAAAATTCATCAAAGAAAATATATTTGGACTATGCTTCTACAACTCCAATAGATGAGGAAATACTTCGTGGCATGCTTCCCTATTTCGATAAAAAATATGCCAATCCATCTTCTATGTATGAAAGCGGTAGATTGGCACAAAATATCATAGAAGAATCAAGAAAAAAGATTGCAAAAGTTATAAACTCTAAATCAGATGAAATAATATTCACAGGATCTGGAACTGAATCAGATAATCTAGCTATATTAGGTATAGCTAGAGCATATAAAAATAAAGGCAATCATATAATAGTATCTGCCATAGAACATAAAGCGGTATTACAATCTGTAAAATCATTAGAGAAAGAAGGTTTCGAAATAAGTATTCTAGAAGTAGATAAAGATGGAATGATAGATATAAAGAAATGCATATCTATGATAAAGAAAGAGACAATACTTATTTCTATAATGTATGCAAATAATGAAATAGGTACAATAGAACCGATAAAAGATTTGGCTAAAGCAATAAAAGAATACAGGGGTGTAAATGCATTACCATTATTGCATACAGATGCTTGTCAGGCTGTTGGATATCTCAATATAGATACAGACAAACTAGGCATAGATCTTATGACTATAAATAGTTCAAAGATATATGGTCCAAAAGGTATAGGAATGCTTTATAAAAAAGCCAATGTGAATATAGAACCGATTATATATGGTGGTAGTCAGGAAAGAGGTATCAGAGCTGGAACAGAGAATATTGCGCTTATACAGGGCTTCGCCGAAGCACTGATAAAGTCAGAGAAAAATAGAGAAAAAGAATCAGAGAGATTGAGAAGATTACAGCAATATTTCATGACAGAATTAAAGAAAAGAATTCCAAATATAGAATTCAATGGTCATTTGAAATACAGATTACCAAATAATATTCATATATCTATTCCGAGTGTTGAGGGAGAATCTATGTTGCTTATGTTAGATAAAGAAAATATAGAAGTTTCTACAGGATCAGCTTGTGGAGCATTCGATCTAAAACCTTCGCATGTACTTTTAGCCATACATCAAAACGAAGAAATAATACACGGTAGTATAAGATTCAGTTTAGGCAAATATACAAATAAAAAAGAATTGGATTATGTATTAAAGGTCTTCCCTCCTATAGTAGAAAAGCTTAAAAATCTATCAGCAATAAGGAAATGAAAAAAATAAAAACTCTAAAAAATAACAAGAAGAAAGGAAATATAAAAGTTAAAAAGAGTTTAAATAAAACTGGTAAATTGAATAATACTTGTCATGATGTAGATGATTGGATATATAGTGAAATAGTTAAAGATCATTTCTTTAAACCAAGAAATATACTCATAGATGATAAGGACTATATAGCTCATGGTATAGGTGTTGTGGGTAGCCCAGCGTGTGGAGATATGATGGCAGTATGGGTAAAAATAGATGAAAAAACAAAAAGAATAAAAGAATGCAAATGGAGAACTTTCGGCTGTGCTTCTGCTATAGCATCTACTTCTATGATGTCAGTTATGGCAACAGAGAATGGAGGTATGACATTACAAGAAGCAAAGAGAATGACTCCAGAAGCTATTATCAATAGACTTGGAGGATTACCAGATAGGAAATATCATTGTTCAGTATTAGGACATCAGGCCTTAAGAGAAGCAATAGAAGATTATGAAGAAAATCGAAAATAATAAACTGATCTATATAGTAGATGAAATACTAGAAGAAACTCATGATGTAAAAACATTAAAGTTAAAACTAGAGAATGGTGAAATACCATCATTTATACCTGGGCAATTCATAACTATATATTTCGAAGAAAGCGGAACACCCGAAGGAAAATCATATAGCATATCCAGTTCGCCAAAAGAAAAGACTTTGAATATTACAGTAAAATCAATGGGCGAATTTTCAAAAAAACTATGTAATATGAAATGTGGCGATAGAATAAAAGCTTCATCACCTTATGGATTTTTCTATAGTGAATCAGATAATTCACATATGATAATTATTACCCAAGGTATAGGTATGGCACCTTTCAGATCTATTATTTTAGATAAATTAAATAATAAAAATAGAAAAATAGATTTATTCTATACAAATAAGACAAAAGAAGATATTATTTTCAGGAAAGAATTCGATAAAATAAAGAAAGAAAATAAAAATATAAAAATAAAATATTTTATAACTAGAAATAAAGAAAAAGATAGAAATTATATAAATAGAAGAATTGAAACAAAAGATATATTAGGAAATATAAAAACTATAAAAGATAAAGAATTCTTTATCTGCGGTAGTATATCTTTCGTTAGAGACTTTTGGAATAATCTTATTGAATCTGGAATCAAAGAAGGATCTATTTATACAGAAGCATTCTTTTCGCATTGATATCTTTTCAATATCTTTCTTACAAGTCCAGGACCTTCGAATATCATACCTGTTATTATATGTATTAGATCTGCACCAGCTGTGAATTTCTCCATAGCAGTATCAGGTGACATAATTCCCCCACAACCTATTACAGTGAAATCTTTATCCATATATTCTCTAGTCTTAGCAACTAAGAAAGTAGATGGATGAGTACATGGTTTGCCAGATAAACCTCCAACATAGGTGAAAGGAGCTTCATTCTTTACATCCAAACTAGAATAATCTTTATTCAAATTACCTATTATTACTCCTTTTATATTTTTATATTTTTTAATAATATCTAGAAGATTCTTGAAATTATCCCAAGGAAGATTTATAGGCATTTTTATATAAATAGGTTTATTGCAAGGTATAGTAGTGAAAGCTTGAAGTAATCTATCTAACAATATAGGAGTAGTGAAAGCTTCACCACCAAAAGCATTTGGACAAGAAATATTTATTGTATAATAATCCCCTACTTTTTCTTCATTTAATCTTCTAAAGGAATATAGATAATCGTCTATACCTGCCTGTATAGGAACAGATCTTTCATTATTGGTTCTAGCGATACTAACACCTATAACAAAGCCTGGAATAGGCTTTTTGGACTTTATACGGGCTATTACGGTATCTACACCGTCATTTCTAAGGCCTTTATTAACTATAATACTTTTTGACTTTATAAGTCTGGTAAGTCTAGGCTTTGGATTACCTTCACAAGGATAAGCTGTAACAGAACCTATTTCTTCACCCGCGAAACCCAGCGAAGCGAGTATTTGTGTCAAACGTCCATTGTAATCAAAACCCGCCGAAAGCATAACCGGAGTATTGTACTTTATACCATCAACAATTTTAGAAATATCTTTTCCATGATAACCATAGATAAGAGAAAATATCCATCTAGTAATAGCATATTTACCAGAAAATTCTCCAATAAAAACGAAAATATCATGAACTTTTTCTGGACTAAATCTAAAGAGTATGGGTTTTAGAACTCTTTTGTAAAGCATATTTGATATTAATAATTTCTTAATCTATTTATATTCTCATGCTGACGAATCTTTTCATGCGCCTTGGCTTCTATCTGACGTATTCTCTCTCTTGTAACTCCGAATTCCTTTCCTACCTCCTCTAGAGTATGAGTTATACCATCATTTAATCCATGTCTCATCTCTAATATTCTTCTTTCTTTTTCGGAAAGATCATTTAATATTCCATTTACTTGATCTCGTAATATTCTACGAGAGCTTTCTTGATCTGGAGAAAGGATTTTGTCATCAGAAAGGAAATCTCCCAATGTAGACTTTCCATCATCACCATCATCACCTACTGGACTTTCTAGAGAGACAACATCTTGATCTATTTTTTCTATATTATAGATTTTTTCTACATCTAATCCCATTTCTGTAGCTATTTCTTCTGCCAATGGATCTCGTCCTAAATCTTGAGTAAGTCTTCTAACTACTTGTTTGTATTTTGCTATTGTTTCAACCATATGCACTGGAACACGTATAGTTCTACTCTGATCAGCCAAAGCACGAGTTATGGCCTGACGTATCCACCATGTAGCATAAGTAGAAAACTTATAACCTTTTGTCCAATCGAATTTATCTACAGCTTTGAAAAGACCTAGATTACCCTCTTGTATAAGATCAAGTAATGTTAAGTCTGGACTTCTACCTACATATTTTTTTGCTATAGAAACTACGAGACGGAGATTCGCACGAGCAAGCAAATTCTTTGCTTCTATATCACCAGCTTGAATTCTTTTTGCTAATTCCTTTTCATTACCAGCAGAAATAAGAGGATATTGACCTATTTCTTTCAAATACATCTGTATAGAATCGAAATTAGAATCACTTTTCATACCATAAGAATATTTCTTTGGATGAACGATTTCTGGTTCAACTTCCAATAATCCTCCTCCCTCTAGAACATCTATACCGAAAGAAGAAAATCTAGTATAAAGATTATCTAGAAATTCAATATCTGTTTCTATATTTGGGAATTCTTTTAGGATCTCATCATAAGTAACGAAACCTCTTTCTTTACCCTTTGCTATAAGTTTTAGAGCTTTTAGATCTGATTCCTTGCCTTTATTTGGCTTTTTATTATCTTTTTTATTAGATGATTTCTTTATTTTTGTCTTGATCTTGGACTTGGATTTTGTTTTATTTGAAATCTTCTTTATTTTATTCTTCTTTGAAACTTTTTTTGAGGACATATTTTTATTTGTTAAATTTTTATTTATTATTTCTTAATTTTTACTTGATTTTTATTTGATCTAATTAAAATTATTTTCTGAAATTCCTTAACTTGTCTTCTATTTCTTTTTTCCGAATATTTAAGCTTTTATATTTTTTCTCGAGTAAATCTTTATCATTTATTTCCATAATTCTCGATAATTCTTCCCTTATAATATCTTCTTCAAAAGTTAGAAGTAATTCTTCTATATGATATTTTTGATTTTTATTGAATAGAATTTGAGCTTCAAGTAATAGTTCTTCTTTGAATGGTTCTATTTCTTTTATTAAATTATCATAGCGTTCATTGCCCGTAATACGTTTAATAATAGAGTGTATATCATCTCTATTCTCTTCCTTAAACTCACGTTCAATGTTTATTAGAAGGCCGAATTTCCTTGAAATCGGGTCAAGGAGGCGTTCTTTAACATTAGGGGCTATTTTAACATCATATGATATTGATTGTCTAGTACTGTTTGCTTGTTTGCTTGACCTTTCTTCTTCATGCATTTTCTTTTCTAGATTTTTATAATCCTCACTTATAGATTCTTCGGATAAA
Source organism: Candidatus Tayloriibacteriota bacterium (assembly GCA_052034805.1). Lineage (GTDB taxonomy): Bacteria > Patescibacteriota > Minisyncoccia > Phycocordibacterales > PALSA-1337 > CAIOGI01. The sequence continues at coordinate 52,522 of JBPOID010000001.1, forward strand.
CCAGTTTTCTCCTTTATCAATCTTATAAAATGAGATTTTTCCATATTATTCTCCATAGCTATAACAAAGGGTAAGACTCTTTCGCGTAAAAGAGCTGGGATTTTCCTTCTATCTATATTTTTCTCTTTTATTTCTTCCATTAGAGCGTCCAATTCAAATTCGACTACTGGTTTCGAATTGCGTAAAACATTTTTCCATTCTTCTGGATCTTTCAATACTAAATCTGCTGGATCTTTACCATTCTTTATAGAAGCAATCTTTACATCCATACCTAGAGATAAAGCTATTTCTGCAGATCTCCTAGAAGCTTTTCTCCCAGCATTATCAGAATCAAAAGCTAGAATAATATTTGTAGAAAGTCTTCTGACTATACCGAGATTATTAACAACATTTTCTTTTGAAACCAATGTATCAGCAAGAGCTGTACCAGAAACAGCCAAGGTATTCCTAATACCAACTTGATGAGATAGGACCAAATCCATTTGACCTTCAACCAGAATACTATAATTTTTTATTCTTATATCTTGCTTGGCTTTATCTATACCGTACAATACTGTGCTTTTATTGTATAAAACAGTATCTGGACTATTGAGATATTTTGCACTTTTGCCATCATCATGAAGTATTCTTCCAGAAAAAGCTATTACCCTACCAGATGAATCCATAATAGGAAACATTATTCTATCTCTGAATCTATCATAATATCCTCTACTTGCTTCTTCTGCTCTCTTTATGAGACCAGCCTTTTCCATATCATTATCAGAATATTTTTTATTTTTTAGAAAAGTATATAAAAGTCTCCAATCAGCTTTTATATAACCTATTCTAAAGTTTTTTATGGTTTCTTTTTTTAAACCTCTTTTATTCAGATAATCCTGCGCTTCCTCTGAAGAAGATAATCCTGATTCAAAGAATTTTGTAGCTTCTTCCATAACTCTATATAATCTTTCTTTTTCTGTTTTATTTTCTCCTTTCTCAAAGGTAAGATCTACTCCAGCTCTATCTGCTAGGACCTTGAGTGCACCCATGAAATCCAAACCTTCGAATTGTTCTACGAAATTGAATATATCGCCTTTTGCACCACATCCAAAGCAATAGAAACCACCCCTTTCTGGTGAAATATAGAAAGAGGGTGTTTTCTCATTATGGAATGGACATCGAGCTTTTAGATTTTTTCCTGATTTCTCTAGTTTTATATATGAACCGATGACTTCCTCAATACCCAATCGTTCTTTTATTTTTTCGACTGGAGTGGACATATAATATTATTTTTTATTATTCTATATCGAATTCTTCTTCTGGCTGTATGTCTTCTATCATTTTCTGTTTTGGACTACCTTTAAATCCTGTACCTGCTGGTATCAATCTTCCGATTATAGTATTTTCCATTAGACCAACTAGATTATCTTCACTACCACGTATAGCACTGTTTATAAGAACCTTTGTAGTATGTTGGAATGAAGCGGCTGATAGGAAGCTCTTTCTTGATAGAGATACTTCTGCAATACCCATCACTACTGGCTTTGCTTTTGCCATTTCTCCACCCTTTGCTTTTATCATAGCATTTTCTTCTTGTATTTGTGCATCATCAACTATTACACCTTCTGTAAGAGTAGTATCACCTGAAGAAATTATTTGTCTTCTTGAGAACATTTGTCTAACTATTATTTCTATATGTTTTCTAGAAACAGTTTCTCCCTGAAGTTCATAGATTTTGCTTACTTCACTTATAACATAAGCTTTTGCTCTTTCTGCTCCACCATATTCGAAGACTTCATCTATATCAGCAGAACCATCTGTGATAATATCTCCCTTCTTTACTTTATCTCCAACCTTTACTGTAGGTATTCTCTTATAATTGAATACATATTCAACTTCAGAAGCTTTCTTGCCTTTTGATCTATCTTCTAATTCTGGTATTACTTTTATTATTTTTTCTTTTATCAAATCCTTTACTTCTGTAACGACACCATCAACTGTAGCAACTACCGCAGGATTCTTTGGGCTTCTCTTTTCGAAAACTTCTTCAACACGAGGTAGACCCAAAGTAATATCTCCACCAACAGATGCAGTACCTCCAGCGTGGAATGTTCTCATTGTTAGCTGTGTTCCAGGTTCACCGATAGCTTGAGCTGCTATAGTACCTATAGCTTCACCCAATTCTACTATTTTATTCTTTCCTAGATCTATTCCATAACAATTAGCACATACTCCTGTAATACTCTTACATGATAATGGTGAGCGTACCTTCACAGATGATACTCCCATTTCTTCTACTTTCTGAGCTTCTTGTTTACTCAATAGATGTCCTTTCTTGAATAGAACATTTCCATTTGTATCCAATACATCTTCTGCGATAACACGTCCACGAATATTCTTTGAAATAGGAATATCCATACCTGATGCTGTTATTTTCTTTATTTCTATACTATCTTTTGTTCCACAATCTTCTTCATTCACTATAACATCCTGAGCAACAACGAATAGTTTACGAGTAAGATATCCAGCTTTTGCAGTGTTTAGGGCAGTGTCTGTTAGACCTTTTCTTGAACCGTGAGTAGTAATGAAATATTCTATAGGTGTAAGTCCTTCTTTTGAACAAGATAGAATTGGGAATTCTATAGTACCTGTAGTAGATGAAATAAGTCCTTTCATACCTGCCATTTGTGTAATCTGTGATAGAGATCCACGGGCTCCAGATGTAACCATATCGTATACAGATCCCATTTTATTTAGAGAATTAGGGATAAGCTTTTCTACATCGTTCTTTGCTTTATGCCAAATCTCAATATTCTTTCTGAATCTTTCATCTTCTGCTAGAAGTCCTTCATTGAATTGATGCATAATAAGATCACTTTTATCCTTTGCTGATTTTATTATTTCAAATTTACCATTTGGAACAACTATATCATCTATACCCCATGTAGTACCTGAGAATGTTGTATATTTGAATCCGAATGCTTTTATTTTATCTAGAATAGGTGGTAGAGCTCCTATACCATTTGTGATTATAATATCATCTATAATAGATGCTAATTTCTTTCTATCAATTTCTTTATTTATATAAGGATAATCAGTTGGTAATATATCATTGAATAATATTCTACCTACTGTAGTCTCGAATATTTTGCCATCGAATTGTGAATATTTCTTGTTACTATTTGGTAAAACCTTTATTAAAGTTCTATAACCAATAGCACCGAAATTATGAGCTGATAGAGCTGCTTCAGGACTTTCGAATATCATACCTTCACCCTTTTCACCTGATACAGTCTTTGTAATCCAGAAACATCCAAGAACTATTTCTAGTAGCTTTGATATAACTGTAGGATCTCCATTTCCTGGTTTTAGTATATTTTTATCAGAAGCCATTATTTCTTTTGCTTCTAATTGAGCTTCTTCACCCAATGGAACGTGAACGGCCATCTGGTCTCCATCGAAGTCAGCATTGAAAGCTGTACATACTAGTGGGTGAACTTGAATAGCATTTCCTTCTATTAGAACTGGACGAAATGCTTGTATACCTAGACGGTGTAGAGTAGGAGCACGGTTTAGAAGAACATATTTTCCTGCTATAACTTCTTCTAATATTTCCCAAACTTCTTTTGCTCCATCATCTATAAGTCTTCCAGCTCCACGAATATTATAAGCAAGTTCTCTCTTTAATAGACCAGAGATAACGAAAGGACGGAATAATTCCAATGCCATATGCTTTGGCAAACCACATTGATCTAGAGATAATTCTGGTCCAACAACTATCACAGAACGTCCAGAATAATCCACACGCTTACCCAAAAGGTTAAGACGAAATAGACCACGCTTACTCTTTAGATTATCTGATAGAGATTTCAAAGCTCTTTTTTGACTTTGTATAGCGGCTGCACCTGTTGTATTTCCATGACGAATAGAATTATCTATAAGAGCGTCTACAGCTTCTTGTAGAATTCTTTTTTCATTTCTTAGAATAACATCTGGAGCATTTATCTCGCGAAGTTTCAATAAACGATTATTTCTATTTATTACTCTTCTATACAAATCATTTATATCTGAAGTAGCATATCTTCCTCCATCTAGTGGAACCATAGGACGAAGTGCTGGTGGAATAACTGGAATACGAGTAAGGAACATCCATTCAGGACGGATTCCAGATTTTATCATTGATTTTATCAAGAAAAGTCTCTTTGAAAGTTTTTCTTTATCTATTGAACTAGCATTTTCTAATTCTTTCTCTATTTCTTCTCTGAGCTTATTCATATCTGTCTTCTTCAAGATTTCAAATATTGCTTCAGCACCTATTCCAGCTTCGAACAGAGAACCATATTTCATAGAATATTTATGGAATTGAACTTCATCCATAACAAATCCTGGTGTAATACTATCTATTTCTTTTTTAGCATTATTCAATAATTCTTTAAGAGCTTCTTTTGTCTTGTCGTCTTGAGCTGCTTTTACTTTTGATTTGAATTCAGAATCCAATTCTTTTGAGAATTTTTGTTTCTCTTCATCGAATACTTTTGTAACAATATATCCAGCGAAATATACAACTTTCTCTAGATCAGAAGTAGACATACCCATAATAAGACCTATTCTTGAAGGCATATTACGTAGGAACCATATATGAGATACAGGTGTAGCAAGCTCTATATGACCCATTCTCTCACGGCGTACTATAGAACGAGTTATTTCAACTCCACATTTTTCACAAACTATTCCCTTATATCTTATTCCACGATATTTTCCACAATAACATTCATAATCCTTATCTGGACCGAAGATTTTCTCATCGAATAAACCGTTTTTCTCTGATCTTTGTGTTCTGTAGTTTATAGTTTCTGGCTTTGTGATTTCACCGAATGACCATTCTAATATTTTTTCTGGACTCGCTACTCCTAGTTTTACGATATCGAAATCTCGAGGTTCCATATTTTTCTTTGTATTTGTTGTTTGCATATATTTTTAGTTATTTGGTGAGATTAGTTGGTAATGGTTATCATTCCATCGCTTTGATCTTCAGTGATCAAAGTCCCATATAAATCTGGTGGATTACACCATAGTCTAGATCCTTCTTTAACCATCTGTGTACAAGTCTTGCCATTATATAGCGGAACTTTTCCATCGTATAAAGAAACTTTTACTTTATATTGACCTGGTACAGTATCAGCCAGAATATCACCCGTTACATGATACTTAGAGATATTTAATAGATAAGAATAATTTGTAGTTGTAGCAGAAGAATCAATTGAATAAGAATCACCATTACCAATAGATATTAAGAATTTATATCCCTCAGGTAATGTTTTATTAGCATTCCACTTAACAAAAGTATTATCGCCAATTTTTACAATCTCTCCTCCATTTGGAGAAATAATAGTAATAGAAGGTTCTAAATTCAATCCACCAGACATATTTGGATTTGTTCCTCTATATGAAGCTGATTCACATTTTGAATTATACATAACTTGACCTTCTGGACATTTAGCAGTCGTGTTTGTTATGGGAATAAATTTAAATGTAGAAAGAATTTGTTTATTTATTTGATCAATTTCTTTTCCATCACTAATAGCAGGAAAACTAATCAGATAAGTTCTACCATTATAATTAACTACAACTCCATAATTATATTCTCCTGCATATGTTGAGGGTGTTTTCATACTATAACCATTTACTCCTCCTTGAAATTTTACTATGGTTGAATATTCTGTTTTATTAATGTATTTTGATGTATTACAATCTCCATTATCTATTCTACATAAATTAATTGTGAGATCAGCAGCATCACCTGAAGTTTCTTTTTTACTTAGATAAGCACTATTATTTTCTGGTTTAACCAAAACAATTTGATCACTATATGGATAAGTAATATCTGCATTAAGATTTGAATGTATTATCCAATCACTAGGATATTTAAATTCAAAACCAAGTCTTGAATTCGTATATGTCTTCCAATTAGAATTAGTTATAGAGTCTTTATTATCTCCTGGTGCATAAGAAAACTTAACTGATTTTATTGCAGGAAATTGCAATAATGTTTTCTCTACTATTGGATGAATTTTCGCAATACTAAATGATACACCAGCCCAACCATCTATATCCATCTTTAGTAATACATAAGCAGTTCCATCTACTACTTTAAGATAAGAGACTTGTTCCTCTGAAGGACTTATCTGAGAAAGTATTACCTTTGCTGCAAGTTCTGCACTTGTTCTAACTATATCTGTAGTTGATGTTGAAATAGTCTTTTTTTCAAATTCCCAAGTTGTTACAGGATTAACACCTCCATTTGAAACATATTCATTTACAGCTTTTGTATATGAAGGAATGTCCTTTGGAACCATTATTGTTACAGGTACTATATATTGTTCTCCATGGCAACAATTCAAAGATCGTATTGGTAATAAGAAATTATAGACAGCTCCTGCTACCCCTATCACCACAACCGCTATAATAACCCCCCAAATAATTTTTTTATTCATATATTTTATTTAGTGAATTATTAATCCTCTATATCGATATCATTATCTTTTTTTATCAATTCGACATCCAATGAAAGTCCACGAAGTGATTTTAGAAGCACATTAAATGATGCAGGAAGATTTGGTTGCTTCAATCTCTCACCCTTCACTATAGAATCGAATGCCTGAGAACGACCTTGTATATCATCAGACTTGATAGTTAGAATTTCACGCAATGTATATGCTGCTCCATGACCAAGCAATGCCCAGACTTCCATTTCTCCGAATCTCTGTCCTCCTCCTTGTGCCTTTCCTCCAAGTGGCTGTTGAGTAATAAGAGAATAAGGTCCGATAGAACGCATATGTATTTTGTCTTCCACCATATGATGAAGTTTCAATATATACATATATCCTACAGCTACTGGTTGATCGAAATATTCTCCAGTTCTACCATCACGAAGTTTCATCTTTCCACTCTGATCAAATCCAGCTTTTACTAATTCTTCTTTTATTTCTATATCTGTTGCTCCGGCGAATGCTGGAACTATAGCTTGATAATTCAAAGTATTTGCAGCGAGACCTAAGTGAAGTTCAAGTATCTGTCCAAGATTCATACGTGAAGGCACACCGAGTGGTGTAAGTATCACATCCACAGGACGACCGTCTTCCATATATGGCATCTCTTCTTCTGGTAATATCTTTGAAATAACTCCTTTATTTCCATGACGTCCAGCTAATTTGTCTCCTACTGATACACTTCTTAATTCTGCTACTTCTATATATATTCTCTTTATGATTCCAGAATCAAGTTTATCTCCTTTCTCTCTTGAGAAAATCTTTACAGATATAACTCTTCCACGCTTTCCACCTTCCATTCTCTTTGATGTATCTTTCACATCGCGAGCTTTCTCACCGAATATTGATCTGAGCAATCTCTCTTCAGGTGTTAGCTGTGTCTCACTCTTTGGTGAAATCTTTCCTACTAGAATATCTCCAGCACGAACCTCAGCTCCAACTCTAACTATTCCATCTTCTGCAAGATTCTTTAATTTTCCTTCACCAACATTAGGAATATCACAAGTTGTGATTTCTGGTCCTAGCTTTGTATCACGAACATTCACAACGAATTCTTCTATATGAATAGAAGCGAATTTACTATTTTTAACAACTCTTTCAGAAAGAATAATAGCGTCTTCATAGTTACTACCTGACCATGACATAAATGCTACAAGCATATTCTGTCCCAAAGCTATTTCTCCACCATCAGAAGTAGAAGTATCAACAAGAACATCTCCTTTCTTTACCTTATCACCTAGATTTACAATAGGACGTTGATGGAATGCTGTGAATCCATTTGTTCTAGAGAAATGAACTAGATTATATTCATGTTTCTTTCCACTCTTCTTTCCTTCCAATATAACTTTCTTTGAATCTACATATACTATTTCACCATCTTCAGGAGCAAGCATTATACGGCCTGTATTTATAACGGCATTTCTTTCCATACCAGTAGCAACAAGAGGCGCTTCAGGTATAAGACAAGGAGTTGCTTGCTTTTGCATATTAGATCCCATGAGTGCACGGTTTGCATCATTGTGATTTAGGAATGGTATAAGTGAAGTAGCAATAGAGAAAGCTTGATTTGTAGATATGTCTATATAATCAACATCTTCTTTCTTTGCTAGACTTGGTTTACCATTTATACGTATTTCTACTTCATCTGATGTTATATTTCCTGAACTTACATCATAAGGAATAGCAGCATGAGCAATACGATAATTCTCTTCTTCCAAAGCATTAAGATATACAACTTCACCTGTTATTTTTCCATTCTTTACCTTTACATAAGGAGTTTCTATCATTCCGAAATCATTTACACGAGCAAATATAGATAGACGCAATACTAGACCGATGTTTGGACCTTCTGGGGTATGTATTGGACATAGACGACCATAGTGAGATGGGTGTACGTCACGAACTTCGAATCCAGCACGATCTCTTACCAATCCTCCAGGTCCTAGAGCAGTCAATGTACGTAAATGTTCTACTTCTGCTAGAACATTTTCTTGTAGCATAAACTGTGATAGCTGGTTTGTAGTAAAGAATTCTTTTATACGAGCTTGAAGAGGTCTAGGGAAAACGAAATTAACAGGCAGAGTAACGTCTGGTTCTATTGTAGACATTTTATCCTGTATATTTCTCTTCATCTGTGTCATACCAACACGGAATTTCTGTTGTAATAATTCTCCAACATATCTTACACGACGACTTCCTAGATGATCTATATCATCTTCTCTTGATTCTGGAGTATTATTTAGAAGTACTATATGTGAGATTATTGTAGCAATATCGTCTAATGATATAGTCTTATTCTCCAAATCCTTTTCATCCATTGATTTATTAAATCTTTTGTTGAAACGAAAACGTCCCACCTTGGATAGATCATATCTTTCAGGCTTGAATATATCTCCGATGAATTCACGTGCATTGTCAGCTGTAGCTAGATCACCGTCACGAAGTCTCTTATGTATTTCTACATAAGCTTCATCTACTGTTTTTGCATGATCCTTGGCCAAAGTTAAATCTATAACTTTCTTTGCATCTAAATCATTTTTAAATAAATCTACTATTTCTTCATTTGTCTTTGCACCTAATATACGTAGTAATGAAGTTATTGGGAACTTTCTCTTTTTATCTATACGTACATATACAGTACCATCTGTATCTGATTCTATTTCCATCCATACACCTCTAGCTGGAATTATCTTTGCTCCAAAGAAATTCTTTCCTTTTAATTCATTCAATGTAAAGAAAATACCGAACGAACGAGCAAGTTGTGGCACTATCACGCGCTCTATACCATTTATTATAAATGTTCCATGATCTGTCATGAGAGGAAGATCAGCAAGAAACATCTCTTGTTCCTTTAGAGAGTCTTGTATTTTGTTCTTTAGTTTTACTTTGGCTTTTATTTGCCCTTCGTATGTAAGTTTATTCAACTTTGCATAATGCTCATCGTATTTTGGTTTAGATATTTCAAATCCAGAGAATGATAGTTCGAATTTCTTGCCAGCATAATCCTTTATTGTAGAAAATTCTTTTAACACTTCTCCTATACCAGTCTCTATAAGCCAATTGAAAGAAGCGCATTGTGATTCTACTAGATCCGGAACTGGCACTATAGAGTCTTTGTATCTCTTAAAATACTTTTTTGTGGTTTGCATATGTTTTTTATAAAAATAATTATACTTTACAAACAAATACCCAGATACACAAAATTACGCATGTCAATAGCGTAATTTAGTTAAAAATTTATTGGGATAGTGTTTGCAAGAGAATAATAAGGGGTAGGACCAATTTAAAGCCTTGTAATCCTTCACTTTTTCGATCATAACACAATCTTGCGAAGTTCTGTCTAGACTATCAGATTGGTAGAGATTGTCAATAGGTTTATCAACAAAAAATGAATAAATAAAATATTTTATAGAATAAATATCTGATAAAGAAAATCGCCAAAGGAATAGAACCTTTGGCGATTATAATACAAACGAAGAACAAATAACTGAAACCTAGAGAGTGGTAACAAACTTTAACTTATCTAGGCCGTAGGTAATCCAATTCGAGTTAAGGACACTAGTATCCTTACCGAAGTTGAAGGAAAAAAATGAGACCTCCGTCAACCCATGTCCCGAACCTGGGACTCGAGAAAGAGAACCGTCGAACACCAACTGCCGGCTCGTACCAGCCGGAATGACTAAATACTTATCAGTATCTCCTGCAATATTTGCAGGAATAGCTTCAGCTGGAGAATACCGATAAATCGTATTGACACCCACCATGATACCAGCAGAAACAGCAGGATCCTTTGCTACATACAATGTGTCATTCCCTGCCGTCACTGTCATGTTAAAGGTGATTCCCTGACCAACCACTTCGTTGTTTACAACTATAAACGATCCAGCGGTGACTTTTAGTCCCGAAAGGACCGCACCGAGGGAAGTGAAGGTTATATCCTCACTTGATGGCATTGCATCTTTAACCGCAATAGCCTTGGAATTAGAATCCAAAACTTCTGGATTATTATACGTACCACCATCAACACCACTCACAGGGAAAGATGTGTACACTGTAGCTCCCGATAATGTTCCGTCAGTATCTTGATTCAATTTTCCATAAATACTGACCGTAACAGAGTTATCAATGGATAGTGCTTCAACCATGTTTTTGAACACTACAAATCCATCGAAACTACCCGTGATCGAATCAGCAGAATATGTCTGGCCATTTACCAGAAGCTTAATATCTGCAAACAATGCACTGATCTCTTTCCTTGTGGTATGAAATCGAATCCTCAGATTCGAAAGTTTCCCAGAGGAGATACCTTGTGCTTTGATATCATATCTCCCAATCAGAACATTGTCTGTCTGTTCTGTTTTAGAGATCTGCACTACACTCATCATAGGAGATGAGGGTGAAATAGTGACCATAACAATATGCGTTAAATAATCACTGACTCGATAGAATCTTTGCCCCACTGCCTCGGTGTCTACATAACTGTAAACACCGGAAGGATTCGCCGGAATGACCGCTAGATCATTCCAACTACCATCAACTTTGGTGGCATATTGAATCTGATAGCTTTTTCCAGGATCTCCCGTAAAGGAAATCTGTGGAATCTGCTTGATGCCGAGTGTGATCGGTGCTTGTGCCGACACCTCAAAACCAATTACAGACGCCATAACTACCACAACCAGCAATGCAATCAACTTGATAGTATTTTTCATTCTAATTCTCCTCTTCTCTGTTTTTGTTTGTTGTTGTTTCAGTTTTTAATTGTCAAAACTCCTATAATATTAGCATATTAATAGCTATTTGTCAATGATAATATGGTCTTGCAATTACTTATTAAATCTATGTAATTTGGAGCTTTTATTGACTAATACCGGATTCATCAACTCTTATAGGTATATCTATATAGTCTATTTTCAGAGAACCTTCATAATTCTTTCTTATATTCATATTGACCATAAGCCCAGTCATTGTTTCTTCACTAAAATATTGATCAAAAGCAAAATTACCCAATGAATAATATATTTTCTTTCCTTTATATTCTTCCTTATCCCCTATTATATGTGAATGACTACCTATAACAGCATCAGCACCAGAATCTATGAATCCATGTGCCCATTTCCTCATATTATTCGTTGGTTCATTTTCATACTCTATACCCCAATGTGGTGATACTATAAGTATATCCACTTTATCTCTTAAGATTTTTATTTCATTTATAATCCTATCAAAATTAATATAGGTAAATTCATGAAAACCTACAAAGCCTATAACTATTCCATTTTTCTCTATAATAGTGCTTAAATCTGTAAAATTATTCGGATCACCATAATAAAGTATATTATTTTTCTTTAAATAATCTTTTGTTGTATTAAATCCAGAAATACCGAAATTCATAGTATGATTATTCGCTAAACCGAATATATCAAAACCTAAATCATGTAATTTGGGTATAAGTTTAGGATTAAAAGTAAATTTTAAACTTTTATCTATAAGCGATGTCGTAATACTTGGATTATCTGTAAAAGGTCCTTCGAGATTTGCGACTGCTATGTCAGCATTATTTATTATGTCCCTTACACCTTCAAAATATTTATCGAATCCCTTTTTATCTATAACATTTGAAACATTCCTATCCAACATCATATCTCCAACTATTATTATATTTATATTTTTTTCTTGAGATAAGAAATTATTGAATATTTCGGGAGAAGTAAAATAATATTCTTTATATAAATCTTTATTTAGAAATAAAAAGACAGAAATTGCAGAAAATACAATAAATATTATTAAAGAATATTTAATTATCTTTTTTCCATTCATTTATTTTTTCATGATTACCAGAAAGCAAAACTTTTGGAACTTTATATTTCTTTCCTTTATATTCTATAATCTCTGGACGAGTATATACATCACTAGAAGCTATACGTGTTTCTTCTAGAGAATTAATATCACCTAATACCCCCTTTATTTGTCTTCCTATACTATCTATAAGTATCATTGCTGGTAATTCCCCACCAGTAAGCACAAAAGGTCCTACAGATATTTCTTCTACTTTAAAAACTTTTTTTACTCTGGCATCTATACCTTCATATCTACCACAAATAAATATTATATCGGTGTATTTATTGGCTACACTTTTGGCATATTCTGTATCGAATTGTTTACCCGAAGGAGTAAACCATATAATCTTAATCTTTTTAGATTTTATTTTGCTTTTTGCTTTTTGTATTGCTTTTATAATAGGTAATGCTTCGATAACCATACCTGGTCCACCACCATAAGGTTTATCATCAACTCTTCTGTCTGCATAACTTTGTTTTTTTCCTTTTCTTGATGAAATAGTAAAATCTCTAGGATTATAGAATTTCACTTTTATTTTCTTATTTTCTATTGCACGTTTCAATATAGACTCAGAGAGATATGAGTCGAATACTTGTGGAAAAAGTGAAATTATATGGTAATTCATAATAATAAAACTGTAGTAATACATTACCACAGTTTTATCATTTTGTCATTTAAAATTGTATTAGATTTTCAAATCTGCCATAGCTTCATCTACTGTCTTTGAAGCCTTTTCTACTCTAGGAACGCCACCTTCTGGTTCATTTATCTTTAGATTTACTCTAGAATTATTCTTCATACCCACAACTCGTAGAAGTGTTCTTATGGCCTTTGCTGTATTTCCTGAACGGCCTATAACCTTTCCCATATCGGCTGCATTTACTTCGAGAGTCATTAGAACTCCCATTTCATCTACTGTTCGAGTTATCTTTACATCATTTTGATTATCTACTAGAGCCTTTATTACATACTCTAGGAATTGCTGATCATTATTCATTTTCTTTGGAATATTTATTTTTAATTCTTCACAGTAACGACAGTACTGCTTTGCTTTAATTGTAACCTGATAGTCTGTATCGTCAACTGAGTTTTACACAGTTGAATAATATAAATAGATAGATTGAATAATAGCTATATAAAGAAAGATTAAGCAGTTGCAGTCTCTGTTTTTGGAGCTTCTGCCTTTGCTGCTTCTTCACCTGAAGTTGCCTTGATTATTGGCTTTTTCTTTGGGAGAGCATTCATCTTTTTGCCTTCTATTACCTTTTTTGAAACTAGGAAATTATGTACTGTTACAGATAATTTTGCACCTTTACTTATCCAATGCTTTATCTTTGGTAAATCAAATTGATCTACTTTATTATCTAATCTAGCATCATAAGATCCTAGAACTTCTATATATTTTCCGCTCTTTGGACCATTCTTGGAATCAGTAAGAACTAGCCTGAATTTTGGTTCATGCTTTCTTCCCACCCTTTGTAATCGTATCATTAACATAAGAGCCATACTATCAGACCTATGAAAAAAAGGCAATATAGGGTATAGTATTCGGGTGAAAAACAATAAAAGAAACGATAAAATAATAGGTAAAATAAGGACTATAAGAAAAGGCCTCGGATTCGTAGAAGATCCAAATGATGAGGAAAACGATATAGTAATAAAAGAAGACAAACTCAATTTCGCATTAAACAATGACATTGTTGAAGTCATTTTCCATGGAAAAGGTGAAGACAAAAATGGTGAAGTTATAAAAATAATAGAAAGATCCAGAGAAATCTTCGTAGGTACAGTAGAAATACGCGATGGCAAAACAGGAGTAATACCTGATGATAAAAAACTTTATATAGACTTCATGTTAAATGATGAAGAAGCAAAAAAAGTAAAAGCTCATGATAAAGTCCAAATAAAAATAGGAAAATGGATTGATAGCAATAAAAATCCAGAAGGAAATATAATAAAAGTTATAGGTGAAAAAGGAAATAATAATGTAGAAATGGAATCTATAGTATTAGAAAAAGGATTTGAAATAAATTTCCCAGATGATGTAGAAAAAGAAGCAAATAAAATAGAGAAAAATAAAATAAAAGATATTGAAAATGAAATACCTAAAAGAAGAGATTTCAGAAAAACTTTGACTTTCACTATTGATCCATTTGATGCAAAGGATTTCGACGATGCTATATCATACAAAGACCTAGGTAATGGAGAATACGAAATAGGCGTTCATATAGCCGATGTATCACATTATGTAATAGAAAATAGCGCATTAGATAAAGAAGGCTTCAAACGTGGCTGTTCTATATATCTAGTAGATCGTACTATACCTATGCTTCCAGAAATACTTTCTAATGATGTATGTAGTCTAAACCCAAATGAAGACAAACTCACCTTCTCTGCAGTTTTTGTCATGAATGATAAAGCACAAATAAAAGAAAGATGGTTCGGCAAAACAATAATAAACTCTACACATAGATTTACTTATGAAAATGCACAGGAATCTCTTAATTCTAAAACAGGCAAATATTATAATGAATTAAAAAAGCTCAATGAAATTGCAAAAGTTCTACAAAAAGAGAAATTCAATAAAGGTGCAATAGAATTCGAACAAGAAGAAATAAAATTCAAATTGGATCAGAATGGTAAACCCATAGGAGTATATAAAAAAGAAAGATTAGATACACATAAATTAGTAGAAGAATATATGTTACTTGCAAACCGCGAAGTGGCGAAACATATCTTTGATTCAATAAAGAAAAAAGGTAAAAAAGATACCGGTTCAATATATAGAATTCATGATATACCAGATCAAGAAAAAATGATGGATTTATCTATTTTCGTAAAAGCTTTAGGATACAATCTAAAAGTAAAAGATGGCAAAGCAACAGCTCATGATATAAAGAGTTTGTTAAAACAAGTAAAAGGAACCGTGCATGAAGCACTCATATCAACAGCAGTTATTAGATCAATGCAAAAAGCAGTATATTCTACAAAGAATATCGGGCATTTCGGTTTGGCATTTGATTATTATACCCATTTCACATCCCCTATTAGACGTTATCCAGATTTACTTATACAAAGAATATTACAAAGACATTTACATCATGAACCATTCGGAGATAGAGAAATAGTAGAATTCCAGAAAATAGCAGAGAGATCTACAGAAAGAGAAATAGATGCCGCCGACGCAGAAAGAGCTTCAAAGAAATTGAAACAAGTAGAATACATGAGCGATAAAATAGGTATGGAATTCCAAGGAACAATATCAGGAGTAACAGAATGGGGCCTATATGTAGAAGAATTAGAAACAAAATCAGAAGGAATGATAAAGATAAGAGATTTGGGCGATGATTTCTATAATTTCAATAAAAAAACTTATTCAATAAAAGGAGAAAAAACCGGAAAGACATTTACCTTAGGTAGTCCAATAAAGTTCAAGGTTATAGGTGCTGATTTGGATAAGAAAGTATTAGATTTCAGTTTGGTGGAGTAAAGCAAATTAATACTAACTAGTATGTTTACCTTTAGTCAATATCCTTATAAAAAAATATCCAATATATTAATGAAAGCCAAGAAAAGCCGGGAGCGTAAAGAGATAATTCAGGCTCTTATTTCATTTACTGATATTTTATACAAAACTATTTCCAATATTTCATCTTATAAACCATTAATATTATTCACAATTGATCCTAATATGATTTTTCCAGGAAAACATAGAGAATTATCTACTGAAAAACTCGAAACAGAAATAACATCATCTGGCTATATTGATCAATTATTAGAAATAATTGGTATTTATAATCATAGAGAAATATCAGATTCTATATCAGACGCTATATCAGACTTGCATGCAGATATGTCTCGTGGGATTAAAGATATTTCTGAGAAAAAAGAAATATTAATTAACTCTATTAATAATTTAAAAAAGGTTTTGCAGGATTTAGTATATTAATTTTTAAGCTCTATAACACTACCATCCTCTAAACCCTAAAAAATCAACAAATTTAATATCCGCAAGAATCGTCCCCATTTTTTATTTTCAATCTCATCTTATTCATAAGCATATAAAGATGGTTTTATATAACAAGTAAAATTAAACCGCACTTTGCATAAGCATTGTGCGGTCTCAAAATGTGACAGTTTGTTCTCGAGATGTCACCCATCTCAACGTACTGCATACGAGGCTCACGCTTTTAAAAAGGTGACAACAATGGAGCTTCTGAATTGAAGGCGGCTCCATCCTTCATTCGTCACTATCCTGCGATAGCTATGAACGTGCCTTGCTCAATAACATGCTTTGGGTCCACAAATGGTCCGTACCCCTCGATGTAAAGATGGTAAAAACCAATCGAATCCCGAGAGCAGGCCAAGACAGGGCTTTTGAACCCAAAGAGGAGTAACGATATTTCCTCATAGGATGCAACATTCATTTTCTCACGTCTCAATTCCTCCAAGATTTCTCCAAGAGGTTTTGACTTATTGACGTGGACGAAAGTGTGTTTGCTGAGGCTCATAAAGGTCCTTTTTCTGGTGCTCAAAGGCGCACCTGCTTAAAGCCTTGAAATTCAATGATCTAATTACTTATATCATTATATCACACTTACAGTATAATGTACAGTTTAAACCCAAACTCTATAACACCACCATTTCCTCAATCATTGACTAATGACTATTATAATGCTATTCTGATTTCAGAAAGGAAGTGCTATGGCCACACAAATACCGGAGCAATTTATTTCCAAACTCAGTGAATTCATCTCGAGTCTGGACCATCAGACTCAGGAGATCCTTTTGTACTATTACGGCGCAGATCAATCATGGAAAAAGAGAACTCTACAACAAGTCGAAGACAGATTTCATGTGGGAACAAGTATCGTCGGTAAGGTTGTTGCAGAACAAATCTCTGAATTTCGACAACTGCATAATTTCGACTATGCCACTTGCATGATCCTCATGTAGACTGATCTCTAAGCGGCGCTGCTATTAAATTTGCAGTGCCGTTTTTTGTTTACAATTTAAACTCTATCTCACCACCATCTTCTCCCAACAGAAAACCCACCTCTCATGCATGGGTTCTCCGTGCTTGAGATAGTGGGTTAGATTCGGACAAACAATTTCTGGTAGAGCTCATCAAACTGCCCCACCGGATGTTCTGACAAAAACTGTTCGAAGTAGTTCTGCGCATCTGGATGTAAAACCGAACTGTCTCTGGTTCCCAAATTACAGTTGATTTTCCCGTTGCTCGCAGCCGTTACCATTGCAACTCGTCGGCTTTGCACAACTGCTTGACGGTTGGTCAAGATGTCAGCCAGAACCACAAGTGCGACACGCTCAGCTTCTGTCAATGTCTGCCATAACTGTTCAAGTTTTTTCATTGTGCTAAATCCTTTCTTACTTTATAGTCTAATACATTTTAGTTCTTGTGTCAAGTACATAAACCCTAAACTTTATCTCACCACTTTTTACACTTGACATAAGTTATTAAGTCATGTTATGATACTTAACAGATTGAGTAGCCGTTGACGATACATACGATTCAACAGATGTCGGATTCAAGATGCAGCCGGAAATACTACAAGTATTATCGGAAGTCAATCATTGACGACAGGATCGTTGATATTAGGCTAAGGCCGAAAAGTCCAAGAATGGGTACTCTTCTAGCCACAATCAGAAATGATTGTGGCATTTTTTTGTTCGAACCTTAAAGTTTATGGTACTACTATACTCTAACTTGACGATATTAGTAATACTTGTTATGATTATCCGCATGAAGATCTTTAATCAAGTGAATTAATAGAACTACAAGGCCACGGCAATCATTTTCAAGCGCTCATTTCTTCGGATTTGAGCGCCTTTATTTTTATAGACTACAATTTAATAAAAAAGAACGCCGTACCCGAAGGTCGTGCATTCTGTTTGAAAGTTTTGAGGATTAAATCCTCATGATATCGCCTCTTCGATTGTTTTTTTCCAGTGAAGAGCGAATTGCTCTTCATCCTGGGCCTCCCCACTCCGTCCACAGAAAGGGGGATACACATCAATCGCCTTAATCTTATGGTATAGTCCATGGTCCAGACCTCTATACGGAGTGACCACAATGACGCCATTCAGGTTTTCTGGAAGTCCCGTGTCTTCACAACATGGACAAGCGGTTAAGACAAAGAGTGTTCTGGGATCACAGGCATTTTTTGATGCCACTTCTTGTACCACCCTATGAATGATTGGTGTCATCTTTAAGAGACTCTTTGCAAGTTCGTGAGATGCCCATTCAAAAGGACTTGAATATCCAAAGATAATTTTCATAATATAATTTGGTTGAGTGTGGTTTGAAAGTTCATAATCTGCATGACATGATGTCATACAAGTCGATTACAATCTTTCTTCCAAACTCAACGTATTTACTTTCAAAGAACTCTACTATATAGATATATTATCATACTATATGATATATGTCAAGTGTATTTGTATAGTGTATAGATAATGTATACCCCCCTACTTCGCCACCTTAACCGCCTCATCAAACTGTATTGATAATAACTTCGAAGCCCCATCAGAACCCATAGTGACTCCATATAGAACGCCCGCACGTGACATTGTTTCTCTATTATGAGTTATAAGTATTAATTGTGAATATTTTGATAAATTACTTATCATATCTCCATATTTTCTAGAATTAGCTTCATCGAGAGCTGCATCTGTTTCGTCTAATATGATAAATGGTGGAGGATTAACTTGGGAAATAGCAAAAAGAAGAGCAATGGATGTCAAAGCTCTTTCTCCTCCAGATAACATCATAAGTCCTTTAACTTTCTTTCTTGGTAGATTTACATTTATTTCTAGACCTTCCCTGCCTTCTTCCTCTTCTTCTATTTCTTCTTCTATATTTGTATCATCATTCATTGCCAATACTCCTTCTAGATCTGTATCTGATTTCTTCTTTCTTTTCTTTTCTAGAACTACATTCAAAGATGCGGTACCACCTCCGAACATCAATGAAAAGAATTCTTGGAATTGTGCATTTATCTTTAATATACCTTCTTTGAATTCTATATTTATTCTGAGATCTAGATCTGCTATTAGATTATTTAGTGATTGTTTTGAATTTTCTAAATCAGCTAATTCCCTAGACAAGAAAGCGTCTCTTTCTTGTACTTCTCTATATTCTTTCATAATATCTCCGCTATTGCCTATTCCAGAATCCTCTAATCTTACTTTTATTTTTTCTATATTCTTCTTTCTTTCTGTTTGTCTATCTCTATTTTCACTTTCTATTATTTCTAAATCCTTATAATCAACAGCTTCTCTACCTACCACTAGATATGCTTCATGTAATTCTCTTTTGAATGATTCCTCATCTATGAGCAATCTTTCTTCTCTGGTCTTTATGCCATTTAATATTCCACGTAATTCATTTTGTCTTGCTATTATTCTGAATATATTTTTCTCAGCATCTCTATCGCTATCCTTCTCTCTTTCTATTCTATGTCTAAGCTCATTGTATTCTATATTTTTATCTTTTTCTTTATTTTCTATCTCTTTTATTTTCAAATCTAATTTGCTTTTCTTATCCTTTAATATAGAAATTTCTCTTTCTAATTCTGCTGTATTTGTAGATATATCTTTATTTTTATGTAAAGAAATAAAATTAGATAATATTTTCTTTATCTCTAAAATACTTTCTAAAAGATTAACTTTTTCTATTACTTGTTCTATATCTCTTAGATATACAGTTTTATTATCATCTTTATTCTGTCTATCTTTTTCTTTTTGTATAATCCTTTCCGAGCCAGATATTTCTCCTTCTATTTTGCCTAATTCATGGAAAATACTGTCTTTTTCTCTTCTTATTTCATACAAAGTCTTTTCTAAAGAAATTAATTCATCACTTTTTGCATCTCTATTCTTTGAACTTTCTAAATTCTTTCTTGCTAAAGATATTTCATTATCTAGAGATGATAATTCTTTTATTATGGGTGATTTCTTTTCATCGATTTCTTTCTTTTCATTTTCTATATATAGTTCTTCTCTTTTGAAAAATTCTTTATAGATTTTCCTAAGCTCATTTCTTAATTCTTGGGCTTTTTCTACTTTCTCTACTTGCTTTTGTAGGAATTTCATATGAGGGGCTATTTCCCTTCTTAGAGATTCTACAGATTTCATATTTTCTTCTGTCTTTTCTAATTTTCTTTGACTTTCGGTTTTCTTGTATTGATAGATTTTCAATCCTAAAGCATCTTCTATCATTTCTCTTCTTTCACGAATATTAGTATTCAATATTCTATCTGCTTCACCCTGAGATATAATATGATGTCCAGAAGCTCCTATATGAGCATGTGCCAGTAATTCTATTATATCCTTTAGTCTTGCTCCGCTACCGTTTATAAAATACTCATTTACATTATCTCTATGAACTACTCTTTCTATGGTGACTTCATCGAAATCTAGATTGAGCATTCTTTTGCTATTATCAAAAGTAACCTTTACTGAGGCTCGGTTTAATTTATTACCATCGCTACCCGCAAAGATTAGATCTTCACCCCTCTTTCCACGCATGCTCTTTATGGATTGTTCTCCAAGTACAAAACGAAATGCTTCAGCGGCATTACTTTTACCCGAACCATTTGGTCCGACTATGGCAGATATCGGTGAAGTAAAATTCAAAGAAGCCTTTTTTGCAAAAGACTTGAAACCTGTCATCTCTAGGGATTTGAGATACATGGTCTTATTTTATCATAAAATGATATTTTGAGGGTATTATATGTATTACCAACCCTTAACTTCCAATGCTTTTTCTGCGGCTTTTTGTTCTGCTTCTTGTTTAGAAAGTCCTGACCCTATAGCTATCTGTACATCTCCTAGGAATACTCCTAATGTAAACATTTTACTATGATCTGGTCCTATTTCTTTTAATGTTTTATAAGATGGAGTAAGTCCTGTGACTTCTTGGGCTTTTTCTTGGAAACGACTCTTTGCATCTAACCAAAGTTTTTTATCTATTATTTCTTCTATATTCAATATTTCTAATAAATGTTTTGATATAAATAAAGCTGAGGATTCATAACCTTGATCGAGATATATAGCACCTATTATCGCCTCTACAGAATCAGCGAGTATTATGGAACGAGCTCTTCCTGTATCTTTTGCCTCACCCTTTGATAATAATAAATAATCATTTATACCCATTGCAGTAGCTACTCTGGAAAGACTATTTGTATTAACTAATGCAGAACGATATGCTGTTAGATCTCCTTCTTTTTTATTGGGAAATTTATTAAATAAAAAAGTAGTAATAGCTAATTCCAATACTGCATCTCCTAGAAATTCTAATCTCTCATTATGTTCTAAACCAGCACTTTTGTTTTCATTCAAATACGATCTATGAGTACAAGCTTGTTTCAATAAGCTTATATCTTTGAATTTTACATTTATTTTTTCAGATAATTTTAAGAAATCTGGCATATTTTTCTTTTTCTGCTATCTATTTATTTTCTTTATTCAATAATTTAACTGATTTTGTAACTATAGGCAGTATATCATTATAGAAATTCAATTCTGCTATATCTTCTAAACGAAACCATTTTGCATCATCTAGACCTGGCTTCTTGGCAAGATTTATTTTTTCAAAATCTGATTCTGCTAGGAAATAATGAACTTGTTTTCTTAATTTTCCTAATTCAGGATCTGAAGCTATGTATTCATTACTGCCTAGATCTTCAACTATTTTTATATCAAGACCCATTTCTTCTTTTACCTTATCCATTGTGCCTTTCTTTATATCTATATCATTTGGTATCTTTCCTTTCGATAATGTCCAATGTCCGAATATATCATGCACAAAAGCCAAATATATTTCCCCATCCTTTCTAGAGAATACTACTGCGCCACCGAGATTCTGTATTGGCATTTTCTCGTATGGTATGTCTTCTATTTTCTTTTTCTTTGGTTTTGAATCTTTACCTGGTTCTCCTAATTCCTTGTATACAGAACCTAATACACCGTTTACAAATTTGCCACTATTCTCACCACCAAAACTCTTTGCAAGTTCTATAGCTTCGTTTATCGCTACCTTTGCAGGTACTTCCTCCTTATCAGAGAAAAGGAGCTCGTATAATCCGATACGTAGAACATTTCTATCTATAACTGATATTTTATCCAATGGCCAATCCGGTGCGGCCTTTACTATTATTTCATCCAAATCAGATTTCTTGGATAAAATACTTTTTACAAGATTCTCTATAAAAGAAATATCGCCCATTCCTGGAGCAAACTCCTTGGAATCACGGGCGATTATTTCTTTTATTGTATTATCATGGCAACCTCTTACGTCCCACTCGAAGAGTGATTGTAGTACTACTGAGCGTGAAAGGTGTCTATTTGCCATAATTTTCTTTTTATTTTCTCTTTATTTTTGAAGAACTACTTTACTTACTTTAAACATTATTTTCTATTAAGATTTTGTTAAATCTTTCTCTCTTGTCTTTGCTTTTTCTGCTTTCTTTACTGCAACTGCTGTCATATCTATAATCTTTTTTCCTCTATATGAACCACAAGTAGTACATACAGTATGACGTTTATGCATAGCAGAACAACTCTGACATTTTGAAAGTCGCACCTCATCTAGGGCGTGATGTGATCTTCTATTGTCTCGGTGTGCCCGAGTGGCTCTCATTCGATTTACCATAGTAATATCATACTAGCGTATATTGGCGTTTTTGGCAATATCTTTGCCTATAACTTTGTCTATACTCTTTATAAAGGTCAATCTATGTATATCCGTAAGGCCTTTTCTATGTATAGCTTCATAATGTGCCTTCGTTCCGTACCCCTTATGAGATTCGAAGCCGTATTCCATATATTGCTCGCCATATTCTCTCATTTTCCTATCGCGAAGTACCTTGGCACATATAGATGCTAGAGCTATTATATCCTCCTTTTCATCGCCTTTTATTATGGTTTCTTGATCTCTGTATTCGATAGGGGCATGTAGACCACCATCAAGCAATATTCTCGCAGAATCTTTATCTATATTTAATTTTTCTAAAGCTCTATTCAAAGCAGTTTTTATAGCAAAAGAAATACCCTTTTCATCTATAACTTTTTCACTTTGGAATACAACAGCGAAATCTATTATTCTATCTTCAATATTCTTTAATCCTTTATTTCTAATTTCTTCTATTTTATTAAACCATTCTTCTCTTTTCTTTTCAGATAATTGTTTTGATTCCTTTACCCCCGCGAAATGTCTATAAGCCTCAGGTTTCAAAAATACAAAAGCCCCAACCGCAACGGGTCCAGCTATAGGTCCACGACCGACTTCATCTATACCGATAATATATTTCATACATAAAGTATAACATTTTGCTATAATACAATTATGTCCCGATTTATCCATTTACACACCCACAGTCATTATTCACTACTAAATGCTTTACCTAAAATAGATGATTTGATAGGAGAAGCAAAGAAAAATGGAATGCCTGCTTTAGCATTAACCGATGCCGGGAATCTATACGGAGCTATAGAATTCTATAAAACCTGCAAAAAGAAAGAAATAAAACCAATAATCGGTGTAGACTTTTATGTTGCTACGAGAAATAGAAAGGATATGCAAGCCGGTATAGATAATAGAAGAAATAGACTGGTTTTGCTTGCAAAAGATTATAATGGTTTTAAAAATCTAATAAAACTTGTAACGGATTCATATCTAGAAGGATTTTATTATAAACCTCGTATAGATCGTGAACTTATAGAAAAATACAAAGATAATCTCGTATGCATATCACCTTCTTTCTCTGGTGATATAGCCCAAGCCATAAGAGCAAAGAATTATGATAAAGCAAAAGAATTAATATCATATTATAAAAATATATATGGCAATGAAAATTTCTTCATAGAAATAACACGACATAATGAAATACAAGGTCATGAAGAAAATATGAAAGAGCTCATAAAGACAGCCCGCGAAACAAATACACAAATAGTGGGAGCTCATGATGTTTACTATATTCATACCGAAGATCGAGAAGCTAGGAATACACTGATGCTTGTAAATACATCCCAAGACATAAGCGATAGGAATATAAGCGATGATGAAGAAGATTTTTCATTTATTTCGAGTGAAAGAGCAGAAGAACTTTTCAAAGATATACCAGAAGCATTAGATAATACAAAAAAGATTGCAGAAATGTGTAATCTAGAAATAACATTAGGAAAATGGTATTTCCCTAATTTCATAGTAGAGAATGGACTTTCTTATGATGATGAATTAAAGAGATTAGCTTATGAAGGAATAGATAAAAGAAAAATAGAAAGAACAGATGAAGCCATAAAACGTATTGAATATGAATTAAAAGTTATAAAAGATAAAGGATATGCTCAATATTTCTTGGTGGTATATGATTTGCTTCATTATGCGCATGAAAATGGAATATTGACCAATATAAGAGGTTCTGTGGCGGGTTCATTGGTTACATATCTTACCGGTATTACAAATGTAGATCCATTGGAATACAAATTACCATTCGAAAGATTTCTAAATCCAGAAAGACCAAGTGCCCCAGATATAGATATGGACTTTGCAGATAATAGAAGAGATGAGGTTATAGAATATACAAGGAAAAAATATGGCCATGATAAAGTAGCACAGATAGGTACATTCGGTACTATGATGGCACGTGGCGCGGTACGCGATGTGGCGCGGGCAATGGGTTATCCATATGAAGTCGGAGACAAAATATCAAAACTAATACCCATGGGAGCACAAGGTTTCCCCATGACTATAGATAGAGCATTAGCAGAAGTAAATGAATTAAAAGAATTATATGAAAAGGATATTGATGTAAAGAAAATTATAGAAATGGCAAAGAAAATAGAAGGATGTGCAAGACATATCTCCGTTCATGCCGCGGGAGTTGTGATTTCACCAGATGCCTTAACCGAGCATGTACCACTTCAATACGATACAAAAGGTGAAAATAAAATAATCACTCAATACGATATGCATGCCGTAGGTGAAGACGGAGTAGGACTTCTAAAATTCGATTTTCTAGGTATAAGAAATCTTTCAATACTTGCCGATGCAGTAGAAAGAGTAAAGAAAATAGAGAATAAAATAATAGATATAGAAAATATACCATTAGATAATAAAAAGACTTTCGAAATGCTTGCCCTAGGAGAAACTATTGGATTATTCCAACTCAATGGTAGCGGTATGACGAAATTCCTAGTGGAATTAAAACCCACAACAGTACATGATATAAACGCTATGGTTGCCCTATATCGTCCAGGACCGCTAGAAATGATCCCTACATATATAGAGAGAAAGCATGATCCAAAGAAAATAGAATATCTAGATCCTAGAATGAAAGATATAGTAGATAAATCTTATGGAGTTATAACATATCAAGATGATGTGATGATGATAGCTATAAAGCTTGCAGGATATACATGGCTTGAAGCAGATAAACTAAGAAAAGCCATGGGTAAGAAAATCCCAAAGGAAATGCAAGAACAAAAAGAAAAGCTTCTAACAGGCTTTATAAAACATGGTAAGGATTTCGGTATGACAAAGAGAAAAGCAGATCAATTATGGAAACTCATAGAACCATTTGCCGCTTATGGATTCAATAAAGCACATGCAGCAAGCTATGGTCGTGTAGCGTATCAAACAGCATATATGAAAGCCAATTTCCCTGCTATATATATGTCTTCTGTATTAAGCGCAGAAAGCGGTGATGTAGAGAAAATAGCAGAAATAATCGGAGAATGTAAGCGTATGAAAATACCCATATTACCTCCAGATATAAATGAAAGTTTCAGTCAATTCACAGTTATAAAGGGTGAAGATAATATTATAGAAGATCGTATTCGTTTTGGACTTATAACAATAAAGAATTTCGGTCAGGGCATAGCTACAGCGATAATATCCGAAAGAAGAAAGAATGGTAAATTCAAAAATCTTTCAGATTTCCTAGATAGAGTAAAAGATAAAAATTTAAATAAAAAATCCCTAGAAGCACTCATAAAATCAGGTGCCATGGATAGTCTGAACATAGATAGAGGAATATTATTAGGAAATATAGAAACAATACTTGAATATAATAAAGAAAAAGGTAAACAAAGTGATAATCAAGATTCATTATTTGGATTAATGTCAGATCAAAGTACAGTACCAACACTTAGATTAAGAGATGATATACCAAAGGCAAGTTTGCAAGATAGATTAAGCTGGGAAAAAGAATTACTAGGATTATACATTTCTGGTCATCCACTTGATCCATATAGAGAAATAATACAAAAAAGAGATATAGATATAAAAAAGGCCTTAGAAAATAAAAAAGAAGGAGAAAGTGTAGTTATAGCAATGATAATAGATGAAATACGTACCACTCAAACGAAAAATAATGAAACCATGGCATTTCTAAAAGTCTCAGATTTCACCGGCTCCGCTCCAGCTGTAATTTTCCCAAAAGCATATAGAGAATTCCGTTCTCTCATAGAACCAGATTCATGCATAGCAGTAAAATGCACAATATACATAAGAAATGGTGAAAAAGGTTTTGTCTTTGAAAGAGCAAGGAAACTATAGTATTATTACGCTATGAATAAAGAAAATAATTTAGAACATATACGCCATACTCTAGCTCATTTATTAGCAAGTGCAGTATTAGAACTATATCCAAATACAAAAAACACCATAGGACCGGCTATAGATAACGGCTTTTATTATGATTTTGAATTCCCTAACGATATAAAATTATCTGATAAAGACCTAAAAGACATAGAGAAGAAAATGAAAAAGAGTCTTAATTCATGGAAAGAATTTACTCATAAAGAATTAAATGAAAAAGAAGCCAAAGCTCATTTCAAAGATAATCCTTATAAAATAGAACTTATAGATGAAATAATAAAAAAGGGAGAAAAAATAACCCTTTATACTTGTGGAGGATTCACAGATCTTTGTCGTGGAGGACATTCCGAAAATCCAAATAAAGAAATAAATCCAGATAGTTTCAAATTATCCCATATAGCAGGAGCATATTGGCGTGGAGATGAGAAAAACAAAATGTTAACTCGTATATACGGACTAGCTTTCGAAACAAAAGAAAGATTAGATGAATACGAAACTAAAATAGAAGAAAATAAAAAACGTGATCATAAGAAATTAGGTAAAGAACTAGACTTATTCTTGATAGATGAAGAAGTCGGTAAAGGATTACCAATGTGGACACCAAAAGGTACAATTATTAAATTCGCCTTAGAACAATTCACAAGAGATCTAGAAAGAAAATATGGTTATGATCATGTTTCAACACCATATCTTGGAAGTGAAAGACTATATGAAAAATCCGGACACCTAGAGCATTACAAGAAAAACATGTATGCACCTATAGATATGGATGGTGATATATTCTATCTTAGACCAATGGCTTGTCCACATCATATAAGAATGTTACTTAGAAAACCATTGAGCTATAGAGATCTTCCGGTACGTTATGCTGAAATTGCTGATTATAATCGTTATGAAAAATCAGGTGAACTTATGGGAATGATACGTCTGAGAAAATTCCAACTCACAGATGCTCACATATTCGTAACACCCGAAGGATTAAAAGAAGAATTCAAAAATGTATGTCGTCTAATACAAGAAGGAATGATAGGTTTGGGATTGAATAATTCAGTTACTTATCGTTTTTCTAAACGTGATGAAAATAATAAAGAAAAATACTATCCAGATGATACATTATGGGAAAAGGCAGAAAGTGTAATGAAAGAAGCATTGGATGAAATAGGGTTAAAATATACAGAAGCAAAAGATGAAGCAGCTTTCTATGGACCAAAGTTAGATGTGCAAGCCTCAAATGTTAATGGTAAAGAAGATACTTTATTTACAGCGCAAATAGATTTTCTTTTACCAGAAAAATTCAATATAAATTATATGGCAGAAGATGGAACAAAAAAGCGTGTAGTGATGATACATCGTTCAGCCATAGGTGCATTAGAAAGAACTTTTGCATTCCTCATAGAACATTATGGTGGTAATTTCCCTCTTTGGCTTTCTCCAATACAAGTAAAAGTAATACCAGTATCAGAATCTC
This sequence comes from Candidatus Tayloriibacteriota bacterium, assembly GCA_052034805.1. Lineage (GTDB taxonomy): Bacteria > Patescibacteriota > Minisyncoccia > Phycocordibacterales > PALSA-1337 > CAIOGI01. The sequence goes on from JBPOID010000001.1 coordinate 80,981, forward strand.
ATCATGAAAAAGCCGATGAAATATACGAGAAATTAAAAGAAAATATGATAAGAGCTGAAATAGATTTATCGAAAGATAGTTTCGGCAAGAAAATTCGTGAAGCAAAGGTAATGCGTATTCCTTATTTTATAATCATAGGAGACAAAGATATGGAAATAGGAAAAGTAACTCTAGAAAGTCGTGATAATGGCCAAATAGGTCAAATGAAAGCAGAAGAAGTAGTGGAAAAAATAGTAAAAGAAATAAAAGAAAGAAAATAGTAAAAAATAGGAAATAAAAATAATGTATACATAAGATAAAAGCCCTATTTCTAGGGCTTTTATCTTTAGAATTATATTTGGAGCGAACACCCGCCTTTATTACATTTTCTTCTTATTCATAAGAAGATAAATAACAGTACCGAACAATATCAGTATTACTATTATTGCTATCCATCCCCAAGGTACTCCCTTTAGGGATAATAGTGTAGCAGCAGATAAATCAGAATTATTTGAATTTGAATTATTTGCTAAATTATTATTCTTATTATTTGAAGCAACATTTGAATTTGTTTTCTTTGAAGCTATACCAGAACTTATATATACAGTATTTTCACAATTTCTTGATTTACTTATACCGTTTTGAGATGTTACTGTAACTATTGCGCTCTTTGTACCAGTATTAGAATATGAAGTTACAAGAGAACTACCATTGCCTGATATTCCATCTGTACCTGACCAAGAATATGAATAATTCTGTCCTAGAGGAGCAACTTCAACTGTCCAAGTAACTGGAGTATTAACATTTGCTGATACTCTTCCTGCTGAACAAGCTATTTGCATATCATTAGGATTAGTATTATATGCATAATTATTATTGTAATAATATCCTACAGTATTACCTGTAACGTTTACAGATGAACATTGTACATTTATTTGATAACCATTTGAATTAACATAAACAGAAGCTGATTTTAATCCTGGATTACCATAATACATATTTATAGAACTATCTGTACCAGAAAGTCCATCTGTACCTGACCAAGAATATGAATAATATCCATTTCCTCCAGAGGCAAATACTCTCCATGTTATTGTAGAACCTGTATTTGCATAAGTTATATTTGGACTACATGTAGCATATAACTGATTATTGCTGTAATAATTATTGTTGTAATTATTATAATAATTATTTACATTAACGGAGTTATTACAATTAGCAGAAGCTGTATAACCTCCCGAACTTACAGTAACACTAGCAGTCTTTGTACCAGAATAACCATAAGTTCTAGATATACTTGAACTGTATCCAGAAAGTGAATCTGTACCATACCAATTATAATTGTATGATCCATTTCCACCTGATACATTTGCTATCCATGTTGTACTATCTCCTACATTTATATTTGTATTTGTAGTATAACAACTTACTGATAAATTATTATAATTATTGTTGTAATTATTATTATAATAGATTCCATTATCTGGAACATATATACCGCGAGGTACATAAGCTACTCTATTATCATAATTATTATTATAATGAGATGTATATAATCCAGGAGTATTGTTTACAACTGTATTACTTGTATTGTTATTATTGTTATTACTATTTGTATTAGTAATATTTTGAACTGTAGGTTGTGAATCAGAATCGTCATCACAACTAAATAGACAAAATGGATCTATAGGATTTAGAGGGTTAAAGGTAATAGCATTAGCCTTTATTGGGGCAAATACTATACTTGCGACGAATATAAATGTCGCAAAAAGACTTAATTTAAGTATATTTTGATTCATATATTAGGTATTTAGTTATTATTTAACTAACACGCACATTGTATACTATTTGAGATTAAATGTCAATAGTTGCCTTTTTTGCATTACTTTGTATGAACATTTTCCTAGAAGGTACATCTGTACCCATAAGCATATCAAAGACTTTATCTGCATCCTGAGCATCATCTATACTTACTTTTTTCAATATTCTATTCTCAGGATCCATAGTTGTTTCCCAGAGCTCATCAGCATTCATTTCTCCAAGACCCTTGTAACGTTGTATATGTATTTTGCTTTTCTTGTTTTTTGTATCTTCTTCTATTTCTTCCTCTGCTTCTGCTCTTTCTAATAATTCTTCTCTCTGATCTTCATTTTCATCTATTTCATTTATTTCATCTATTTCTTTTCCTAAAGCTTTTACTTTTTCTTCTTCTGAATAGAAATACATTATCTCTTTACCCTTTTTCACTTTGTATAGAGGTGGTTGAGCTATATATACATATCCACCTTCTATAAGAGGTTTGAAATATCTATAAAGTAAAGTGAGTATAAGTGTTCTTATGTGAGCACCGTCAACATCTGCATCTGTAGCGAGTATTATTTTGTGATAACGAAGTTTTGAAATATCAAATGTATCACCAATAGCAGTACCGAATGCTAATACTAGATTCTTTATTTGTTCAGAACCTAACATACGATCTAGACGAGCTCTTTCTATATTCAAAATCTTTCCTCTAAGTGGAAGTATAGCTTGAATACGACGATCACGTCCTGTCTTTGCGGTACCACCAGCAGAATCTCCCTCCACAATAAAGATTTCGGATTCCGAAGCATCATGACTTTGGCAATCAGCGAGTTTGCCAGGTAAAGTCATACCTTCTAAAGCGCCTTTTCTCAATACACTGTCCTTTGCAGCCTTTGCAGCTTTGCGAGCTTTCATGGCCAAAACAACTTTTGTTACTATTGCTCTTGCGTCTTCTGGATTCTCTTCTAGGAAAGCACTGAAGGATTCACCAAATACAGAAGCCACTGCACCTTGTGCTTCTACTGAACCTAGTTTTGCCTTGGTCTGACCTTCGAATTGTATTTCGCGTAATTTTACGGATACAACTGCTGTTAAGCCTTCCATAACGTCATCACCTGTGAAATTATCTTCACCTCCCTCTTTCGCTAGATTATTATTTTTCGCATAGGTGTTAAGAGTACGAGTAAGAGCTGTCTTGAATCCGGTAAGATGGGTACCACCTTCAGGATTAAATATGGTATTTGCAAAAGCTAGAACGCGCGCGGAGATGTCATCCGCGTATTGCAAAGCTATTTCTACTGATTCTACTCCGTCTGTTTTCTTTTCTATATAGAAAATATTCTTATGAATAGGCTTTAACATTTGATTTGTAAACTTTACAAGAGAAGAAAGTCCACCTTCAAAATAGAAAGTATTAGAAGAAACTTGTAAATTCAAATCTTTTAGATAAAAGACACTTTCATCTATTTCTAAAGCACCTTGTTTATCGAATTTTAATTCTTCACCAACATAGTCTCTAGCGTCTATAGTTGTTATTCTAAGGCCTTTTGTAAGATATGCTTGCTGGCGTAGATAATTCACTATTCTAGCAAAATCGAATTTAACTTCTTTGAAAATCTCTATATCTGGTTCAAAAGTAACTATTGTTCCGCTTGATTTTGTATTAGCTATTTTCTTTACATTTGCCTTTTTCTTTCCTTGAGAATATTCCTGCATGTACACACCACCGTCTTTATGAGATATAACTTGAGTATAGATAGACAAAGCATTCACCACAGACGCTCCCACACCATGTAGACCTCCAGAAACTCTATAACCAGTTTCTTCTCCACCGAACTTTCCTCCGGCATGTAGCACAGTCATGATAGTCTCTAGAGCAGAGACCTTTGTGGTTTTGTGTATATCAACTGGTATACCACGTCCATTATCTACTATTCTGACGCGATTATGAGGCAATAAAGCTACTTCTATATCATTTGCATAACCTCCCATGGCCTCATCTCTGGAATTATCGAAAATCTCATTTATAAGATGATGAAGTCCATCAGGACCAGTAGTACCTATATACATTCCAGGGCGACGACGTACCGGCTCTAGACCTTCTAGAACCTGTATCGAATCCGCACCATAATTGTCTTTTTCTTTCTTTTCTTTTGCCATAATTTTGTAGATAAATTATAACAAATTATAGTGCAATTTGCACCTTTACAAAAAGCATAAAATCTTTACTTTTTTGCCATTTTTATCTACACTATGTGTTATGAAAAACTATATAATATCTCGCGATGAGGAAAAACTATTATTAGATAAATTCAATAAAAGAGAAGATATAGAAGCAAAGAGAATAAAGGGATATCTTGCTATGGCTGATTTATCTAGAACTCCAGGTGGACCATTAAACGATATAATGAAAAGAGTAACAACTCTACCTTTACTCAAAGACTTTGATCATATAGATATACCAGAAGTTATACCTACAAGTATTCTATTTGATTTATTCAATTTTGCTCCAGATCATCCTGCTAGAAGTAAAAGTGATACTTATTATATAGATTCAAATAATGTTCTTAGAACTCATGATACTGTGATGTGGTATTACTATTTGAATCTTCCAGAAATAAAAGAAAAAATAGCTAAAAAGGAATCCTTCGGAGTTATGTGTTATGGAAAAGTATATAGAAAAGATGAAATAGATCGTCATCATATGAATATATTCCATCAAATGGGTGGGCTTTATCTAGTTCCTGATAGTGAAAAAACTCTTGTATTAGATGATTTGAAAAATGTATTATCCGAAATAGTACAAAGTGTATTCGGAAAGGATACCAAGTTTAGATTTAATCCAGATACATTCCCATATACAGATCCATCACTTGAGGTAGAAGTAAATATAAATGATCAATGGATAGAAATATTAGGCGGAGGAATGCCTAGAAAGACCGTATTAAAGGATTTCGGCATAGAAGGATATAATGGCTGGGCATTCGGATTCGGACTTGAGAGATTGGCTATAATCAGTATGCAATTACCGGATATAAGACTTCTATGGTCAAAGGATCCTAGAGTAACAAAACAATTAAAAATCGGTAATAAATTCATAGAAGTAAGCAAATATCCCCCAGTAGTAAGAGATATATCATTTATTGTTAAAAATGATTTTATACCTAATGATTATTTCGATCTTGTACGCGAAACAGCGCCAAACCTAGTAGAAGAAGTTGAATTGATAGATAAATATGAAAATACAAATAAATTCGGTGAAGGAAAAATAAGCTATGCTTATCGCATAACATATAGATCATTGGATAAAACTCTAACAAATGAAGAAGTTGATTCTATACACAAGAAAATAGAAGCTGAAACAATAAAATCTTTCGGAGCTGTTATACGCTAACCTATCTCGTTACTGGAGCCACCTCCCAGACTTGAACTGGGGACCTTCGCTTTACAAAAGCGTTGCTCTACCAACTGAGCTAAGGTGGCAATATTCGGAAATACTAATATTCTATGACTTCTCTTCTCCTATTCTTTTCAAATAAAATGAAGCACCATTATTCTTTACTGCAACACCTCTACCTCTAACCATATCTAAGACTTTCTTTGAATGTGGATAAGAATGGGCTACAGAACGCATGGATATATATGTTCCACGTATCCATGAAAGAATATGATAAGCTATCCATTGCATAAGTGCAATAGCACTATGTCTATTTATATATGAAATTATTCTTCGTGTAAATACATAAACAGAAGAGACCTTGTGATCAGTCTTCTCTGCTAATGATGATAACCATAATTTCTTATTAGTCTTCATCTCATATGATTTCAGACTAATCATAATTATAATAGCTATTGCCGATATAAAAAATGAAATCATTGATACTGTCATATATTTATATGAATTTTATGAAGATTCGTATCTTGTGAATCTAGTTATTGCGATTTTCTCTCCGAATTTCTGTACAGCTTTATCTATAAGAGCTTGTATTGTTACAGAAGGATCCTTTATAAAGGGTTGATCTAGAAGTACCATTTCACTGAAATATGTTACAAGTTTTCCTTCGAGAATCTTTTCTTGCATATCTTTTGGTTTATCTTTTACTTCATTTAAGAATACTTCTCTTGCTGTAGAACGAGCTTCTTCTGTTATATCTTCTTTCTTTATGAATTTAGGATTTGTAGCTGTTATATGCATAGCTATATCTCTAGCTAATGTCTTGAATTCATCATTACCTGATACGAAATCTGTTTCGCATGATAAAACTACCATAGTTCCAACATTTCCTGTTGAATGTATATATGACTGTACTGATCCTGCATTGAAATTTCTGTCTTTTTTCTTGGCTGAAAGTTCACCACTTTTCTTTTGGAGTATAACAATAGCCTTCGTCATATCTCCTCCGGCTTCTTCTAATGCTTTCTTGCATTGCATAATAGACACTCCTGTCTGATCACGCAGTTCCTTTATTTTTTCTGTTGTAATCATATTTATTTAATTAGATATATACGTAATAATAAACGTATACAGTATTATACTATATCTTCTTAGTTTCTGTCTTGCCTAGAGCCTTACCTTCATTATAAGCCTTTACTATTTCGTCTGTGAAGAATTTTACGGATGATTGTGATGCATCATTTGCAACTATAGGGTAATTTATGTCTCTTATATCACAATCTGATCCAGCCAAAGCTATAACTGGGATTTTCATATCTATAGCTTCTTTTACGGCAATCTTTTCTTTCTTTGAATCAACTACGAAAATAGCTTTTGGTAAATCCTTTAATGAAACTATTCCTGAGAAGAATTTCTCTAGCTTTGTTATTTCGCGGTCTATAAGAAGTCTTTCTTTCTTTGTGTATTTTGCTAATTCTCCTTTTTCTCTTTCTGTTGTTAATTTCTCAAGTTTCTCTACTCTCTTTCTGATTTGGCTGAAATTTGTAAGAGTTCCACCTATCCATCTTCCATCTACGAAAGGCATACCTATTGACTGAGCTCCACGCTTTATGGAATTCCTAGCTTCACTCTTTCCACCTACGAAAAGTATAGTTTTACCGTCTTTTGCTATTTCTTTTATAAAATTCTTTGCTTTATCCAATAGATTGGATGTTTTCTCTAAATCGAATATTTCTACTTTATTCTTTGTACCGAAAATATATGGAGCAATTGTAGGGTGTCTTCTGCTCTTAGAAAAGGCAAAATGCGCACCTACGCTGAACATATTCTCTACATTGTTATTATTTGTTGTTTTTGTATCTTTTAACATCGTTTATCGAGTCTATCAAATTTATTATTTATTTGCAATCTCTTTAAGAGAATCAATGATAGGGTCCAATTTACCCGCGAAAATAAGCGGTATATTGTGCCAACTCTCCTTTATTCTATGATCTGTAACCCTATCTTGCAAAATATTATATGTTCTAATCTTTTCTGATCTATCTCCGGTACCTATTTGGCCTTTTCTATCGGCACTGAACTTCTTTGCTTCTTCTTCTTCTTTTAATGCTTCTAATTTTGCCATTAGAACCTCCATAGCCTTTTCGCGGTTTGCAGCCTGACTGCGCTCGGCGGTGGCACGTACATCTATGCCTGTTGGTTTATGGACCAATCTAACTGCTGTTTCAACTTTATTAACATTCTGACCACCTTTTCCACCTGCACGAGAGAATTCCATTTCTATATCTCCTGGATTTACTTCGAATTTGTATTTCTTTCTTATAGGCAAAATAGCAACTGATGCTGTAGATGTATGAACTCTACCCATTTTCTCTGTTGCTGGTATTCTCTGTACTCTATGTACGCCGGTTTCATATTTTAGAGAAGGATAAGCGTCTTTGCCTTTTATTTCTAAAGTTAATTCTTCTGTAACTCTAACTGACCAACCCTTTGCTTCTGAATATCTTTTATACATTTCCAATAAATCATTAGCAAAGATATTTGCCTCATCGCCACCCGCTCCAGCACGGATTTCTAGTATCATTTCTTTTGGATATTCCTCTTCTTCTTTCTCAGCTTCCAATATTGTCTTTATTTGTTCTTCTATGGCTTTCTTTTGATCCTTTATAGATGCCAATTCGGCAATAGCAAGTTCCTTCATAGAAGCATCCTTTTCACTCATAGATAAAAGATCCGCTTCCTCTTTTTGGAGTTTTACTAGCATTTCTTCTAGAAATGCAGTTTTATGATTACTCATTTTATTTAAGCTTTTTTAGTTTTAGCCTTTGCTTGACGGCTCTTGAATTTCTCTACTCTACCAGCACTATCTAGGGTCTTTTCTTGATTTGTATAGAAAGGATGTGAAGCACTAGAGATTTCAACATGATGTACTGGGTATTCCTTACCATCAGTCCATTTGCCCTTTTCTGTAGTCTTTATTGTTGAAGATATAAGAAATTGCGCAAGAGATGAATTATCTATAAATATAACTGGTCTATATTCTTTTGGATGTATTTCCTTTTTCATATTTTTATAAGAAACACTCTATCATATACCCTGTAATGGGTCAATCATTGTTCTCTGTATATTATCGGCCTTTGCCATAACCTGAGTTCCATAAGATCTTATAAGAGAAGATGTACTACAGGACTTTCCTGAATAATATTTGCATGCGGAATTCTGTTCTTTACTATAAGTTCCACCATTAGCACCTAGATCTCCAAGATAAATAGCAGAGGCCATGAATGCATCTTTTGGATCCCAAGGATTAGGTAAAACAGATCCAGAAAGACTAGATATTCTATCTTTAAATAACATCCATGTAGAAGGTATGAATTGTGCAGGCCCCATAGCACCACCCCAGCCAACAGATTGAGGACAAGAAACTAAAGTTTTTAATGGATCAAGTCCTAATGATTTTGTAATACTTATAAAAGGTTCTACATCTCTACTAGGCTTCATAACATTGGAAATAACTTTACCATTCTTTACACTGGCACCTATTCCAGTTTGAAAATCTGTTAAATAACAAGATCCAACATCAGAACCTAGAGAAGATTCTTGTGTGAGAATAGCCAGAAGAAATGCTGGTCTAACTCCAGTTTTCTGTGAAGCTAGATTCGCATATTTCAATGCATCTCCGAATGGTATGGCTTTTGCATCTCTTAGAGAGAATAAAGCAGCTCGTATTTGTGCAGCTTTTTTGGCTTTATCTGCTATAACCTGAGAATACGTTAATTCATTACTTTTACTAATACCTAATAGTCTTTGTTTTTCGGCTTGATTGCTTTTTATATTTTTCTCTTCTTGTTGTATAGCATATCTAGCGTCTATTTCTTGGCTTCTTCTATCATCTAGATTTTGTTTTTCTTCTTCCGTTTGTGTTTTTGTATCTCTGATCTCTTCGAAAGTAGTTTTCAGTGATGATTGTAATGATTCAAATGTATCTAAATCAGAAAAAATACTACTTATATTATCCCCAGAAAGTAAAATTTCTGGAATAGAAATATTATCTATTTCACTAGTCTTTCGCATTATCTGGGAAAGAGTTTCCCTTCCACGCTCTATTCTCTCAAGCAGAGTTTCTATAGTCTTTTGTTTATTTGATATATCTTTTCCTAAACTTTCTATAAGAATATTCTTTGCTTTTATATTCAATTGAGCAGACTTTATCTTTGCGTCTAATATAGTAATATCGCGCTTCAAAGAAGCACTTTGAAGTCTTGTATCAGATAGTATCTTTTCTGTATCTCTTTGCTCTTGTTCTATCTGTGCCAACTCCGAACGCAAACGAGCTTCTCTCTGATCTGGAGTTTCATTGGTAGATTGTGCAAAAACTATATTTGAAGATAGAAATGAAAAAACAAATACTACGATGAAAACATTCCTGAATGTTTTATTCATGAATATATTGTAACACAAGATATTATTTCTTATCTTCTTTCTTTGCAGTTTTTGAAGCTTCGGCTGTATCAAGAGATACTTCTTCTCCTTCTTTTGCTTCTTTACCTTTCTTTTCAACTTCGATAGCACTCATATCTATAGGTTTTACTTCATCAACTTCTTCTTTAGCTACCGCAATAGATGCCACTATTTCGTCTTTATTTGCGATTAGAGTAACTCCAGATGGTATATTGATATCTTTTGCTGTTATAACACTTGTAAGTTCAGTTAAAAGAGATATATCAACTTTTAATTCATGAGGTAAATCCTTTGGAGATGCTTCTATTTCTAGATCACGTAGAACTTTGACCAAGATTCCAGCTTTATCCTTTACTGCAGAAGAAATGCCTTCGAATACTAGAGGTACATGAACCTTTACTTTTTTACCCTTTTCTATTACATAAAAATCAACATGACGTGGAGCATCTGTTATAGGGTGAGTATCAACATCATATATCAAAGCCTCATGTTCATGACTTCCTTCCTTTAGAATAATAACTGAAGATTCGCCGGCTTTTTTCCAAGCTTTTATGAAATCTTTCATTGGTATAGTTATAGGAGTACTTTTCTCTTTTGGACCATAAAATACCGCAGGAAGCTTGCCTGCCTTGCGTAGGCTTTCTAGATCAAGCTTCATATCTCTTTTTTCTACGTTTAAAGTAATCATAGATTGATACTTTAATATATGTAGGAATAAAAATCAAGTCTCATTATTTGTGTGGGCCTAATAAACATCTATTTGCCGACGGAGATGCATTATTACCCCAATATAATTTAAGACCAGTAGTTGGCGGATTTTCTAATGTATAATAAATAACATATTCATAATTATCTATATCTTCTAAGCCTGAAGGAGGAGGTGATGCATAAGGTATAGTTGTCTGACTAGGTACACAATCAGCAAAATTACTAGAAGACACACTAGATGATAGATATGTATAACAAAAATGTGGCAAAGCAGAAGATACATCTGCTGGATATGTATTCTGTTTAGGATCTACAGGAAGACTTGGTAAAAATCCTTCAGTAACTAAAACATCAAGCTCTGGAGACCATTTGCCCACTATCATACTTCCATTGCCACCTGCATTACCACAAGAACTCTTTCTATTTGAACCATCTGCATTTGCTACAGGATATGAACCATATTTATCTTTATATAATTCCAAAGCTAATTGTAATTGTTTGAGACTCCCTATTCTTTGTGCATCTCTTGCTTTAGCTCTTGCTGTATTTAGACTAGCCAATACTACAGATGAAAGTAATCCGATTATAGAAATAACTACCAGTAATTCTATTAGAGTAAAACCTTTTGATGAATTTATTTTATACATAAAGATGTATTTACAAAATGAATTTAAATAAGATGAATCCAGTAACGATTAAATTAAAAGCAAGAATACCTATCATAACGAGTTTAGCTCCGTTTTCATCCTTTGCTAAACCCATTTTTATTATTAAACCAGTGAGACCTTTGTTTTGAGATTGTTGACTCATGCTTCTATAAGCATAATTCATCGATTGTGAGTCTGTATCAAATTCTACATTAGACATAAAAAATGTTATTTTATTACATTATTTCTAGGTACACGGCCTTCTAAATAATCTATTATATTAGAAGTTGAAATGGAAGCCATATCATATCTCGCATCATCACTGGCAGAAGCGATGTGAGGAGTCATTACTACATTCGGAAGTTTAGTCAAACCTTTTGCGGTTTTTGGTTCGAATTCATAAACATCAATTCCTGCACCTCTGATTATACCATCTCTAAGAGCGATGACTAGAGCATTTTCATCCACAACTGGACCGCGAGAAGTATTCACTAGATAGGCAGTCTTTTTCATCATTCTTAATCTATCTGCATTTATCAAATGTTTTGTAGAATCTAGCAATGGCACATGCAAAGATACTATATCTGCAATTTTTAACACTTCATCTGGAGAATTATAGAATACAGCACCTAATTCTTTTTCGAGACTTTCATTTCTAGCTATATCATAATAAGCAATATTCATATCAAAGGCCTTTTTACCCTTTAGAGCAACTTCCGCTCCTATTTTACCTGTACCTATAATACCTAATGTTTTGCCATTTATTTTTATTCCATTTAGATTCATAGGATCCCAACCTTTCCATTTTCCACGCCTCATCATATTATCCCCCTCTACAATACGACAAGTCATAGCGAGAATCAGAGCCCATGTATGTTCAGAAACTCTATCAGCACCACCTCCTGGAGTATTCGTAACATAGATACCACGCTTTTTCGCTTCTTCTAAATTTATATTATTAAAACCTATTGCATAATTTGCATAAATCTTTACAGTTGGAGCTCCATCCATAACTTCGGCATCTATAATATCTGTAAGCAAGGTTAGCACGGCATCATAATTTTTCTTTTTTAAGAATTTTATTAATTCTTTTTTCTCTAATGGACGATCCTTTGGACTAATATCTACATTATAGCCCTTATCGGTAAGCATTTTTATACCAGAATCTAGTATTTTTCTAGTTATAAATATATTTTTCATTTTTCTAAATAATTAAGCTAATTTATTAAAGACTTTCAATTTTTCTTCTACAACTTTCTGCATAGCATTTCTAGCACCTTTCAAATATTTGTATGGAGCTACTTCATCTGGATTTTCTTGTAAAGATTTTACCAATCCACCTCTATATGCAACTCTAAGTTCTGTATTAACATGAACTATAGCTACTCCTGCATCTATTGCATTTACAATATCTTCATTTGAATTTCCAGATGCACCATGTAATACCAATGGCATGCCTGTGATTTTATGTATTTCATCTATTCTTTTTATATTCAAAGCTGGATCCTTGCCACCCTTTAACATTCCATGAATATTACCGACAGCAGGAGCTAGCAAATCTATACCAGTTTTATCTGCAAAATCTTTTGCTTGTTCAGGTTTGGTCAAATATTCTTCTGTAATATTCACGCCTTCTGGTATTTCACTTAGAATCTTTGATGATTTTCCTATAAATCCTATTTCTGCTTCAATCAAAATATCTTTATTATGTGATTTCGCATATTCTATACATTTTCTTGTTGTTAATACATTTTCATCGAATGGAAGTTCTGTACCGTCAAATATAACAGCATCGAATGAAGCGTCTACAGCTTCTACAACTCTCTCATAAGAATATGTATGATCTGCATTCAAGAAAACTGGCTGACCAGTGTATTCTCTGTATGTCTTAACAACACTTGCAATCTCTTTTACACCGATAAAATCTCTTTCTCCTTCTGACACACCTATTATCACAGGGACATCGAGTCCTTTCGCGGCCGATACAACAGCCCAGAACCCTTCCATATTAGAAATATTAAAATGTCCTATGGCTTTTTTTTCTTTTCTTGCTTGTAATATGTATTCTTGTAGTTTTTTCATAATATTTATATGTTATAATTCTAACATATATGTTTGAAAAAGATATTGATTTTCTAGGTATTGGGGATATCACAACTGATGCATTTATAAAAATAAATGAAGCAGATGTAAACTGCAATGCAGATAAAGAAAAATGTGAGCTCTGTATGAAATACGGAGATAAAGTTCCCTTTGAATATGTAAAAGTAATAAAAGCTGTAGGTAATTCAGCTAATGCCTCCGTTTCCGCCGCGAGGTTGGGGCTACGCTCTGCCCTCATCGCTAATATAGGTGATGATCAAAATGGTGTAGATTGCATAGGAGAATTAAGAAATAATAAAGTAGATACAAAATATATAAAAAAGAATAATGGTAAACCAACTAATTATCATTTCGTATTATGGTATAAAGACGATAGAACAATATTAGTTAATCATATAGAATACGATTACAAATTACCGAAATTATCCAAAGCTCCTAAATGGATATATCTATCATCTCTAGCTTCTAATAGTTATGATTATCATTTAGAAATACTTGATTATCTAAAGTCTCATCCAGAAACCAAATTAGCCTTTCAACCTGGAACATTCCAGATGAAACTCGGTATAAATAAATTAAAAGATATTTATAAAAGAAGCGAAGTATTCGTATGTAATGTAGAAGAATCACAAAGAATACTAAATAATGATACAAAAGATATAAAAAAATTATTAGGAGAAATGCATGCCTTAGGACCGAAAATAGTACTTATAACAGATGGACCAAAAGGTGCGTATATGCTTGATGGTGAACATTATTATTATATGCCTATATATCCAGATCCCAAGCCTCCAGTAGAAAGAACAGGCTGTGGTGATGCATTCGCTTCTACATTTGTCTCAGCGCTTCATATGGGGAAATCGCCTTTAGAAGCTCTAGTATGGGCACCGGTAAATCCTATGTCAGTAGTACAATACGTAGGAGCTCAAGAAGGACTTTTGAATCTAGATCAATTCGATTGGTGGTTACACAGAGCGCCAGAGGATTATAGACCTAGGGAGATCTAGATAAATCTAATAAAACCTCTTTATAAAATTATCTTTATATTCTTCGAAATTATCTTGAAGTATAGCTTCTCTAGCATTCTTTACCAGATTCACTATGAAATAAAGATTATGTATTGATAGAAGTGTTGCTCCGAATATTTCTTTAGATCTAAAAAGATGCGATATATATGCTTTCGTATAATTCTTGCAGGTATAGCATGAGCATGATTCATCGATTGTATTAAAATCATTTCTATATTTAGCATTCATAATATTCATTCGTCCATCTTTAGTATAATAAGCTCCATTGCGAGCTATTCTTGTCGGAGAAACACAATCAAAAGTATCCATACCATTCTCTATTCCAAGTAGAATATCCATAGGTTCACCAATACCTAAAAGATGTCTCGGTTTGTCCTCGGGAAGTTCATCCGCTACCCAACCTACAGCATTATGCATATCTTCTTTATCGAATGATCCTCCGATACCATATCCATCGAAATCCATTTCACCTATTATTTTTGCACTTTTCTTTCTTAGATCTTCATAACGACCTCCTTGAACAATACCGAAAAGATATTGGTCTTTCTTTCCATTCTCTCTATGATAATCAAGAGATCTCTTTGCCCAGCGATGTGTTCTGTCCATGGCTTCTATCTGATATTCATACGAAGCCAATGGTGATGTACATTCATCGAATGCAAAGATTATATCTGCGCCTATATTATTTTGTATTTCTATAGATTTTTCTGGAGTAAAATGATGAGTACTACCATCTATTATTGATTTGAATTCAACTCCATTCTCTGTAACCTTTGCGAGTGGAGTATTTTCTGAAGGATCTGATTCTAGATTATTTGATTCCGTATTATCTTTATCATCTTTGGATTTTGTAACTTTCGAAACACTTTTATCGAATCCAGCCCCAAGAGAGAAAGCCTGGAATCCTCCAGAATCTGTAAAAGTTGGACCTTGCCAATTCATAAAATTATGAATACCTCCTGAAGAGTTTATTATTTCATGTCCTGGTTCCAAATAAAGATGATACGTATTTGCAAGTACGGCTTCTGCTCCGAGAGATGAGACTTGTTCTGGAGAAAGAGCTTTGACGGTAGCCTTTGTACCGACAACTATAAAAGCAGGAGTTTTTATTATTCCATGTGAAGTCTTTATCTCCCCCACTCTTCCTCTTTTATTTTTTATTTTCTTCTGTATATGAAATATATTAGCCATGATGATATACTATACATATAAAATAATATAAAAACAAAGATGCATAAACAATTATCTGCAAAAGAAATAAACGAAAATATACATGAGCATATGGAAGAAATCCATAAAGAGTTTAGAGATGGTTTTGAAGAATTGAAAAAATATACAAAATCAGTGACTATTTTTGGTTCATCACATTCAACTCCAGCTAGTCCACATTATAGACAAGCTCAAGAATTAGCATATCGTATAGCAAAAGAGCTTCAATATACTGTAATAACAGGAGGTGGACCAGGAATAATGGCCGCTGCGAATCTAGGAGCAATGGAAGCCAATGGAAATTCAGTTGGTTTTACTATATATCTACCGAATGAACAACATAAAAATGCATATTTAACATCTGATATAGGTTTTAGATATTTCTTCACTAGAAAGACAATGCTAACTTTCTCTGCAGAAGCTTTTGTATTTTTCCCTGGAGGTTATGGAACCTTTGATGAATTATTTAGCATAATAACTCTAATACAAACAGGAAAAATACCTAAAACTCCAATAATACTTGTTGGAAAAGATTTCTGGAAAGAATTGAGAAACTTTATGTATTCTCATATGTTAGAAAAGCATCATGCTATCAGTCAATCAGATTTAGAATTATTTGTAATAACAGACAATACAGATAAAGTAATAGAAATAATAAAAGGAGCTCCAGTATCCAAATGGTGGGAGCAATTGGATTAATTAAAAACATTCATATAAAACAAAAACCACCCGAAGGTGGTTTTTGTTTAGTTAGACGAGTATCTGTTACCAGTTGCTACGTCCTTCTCCTCTGTTTCCACGAGGAGCACGTGGCTCCATAGGGCGAGCCTCGTTCACTGTAAGAGATCTTCCTTCGAGCTCTTTGCCATTAAACATGTTAATAGCATTATCTGCATCAGCATCATTTTTCATTTGAACGAATCCAAAGCCCTTTGAACGGCCTGTCATCTTGTCCATTATGATTGTTGCTGATTCAACCTCTCCGGCAGCTTCGAAATGCTTTCTAAGCGTATCTTCGCTTGTGCCGTAAGAAATACCTCCTACATATAGCTTCTTTGCCATTTTCTTTTTAACCTCGTCTTTAAATATAAACGTAAGCGACTAGGAAAACTTACCCTGAAAGTATACCTAAATAAGGCTTTTTGTCAATTAATTTAATGTATTATTAGAAATTCTCACCCCATTTATCCCAAGCTGGATATATATAAGTACATACAAATAGACATGGTACGACCAAAACAGCAACCGTAAGCCATAGAGAAAAGCTTATAACTTTCTTAAATGTTTCCATGAGAAAATATATTACATCAGAAAGACGATATTGTAAACACTTAACATATTTTATTATATTATGTTAAGATTATCTAGGATTGGTTCTAACTGATGGGAGTCGGTTAACCTCAACCACATGGAGAAAAATGCAGGAAGTTGTCAACTTCTTGTTGAGGGATTCAACAAGAGATGGGAATGAAATCACTCCTAAAAATCGGATTACCTTGACCCAAAATGTCAAGCCATTCGGTGATTGGAGGGAGTTCATGAGAACAGTCAACTGTAATAGGGTGAAAATACCATCACCTCTAGACATGGTTGATAGGAGTTGGTTCAGTCATGGAGGACAGGAGAAGGAAATCAGTGTCGTCTTCCTAGGTGACAATGCGTATGGAACAGGTTATGTGGAGGCTATGGCCAAGATCGGGTATAGGCCATGTACAAACTCTGTTCCATATTTTATGGGGTTAGTTTATCAACTGACCAAAGATGTAAATGGTCCACTATGTAGTATTGGGAATACTTCCATAGTAGCGGCTGAACCTGATGGTCAGGAGTCAGTGTTTAAGGGTAATCACATCAAAGAGGGTCACATTTACCTCAACACATGCTATAGTCACATGCCTCTAGCTCTTGTAGAGACCAGGAGAACAGGTGGAGTGTGGCATGCAGGAACTTGGGGGTTCTTGGGAGAGAAAATTCCTGGCTTTGAAAAGATAGATCATATGGGTCTGAGTGACAACATTCACCCATTAATTTAACCGAAACCATTCGGTAAAGCAACAACACCTCTCGGTAAAACGGGAGGTGAGTTTTTAATTAGATGAGTTATAAATAAGTTATAGAAATTTCTGTGGACCCTATCGGATTCGAACCGATGACCTCCACTTTGCAAAAGTGGCGCTCTACCAACTAAGCTAAGGGCCCAAATGAATAAAAAGATATAATGAAAACTCAATCAAACCTATGTTGTATGATTTTACATTATTTTCTCTCTAATGCAAGTTGTATAATATGATGTAAAAATTCTCGAAGACTTCCACCAACAGCATGTAATGCTTTTGGTATAAGAGATGTTTGAGTAAGTCCCGGTAATGTATTGGCTTCCAGAGCAAATATTCCCCTTTTTGGAGTAACGATAAAATCTATTCTTGAATAATGTCTTAATCCTAGAATTTTATGTATTTCTTTTGCTAGATTTTCTAATTCTAATTTTACTTCAGTAGAAAATGTGCTTGGTACTATTTCATTTGTCATTCCATCTGTATATTTTGAATCATAGTCAAAGAAAGATGATTTCAATGGTCGTATTTCTATCGGAGGTAGGGCGTATATTTCCTGATTTCTATAATTATCTATAACACCTACTGTGGCTTCTCTTCCATTTATATATTCCTCTATCATTACAGAATCACTATGGGTAAATGCATCTTGTATAGCTTTTTCGAAAGAATTGAAATCCTTTACCATATAGACTCCTACAGATGAACCACTAGAAGCTGACTTTACTATGAATGGTAAGGTAAAAGATCTGAATAATTCTTTTAATAAAATTGGAGAGATATCATCTTTATTTTCTATAGTTTTCCATTGTGGAGTCTTTATATTATTTTTCTTTAGAAAATTCTTTGTAAGAATTTTATTCATACTCAGAGCAGAAGCAAAGGATCCTGAACCTGTAAATGGTATTTTATGTCTTTCTAGTACATGGGCGAGTTTACCATCTTCTCCGTATTGACCATGCAAAGCATTAAAGACTATATCTGTATTTGAAATTATATTTTCTATATCTCTTGCAATACCATCTTTATGCCAAATATTGTCTTTTGAAATAAATATATCCTGTGCTTCATATATATCTTCTGGCAAATTAGCCAATACAGTAGCACCTGTATTAAGTGATACATCATATTCATTACTTGGACCTCCACGCAATACTGCTACTCTTAGTTTATGCATAGAAATATTATATCACCTTTTTATTTTACTTTATTCTATTTATTTTTTATTTTACCTAAAAAGCTCTTCTTTCTTAGATCTTTATGATAAGCAATAGCGAATCTATGAGCTTCATTATTTATCTTTAATATATCTGTTTTATATTTTTCTATTATCTTTTCATCACCCAAGAAATGATCTGGTCTATGTGATTTATCTTTTACTACAGAAACTATTTCTATATTATTCCCTATTTCTTTTGCTACTTTTAATTGTCCTAGTCCACCATCTATAACGATAAGATCGGGAAATTTCCATTCATTATGAGTGAATCTTCTAGAAAGAATTTCTCTTAATCCTCCCGTATCATCATTTTTATCTATTTTGATTTTGAATTTTCTATACTGACTTTTATCTAATTCACCTTCTATAGATACAACCATAACACCTACGGTATCCTTTCCTGACATATGAGCTATATCATAAGCTTCTATACGAAAACCTTGTTTATTATCTGTATTTTCTTTTTCTGTTTTTATTAGAGAAATATCTTGTATATGAGATAAGGCATAAAGAACTTTCTTTACTTCATTTGCCTTTTCGAATTCCATATTATCTGAATATTCAATCATTTCTTTTTCCAAAGTTTTTATTAATTCCTTTTTTTTGCCTTGGAAAAATAATGCGATATTTCTTATATTTCTTTGATAATCTTTCTTTGCATTAGGATTCGATATTTGTGGAGACAGGCCTATGGATTGATAAAAAGATTCTTGATATTTTATATTTGATTTTTCATCTCTGAATGGGAATATTTTCCTGATAATTTTCAAAGCTTCTTTTAAAAGAGAATTATCTGTATACGGACCGAATTTGTATTTTATTTTATAATCCAAATCTTCTATAACTCTTTCTCTTACTAATATTATTCTAGGGAATTCTTCATCTGTAATAATTACGAAATTGAAACTCTTATTATCTTTTTCTTTAGTATTATAATATGGTAAATATTTTTTTATCTCATTACTTTCAAGTATTATGGCCTCTAATACTGAATCTGTTTCTATATAATCAATCTTATCTGATTTTGTAATCATATCTACGAGCAAAGGGCCTCGAGTAGCGATAAGATCAGATGAAAAATAACTTCTTACACGATCACGAAGAGATGTGGCTCTACCTATATATAGTATATTATCTTGATTATCCTTGAAGAAATAAACACCAGGAGAATCTGGAAGATTTATCTTTTTTAATGATTCTATATTCATTTATTTTCTATTCAAAACTATTTTTTATTCAAAACTCTTTTTAGATATTTACCAGTATAAGATTTGTCATTCTTTGCTATATCTTCTGGTCTACCCTTGGCTATGACTTTGCCACCTCGAAAACCTCCTTCTGGACCTATATCTATAATATAATCTGAACACTTTATCAAATCTAGATTATGTTCTATAACAACGACGGTATTGCCTTTATTCACCAGACTTTGGAGTATTTCTATCAATTTTCTCACATCTTCATAATGAAGTCCTACAGTAGGTTCGTCTAAAAGATAAATAGTCTTTTGTAAATGAGCGCGATAAAGTTCTGATGAAATCTTCACGCGCTGGGCTTCACCACCGGATAGAGTTGTGGCACTTTGACCTAATTTCAAATATCCTAGACCTACTTCTTCTAAAGTTCTTAATCTATCACTTACAGCAGGTATATCATCAAAGAATTTCAAAGCTTCTTCTACTGTCATTTGGAGTATATCGTATACATTTTTTCCTTTATATTTTATTTCTAGAGTTTCTTTCATGAATCTCTTTCCACCACAGACTTCGCAAGGAACATATACAGTAGGCAAAAAGTGCATTTCAACAGCTATTTCACCATTTCCTTCACAGGCTTCACAACGTCCACCCTTTACATTAAAAGAAAATCTTCCAGAACCCCAACCCCGCGCGCGTGCCTCAGAAGATGAAGATAATAGATCTCTTATATGTTGCCACGCGCCGGTATATGTTACAGGGTTTGACCGCGGTGTACGCCCTATAGGTGATTGATCTATGAGAATAACTCGACTTACATATTCACTACCTGTAAAACTATTACAATTATAAATATTTGCAGTACGATGTCTTCTCTCTAATTTTCCTTGAAGATTTTTATATAAAATCTCATACATAAGAGAAGATTTTCCAGAACCAGATACTCCGGTTATAACATTGAAAGATCCAAGAGGTATATCTATATTCATATCTTTTATATTGAATATATTTCCACCTCTTATCATTATTTTACCCTTCGCTTCTCTCCTATCATTGGGTATATCTATCTTGGTCTCTCCGCGCAAATATGAAAGTGTTAGAGAATTCGAATCATTTTTCTTTGCAGTTAGAAGTTTGTCCAAATATCCAGAAACAACAACTTCACCACCATGTACACCCGCTCCAGGACCTATATCTATAATATAATCAGAAGCAAACATAGTATCTTCATCATGCTCTACAACCACTATTGTATTCCCTAGGTCACGAAGATCTACTAGAGTATTTATCAATCTATCATTATCTCTTTGATGAAGTCCTATAGTAGGTTCATCTAGTACATATAATGCACCGACAAGTCCTGAACCGAGCTGAGAAGCCAATCTTATACGTTGAGCTTCACCACCAGAGAGAGTATGAGCACGACGATCCAATGTCAGATATTCTATACCTACATTTATCATGAATCTAAGTCTTGATTCTATTTCTTTTAGTATTACTTTTGCTATTTCTTTTTCTGTTTCTGTTAATTTTATATCATTGAAAAAGACAATAGCTTCTTCTATAGACATAGAAGTTATATTTACTATATTTTTATCATCTATTTTTACATGTAGAGCTTCTGGGCGAAGTCTAGCGCCTTTACATACAGGACATGTTTCATTACTAAAGAATTCTCTAGTACCTAGACCATTACAATCTGGACATGCACCATAAGGAGAATTGAAAGAGAATAATCTAGGTTCTATTTCTGGATATGAAAATCCATCATAAGGACACATGAATTTCACTGACATTAGTTTTTCTTCATCAGGGAATTCTATTTTTATCAAACCT
Source organism: Candidatus Tayloriibacteriota bacterium (assembly GCA_052034805.1). Lineage (GTDB taxonomy): Bacteria > Patescibacteriota > Minisyncoccia > Phycocordibacterales > PALSA-1337 > CAIOGI01. Next base: position 102,618 of record JBPOID010000001.1, read on the forward strand.
TGAGCTTCATCTATTGCCTTTTCTAATGATTCAGATAGACGTTCACGAGCATTCTCGAATTGTTTTTTATTTTTGAATTCACTTAAGAAAATTTCATCAACCAATATATCTATATCATGCTTTTTATTCTTATCCATCATTATCTGCTCTCGGAGCTTCATGAGCTTTCCATCAACTTTTACCTTGTCATAGCCCTTACCGAGTAAATCGTATAATAATTGATAGTATTCCCCTTTTCTACCTAGAACTACGGGTGCAAATATCTTTATTTTTGCATTATCTATACCTACTCCCATCACTTTCTGTGAGCTTCTATTATATGAAGATACTTGTTTTATTACGGTATCTAATATTTCTTCTTTTGATATTCTATGTATTATTCTTCCACATTCTAGACAATGAGGTTTTCCAACTCTAGCGAATAATATTCTAAGATAATCATATATTTCTGTTATAGTAGCTACAGTTGAACGAGGATTATTCGATCTACTCTTTTGATCTATAGATATAGCAGGAGAAAGACCTATGATTTCATCCACATCGGGTTTCTGCATTTGACGGAGGAATTGTCTCGCATATGAAGAAAGAGATTCTACATATCTTCTTTGTCCTTCAGCGAATATAGTATCGAAAGCAAGAGAAGATTTACCGGAACCAGAAAGTCCTGTTATTGCAACTATTTTATTGCGAGGCATTTCTACAGTAATATTCTTAAGGTTATGTGTTCTGGCACCCTTAACTATTATTTTATCCTCATTTTTATTGATCTTTTCTTCCTTTTTCATATATAGAAACTTGAAAAATAAGTGAGGTTTTCACCCCCTCCCCAATATTCATGGCGTAACTATAACATTTATATTTATATATGCAAAATAAGAGAGCTATTTTGTCAATTTATCAACCTCTTTAACGATTTCATCGAGGGATACAACGGCTTTTACTAGATACTTTACCGCACCTAGAGCTTTTGCTTTTTCTCTATCACTTTCCTTACTAACATTAGAAAGAACTATAACAGGTACATTTCTAAAATTCTCATTCATCTTTATTTTCTGCAAGAATACGAATCCATCCATATCTGGTAATAGAATATCCAGAAGTATTACATCTGGTTTATCTTTATTGAGTAATCCTAATGCTTCATTACCATTTTCTGCTTTATATACTATATGACCATAGGATTCGAACTTTTTCATTAGAATCATTCCGAGAAGTTTATCATCTTCAATCCATAATATTTTCTTTTGAGGTCTATGTATAAAGTTTTTCTTAGAATCATCTATTTCTTTGACATATTGATGACCGAAAAACTTCTCTATTTTTTCTACGACTTCTTCTGGTTCTATATGAGTCTTTATAATATAGTCTTTCACACTGGATGTAGAAGGTATTCTTCTCACTTCTATAGGTGAACCAGAATTAGACATAACCATAACAGGAATCTTTGTAATAAATCTGTCTAGACTTTTCTCCGAAAGAACTTCATAACCATCTTTAACAGATAATATAAGATCAATAATAGCTATATCGGGATTCTGTTCTCTCATATATTTCAAAGCTTCTTCACCATTATCTATAACTAGAGTTGCATAGCCTCTTTTATTCAATTTCTCGCTCAATATCATTGAGAATGATTTATTGCTTATAGCGAGAAGTATTTTCTCATTTTTTTGATTGGCCATTTTAAGAATTTAATAGAACCTTAGACATTATTGTATGTGATATATATTATACCATATACTAAAATTGGTATTTTACTTTTCCACTTTTTCAGATTTTATAATTTTCTTTAATTCTATAAGCTCATCTCTTATAAGTGCTGCTGTTTCGAAATCTAGTATTTTCACGGCTTCTTCCATGGCTTTTTCTTTTTCTTTTATTATCTTTTCTGGATTATTATTTATAAACTCAGTATCGATTTTTATCAATTCTCTAACTGCTTTATCATGATCACTTCTTAATTCATCTGTAATATCATGTATTTTCTTTAGAATAGTTTTTGGAGTTATATTATATTTTTTATTATGTGCAATCTGTATAGCTCTTCTTCTATCCGTCTCTTTTATTGCTCTATCTATAGAACCAGTTATAACATCGGCATAAAGTATAACTTTGCCGAATACATTTCGCGCGGCACGACCGATAATCTGTATAAGAGAAGTTTCTGATCGGAGAAATCCTTCTTTATCAGCATCGAGTATTCCTATAAGAGATACTTCTGGTAAATCCAATCCTTCTCGTAATAGATTTACACCAACAATACAATCAAATTTACCTTTACGAAAATCAGTAAGTATAGTGATACGATCAATAGTCTTTATATCACTATGCAAATATTCGGCTTTGATTCCTTTTTCTTTTAAATATATAGACAAATCTTCTGCCATTTTCTTTGTAAGAGTTGTGGCTATGGCTCTTTCACCCTTTTTTATTACTTCTTCAGCTCTTTCTATAAAATCTACTATTTGTCCTTTGTATTCACCTTTTTCCCCAACTGGTTTTATCTCTATTACAGGATCTATAAGACCAGTAGGACGAATTATTTGTTCTACTATTTGTTCACTTTTTTCTATCTCATATTTACCTGGAGTAGCTGATGTATATATTACTTGGCCTATACTTTCTTCGAATTCATTAAATTTGAGTGGTCTATTATCCTTTGCTGATGGAAGTCTAAAGCCGAAATTAACAAGGGTTTCTTTTCTAGAAGCATCACCAGCATACATACCATTAAGCTGTGGTATGGTAACATGAGATTCATCTATAATAGTCAAGAAATCTGGACTACCATCCTTTTTATGAGGGAAATATGATAGTAGAGTATCAGGTGGATCTCCTGCATTTTTACCAGAAAAATGCCGTGAGTAATTCTCTATACCATTGCAATACCCTATTTCGCGTATTAAAGCCAAATCATATTTCACTCTTCTTTTTAATCTTTCAGCTTCTAGATTCTTCCCTGCTTTTTCTAATTCTTTTAATCTTTGATCTAATTCTTTTTGTATTGTTTTGAAAGCTTTCTTCGACTGCTCATCATTGCTTATGAAATGTTTCGCGGGGAAAAGGAAAATTGTCTCATGTTCTTTCTTTATACTACGAGTTATAGGATCGAGCTCTATTATATTATCTATTGCATTGTCATTGTAATTTATACGAAATATTGTTTTATCATTTACTGGCATTATTTCTATCATATTACCCAAAGCACGGAATGTACCCGCAGTTAGATCTGCAGTTGTTCTTTCGAAATGTATATCTATCAATTTGCGTATAAGCTCTGCTCTAGAAGACTTTAATCCTTTATATAGTTTCAAATTAACTTTTTCATATTCTACAGGACTACCTAAACCATATATACAAGATACAGATGCAACTATTATTACATCTTTTCTAGTAAGAAGAGCTTGAGTAGAAGCATGGCGTAATCTTTCTATCTCTTCATTGATCATTGCTTCTTTCTCTATATATGTATCAGTTACAGGCATATATGCTTCTGGCTGATAATAGTCATAATATGATACGAAATAATGCACAGCATTCTCTGGGAAAAATTCTCTGTATTCCTGAGCCAATTGTGCTGCTAGAGTTTTATTATGTGCTATTACTAAAGTAGGTTTATTGAATTTCTGTATTACAGAAGCCGCGGTAAAAGTCTTACCAGTACCAGTAGCACCAAAAAGGGTTTGGCGCATATAACCCTTATCCAAACCATTTACTAATTCTTTTATAGCTTTTGGCTGATCTCCTGCTGGATCGAATTTTGAAGCGATTTTGAATATAGACATAATTAGACCATTAATATACCTTAAATACACGATAATTATAAGTATTGACTAATATAGAATAGTATGATACTATTATTACAGGCAGTACAACAAAACCAAACGAGGACAACAATATGACTCCTAATCCTAATATCGAAGGAAAAACCACTCAAAAGCCCACCGAAATCGACAACGCCACCGGCAAGGTATTCAAAGTCACCTTTCCGACTATCCCCGGCAAGGTAGTCAGTGAGGTGAAGTTAGTAACCAAAAAAGTCGGGGAGAAGATCGATATCAGCGGTCAGTTGGCTTACTCGACTATTATCGATAGTTATGTTGATCTCGAGACCGGCGAGATCACTATGGTGCTTGCCAGATACACTAACGGATAGTGTAGCAAATACCAAAGACCGTCACTTTAAATATAAAGTGGCGGTTTTTCTTATAAAAAAACCGCTCGGAACAAGCCGAGACGGTTTTGGGAAGAAATACTAATCCATGAAAGCTGTGACATGACGTGCACCAGTATCATGTTTGAAATCTACGCAAACCACGATTTTACCATGGGGTAGATTATCATGAGATAAGCCATCATCACCTTCATCGAAAATAGATTTGAAAACGCGAAGTTCTCTTCTATTTCCACGTTTGGCATTTATCTTCTCCCTGAGGAGATGTGGATGAAGACGATAGAAATAGTTATTGGAAGATTTCTTATTTCTCTTCCTATCCCTGAATTCCTCGATAGTAACCCATCCAATTCCCCCAAAAGAATTAAGTTGCCAATAAATGAGTTCCACCCATTCACTGCCAACCCTACGCCAAGCTACACTACCATGCCTTGGCATACCAGTAAAAACAGAGCTTTCATCTTTCTTGCGAAAGAGATTAACATCGGCATCGAGCGTATGAGCACTCATAGTTTTTCCTTTTCCTTTTTTATTTTTGTTTTTGTACTTTTTTTGCCTCATTCCTGAATAAACAGGATAGCAAACAAGCTCCGTTGTTTGGAGCTTGTTTGTATAATCAATCTTTTTATTTAACTTAGAGATTTATTACAAAGACAAACTCCAAACATTATCACTAAAGACATTAGTGAGAATACATGACAGCTTGACCTTTGATATAAATAAATTCATGGATAATATTTTAATATAAAATAAAAACAAAAGCAATTATATATAAAGTATAAAGTGCATAAAATAATATTTACTCATAATTATATAAGTGATAAAATTATCCCAGAATGAGAACTAGTAATGTCTCTACAAAGACAAAAAGATGTAGCAGAGGTTGCATCAATTGTCCTTGCAAGACAAAACCTAAAACGGCTCCGAGTAACGGAGAAGCAACAACTCCGAATAACGGAGAAGAAACACAACAAACAGACAACAGAGCCAGTGCGAGAGAATGGGATTATGTCGTAATGTTAAGCAGTGGTGGTGTAGACCATTTGCATGACTGAAAGGGCAAGAGTCGTCATGATTCTTGCCCTTTTATATTATTTATCTTAATTATATTAATTTTGTATATTATTTCTATATTGTCTGAAATATTATTTTATTTTTTCCTAAGCAGAACTTTTTTTACTGCTTCTTTTATACTCTTTTCTCCCATACCATAATATTCTATAAGTTCATCTGGAGTTCCTGATTGTCCAAACTTATCTTTAACACCTATAAACTCTATAGGTATTGGATAATTCCTAGCTAAACATTCAGCTATAGCACTTCCCATTCCACCCGCCACTTGATGTTCCTCTACCGTAACCATTGCACCCGCCTCATGAGCTAATTTCCATATTGCCTCCTCATCCAGAGGCTTTATCGTTGCCAGATTTAATACTTTTATTTTTATACCTTCTTTTTCTAATTCATTTGCAACTCTTAATGCCTTGTATACCAATGCTCCAGTAGCCACAATAGCGACATCTGCCCTCTCACCTTTATCAGGATAAAATAAAAGTTGGGCCTTACCTATTTCGAAAGGAGTATTATCTGTTGTAATGATAGGAGTCTTCTCTCTTGCCAAACGTATATATGTAGGGAATTTCGTAGTAGCGCAAGCAATAGTAGCTTTTCTAGCTTCTATAGAATCACAAGGTGAAATCACCACCATATTTGGTATTACTCTAGTTATTGCCATATCTTCTATGGCTTGATGTGTTCCACCATCAGGTCCTACAGATACTCCAGCATGTGAACCAGCTATCTTTACAGGTCTATCGTTATAACAAATAGTAGTTCTGATCTGTTCCCAATTCCTACCAGGAGAAAACATAGCATAAGAAGTAATAAAAGGTATTTTACCCATAGCAGCGAGTCCAGATGCAACACTAGCCAGATTCTGTTCTGCAATACCTATTTGTACGAATCTTTCAGGATATTTATTTCTAAATAAATGCATTTGAGTTGATTCTGTTAGATCAGAACAAAGTCCAACAATTCTTCTATCTTTATCGGCAGATATTAGAAGTCCTTCACCAAAACCTTTTCTTATTGGTAATTGTTCAATATCATTATTCCAAAGTTTAGGATTTAATTTTTGTTCTGGATTTAACATATTTTTGATTTTTATTCATGTTCACCTTTGACCTTGCCTCCCATGGTTCTAACTTCATGAAGAGCTTTTCTCGCTATAGCTATTTCATCAGGAGTTGTAGGCGGTTTGCCATGCCATTCATATTTCCTTTCGAATTCCGGTATGCCTTTTGAAGCTATGGTATAGCAGATAATAACTGATGGCCTATCGAAAGATGATATAGCTTGAGTCCATGCAGAATCTATAGCTCTGAAATTATGACCATCTATTTCTTGGACATGCCAGTTGAACGCGCGCCATTTGTCCGCTATAGGGTTAAGTGGCATTATATCTTCTGTGAATCCATCTATTTGAATATTATTTCTGTCTATAAAGACTGTTAGATTCTGTATTTTCTCTTTACCGGCAAGCATTATTGCTTCCCAATTTTGTCCTTCGTCTAATTCTCCATCACCAGTAAGACAAACAAATTGTTTTCCAGAAGTCCTGCCAAAATCCATTCTTTCAGCCAAAGCCATACCAACAGCTTGAGATAAACCAGAACCCAAAGGTCCAGATGAACTTTCCATAACTGGGAAAAATTCCCTATGTGGATGACCTTGAAGTCTCGAACCGAATTTTCTCAAAGTCTTTAATTCATTTATAGAAAAATATCCAGAATGAGCAAGTGTTGCGTATAGGACTGGACAAATATGACCATTAGAAAGTATCAATCTATCTCTATATTCCCAATCTGGTTTCTTCGGATCATGTTTCAAAGCATGAAAATATAAATAAGAAAAAATATCAGCCATATCAAGAGGCCCTGCAGTATGTCCGGATTTAGCTTCTATAAGCATATCAACTATGGATTCACGTATAGCATGTGCTTTATCTTCTAGAAGTTTTATTTTTTGATCTGTAAGTGATGATGGCATTTATTTATGCAATCATTATAACATTTAAATAGATTTGAATTCTTTATAAGTATCCACAATATTATCTGATTTGAATAAAGCAGAACCAACTACCAATCTATTTGCTCCCGCGTTTTTCAAGTCCAAAGCATCTTCTAGATTTACCGCTCCATCTATCTGTATAGGCAAATCTGGATATTTTTCTTTAACTTCTTTTATTTTATCTAAAACTTTTGTATCGAAAGGTTGACCTTGAAATCCTACTTTATCTATACCCATTAACTGTATGTATTTTATTTTATCTTTATATTTATCTATTAGATTAATTGGATTATCTATATGCAAACCTAATCCTATATCTGCCCTATCTGAAGCTATATCTATAGCTTTCTCTATATCACCCTTCGCTCCCGCATGTATTACAATCCTTATCCCGCCCAAAGCTATCCAATTCTCAATAGAAAGTTCTGGATTATCTATCATAAGATCGAATTCATAATCCAAACTTTCCCATTCTGGCATTCCTCTTTCTTCTTTTAATATTGATTCATAATTGATATCGGGCTTCTTTAATGGCCAAGTTATAGAAGGAACAAATTTCCCATCACAAATATCTATTTGTACAACTTTTGCAAGACCTTTTATTAGATTAATTTTTTCTTCAATTTCAGAAAAATCTTTCGGCAATATAGCAGGTATTATTTCCATAATGATTATTATTCAATATTAATTATTCTATATTATCTAACATTTCTATTCTCCTCATATGTTTCGGATCACCACTAAAAGGTGTTGATACCCACAACTTCACAGCTTTTATAGCTTCTTCTTCATTTACGAAACCAGCACCTATAGATAGAACATTAGCATCATTATGTTCTCTTGAAAGACGTATGATTTCCATTCCTGTATTATTTCCATCTTTTGTATCACCATAATACACAGCTCCTCTTATGCCAGGGAAACGATTGACTATCATGGCTTCGCCTTGTCCACTTTTACCGAATATTATTGCTTTAGTATTTTCTGGATTGCTTACTATTCTCATCGCTACAGGTATCATTATCTTTGGATAATCATCGTCTTTATCCATAACATGAGCACCCATATCTGTAACATCAAAGCCTTCATCTTTCAAGAATTGAAAAATTTTATTCTTTAATTCAAATCCAGCATGATCAGAAGCCAAAAGTATTTTGTTTTTCATCTTTATAATTTTATACTATATTTGATTAAATATTTTACCATTCTGAAATCGGCAATTTGGTTACATCTTCCAAAGTAATAACATTCAAATTATTACCGCTTATATTACCAATAACCCTCACTCTTTCACCAATAATTCCTATACTATCACTTTCACTACAAGATATTTCACCCTTAGATACAGATGAACTATATCTATAACACTTACTATTATTAAAGGAGAGTGTGAAGTTTCTACCAGAATATGAATCATTACCAACAATACCATCATTATTTTTAATAAAACTATTTGAAACTTCCTGTAAAGTAAGATTCTGTATCTTTCCTCTAATCCATCCCTTTATAGTTATTCCAGAATTCGTCACTGTAAACTTAACTTTATTACTAATTTTACCCCATGGAGCAGTATAAATATTATATGTTCCAGGGATAATATTTAGATATGATTCACATGGTTTTCCAGAATAACTATTATCCTTTTTACATAACTGACTTTCGATTTTGATTTTTATTATTTTATCATTTACAGGTACTGAACCAATACCTGGAAGAAAAGCAGTTTCACCTTTTTCATTTTCAATAATTGCATTTAAATCACCTTCAAATCCAGCAAGGTTTGTTCCTATCAAAGTAATAATAGTTCCAATTGGACCTGATGATTGAGAAATAGATGTAATTACAGGTAATTTATCTGAAGAAATAAGTTTGAAAGTTGACTTAATATTATCTAGAGTATCTTTATTAGATATATCGTTAACAACTAACACTAAATTAATATTTTTTGTCTGATAATATATAGATCTCATCAAATTATTTTGAGAAAAAGTATTCCAACCTGTATCAGATTTCATTGTACCTGATTGTAATTGACCTAGATCTATATCTCCAATATTTCTTACCGTAAAATAATCTGCTAGATTTGTCTGTGATCTAACACAATCAACTGATACCCTTACATATTCGACATCAGGAGATTTATTATCGCAAACAGACCAATTCGACGGATATTGGAAACTAAAATCATTTTTTTTACTAGTATATGTCTTCCATTCTGATGAAGAATCAGTCGCTGAGTCTTTATTCAAAGAAATCTTATTATTATCTAATCTTGTATTATCTTCATTTTGAATATTCTTATTCTTGTTCAATGTGCTGACATAAAAAGTTCCACCTACTATAGCTATAACAACTATTGCTATTATGCCCTGAGCAATGAAACCCTTATCTTTATTTTTTATTTTTGTTTTCATATTATTTTATATTTACACAATAATTCTATACCATATCTATATAAATAAAAAGCATCGGTTATTAGTCGATGCCTTTGTGTTTGTGCGAAAAGCGGTATCAATGTTCACCGCAAATCTGTTTCCAAATATCCCCATGAATAATGAGAATATCGTGCGGGACAGTTCTACTAGCGAAAACTGGATCAGGGATGTATTTGTTCCAAGCTAGACCGTCTTTGCTCGGCCTGAGAAAAACAAATCCAAGTGCAAGAGATATGGCGTATATAGGATTCCTTTCCCATGGATACTCGATAGAATCAGGAATAACCGCTGCCATAGCTTCACCAGTCCATAAGGATATAATCCATGAACTGATGCCACCACCACGAATCAGAAAATTATCGAAATGACTCACTAATTCTACGACGAGATCTGAATGCTGTCTTGGTAATGCTCTCAGAAGCAATCTGGCTTGAGACAGAGGTTTCGTATTGACCATCAATCTGTTCTCACTGTCATCAATATATTGATACACAGTATTTTTCCCAACACAGAAACCAAAGACCTCTTGAGTACAAACATCTCCAACATAAGCAGAGATGAATCTTTCATTACTGAAGAGACAGACTCCGGTGGATATTCCACTTGATTGACCATTAACCAAAGCATTGATTCCATCTATAGAATCAATACTCCAGTATAGTCCGGGTTTAAGAGAAGAAGAAATCGTTGTGGGTCCATTTTTGCCCTCTTTCGCGATTATTCCATGTGTCGGCAGAAAAGATTTGATCTGCTTGATATAAAGTTCTTGAATGGAGATGCTGAAATCCTTGACCGGATTATTTCCATTTCCACATTCTACTGTTCCATTTTTTAATTGGAGACGGAATTCACGAATCTTTTTAGTAGCAATGCGGACAGTGAATCTGAAAATAGTATCTATATCATTATCACTCAACATACATAAGGATTCGGGAGTAGTAAGATTCATAGAGTTTCCTTTTTTTCGATTTTCCAACAAAACAATCTGTGATAATTTATATCACAGATTAATCATTATTTCTAGATTATAATAATTAGAACTTTTACCTTCTACCCCCTCACCGTATAAACCTCATCCCCCATTTTATGAGTGATAAGGAGATTACCAAAGTCAATCATACCGTCTATGACTCTGGTATAGGTATATATAACTAAGTTCTTTATCCATTGTAACCATTTCATATCTTTTATCTTGG
>JBPOID010000008.1:0-11672 GCA_052034805.1 Candidatus Tayloriibacteriota bacterium
CCAAGTCTCAATTTTCTAGTATGGAATATTACAAACTAGAAAATCGTGTGAGCCGACGGGGAGGAAGTCTTTTTCTTTACGAGTGTACGGAGTAAAGAAAAAGAGCTTCCGACCGCAAGATCGGCGAGCCGATTTTCTTATTTGCCAAGTTTGATTTACTTGAAAATCATGAAAATAGAAGAGAATAAAAGTCTAAAAGAGTTCACCACATTTAGAATCGGGGGAAATGCCCGATTTTTCTCTATTATTTATAATGAAAAAGATTTATTAGAAGCATTAGAGTTTATAAAAATAAATAAATTAAAATATTTTATTTTAGGTGGCGGATCAAATATATTAGTCTCTGATAATGGATTTGATGGTTTTGTTATAAAAATGGAAATAAAAGGAATTGATTTTGATATTAAAGATAATTCGGATATCAAAGATAATTTTAATATTGAAAATAAAGAGGTATATATAAAAGCGAATTCAGGTGAAATATGGGATGATTTCGTCAATGAATGTGTAAAAAAGGGATTGTATGGTTTAGAGAATCTATCTGGTATACCTGGTACCGTAGGAGCTTCTCCAGTACAGAATATAGGTGCTTATGGATGTGAGGTAAAGGATTCAATATGTGAAGTTAGAGTTTTCGATGTAGAATCAAATTCTTTTTTAATTATAAAAAATAAAGATTGTAATTTCTCATACAGAGATAGTTTATTCAAAAGATCAAATAGAAGATTTATCATCATTTCTGTTACTTTTAGATTATTCAAGAATGATAATATAAATATATCTTATAAAGATTTAAAGGAATATTTTATAAATAAAAAAATAGATAAACCAGATCTATATCAAGTTCGTGAAGCAATTATTTTTATAAGAAAAAATAAATTACCAAATATAAATCTCATAGGTACTGCTGGATCATTTTTCAAAAATCCTATTATTGATTTATGTAAAGCGAATGAAATAAAAGAAAAATATCCCAATTTACCTATTTATACAACAGATTATAAAGATAAAGTAAAAGTATCGCTTGCTTGGATAATTGATCATATATGTGAATATAAAGGCATTAAAAAAGGTAATGTAGGTCTATATAAGAATCAAGCTTTAGTAATAATCAATGAAAATAATGCAAAATCTAAAGAAATAATAGATTTCGCTAATGAAATAAAGAAAATAGTTAAAGATAGAGTAAATATTGATATAGATATGGAAGTTGAATATATTTACTGAAAAAATATTGAAAATATGATATAGTGCAATTCATGGCATTTTCGATAAAAAACATATTCGGTGATCAAAATAAAAAGGCTTTAAAGGCCTATAATCCCATTGTTTCAAAGGTTAATTCCTTTGAAGACTCTATTGCTAAATTATCAAATGATGAAATAAAAGCTAAGACTTTAGAATTCAAGAATAGACTTTCTGGTAAAGACAATAAAGAACAGAAAATCATATTAGATGAGATTCTACCGGAAGCCTTTGCTATGGTTAGAGAAGTTTCAAAAAGAACTTTAGGACAAAGACATTTCGATGTACAGATTATTGGTGGTGCAATACTTCATAATGGAAATATAGGTGAAATGCGTACTGGAGAAGGTAAGACTTTAGTGGCGACTTTACCAGCATATTTGAATGCTTTAACTGGCAGAGGAGTTCATATAGTTACTGTGAATGATTATCTATCTCGCCGTGATGCTGTATGGATGGGTCAAATATATGATGCTTTAGGTATATCTGTAGGAGTAATAAATCATGAATCTTCTTTTATCTATGATGCAAAGCATGTGAATGCAGAAGAAGTATTGTCTTCATCAGGCCGCAATGAAGATAATACTTCTTCTGCTAATAATACAGACCCTTTGGATAAGACAAGAGATGAAACTGGTTCATTCCATGTTGTACATGAATTCCTTAGACCGGTAACTCGTCATGATGCTTATATGGCAGATATTACTTATGGTACAAATAATGAGTTTGGTTTTGACTATCTACGCGATAATCTCGAATATGAAGAAAATAAATTACGTCAAAGAGATTTTTATTATGCAATTGTAGATGAAATCGATTCTATTCTTATCGATGAAGCTCGTACACCTCTTATTATTTCTGCACCTACTGCAGATTCTGAGAATCTATATAGAATATTTGCTGATATAACCAAAGATCTCGTGCAAGATGAGGATTATACTGTTGATGAAAAGCATAAAAGCATATCAATTACTCCAAAAGGAATAGATAAAGTCGAGAAAAAGCTCGGAGTTGAGAATATTTATACAGATAAAGGTATGAAATATGTTCATCATTTAGAAACTGCCATAAGAGCGAAAGCAGTATTTCATTTGAATAAAGAATACGTAGTCAAAGATAATGAAATATTGATAGTTGATGAATTCACAGGACGTATACAACCAGGTAGACGTTGGTCAGAAGGTCTACATCAAGCCATAGAAGCAAAAGAAAATGTTCCAGTACAGAAAGAATCAAGAACCTTTGCTTCTATTACTTTCCAGAATTATTTTAGATTATACAAAAAGCTTTCTGGTATGACAGGTACAGCTATAACTTCAAGTGAAGAATTCTATAAAGTTTATGGTTTAGAAACTATAGTTGTGCCAACGAATAAACCTGTAAGCCGTATAGATCATAATGATTTAATTTTTCAAACAGAAATAGGTAAATTCAAAGCCATAGCAAAGAAAGTTAAAGAATTAAATAAAATAGGACAGCCGGTGCTCATCGGTACTGTTTCTATTGAGAAAAATGAAATACTATCTCAATTTTTAAAAGCTGAAGGTATAAAACATGAAATATTGAATGCTAAGAATCATGAAAGAGAAGGAGAGATTATCGCTCAAGCCGGTAAAATAGGAGGAGTTACTATAGCTACAAATATGGCCGGTCGTGGTGTCGATATAAAACTTGGAGGTAATCCAAGTAGTAAGGAATTGTATGAAAAAGTAAAATCCATAGGTGGATTATTCGTTCTCGGCACAGAAAGACATGAAGCCAGAAGAATAGATAATCAGCTTCGTGGTCGTTCGGGACGTCAGGGTGATCCTGGAGCTACACAATTCTTCGTTTCTCTCGAAGATTCTCTAATGAGAGTTTTCGCTGGTGATACCGTAAAGGGACTTATGGGAAGATTGAATCTTGCAGAAGATCAAGCTATAGAAAATAGAATAATAACAAGATCTCTAGAAAGTGCTCAAACAAAGATAGAAGGCTTTAATTTTGATTCTAGAAAACATGTTCTAGAATACGATGATATTTTGAATCATCAGAGAAAGACAATATACGAACGTAGAAGATCAATATTGAAAGGTGATTTGAACTTTATTGATGAAAAAATCGTTGAAATAATAAATAATGATTTAGAGAATAAAGAAAAGAATTTAAAAATAGTTGAAAATAAAATAAAACAAATAGGAAAAGAAAGATTCCTTACTGTTTCCAGACAATTAATGCTACAGGCAATAGATATGTATTGGGTAGAACATCTAGAAGTTATGGATTATACAAGATCTAGTGTAAATCTTCGTGCTTATGGTCAAAGAGATCCATTGGTTGAATATAAGAAGGAAGGATTGAGATTATTCAAAGAAATGCAAGAAGCAATAAATAATCAAATATTAAATCTATTACCACATATAGCTTTAGGTATAGTTACACCAGAAGCAGTAGAATTAAAAGAAGTTCATGACAATGCAGAGAATATAACCAAGGGTGATGGTAATAATAAACTGAATACAAATCAAAATACAATCAAGAAAGCCGAAGTCGGTAGAAATGATCCATGTCCTTGTGGTTCAGGGAAGAAGTATAAGAAGTGTCATGGTAACGTCTAGATTTTCTATTATATTTTCTTAATTAAACTAGATATTTTGATAAAATAAAAATATTTTATCAAATAGACATCTGCCTTCACTTATTTCATAATATCTGTTAATATAGCCTTATGAATAACCGTTCATCCAATCACTTTTTTATAGCTATTCTTATAGCTTCTTCTATTCTTGCGGTATTTATATTTATACCGTTTCTTACTCCTGTAGTGCTTGCTACAACTCTTGCTGTTGTATTCAGCCCAATGCATCATTTTATACTTAGGAAATTATTCCCAAATAATGATAGAAGTTCTGTGGCGGCTTTTATCAGTATAGCTATTGTGGCTATAATAGTTATTATTCCAGGATTTCTAATAGCTGGTAAATTATATGAAGAAATACAGAATGCTTATTATTTCTTAACAGAAGAATCTAGTCGTTCAACTGTAATTATTCTTTTAAATAACGCATCAGAGAGATTATCTGATTTATTCTTTAATGTATTTCAACCAATAAGCTTTGATTCTCTAAATGTTACAGAATATTTTCAGAGTTTCTTGGAATGGGCTTATTCAAATATAGATACTTTATTTAATGGTATAAGTAAAATAGGAATGGGATTGTTCATTGCTTTCTTGGCTCTATTTTATTTCTTGAGAGATGGAAGAGAATTCAAAAAGAATATTATATCTTTAAGTCCATTGGGTGATGAACACGATGAAAGGATTTTGAAAAGATTGGAACAAACAATATATTCTATAGTAGCTGGAAGTCTTATTGTTGGTCTTATACAAGGAATACTTACTGGTATAGGTTTCGCTATATTCGGTGTTCCTAGTCCTGCTATATGGGGAAGTATCGCTGCTGTAGCCGCTCTTATACCTGGCTTCGGTACATCTCTTGTTATAGTTCCTGGAATACTTTATCTATTTTTCACTGGATCTACTTCTTATGCTATAGGTCTTCTTGTTTGGGGTATGCTTGCTGTTGGGCTTATAGATAATACTCTTGGACCTATTCTTATGAATAAAGGTATAAATATTCATCCATTCTTTATTCTACTTTCTGTACTTGGTGGAATATCTTTATTTGGAGTTGTAGGCTTTATACTAGGTCCTCTAGTTCTAGCTTTTGTTTTTGCTTTACTTGAGATATATAGAACAACAAGAATATAAATTATATGGCTTTCATTGATGATTTAACATTCCATATAAAGGCGGGTGATGGTGGCGACGGCGTGGTACGTTGGCTTCATGAACGTGGAAAAGAATTTGCAGGTCCATCGGGCGGTAATGGTGGAAAGGGTGGTGATGTATATGTTCATGCTGTTAGAGATCTAGGAATACTAGCAAGATATAAGAATCTGAAAAGTTTCGAAGCTGGTAGAGGTGGTGATGGTATGAAAGATAGTATGCACGGTAAAGATGGTAAAGATCTTATTATCGATCTTCCTGTTGGATCTCTTATAACAGATACTCGTATGAATAGAATAATAGATTTAAAAGAAGATGGTCAGACTATTCTATTGCTTAAGGGTGGTAGGGGAGGCTTGGGTAATGAACATTACAAATCATCAGTAAATACAACTCCACAGGAATCTACAGGAGGTAAAGAAGGTGAAGAAGCAGATTTTCATATTGAATTAGAACTTGTGGCTGATGCTGGGCTTATAGGTTTGCCTAATGCTGGCAAATCATCTTTACTCAATTCTATTTCTAATGCTAATGCTTTGGTTGGTAGTTATGCATTCACTACTCTGGAGCCGAATCTAGGTGCTTTGTCTGGTGGTTTTATTTTGGCAGATATACCTGGTCTCATAGAGGGCGCACATGAAGGTAAAGGTCTTGGTCATAAATTCCTACGTCATGTTAAGCGTACAAGACATCTATTGCATCTTATTTCACTTGAAAATGAAGATATGGTTAATGTATATAAAATAATAAGAAATGAATTAGAGAAATATGGTCAAGATTTGGATAAAAAAGGTGAGACTATAATACTTACAAAAACTGATACAGTAGATGAAAAGACTATAAAGGATTCTATTAAAAAATTATCAAAATATAATAAAGATATATTGACTGTTTCTATACTAGATGATGAAGCTGTGAAGAAGTTAAATGATGAGATTGTAAAGAGACTAAGAAAATAGTAGTATAGAATCTATATGGATAAAGGCGGTTCCAAATACATAGCCACTATTGGGCTTGAAATACATGCAGAATTGAAGACAAAATCAAAGATGTTTTGTCATTGCAAGAACGATCCGGATGAAGAAAAGTCTAATACTAATGTTTGCCCTATATGTCTCGGACATCCTGGAACTCTACCAGTATTAAATAAAGAGGCTATAAAACACGTATTAAAGATAGGTAATGCCTTGAAAGGGGATATAGCTGACTTTACTGAATGGGATAGAAAGAATTATTTCTATCCAGATATTCCAAAGGGATATCAAATAAGTCAGTATAAATATCCTCTAGTGTCAGGTGGTGAATTAATGGGTGTGAAGATCACTAGAATTCATTTAGAAGAAGATACAGCTCAATCTACTCATGATACTCATCATAAAAGTCTAATAAACTTTAATAGATCAGGTGTACCACTAATGGAACTTGTAACAGAACCTGTTATACATGATGCAGAGACTGCAGTTAAGTTTGCTCGTGAATTACAATTACTTCTTCGTTATCTAGGAGCAGGAGATGCGAATATGGAAAAAGGAGAAATGAGAGTAGAGGCAAATATTTCTGTAGCTACTATAGAAGATACTAATAATAAAAAATTCGGTACAAAGACTGAAGTAAAGAATCTTAATTCATTCAAAGTTGTAGAAAAAGCTATAGCTTATGAAATAGAAAGACAGATCAATCTAATAGAAGAAGGGGAGAAAGTCATACAAGAAACACGTGGATGGGATGAAAAAGTACAAGAGACATATTCTCAGAGAGTGAAAGAGAGTTCTCATGACTACAGATATTTTCCAGAACCAGATATACCAAAACTAAAGATAAGTGAAATAGATGAATTTAGAAAAGAAAATCTAATGAAAGAAATGGGGGAATTGCCTTGGGAGAAGAGAGCTAGATTTATAAAAGATTTCGATATGACAGAAAAGGAATCATCCATGGTAGTTGAATCTCCCAAGATAGGGAAGTATATAGAAAATGTTATAGGTGATAATAAAAAGATTTCTCGATTGGCGATAAATTATATTCTTACAGATTATGTAGGTCTATTGAAAAAGCAAAATAAAGATACAGAAGATAATATAGAAAATATATCTGCTAATAATTTTAGAATACTACTCAATATGATATTAGATGGGAAATTATCTTCACGTGGCGCCAAAGAAGTTCTAAATATTATTATCGATAAAGATAATGATCCTATGAAAGTCGCTATTGAGAATAATCTAATACAGAAGAGTGATACAAATGAAATAAAAAATATAGTTACAGAGATAATAAAATCTAATCAAAATGTTGTTGAGGATTATAAAAAAGGTAAATCAGTTGCATTACAATTTCTCATTGGACAGGGTATGAAAATGACAAAGGGAAGTGCTAATCCAGAAATGCTTAAAGAGATAATATTGAAATTAATTTCTGAGAATTAAGCTGGTTTACTATTCCTCTAAGTGCTTTACTACTAGCTTTCTAACATCATTTTTTGAAGGTCTTTTGTGGCCCTTGCTTAGCTCTATTTCTATGAGTATAGATTCCAAATCTTCTACCTTATAAACTCTATAATTGCTTATAGGATGTCTACCGGCTGGGAACTTGCCACTATTATCCCAATTACGAAGCGTAAGAGTAGAAACTCCCAATATTTTTGCTGCATCTTTAATGTTTATATACTTTTTTTCCATATTTTTATTATATTTTATTAAGTTACTAAACCTTGATATACATTATAACACTATAATATAAAACTTATAATGATTTATCCACATTATCAATGTTTAATAATACATATAGATTTTTAAAATTATAATAATGAAAAATATAGTAAAAATATTTGAGCCTTTAAAATGCGTTATAACGAATTCTATTATAAAAATTTGATATTGATATCGATAAGAAAACATTCTCTATAAACTACTATATCTTTATTGGTATTATTTTAGAGGATATAGATTTTCTATTTATTTTTCTAAATAAAAAATTTCAAATTAATTTTTGTATAAATATTTTTACTTATCCACATTTTTTTATAAAAAACTCATCCGAGATGAGATATAATTATAAGTATAAAAATATGAAAGATACTCTTATTTTAGAAGGTAAAACATATATCTCGGCTAGACGAGCTGCTAAGGTTATGAAATATGCCCAGGACTATATAGGCCAATTATGCAGATCTAATAAACTTGATTGCAGAATGGTGGGTAGATCATGGTTTGTTACTGAAGAATCACTTATCAGTCATCGCCAAGGAACTCTAGATGGTAAAGATGCTTTATCTAAGTCTGCTGATAAGACATCAAACGCATCTATACAGACACCTTCGATTATACAGGCATCATCAGTCTCTTCAATACCTTCTCCTATATCATCATCTGTATCTCCTATACAAAATAATCAAGAAAATAAAATATCTTTATTCAAATACGAAACAGAAAAAGGCCCAAGCCTTCCAGAAATAAAGAAAAGAGTTCCTGAACAATTCAATATAAAAAATATTTTTGATAAAACTATTTCTGAATATTCAAATAAAACAAATAACACATCTTCTTCAATAAAATTATCATCAAATAATTCTTTAGTCAGAACTTTACCTATCGGTACTCTATTAATATTGATTGTAACTGTATCAATTGCATTTTCTGGATATATAATTTCTTCTTCTTATCTTTTAGGAAAAAATACAAATTCTATTTCTAACAATCAAGCATCTGTAGGATCAATTATAAAAAATATAGGAGGGGGAATATCTTATGGATTCAATTCTATGATAAAAGGCATTTCAAATCTTTTTGCTTCAAATGATTCAAATATTGTAAACACTGATTCAATTAACAATACAAATAATTCTATAAATAATACAAATACAGAAAATACATCTGATGATATAAGAGGTATAAAGACAAATGGAATTGCTATCTCTCCATCAGCAAATTCCGTCAATATAGATGAGAATACAAAAAATAGAATGAAGAATTATTTCTCTGATGAAGTTAAGGTTAATCCAGATAAAAGTGGAACAGCAGGTGTTATAACTCCAGTATTCAAAAAGACTAACGGTGAAGACTTCTTGTACGTATTAGTTCCTGTAAAGGAAAAGAAACAATAAAACCATGAGCTCTATTATAAATACAATAAAAATATTTCAAAATAAATTCTTTAGGAATATTTTTGTATTTATAATAATTTCATTATCTGTATTTTCTATAAAGACAATAGATTTATTTGCTATGTCTTCTGGAAGTTATCAAATACAAATAGACAGTGTTAACTTTGGTGGTAATTATTCTAGTTCTGGTTCATACAAATCTCAAGACACATTAGGTGAAGTTGGAACTGGAAAATCAAATTCAAGTAATAATAAAATCTCAGCGGGTTATCAGCAGGCAAATACTATATCATCAAATCAGTCTACACCAACAAGTACAACAAACACTACTGTTTCCAATACATCTAATGGTAGTTCAGGTAGTACTCTTTCTTTTATTACAAATGTGAAAGATTTCACAGCTACTCCTTTACTTAAAAATATTCTTTTAACTTGGAAATATCCAGAGCCGAATAATATAAATTCAGTTATCATTATTCGTTCAAAGGACTTTTTCCCAAATAATATAAATGATGGTGAGAAAATATTCGAAGGAAATACAGAACAAGTTTTCGATAATGATGTAATACCAGGACAGACTTATTATTATGCTTTATTTGCAAAAAATGCTCTTGGTCAATATTCATCTGGAGTTTTGGCTCGTGCTCGTATAGCTATAATAGGAGAGAAACCTCAAGAATTTTCTTCAGATCCATTTGCAAATATTCCACAAGCATTGAATGTTGATCCTGCTTTCTCAAATCTAACTCTTTTAGATTTTGATTTTATTCAAGATGGAATAAAGATAGAGCATTCTGGTAATACTGTCCCTATAGATGCAAGAAAGAATTTAACAATACAATTAAAATATAATAAATTACCAGAAATATTAAAGACTATAGCTATAACCCTAAAGGATCCAGAAGATTCTTCTAAAGTATTTACATTCCTTCTTCGTGCAAATAAAGATAAAACAGTTTATGAGGCTACTATATCTTCTTTATCTAGAAGTGGAGAATATACATTGAATGCTGTTATTGTGGATTATAAAAATCAAAGTCTAAAGAGAATTACTGGAGATTTGAAAGCATTATCTCTAATAGAAGGTATTGATACATCTATTATATATAAGAATACAAATATTCTATTTATTATAATACTCATCTTGATATTAGCTTTCATTATAATAGTGTATTTTGTTACTCATAATAAAAATAAGAGAAATAATATAGATTTTGATAATAAAGATGAAGATAAAAATAATAATATAAAGATAAGTATATTAATCTTTATAATAGTTTCCGGTATCGTCTTTTTATCATCTTCTGCTTTCGCTGTTATAAATAAAGAAATAAATTATCAAGGAAAACTTTCTGATAGTACTGGTACTGCTGTAAGTGATGGTAATTATAATGTCAGATACAAATTATATACTGTAGCATCTGGTGGTAGTCCTATATGGTCAGAAACATGGTGCTATTCTCCTGATGGTGGTGTTACTTGTGATGGTACAGGTACAGATAGTAGAGCAAATGTATCAACTGGATTATTTAGTCAAATGCTAGGAAATATTTCTTCTCTAGCTTCTGTTGATTTTAATCAGACACTTTATCTAGGTGTAGAAATAGGTGGTTCTGGTTCTAGTCCTTCTTGGGATGGTGAAATGACTCCAAGGAAAAAATTAGGAGCAGTTCCTGCTGCTTTTGTTGCTGATACATTGGATGGTTTAGATAGTACACAATTTCTAAGATCAGATGCTCCTAGTGTAACAATTGGTTATTTTGTAGCTACTTCATCTACAGCTTCAACTTTGCCTTATGCTTCAAGTACAGCCATTACTGTTAGTGGCGCACTATATAATACTTCTTTACTTGATGGATGTTTGAATGTTGTTGGTGGATTGATAAATTCAACAGGTTCTAATTGTGGTGGTGCTGGAGGAGATAGTGTTCTTAGTAGAAATTCAGCAAAGGGTCTTATATATGCACCTACAACTACAGATTCAATGGTTATAGGTCTTATCGCTACTACTACGAATTCTAGATTGGAGGTAAATGGTACAACCACAGCTACTATATTTGTGGCAAGTTCTGGGTCAAAAGCTTCTAATTTACCATATGCATCTACTACAGTAATCACAGTAGGAGGTCTATCATTCCTAAATGGTGGTATCCTAACACAAGCATCATCTACTCTACAGAACTTTACAGGTCTAAACTCTACTACAACTAATGCAACATCTACATCCCTTGCGGTATTGAATCTTAATGCAGCAAACTGTGATGTTAAAGCTAATGCATCAGGTTCACTGTACTGTGGTACAGATGCTACAGGTGGAGGTAGTGGAGGAGGAACATGGGCAACTACAACATCACAAGTATTAAATCAATTCATAAACTATTCACTAAATGATACAGATATACTAGCAATAGGTAATACATCTACTACTACAGCTGAATTCTGGTTCGATCCTAATACATCCACATCATATTTATCTGGATTAACAAGGATGAATAATATCTTAGCCACAGGTTCAACAACACTACAGAACTTCACAGCATTAAACTCTACTACAAC
>JBPOID010000005.1:0-204389 GCA_052034805.1 Candidatus Tayloriibacteriota bacterium
GAACATGAAGCTGTAGAACCACCATTTGAGCCTATACATTGCCATAGATTATTCGTAGGAGTATCTGCAAGATCAGAGAATGTACCTGCTGAACATGAGTTTACTATTGATGAACAGGATCCTGATATGGGGGTGGGGGTACCGCCTCCTCCACTATTATTACTACCAGAATATAGACTCGATACTTCTTGTGAAGATAATTCTCTACCGTAAACACGCACATCATCTATAAGGCCATTGAAATAACTACCACTATTACAAATACTACTACCATCACTACCACCTATCGAAAAACCCCTTTGAGTAGAATTAAGTGTAGTAAATGTTGCCGAAGAACCACTTTGATCCAAAGATCCATTAATATAAAGTTTCGCATTACCAAGACCATCATAAGTTGCAACTATATGGTTCCATGTATTATCTGGTGTAGAAGATAAAGAAGCTATAAGAGTTAGAGGTGTACCCAGATCTGATCCTTGAAGTCTGAATGTATATCTATTATTAGAACTTTCATATAATTGATATTGTGATACTGAGGCATTACCATTAACAGTTCCCTTCGATACTAGAGTCATATTTTTAGAAGATGAAATCTGTTTAGCCCACGCTGATATACTAAGAGCACCAGTAAGATTCAAAGATGAAGTATTACCAACGCTTACACAATTATTACCATCAAAAGAAATTGCACTTGTTCCAGATTTATAATCACTATTATTCCAAATAGGATTATTAATTAATGTTCCACTATTCCCACTACCACTAGAATCAACAGCAGTTGTTCCACTACCATCATCGAATTTCCACCAACCCATTAAACCTGTATCTATACTTGCTACTTGGGCTAATTGCGAATGAATGGGTTCAGAAATATTATTATATTTTATATTTCTATTAAATTGAGTTATGAATAAAATTGATAATAGGAAAGTACTACCTATTATTAGTAAATTATGACTTGGTTTTATATTATAATTCTTAAACATCATTAATAACTAAATTATACCAATTTTTAAGAAAAAATTATATAGTTGTATAAAAGAATAAGGACTTTAATTATAATATTATTCAATCAATTTAAATGTAGAAAGAAAAGTATAGAAATCATCTAAATTATTCTGAATACTTTTACTTTTCGAAATATCTTCTGATGATTTCCAATCAATAGCTATATATTCTCCATTATCTTTTCTAATATATACAGTCTTATTAATTATATTGCTGATATTATAAGAAAATTCTCGAGAATCTTTACCAGAAACTATAATTGTTTTTTGTTGAAAATCTTTTTCGTCTTTAAATGGATAACTTTTAATAGCATCTTCGAAAGATTGATGATTATAATCCCCACTCACACTAAAAGACCAATCACCATAAGACGGCCGACGAAGCGTAACAAAAACATTTCCACTTTCAGGATAATTATCGTTTACATCTAAAACAAAATCTTTCGGATAATAAAAACTGAAACCATTTTTATAATCAGTATAATTTTTATTAAATGAAATATTATTTTTAATAGGAATATTGTTTTCTTTATCTTTCAATTGATAAAAATAAATTCCAATCGAAATAATTATTATAAATAGAATAAATATTTTTATATTTCTTTTATTATTTTTTAATAACATTATGAACTAGATTATATCAATACATGAATAAACCTACGAGCGATACAATGTAATACACAACCAAAAGGGTTATAAATAATCGGAATGCTTTTCTTGATACATAAGAAAAGTTTAATTTACCATTTTTATTTTTGAATTCTTTTAATGAAAGGATGAAATCTATTAGAGCATATATAAATATTTCATAAAATAGCGCTGAGATACCCCATATAAAAGCAGATTGAATATAATTATTTTTAAGACTAGAACCAGTATAAAAAATCTCACCGATTGTAATAACAATTACCAAAACTACAAAACTAATTAGTATGTAATACTTTTTCCATTTCGCTAAATTACTCCAATTCATATTTTTATTTTCATTAAATTAAGAACTATTTTTCACTACAATGTTTTAATTGTATCACATAAAAGCTGGTGCTCTTGGTTACCCTGAAACTATCGCGGATTTCAACCGCTCACGAAAACCAAACGGCTTTCGTCGGGCGGTTTTCTTTTACCAAACAAACACCCTTTCAAGTGCTGGTTTCATTTTAATTATTTCACTGTACTTTTATGCCAATGGGTAAAAAAGAAGCAAACTAATGCCGATCTCAAACAAAATTAAAAGATATCCGGCATATGTTGGCTCCTTTTTAACAAGAGACGTAATAGAAAAACCCACACAGAGAAGTACAAATAAACCGTATATCCAGTGAGAAATTAATTCTACTGTATGCCCTTGCCACGACGGCAGAATCCATCCAAGACCGAATTGAAGGACAATCATTAGAAGAGCTAGGTAAGCGAATTTTTTACTTTGTGTTTGTTGCATATATTTTTAGTTATTCCCCGCCTCAATCACATGTCTCAACAAAATAATTATATTCAAACTCCTAACGAATAGCAAGTAAAATATTATTGCCCAACCAGAGGTGCCCAATAAGGTGATGCACCAAAAATCAGAATAATCAACCCAATGATAACCGTCAGTACAATTATGAGGGTAGCAACAGGTTTGCCTGAGCTTGTTTCTAAGTTTGGATCTTTTATAATTTTGTACCATACCCATGCACACAACAAAAGAATGATGGTTGAAACAGTTAACAAAACTGCCTTATGTGTGGCAACATCAAAATCCCAACAAACTTCATTTCCTAAAAATATACAGGTAGGGAAAAACACGAATATTCCAGTACAGACAGTAAGTATATAGTATCCAATAGATTTTATTATTCCAGGATGTCTGTGAAGAATATAGTTAAAAAGTACAACCCTTATAATAAAGAAAATAATGGTAACAATTGTGAGAAAAATAATTGACATGAATTTTATAAATTATTAAATTAATCTCCCCGCCTTCACCACATGCTCAACCAAAGTATGCGTATACCCCATCTCATTACTTTACGCAGATCTGATCTTAATTACTTCTAACAATAACAGAGCGATATTTGAACACATTTCTAATAATAGAAATACTCAAAACCAAAATTATACTCAACCACATCAATTTACTAATCATTACAATAGGTTGACTCTGGACCAATGCTGTCCAAGCAGCAGGAACTCCATCATCTCCGATAGGACCTGTTTCATCGAAGATGGCGATAAATGAATACCAACCGCCGAAAATGATTGAATCTATAAAAAATGTAATGAATAGCAACATATAGAAATTGAAGATAAGCTTCATGACTGATCTCCTAATCCCGATTATACTGAATGCTAACTTGTCAGCAAAGATTATAGAAAGAATGAATACTAAGCCAGTTACAGGTGCATCTAACATATATAACCAAGAAAACGGACCTATAGGGACGATAACACCAAGAGAACGAAAAAGTTCTCCCGTTATAAAAAATATACCGATATAAATAATACTAACCAAAATCCAAATGAACCAATAACTCAAGTACCATTTATAAGGAAATAATTTCATACCATTTATTTTATTAATATTTTATTAAATTAACTTCCCCGCCTTCACCACATGCTCAACCAGCGTATGTGTATACCCCATTTCGTTACTGTACCACGCTAGCGAATTTTCCGTTATTTTTGGCATTGGCTTAAGTATAACATGAAATTTTTTTTGAAATCATCCCGCCGCCCGTCTTCTGAAGCAACAATTTTTGCGACCTCAAAAGGCGAGCGATGGATGTGCTATTCTGTTGTCAACGTCCTTGTGTATCATCATAAACAAACGCTTGTTTAATAGCAAGCGTCAGAATACGCCCTGTTTTAGGGCTTTATTTCGTCTTTTCTTACCACTCAACTTCCCCATTCTGCTGAAGTGTTTCTTGCCGTATTTGCGGACTGTTGTCGATCCGCCTTTTCGGCCAAGCTGTTGTGCCGCTTTATTTTTCACCCACTTATTATAACAAACGATTGTTTAGCAGTGAATAGCCCTCGTTCTGGGTATTTTATATTTTTTTGCTCTCTGATTTCTCGGAACATTTTTAAATGCGTCATATCGTCTCTGCAAATCTGGACCGGTCATCATAGTGTATATCATGGAACTCTCAAGACTCGAGTGCCCGAGAATATTTGACACATCTGAATTTGATCCGCCTTTGTTCACAATATCTCGTCCCATAAAATGTCTCATCGAGTGCGCATTCAATGTGGGTATGCCTGCACGATTGGAATTTGTGCGTAGCAACTCAGCAACACCAACAACCGTCATTCTTTTTCCTCTTGTCGCATTCTGACCACACTTTGATATGGATACAAACAATGCATCCAAATCCTCAAAAGTGAAAAGCTGATACAGATGCTTTCTTTTCTGCACCCATCTTTTCAGAAGTGCATTTGTGCTTGGAGTCCAAAATATTTCTCGTATCGGCCGACGGCCGCGGGACTTCTCTGTTTTAATAAGCGCCGTTCTCTTGTTAAAATCGAGATCGCTTACATTGAGAGCTGTTATTTCTCCGTTTCTAGCACCAGTGTCCCATATGAGAGAAATCAAAGCGCGATTTCTTAAGTGGTGAGGCTTGTTGTCTTTTGGTATAGAGTTGATGAGTTTATTGAATCCCTGCACAGTGGCAATGCGGGGAATATTGTATTCCTTTCTTGGTGTCGGTATGAGAGCCTCATTGATTACGTTGAATTTTTGCAGATTATAAAATTCAAAGAATTTTTTGAGACCGAGTGTGACAATGATGATGCCATTTCGTTTCCATCCCAGATCCTTCATCATATTCAAATAGCTCATGATGTCATTGAGAGTAATGTTTTCGATATGAGGATTACGCAGGTACAGGCAAAAAATCCTCAATACCTTGTCGTATCTCTTTACAGTATGACCGGAGACTTTGATCTGTCTCCAACCACTAAATTGATCTATGGCATCTTTGAAAAGCATATGTGCCAACCAAAAAGCCCACTCGATGCTACTCAAAGTGGGACTTTTGGCGACAATCTGCTCATTGAGCGTCCTGCCATTCCCTAGCTAGGGAGACATAACCTTACGGCCATATCATTCATCATCTTACTCCACCCCTTTGGGGAATAGCAAGCTAATGTGGGTCAAAAGTCCATTGGGTAGCATCTGGCCATATAGGCCTGATCCCTTTCGGGTACAATGGATAATATTCGGTTGTGCACTACATCCTAGTGTAGTGTCATTCTATTGTCAAGAAGGATTTTTTATTGGATAGTACATTAGCGAGTAAATATCCATTATGTCAATTAAAATAAGGCTATTTTGACTATTCAATTAAAAAGTCGCAACGATTTTTAGGCGTTGCGACAGATTTTTGAGGAAAATGCACAGATCAATCCAGACTTTTTCGCATTTCCTTCAGGAACCCGATTACCTCGGTATTTAGGGCAGGTAGAGCCTCATTTGCACCCACTTTTATCGGTATAGAAACCCTTGGATGGATTCCCAGAAGCTCCCCCATCACGATACTTCGACCACTTTCTTTGCTGATACGGTTGAACAGGTCGATTGCAACATTCAGGAAGGTGACTGATAGCTCCCTAGCATTCTCGGCAGGCATGCTTGTCCACTTTTCCATCATACCGAATGGCAGAATGTATGGGTAAGCCAAGCTGTGACCTTCTGATGTCTGGACCGGTGCGTAGCTATGGGCTACATGTTCACCAACTACACGTCCACATCCGGGAGCGAACGGGATGAGGTCGCGATCGGCAATCCACTCAAACAGATTCTCGAAGGCGTGAATGATCACGAGCTCGCCTTTGAAGGCCTGTTCAATGACTGCCTTAGCCCCGACGTCGCAGAACCCGATTATAACTGTCACGACTTTGACACCACGCCGCTCTAGCTCCTTGAGTATGTAGAGACAAGTGTTACCTCGGAATGCTCCCTCTTTGGCAAGGATCACCGGACGACCGGCAATCTTGAGTGCCAAATCATCCAGTTGTCTGTCGAGGTAATTGAATCCGGGACGCGGACCGTAACCGAACATCTTGCCTTCTGTATTGAACAGTCGGTTAATGCTTAGGTTAAGACCTTCCTGATTTGGATTCAAATCATCCATCTCAGAGCAGGTGACGAGAACCGCATGCTGATTATTCACAGCGATACGTTTATGAACCTGCTCCCAGATTTCAAGCCTGAGCTTATTCTTATCGACGGGGTGAATCGCGTTATTCGGAAACGCGCGAGTTACCCTCTCGAGAAGACTTTGGCGCAGATGCCCGAATATCGGATCATCCGGATTAGGGACAATCAGACCTTTCGATCGGAACGACTGTAGACTGCTTGCTAAGTCAAAGGAAACCACGCAGGTTCCCTGATGAGCTACCGGACTGGCAGATTGCATAGGAACCTCCCTTTCTTGTGGTTGTTGAGTTGACTACGTTGAAAGAACACATCTCATCCAGTCTATATTGGAATCTGAAAAAGCGCTAATTATTTTTCCTCACCCTTGAGCCGTTCTATCATCATCTTGTAGCCTCCACATCCTTCTTTCAACCATCGGTTGATCTTGGTTATTGTCACTGGAGATTCCCCCGTTTCTTCCTGAATTTGCGTGAATGGCATGCCGGCATATAATTTCTTAGCGACTTCCCATCGCATGGCGAATTCACGAAGATCCCGTTCACTCATGAGATCACGAAAAAATGCCCTGAGTTCATCTTCATTCTTAAGCGACAAAAAAGCCTTGATCAAATCAGGAGATTTTTTCTCAAGCTCTGCCCATATTCCATTTTTTTCTTCTTCAGTCATAAATATATATTACCACTTAGAACTATTCCTATAAAGTAGTCCTACCTTTTAGTCGAAGGACATTACTTACTTTTTAATTAGTATGGTAATTATACCACATGCCCATATATAACATCGACCCATTTAAAGATGCGAGAAAAAATGCACATATTTGGCGAGGTGAAAATACCATAATCTGGTATAACGAGAAACTTGATGGGTCTTTCACGGTGCTTACACTTTATGATTTTGGTGATAAAAAACGACGAATCTATCTTGAAGTGAATGATGAAAATCAAAAAGTTGAATTTAGAAATGATGAGTTAGCTGAAGAACAATATGTGAAGCTTTTACAGGAGATATATTTAATCGAAAAATTCCTTGCGGAACCACAGCAGTTATCAGGGTCACTTCCATTTTGACGTATAAGAAAACGCCCTCGATTTTTAGGTCGAGAGCGTCCTATATAAACTTACCCGTCAACATTGCGGACCATTGCTGATGTGGATGCAGGGCGACAGGTTTGATGTCTCCCAATCGCTGACCCAATGCAGTGCAGGTAGTTAGATAGACTTGGAATGTATCTTGATTAGGGTCGATCAAATACATCTTGCAATGCCCGAGCTGTTCTAACCGACGGCAATAGTCATAGTGGAAGTTTTCCCGAAAGGCAGATTCAATTTCTTGATTCAAATCCCTCAGTACACCATCCTCAACGACAGCGCCGTTTACAAACTGAATGAACAATGTATATTCAACGACCTGTACAGATGATCGTTCGGGCGCCACCATCCAGAAACTGGGTTGATGACTGATCCTCGAGATCACCTGTCTTATGACGTTGCTGACAAACTGCTCATTGAGCTTCTCTCCGCAGATATCGACAACTTTGTCTTGCTTGCCGACAAATCGTATGAGCGGACACTCTGCTTCAAATCCCAAGACCTCGACTACATCGTTGAGCCGGTATCGATAGAGACCGCCACTTGTGGTGACAATCACCGAATACTTTTTTCCAACTCCAAGTTCGTGCGCCAACCTGATCGTTTTACTCTCAACTTCTTCAAACTCGAAAAAATGGGAGTTAATCGACAAGGCTGATGCTTCGCCTCGAAGCGGAAATGACACGAATGCCTCAGTCGCAATCAAACCTTTCGGCTGGATTGTAACATTCGGAAAGTAAGTCCGAAGTTGCTTTACAGCTTCTTCTGAATTACCATGTGTCCAACAACTGATCAATTTCAGATTTGGCCAGATCGCCTCGTAAAGACATCCGTCTTTTCTGTCTCGGATTCTTTCAAGTTCCTTAGCGCGTCCCACCGACTTTTTCAGACTATTGCGGATCAACACATCAACTTCAGGTATAACCCCGAGATCAATCGACATCGAGCCAGTCCGTATATCCTCAATGAGTTGGTTGAACCATGTCTCAAGAGGACTAAGGAATAAGGTCGCAAAAGTGGGATTCCAGATGGATACCCACGAGAGTGACTTTTCCTGTAACAGGAAACGAAGCGTGGCATACCTGAACGCATCCATGTCTTGGATGAGAGCAAGCTCCGACGGGGTTGCCATCACAGTTCCGAGAACCCATTGCGTGAGTTTCCCGAAGTATGATCGCTCGTCGTCAAAGCCTATTGGAATGCCGCCAGATGAGTACCGCTGTCTCTCACCGATCGGAGTGACCGACCAGTAGGCTTTTCCAGCTAGTATCCGCAAATGGTCTCTCATGAGATGGTACATCCACGGATCGATTCCTTCTTGGAATTCGCTGACGAGTGATGCTGTGTAAGGCACCAGCTTTGATGCGCTTGTCGAGCCACTCGATACGCCGAATCTCTGAACTGAATCTGCGGTCAGCACATTTTGTGCGCCAGCCGCTATCTCATCAATGTAGGGTTGAACGTCTTCGTAAGACTGCACTGGTACAGCCCTTTGAAATGCCGCGACAGAATCAATCTTTCCGAAGGAATGCGTTTGACCGAAGTCGGTCTCTGCATTCCGTGAAAGAAGTCGCTTCAGGATTTTAGCCTGAGTTGCTTCAACATTTTTGCTCGCTCGCCTCCAGATCCTTGTCCTCACAGCTGAGTACAAGAACCATAGGAGGTTCGCTGTGAGGACTTTTATTTTCATTTGGTTTCCTTTATTGTTTTACCGATCTGAGCAGTCGTGTCATTGCCGGGGCGAAGTTACCTTGGTTCACCGGCGCAACACAGACGAGCTCTGTTCCCGAAAGATATGTTCGATTCACTTCGAGAAAGAATCGTATATGTTCGTCAGGTTCTGATGGTGGCACCGCGTCGATGCTGCCTGGGATAAGGCGCTGTGTCTCCTTTGAGAACATGATGAGTCCCCGATTGGGGTCATAATCTCTAGGATATTTAACCTGCCCGAATGCATCCATGACCTCCTTGTCGGTTTTTGAGACGTCCGCATCATACTTCGGTGCGAAATGCCTGAAAAAGAATGGCAGAATCTTGTAGGTCCGCCACCCCTTCGAGATCAGAATATAATATATTTCCTGACCTAGAGAGGTATGCAGAGCCTTCATGAAGTAGCGCCCGATTTCAATACCGAAGCCAGTGCTACTCCTATATTCCGGAAGGATTGTAGTATCCCCCGAAAACACAGCTTTCACTTTTCTTCCTTCGATAGGAAGATTGAGCATCATGAGCGTCGAAAAGCCCACTATCTCTCCATCATGAGTCTCCTTGCGGAGTAGCATGACAGCTTCTTTTTCTTCAAGGTCTCGGATGAAATCTTGACGACTCACACCGAGAAACTCGAGGGAAAGGAGACCGAACATGGTAGCCCTCTCAGAGGGCGTAAGCTCGGCAATCTGCTTGGTCTGACTGAATATCTTTGACATAGGTTTCTCCTTGGTTGAGGTTTTCAAATAACAAATCTCTAGGGCTATTCCTACCACAAAAATGTGCTTTAGTAAATGTCCAAGCATAAAAAAGAGCCTTGCTGTATTTGTGGTACGAACAAGGCTCTGCTACAACGTTGCAACCTCGAGATGAGCAATCCTTCCGTTTTTGGGAAGCATAGCCTTTTCTCCTGGCCAATGAACGAGGTATATTCTACTTTTAAGCTCTCGCAACGCCAGACGGCGAGCGACAGTTGAAAGCTTGTTTTCCTCGGCTAGACCGACAAGGAGATAATCATGACCGCGACCCGACCAATCCCGGCACGCTTGGCTTATAAGCGATTCAAAGACTTCAGTATTGTCGTCTTCGGCACTCACAAACGAGGCGTGTACTGACCGAATCATTTCCCCGATGCTCGGTAGCATCGGAAAACCTCTCAATCGGGCAATCCCGTTATAGAAAGGCTTGACTGCTTTCATTTGTGCAGAGTAACCAGTGACGATTGTCTGCTTGAATGATTGTTGATCCCAGACACCGAGAGTTCCTACGACCTTGCCTCTCTTTTTGTAGACATACAAGTCCTTTTTAGAGAAATTCGGAAGTAGTCTAGTTCCACCAGATAAGTCATCCAGCGTGTAGGCAGGAGCAAACTGGTGACGACCATTCCATTCACTCAGACACTTATGCGCTTGTGGCAAAGTATCTTCGTTGCAGGATAGAACCTCGTGTCGTAACTTACGTAACACCCTCTTTCGGATGGGTATCAAATAGGTTACGAACATTCCCACGGGAACATATGTTGGCATCCCTGCTCGTCCGCTTTCGAGGATTTGCTGGGCGTACCTGTTCTCGTCGAGAATCGTCGTGAAGTAGTAAGGCACTTTTCCATCGCCGTGAAGGCTTTGGAGAAACTTGTACCCTCTGACCAATGTCATACTACTTCGAACTTCGGGAAGGAGTCTAAGACTGCTCAGGTAGCCAACGGTTTTTTCCTCACCGTCGACATATAACTTTCGAACACTTCGACCACCGATGCCGGTGATCGTGCCGTCATTCTGATCTTGATAGACCAGTGTTTGAGACCCCACGCTTCCAGCTTGTTCGGCTATGAAGAATGAGGGTTCGCGGCTGAACGCCAACGATACATTACCAGGCATATGGGCTTTGCGGAGAACGGCACGCAATGCGCCGTCCTCCGCTTCGCCCGCTAGCTTGAAACCGAATCTGTTGTTCATGCAAGCACACTTTCCCTTTGAACAACTGACACGGGTTGTGGCCGTTGAATGCCTTCTTCAGGCATCCAAATCGGCTGAGGCCGTTCAGGCAGATCGCCGAGTGGTAGTCTGTCCTTCTGTCCAATTTCCTTCCGGAGAAGGTAGTTGAGCCAAAAGTATCCGCCAGCCTTCGACAACGTAGAGCAGTTACCGACGATGTTTCCAGCTCTTTTTAGGATACCAGGGTAGCTGTAGAACTTCTTTCTGGCTGCAATGCAGCCTTCATGGAGTTCGTCGGCTGTCATGTTACGCGGTGTAAATGGCGCATCTCCAAAACGAAAACTTGGAGAGAGCCACCACGCTTCATCAGTCAGCCTGCTTTCGTTCTGGAACTGCTGGTACAGCGGAGTCCCAGGGAACGGGATGAGCGGATTGAACGCCCCAATAAAGATCCCGAACTCGAGTGCCGCTTCCACAGTTCTTTGGATATCGTCAGCCGATTCTGAATCGTAGCCGAAGATAAACGTGCCGTAGATGGCAATGCCATAGCTGTGCATTTTTTTGATCAACTCCTTGTAGTTTCCCAGTTTGGTGTTGAACTCCTTATTCATGAGCTTCAGTGTATCCGCACGAAGGGATTCGAAGCCCACTAGCACTCCCAGACAGCCGCTCAAAGCCATTGCTTCAAGCAGTTCGTCATCTTTGGCCATGGTAAGCGATCCCTGACCCATCCACTTGACCTTAAGTGGAGCAATTTCCCTGCACAGCTGCTTTGCATGCTTGGGATTCCCAACAAAATTGTCTTCTACGAAGAAGGCAGTCTTGTGGCGTATTGATCCAACGTCCGCGACAACGCTGTCGATGGGACGTGGGTGGTAGTGCGAGGATGTCGCTGCAGCGATCGAACAAAAGCTGCAACAGAATGGACAACCTCGTCCAGTCTCGACATTGCTCATAGGCAGATACTGCCGCGCTCCGAAGATCTCTCTCCGGGGCATGACATACTGGTATGGCTCCGTTTTATTCTGGACGTAGCGGCGTTTGAGAGCACCTCGTTCTGCGTCACGGATTACTGTTTCCCAGAGAACTTCCGCGTAGCCGATAAGAATGCTGTCGGCATAGCGTTGCGTTTCATCAGGAAGCAGCATCACATGATAACCGCCGAGAATAGTTCTCACTCCTCTCTTGCGGTATTCAGCACAGATTTCATAGGCACGCTTGGCTGTATAGGTTTCGATGGTTACAGCGACAAGATCAGTAGGCTGATCGAAGTCGATTGTTTCCATCCGCTCGTCAAAGTAGGCGAGCTCCACATCGGCGGGCGTAAGGCCAGCCAACGTTGCGATGGTTAACGGCTCCATCTGCCATGTCCTCACGTATTCGGTCCGCGACTTGCGACCAACGTGAGGGGTAATCAATGTCACTTTCATACTGTTACTCCTTCCAATGTTAAGGTTGTCGGTTGATGCGCTACGGAATAATCCGGAGCATTGAACCACGATGTCCCCTCGCAAGGGATAGGCATAAATTTGGGATACTTCCTGGCGTACAGGTTATATCCGAGATTCGTACCGATCGATGTAGCGAGGATAAGCGGGTTTAGAGACGCGGCAGATGTCATTATCCGCCGTGCGATTGAGGTCATCTTGTACGCCTCGCACCAGACCCTCTTTGTGCCTTCGTAAAGGCGCTCGGGAGTCATGCCTTTCGGTTGAAAGACAACGTGCTGGCCGTCATACCACTCCCAGTCCTTGCTGATGATGCGGTTTTCCTGATCAAGCTGGCGATACAGTGGTGTCCTCGGGAACGGAGTTGCGATCGCAAAGCGCGGCAAATCAATGCTGGCCTTGAAAACGAACTCAAGCGTCTCATCAAACACTCCCTCAGTATCTCCATCGATACCGAACACGAAACAGCCGTTAATGGCGATCCCATGATCGTGGAGCATTTTAATGCGCCACAGGTTGTCGGCTGGTTTCTGCCAGTATTTTCCCATAGCCTTCAAAGACTTAGGGTTCTGCGATTCCAGACCAATCAAGAGACCCCGACAGCCGCTTTTGGCAGCACGCTTCACTAACTGCGGGTTATCCGTGATGTTAAGAGTTGCCAGACCGCCCCAGTATTTACCGAGCGGAGCAAGCGCGTCACAGAGCTGGCCGAAGTATTCCTGATCAGAGGTAGGCGAGAGATCAATGAGAATGAACGTCTTCCCTGGAAATTCTGCAACTTCCCGAGCGACATCCAGCGGATCGCGTTGATACTGTTTGGGCCATGCCGTCGGCACGACGCAAAATGTACAGCGATAGACGCAACCACGAGTCGCCTGCGCAACATTCATGGTCGTGTATTTATCCTTTCTCAACAATTCCCGTCTCGGACGAGGATACCCGTCCATCGTGATTGGCTGCCTGTCATAGCGCTTCCTGAGCTTTCCTGCAACAAAGTCACGCAGGAGTTCAGGCCACACTTCTTCGGCATAACCATAGACAATGGCGTCTGCATGACGTTCAGCTTCTTCGGGACACAGGGTGATATGAACTCCGCCAAGAACGACAGTGATGCCTCGATTCCGAAGAATTCGGCTATACCGGTATGCCTTGGGGGCGTTTCCAGTGATCACTGTGATCCCGACGATGTCTGCATCAATAGTTTGAGGATCAAAATCCTCATTGCCTTCATCAACACATCGGACTGACGCATTGAGTTCCGGCGGGATGAGAGCGGCGAGAGTTGTCAGCGTAAGCGGTGCATACCGCAGACGCTGATCAAACGCGCCATCCTTTGCATAACGAGTCGACTGCGGCATAAGTAATACGATATTCATGACAAATCTCCTTTTGTTTGTTGTGTGAGTTGTAAAGGAACAAGAAAATGTACAGGTTCCATCTATAACATACCACAGAATGATTTATTTATGTAGTCAAAGTCAAAAATAATCCCAAGATGCTTTATCCACTTTCTTGCATAGCCCTTTAGAACAATTCATTGTATAATTAATCAATATTTAATGGCGAATTTTAATAAAATAAATTAATAATATGCAATCAAAAACATCGTTAGGGATATTCAAGGCGTTGGCTTGGTTTGTATCGATTTATCATTTCATACTTGGAATACTAGCAATATTTGCTCCGGCAAGTATGGTCGTGCCAATAGTAAATACTATCTATGGTGTTAATCCGAACATAGATGCTCAATTTCTGTATATGGTCAAGTTTATCGGTGCCTACATGATCATGTTCGCCGTTGTAACTGCAATTCTTGCATATAAACCAATCGAGTATAAAAAATTAGTATGGATACCAATTGGTCTATTTGTTATTCGTATTATTGAGAGACTTTTATTTTTTGGTCTTCTAAGTGAAGCATTCAATATAACTTTTGCACAAGATCTTCGAGTGATGATACCTATTACAGTTCTTGCAATAGCTCTATATTATTTCAGACCACGAACTTCAATAGTGTAGGTAATGAAGATGTTCCTAAGTAAAAGAGACGCTATGGCGTCTCTTTTACTATACAATTCTAGGATTACCATATTTACGCACCGATCGAAGAAGTAGTGGTACGAGTGAAGATATAATGATCAACAAACCTGACCAAAGAAAAACATGTCCAAGATACTTTTCCATCACATGTCCTGCTATTAGTTCTGATACAGGATTCAATCCAATTGATGAGAAAATGAGTATGCCCATCGTTCGGCCCATCATTTCAGGAGGAGTATTCTTTTGCACTATTGTAATGAACGAAATCATTACATACCCAGCCGCAACTGCGCTTAAGAAACTTACAAGCATAAACTGTGGTGTCGTCTGCGCATAAGCGAACAATGAAAAGAAAACTCCAATCAAACTGGCTATCACCAACAGATAGATTGAAGGATTTCTTTTGGGAGTTAAAAATCCTGCCAAGGCATACCCAACGAGAGCACCAATTCCCCATGCAGAAACAATAAATCCAAAGGAATATGCGCCTGCCAATTGATTTTTCGCTATGAGTGGCATTCCCACAAGAAAGGGACCAATGACGCAGAAATTTACTAATGTTGCCGCAACTAAAATATATCTGAGTCCTTTATGCTTCCAAACAGAAATCAAACCCTCCTTAAGCATTCCCGCAAATTTTTCCGTACTCTCAATAAATGAGGTGCTTTTTATCAAGCGCAATGTCATCAATGAAACAATAAATGTCAGAGCATCGACGAGCATAGCAATACCGATTCCATTATATGCATGTGTCCTATATTCAATAAAACCAATAAGCGATCCGACAATAAACGGGCCAATAAATTGAGATAGTTGTGTCAGTCCTTGGATGAGAGTGTTTCCGATTCCAAGCACCTCCTTTGAAACAATGTGTGGGACAAGACTAGATCGAGCTGGTATAAAAAAGGCGTCAAAAATGCCAAATAGTAAGGCGATTGTGTAAATCATCCATAGTTCAATTTTGCCAGTAAGAATAAGAAATGCTAATAAAAGTACCACACAAAAACGCGTAGCATTTGAGACGAGCATGACCGCTCGAGGAGAAAAACGATCAATAACTGTCCCACTCACGAACATGAGAATTGCTCTTGGAAAACCAGAAAGAGCAAGTACTGTTCCTACTGCAATACTACTCCCAGTCATTCTGGCGACTAACCATGCGAGACCAACAAATGTAAATTGGTCACCAATATTTGAAATTGTCTCACCCCAAAAAAGTAGTTTGAAATTTCTATTCCTGAATAATGTTTTGAGTCGTCCTTTATCCATAATAGTTGGTCATCTATAATAGACAATCTGTGCAATAATTATTGAGACGCATAGTAATATAAGACCAACATGCGAAAGATTTCTTTTTCGAGCAAGTTTTAAAGATAATGTTGCTTCTTTCTGAAATTTCAAGCGATATACAAGTCTCATCAAAAGTAGAATAACCAAGGCACCGAGTATCCAAATATATTTTTTGGGATCAAGGACTGGAAGCAGTCCTACAAGTCCTGCAAAGATACCGAGAGCACCCCACGGTTTAAGTATGATGAGATATTCCTTTGTTTCTGGAATTTCTGCACCGAATAACTTCGAGTATGTCTTTACGGCTCTCCCAGGGAAAAACATTCCCAAGGCTCCTGTAAAAAGATGGTCTGCTGCAAGCAGAACCAAATTCAGAGCAAAAAGAAACTTAATTATAATCATTACTAAATAATACAACAAAATAGAAATTTTTGGTATACTTGGACTATGAAAATATTTATGGGGTGGATAAAAAGAATTCTTTACTTTCTTCTTGCCTCAGTTGCACTTATCATATGTATTCTCGTGATCGTGCATTTTTTAACAAAGCCATCTAATGATCGAAAATGGAATAATGATCAGAATATTCTTCCATACGCCGAAATCAATGATGATCTTATATCCGTACACAACATTAGAAATTTCTCATACACCTCGACTATAGACTATACTCCAAATTACTATGATAAAGTATTCGACATAAATAAACTCAAAAAGGTCTGGTATATTGTAGAACCATTCTCGGGCATCCCAGGTTCTGCCCATACATTTTTAAGCTTTGAATTCTCAAATAATCAATTTGTCGCTATTTCGGTCGAAATCCGCAAAGAAAAGGGAGAAACATACAATCCAATCAAGGGACTTTTAAACCAGTATGAATTGATGTATGTGGTTGCAGACGAACGTGATGTCATTAAACTTCGCTCTAATTATCGCAAGGATCTGGTATATGTATATCCAGTAAAAACAACAGTTGAAAAAACACGTGCTTTATTTTTGGACATGATTGAGCGAGTAAATAATCTGAAAGATCACCCTGAATTTTATAATACGATCACAAATACTTGCACTACAAATATCGTGAGACATGTAGACAAAATTACACCTAATAGAGTGCCTCTATTTAACCTACGTATTCTCTTGCCAGCAAATTCTGACAAGCTAGCGTACGAGCTTGGTTTAATTGATACTGATCTGCCGTTTGAGGAAGCGCGAACGAAGTACTTCATAAATGATCGTGCGTTGAAATATGCAACTGATCCTGATTTTTCTTTAAAAATAAGACCATAAAAAAGATTTCTATGAATATAACATTGTATGCAACAATTGCAGGAATACTGACCTCAATAAGATTAATTCCGCAAGTTATAAAAAGTTTGAAGACAAAAAGCACTCATGACCTATCACTATATTTTGTTGTGATATGTCTATTCCAAGCAATCTTTCTTATTCTTTATGGAGCTAGCAAACCAGATAATGCTATTCTATATATGAATATATTACCTCTGATATGTTCAGCCATTCTTCTGTATCTGAAGTACAAATATAGGTAAAGTAGCAGAAAAATCATTATTAATATTGCATCAATATAGTTAGAATGAATGTCTATAATTTTATCTAGGCAATGATGTTAACTCTCCAAAATCCTTTGGCCTATATTTCTCCCACTCCTCTTGCTTCACATACAGCATATGATATTTAATTCTATGCTGTTGCTCATTTGCATCATCGCACCACTGCGCTAAACGCTTGATTTTCTCAATATCGTCGAGATCCTCCCGGCCTTTGGTTTCCACGATATACACGGTCTTCTCATCGGTCTTTATAATGAAATCTGGATAGTAGTATGAGATTGAACCGCTTGCGTTCTTATAGTCGATTTTGAAATGAACCTCATAATAATTCTTGGCGAAAGAAATGACGTCGTCTGATCGCTCGAGAAAATCTGCGAATTCAAGTTCAAATTGGCTGTCTCCAACGATCTTGTTGAACACACTCTTTTTTGGTATCAGATACGATTTATCGTTAACCACGAACGGTCGGCTACTGGAGAGTTTGATGTAATTCTTGAGCTCGGTATCTCCCACATCCTGGACGGTAAGGTCGTTAATCGCTTTTTTGAACGACTCAATGATCGTTTTCTTGGCTTCAGTTTCCGACAGGTTCCGAAGAATATTGGCGTCCATAAGGTCGACTGACTTATCGAAGAGATGGTGCTGAATGAAATCCTTTACCTTACCGAAGAGGATATCGTAGCAACCGAAAAGCCGGAGCTCACGCATGATCGACTGGACGAAAAAGCCCACGGCGCTCTGGTAGCTCGGTTCGATCGAGCTTTCGAGTACGGTTACATGGTGTACCTTACCGTCTATAACTTCCTGGAAGACAATTTCCTTCTTTTCTTCAGCGCTAAATTCCTTCAGTTTGACTTTTGCGTGCCTGAAGTCGTCAATATCAAGATCGTTTAGATTCTTATACTCACGCTGAATACGCGGAGTCAGTATCGGAAGTTCTATGTCTAATTTCTCGACATCCTTTTTCGGATTAGCTGAGTCAATTTCAATGACAATCGGAGTGATGGGATTCGAATTTCGATCCATCTTGCGCTTCTCAAGCTCGACGCCCTCTGCCTTGATGGACTCCACGAATTCCATGAAGGCTGGCGTACCGATAACACTCACATATTCCTCGATATCATCCCTGCCGAAGAACATACGGCGCAAAC
This sequence comes from Candidatus Tayloriibacteriota bacterium, assembly GCA_052034805.1. Lineage (GTDB taxonomy): Bacteria > Patescibacteriota > Minisyncoccia > Phycocordibacterales > PALSA-1337 > CAIOGI01. Next base: position 18,380 of record JBPOID010000005.1, read on the forward strand.
CTCGGCCGAGAGTTTGCTCCGGCAGTATATTTGAGGCGGCGGCATAAGCACGCAGACCGACGATCGTGGTCACATTTTTCACATCCCATCCTTCCTTGAGCATGAGCACCGAGACGATCACCTTATACGGACTCTCGATGCTATCGATAGTATTAGCCTGTTCGCGTAGCCGCTTCAATTCCTCATCATTCTTGCCAGTCACCGTCTCGGAAATCTCACCGCTTCTGTTCGTGTGAATGGTCATTACGGCGCCCTTGAGCTCGGGATATGTCTTTTCGAGATATCCAGCCACGTCGTCACAGTTCTTGGTATCGTCGGTCATTATGAAAAGGATTGACTTTTTTCCGGTCGGTTCAAGCTCTTTGTATGTCTTCCTCCACTCCTCTACACCGAGATTGATAAAGTCCTCATATTTCTCAGTAAAAAGCGAGCTCTGTTTTTCGACGAGTTTTGCTCGACTAGCCTGATCCGGCAGAACCGGATTCTTTACTACTCGCTGATGGATAGCCTCCACGAGAGGATAGTCGGAAATGGTCTGCACGAATATGGAGCCATTGTTTCTCTTTGGCGTTGCGGTGACATCGATTTGAAGCGACAATTTCTTGCCCTTTTGCAGGAGCTTGTTATGAATATCTTGAATGGATTTGAACCATGCCATCTTGTCATCATGAATGTGGTGCGCCTCGTCGTTGATGACCACGAGCTCGTCAATGTCTCGCACGATTTCTCCGAGGTCAACCATGGATTCATTCGTCTTTGTCACTGGCTTTGAGCCGAGGAAGTAATCGGATGTGTCCTCGTCATTAGCACTGGAATCGTTCACATCACTCTCGAATACTCGATGAATATTGGTCAGGAATATGTTACCCGTATCAGATATCGTACCTACAGCGTCCTGGAGATGGAGTGTAATTTGGAAGTCATCCTGCCAATTCTGGCCTTGGTAGCCACTATCGGGCAGGATCGGATCCTGGTAGAAAATCTTCAAGCCCTCGAAATCGTTTTTGATGCGTTCGAGCACGATGATATTCGGTGTGATAAGCAGGAAATTCTTCGACAAGCCTGAATTCTGTTCGTAGAGCTTGTGGAAATATGACCAAGCGACAAGCAGACTCATGACCTTCGTCTTTCCACTTCCGGTTGCCATCTTTATAACGAATCGGAGCCATTCTTCCACGAACATATTCGGGCTCAATCTGCCGAGGCTGTCATATTTGATGAGATCGTACTTATTCTCAACGCCGGCAACCTCGTAAAGCCATATTACTGTTTCAACGGCCTCTCGTTGAGCGAAATAATATCTAAATGGTACGGCTATGCCTTTGGAATCAAAGATGGTGTGAGGTTCAACAAACCACCAGTTAAGAAGTGCTTGCGATGTAACGCTTGCCCCCGCATACTTGTTATCACGCCACTCCTTTACCTGCTTGCGGAGCTCTGGCACTAGTGGTGGAAGTAGCTTCTCATATCCATGCTCACGAAGAGCTTCGTCAGCCGGAAACCACCTTATGCTGGGATCAAGTATTTCAAATGGTGAGATTGGAAAGTCTTTATGAAGTGCCATAAAATTATATTTTAATATCGATTACTCTGGTCGTATCATTGCCAAAAATGTCCACGACCTTTACAGCAATCTTATGTTTCCCTTTTCCGACCTCTTTTATGGCCGAGGTTAGCTCAAGCACACGATTTTTCTTTGTGCGAAATGACTGCCATTCGTTTTCGAATATATAGCCACCTGTCCATACCTCCTTTTCCTCACCGGTCTTCTCATCAGTCACCCTTATGACTTCCTTCTTGCTCTCGAAGTCGAAATCCACCGCCCAGTAGTCCACCCAGTCACTCCATTTCTTCGTTAGGATCTCTCGCTCGATGATCTCAGTCTTCTTGTCCTTGGATAACTTGATAACCTGACCGTTCTCGATGACCACTTTGGCTCCGCCCGGCTTGAGTTTCTCCTCAATCTCTCCGGTATTATCTTGATTGTAGAAAACAGAGAAGTCGGTCAGATCTATTGCGAGTGTGCTTTTCTTGATGATCGGCTTTATATCGATATATGCCACATCATAGAATTTTACCTGGCCTTTCTCTACAGCCTTGCGGTCAAAAACTTCTCGAGGAATGATTTTGAATTGAACATCGATGCCGTCTTTCTTCGCTTCCGAAAAATCTAGACCCATTTCGTAATCAAAGCCGAGCACATCGACTTTCGTTATTCCCTTCTGTTTCGCCTCGGCTATGATTTGATTTATGAAATCGGAAGCAACTGGCACATCTATGGGACCGACAGCAACGAGTCGGTCACGCTTCTTGCCGACGAATGATTTGAAAGAATTCACCGGCTCAGCCTTATATGCCGATAGAATGAGTGACACAAATTCGTGTTCCTTCTGCTCTTTCTGTCTCTGGCGTTCTTCTTCACGTAAGTCATTATTTACACCAACATAGTGCTCACGTTCATAACGACCAATATTCAGAATCTCAAAAGCTCGGAAATTCTTTCCGTCTAGCTTTAGTTCGCGCTGAACGTCTATCATACGCTTGCGAGAGGTATGTATTCCAAATCGTCCAATATCAGAGCCAATCCATTTTCTACCAAGCTTTTCTGCAACCGCTAGTGTTGTACCAGAACCACAAAAGAAATCTGCTACTAGGTCACCTTCATTCGAAGAAGATTTGATTATCCTCTCTAGAAGTTTTTCAGGCTTTTGAGTGGGGTAGTCTCCTTTCTCGACTCCTATATCTGTCCAAATGTTCTGTAGCTCGACACCAGATAGCTCATTTAGGTATTGCTTAATATTCGGCATACCGTTCTTTGACCATGCAATGCGCCCGATCCTGTCGAGTTCTTCGAGAGCTTTCATCGTGTCTCCTTTTGCATCCTCGCTAATTTCTCCTAGAACATAGCCTGGAATTGCCCAGTGTCTCCCCTTGCCAATTTTGCCAGGATTTATTCCACGCCATTCCATTCCAGATTTACCTGTCGTTCTTCCAGGAGCTGTTAGTGGGCTTTCTCGATACTTACCCTTTTTAGGATCCTCACCTCTGAACATAGTCTCTACATACTCATCATCGTACTCACTGTATTGCTGATTCCATATAGCGTCATCGGATTTTGTAAAAAATAGGATACTATCATTGATATTATTGTAGAACGAACTTCCGGCTCTTGCCGTCGTTCGTTTCCAGAATATCTCAGACCTATAAGCATTTTTCCCGAAGACTTCTTCAAGCACAATTCTTATAAAGCTGTTCAGTCTCCAATCGCAATGAACATAGATGCTTCCGTCTTCTGCAAGCAAATCATGAATAATTTTCAGGCGTTCATAGATCATCGCAATAAAACTGTCAGCTCCCTTACCCCAAGTATCGCGGTATGCCACCTCCTCGATCACCGACGGCTTCTTTGTAAAACTTTCTTCTTCGTCACCATCGCCTATCTTAATATCCATCGAAAAATCGGCACCGACGTCAAAAGGCGGATCTATATACACCAGCTTGAGACCGCCCTGTGCCTCGATCTCTTTTCGTAGCTGACCATTTTTGAGCGATGAGAGTATGAGTTTGTTGTCGCCCCAGATCAACTTGTTCGTCCAGCCAGAAATCTGTCGGCCAGATGTGTCGAAGAGAGTATCCTGTAGCTCAATCTTTCCCTCGCTACGAGGCTCATCTATATGTTCAATCGTCTGGAACGGCAACACGCTGTTCGTGACCTCATTAGTTTTTCCATTCCACACTAACTCAACTTCACGATCATCTTTGAATAGTAAGAAGCGGTATTTATCCGGCAGTGGTTTATTCTGTTCGAGGAATTTTATTATGTCTCGTTTTTCACCATCGGAAAGTTGCATAACTGAAATTGTGCCATAATTTCAGTTTTTTTTCAATCGCGTGGAGCGAGTAAATTTGTCAACCTATTTATTAATCAATTTTTCACTGAGCATTAAATCCTTTTCTTATCCTTAAGCTTGTCAATGTAATCAATGAGATTTTTTATCTTATTCCATTTCATCACTTCATCTGTAATCTCGTTCGTATGCATGATCGGGTTGCGTATCGGATTAATCTCTTTTACATCAGAACAAAGCTCCTTTCGATATTTTTTCAGAGTCGGTTTTTTAGCATTTTTATTTGACCAAACATCAATTATACTTGCCAGACAATACAAGTCGGCATAATTGAGATAGCTTTCTTCTTTCACAATCTTACCTTTTAGCGCGTGTGTAGATTCGTCATCATTCCGACTCTTTCGAGTACCCTTTATTTTATCAGCAAGGTCTTTTTGGTCAGCATCTGACTGGTCAAATATGCTCTCGTCGATATTCTTAAACTTTATATATTCGCGGAATATGTTCTCAAGAATAAAGAGATCCTGATACACTGAGGTATTCTTGTATGATAGATTACGCAATTTGCTTTTTAGATCCTCCTTGGCAGCTTTGTCGATCAAGGAAGCATCCAACTTTTCTTCAAAATCCTTCTCTCGCCAATTCTTGCTATCTTCAAGGCGTCTTTGGTACTTGGGAAGCGATTCATCCTCTATATCGCCCTCATTTTTATGTTTTCGACGCCAAGGGTCCCAATCGGTTAGGACAGCTGTTTGGATTTTCCTCAGTTTTTTCAAGAGGGACTGATATAATGGGTCATCTTTTATGATTCCTTCTCGAGAACTCGTAAATCTGTCTATCTTCTCATCTTCCAACCCGTCTACGTGGACTTCGCCGTACAAATATTCCTCCGCCAACCTTTTGAGCGAGATTTCCTGAAACAGATCTTCCTGTCTCAATCTTCCGTTACAAAACAGGTTTATACTTGCCTTGAAATCACCCTCGGATCCTCTAAGAATAAGGTCCTTCGGAAACTTCACTGACGCAATGAACCCCCTAATTTCTATAGTTTTTCCATCAAATTCAAATGTATTGTCTTCAATGACCCTATGCTCGTCGAGATTCTCATAGAGTTCCAGCCTATCCTTATCTTCTTTTCCCAAAAACCAGATGAACTGTGTGTTATCATCAAGTTCCTTCAGGTCCTTTCGCGTGATCGGTGTTCCATTGACGACGATTTTGAATTTGTCACCCTTTTTAAGACTGAATATAAAATTAAACTGAGTAGCAAGATATTTCCTTATGATACTCTCGCTGTTCAAGTTGATTTTTATCTTTTCGAATATTATTCTCGTTCCTGATGTTTTTTTGCTCCTAGCGAACCTGCGCTTGTCGGTGACAGTCAATACATCCAGGCTGTAATTTCCTTCGCTCCTGATTTTTTCATCAAGCTCAGGATTATTGATTCTTCCTCCAGTGAGAGCGCTCGCTTTCTTTTTAGCGATTATTGTGACTTTTTCGGAAACAGAAAGCATCGCCAGTTTTCCAATACCCTTACGGCCAATGACGTTTCTTTTGGACTTGTTATTTCTATCAAGCCTTCTTGAATAGCCGACCTTGAGGAACTTATTCTGGAAATCGAGGTCATCCATTCCTTTGCCGTTGTCATCGACGATCAGGCTTTTCTTATCCATCTTGATATCAACCTCAGTCGCCTCGGCATCCCACGAATTTGAAACTGCTTCAGCGATGACAGTGGCAAAACTCCTATAGAGACCTCTGCCCAGATGGTTCAGTATGTCCAGAGAGAAAGCAAATTCAAAGCGCTTATCTTCTGTTTTGGAAATTTTCTTTGACATGTTGTTTTATGCTCTTGCCGATCACCGAACCAATTCGTACAGGAACAGCATTACCAATAAATTTGGCGACATCTCTAGTTATGATCGGCTTTCCTGGCTCAACGAACCTATAGTTTTTGGGAAATGTTTGAAATACAGCTGCTTCGCGCAAGCTAATAGCCCTATCCTGAGAAGGATGCCCGAAGCGACCATTACCCAGTCCTGTACACTGAGTAGTCATAGTAGGTGCAGGTTCATTCCAACGCATCCTACCATAAACGGTACGGCGATAGGTATGTCCCGATTTTTTCCTATGGCAGGGTAGTCTCAAATCATTGCTCCAGCTCATGGAATTTCCCCCATCATGTGGAGTGGACCTGATTCTCTGCATGTTTTTTTCACTTAATTTCCTGGCTTTATGCATCGGATCATTGATGCTGGATTCTCCATCTTTTATCGGCTCGAGATCCTTGATGACGTCCCTGACGGTCACCTTTTTATCAATATGAGTACGTTTTATCAATTCAATATCTCCAAAACGGGACGCAAGAAGCACAAGTCGGCGCCTTCTTTGAGGCACACCATAATCAGAAACATTGACGATCTCGTATTTATATTTATATCCATTCCTTTCAAGTGTACTAATAAATTCGGCGAAGACTGGATATTTACCTTTGTCTGCTAGACCACTTACATTTTCCATAGACACTATATCAGGCTTGATCTCGTCTATAAGCTGCGCAAATTTCCCGAGCGGCTCAAGCTGTTTCCTTGTTATCGTTTTCAAATTCAGCTTGGAAAAAGGCTGGCATGGCGCGCAACCTGCAAGCACACGTATGGTACCCTTGTCGTGACCGAATAATTCTTCTACTTCCTTACCGGAAACATCCAAGATGTTCTTATCGATAAATTTTGCACGATTGTTGTATTCGTAACCGTATTTACAACTGGAGTCGTTATCAATTCCCGCTACTACATCCATACCCTCTTTGATCAGACCATGACTAAGCCCCCCTATTCCGCAGAACAGATCTACAACTTTTATTTTTGAATTAGAGGATCCAATCTTCATCTTGCTTCTTATTTTACCACAAATTTAGAAAAGCGTAGCAATCATAAACGGCACCCATTTAGGATGCCGTTCACGTCTGATGCACATAGTGTGCCACAGATTTATTTTCCCGCAAACGGCTGACTCGTTTCCCCTTTGCTCGCGAAGTAGAAGGAGAATGCCATCGAGGCTAGGATCATGAAATCCTTGGGATCTACCTTCCCATAAAATAGACCGACTATAGTTGCCACTGCCATCAGAATGAAAACAATTTTTGAAGCTGATGAATATATACTACTCATAAATTTATTTTAATTGATTAATAATTCGACCTAGACCGCAAACTGCACATTCAGTGCTGCTCTCGTCTGCGGACCGATATTGTTCGGCGACGATGCGATCTTGTGTGCTTGTTGATATTTTGCATTTGCGGCTGCAGTCTTTGGACCAAAAATGCCAAGCTGATCAGCAGGGATAGGTGCGAGGAAGCCGAGTATCATGTATGCAATCTGTGCAAACTTCACACCGTCATTAATATCACCAAGAGCTAAATTCTTTTCCCATCTGTAGTGGAATGCTTTTGGCGATGGGAGTGCTTTGAGAAAATTTTGAATGTCAGGCGGAATCTCTGCTATAGCCCATTGCTCAATGATGTAGGGTGACCAAATCTTCTGATTATATTTTGTCTGACCCTTATTGGCCCACCTTTCACTCCATTCATTCTGTAGATTGTTATAAATATCATCTTCCCAACCGAAAGGAGTCATCTGATGACCTGAAACTATTACTTTTGGAATGCGGAGCGGATCTATGTCCCTATCCTCCCATGATGGAGTCCATAATTCGTTGCCAATTTCAAAGAGTGCCGAGACTGCACCATAAAGATATATAGCTTCTCGTGTTCTTTGGAAATCAATAGGAACTGAAACATAACCGGGGATCTTGTACATGGCAGCTTCCGCAAAAACCTCGGGTGTAAGTTTACAATCACACCGATATTCAACGACAGTAAGTGAAGTATCATTGGGAAGAGTTGCCGTGGTTGCGCATCCATAAAGAACTGCGAGTTTGAAGATGAGACGTGGATAAGTGCCACCCGTAACTTTATCCTGAAGATCAAATCGCTTTGCCAAAATATCGAGAAATCGGGGAGAGAAATCAATCATCTTCCCTGTTTTCCTGAACCAATATAGTTTCAGAAGATCCACTACACTGTGGGAGACGCAAGCTGGCACGAGTGCTTGCATCATAGGAGTCGCTAGTGTCGTCTTGTACGTAGGAGGAAGTGGTATCTGTGCAGGGAGTATTCCTGCAACTGCCGACGCAACGTACTCATCTCGATAATCGGGCGGAGAAATAATAGCACCTGTTGAAAATTGTTCATTCATATATTTACTTGATCATTAAATTAATAATTCCTGTAATTAGTCCCGCGACAGAAGCAGTAATGACAATCCAGAAAAACTTCATAATCCAATCTTGATTTGTTTTCATTACTGCCAGGATTTCTTTGATATGAGCCAAGTGATTATCCTTGATCTCTTTAATATCATCCTCAATTTTTTCAATTCTTTTTTCCATAAATTTTTAATATAAGACATTCGATTGAACCTCATAACTTGTACCAGTTGCTCCTGCTGTTCCCGCACTGCCGTTTGCCGATCCCGATCCGCCACTGCTGCCTGCACTTCCGGCCGACCCACCGGTGAGGACATAGCTTCCTGTCCATGTCTTTGCGGTGTAGACAACGATTGAAGCTCCGCCTGATCCGCCTCCCCCTCCACCACCGCCTCCACCGGCTGATCCCTGACCTCCCGATGACCCAGTACCACCAGTTCCACCATTGCCTCCGTTTCCACCAACCGATCTTATGGTAAATGTCCCAGCCCATATCTTGGCAACGATAAATACTAGGCCACCAGAGGCTCCTGCACCCCCACCGCCGCCTCCACCTCCATTATTTCCACCAGCTGAGTTACCTCCTCCGCCTCCGCCGCCTGATCCTGACCCTGCCGAGCCATCATATGAGGATTGTGATCCGTTCAAAAGCAAATCGTTACCGAGAATTAGTATGTGCGGAAGGCGTCCCGGTGTTAATGATTTTGACGCAGTTCCGCCACTGCTTCCTGATCCTCCGCCAGCTGCGCTTCCATTGTTGTATGAGGAACCATGTCCGCCCGCACCTCCTCCAACACCATTCACCCCCACTGATTTAGTTGAGCTAATTCCTGCTCCCCCGTCTCCACCTGTATTGGGAGCACCATTACCTCCATTCGCGCCATTTTGTCCTGAAGTATTCGAAAACCTGCATCCAGAAACTGCGGCACCGCCGCCTCCACCGCCACCGCCTGAAACTGCTCCGCCACCACTACTTCCGTTCCCGCCATTGCTCCCGTTATTTCCGTCAGGATATTTAATTGCACCGGTTCCCGAGAGAGTTCCCTTCACGCGGATCATGAATCCACCAGTTGTGAGTGTGTCATTGACTGTAAGATTGTTATAAAACATATCTCGAGTAAGGGTTGTCGGGGAAGAAATGGTGACATTGCCATCTGATCCATCACCAGTTCCACCGAATGAATCGTTAATGAAAGAGCCATCGAGTGCACCATTCGAATTTAGTTTTGGAACTTTTCCCGCATCACCTGCCCCTGCTGTTGATGCGATGAAGTCTGAGGCTAACGCTGTTTGTCCGGCTTGAATTGACATGTTATGTTCGTATTAAAAAGTTCACAACAAGATATGGAGGCATATTGTTATGGGCAGCATTGCTACCTGCTGAGCCCACATTTGCACTGTCGGTATATGTATTACCGCTTGTCGACCATGCAAGACCAGGACAGGAACCTGAACAGGCGAGCGATCCACTACCTGAATGGTCTATAATGTAGTGACTGTGACTCGCCAATTCAGCAACACTAAGTGTATGAGTTTTTTCTCCAGTATAAGTATTAGGAGTATCGAGTGTATCAAAATTTGCATCGTTTACATCAAAGCCAAATACTGTTTTGCCTTTTAAATTCGGAAGGTTAAATGTTGTTGATCCATCACCTACACCAGAATTAAAAACCCTCCAAGTATGTACACCAGATTGCGAACCTGATGTATTCACTGCCGCACCACCTCGAGAAGTTGAAACTCGGAAATCATTTGCACTGAGTCCTGCGGAGATAACATAATAATCAGTACCTGTTGCAAGACCTGTAGGTAGAGCTCCTGTTGTCGTCAAACGTATTTTGTCACCAGCAACAAGAACATGGCCATTAGACGTAAAAACGGCAGGCGATGCAATCGTAACTGTAAAATTTGCTGACGGGCAAAGAACAGCAAAAAGTGCAGCATATGTCGCTCTAGAAACAGCCTGACCGTTACATAGAAGCCAACCATTAGAAAATGTACGACTCATACTCGGAACAATCATGCCTGTGAGTCCGAGAAAACTATTATCAAGGGCACCGTTAGCATCTAGCTTCGGTACTTTTCCAGCATCTCCACTACCGGCCGATGAAGCCACGAAGTCCGATGCTAATGCTGTTTGTCCTGCTGTAATTGACATAAATTAATTTAAAGTTATTTGAAGCTCGATCGTTGTGTCTTCGCCTGTACCTTTGGTATATGGCACACCAAAAATTGCACGATTAAATATTTTTCCCGTGCTCACTGAAGCAGTCCCATCAACGAATGAAGCAAATTCGTTGTATGTTCCATTCGTAAGTACGGCATCAGAGAAAAAGAATTGGAGTGTTGCGACAGCACCTGATACTGATCCAATTGCCACTGCCGCTCGTGCTACTGGAGTTTGAAGTGCCGTATCGCTCGTTGCTGGTGAATTTGTGCCTGTACCCATATCCGCATGCGTAAGGTTCAAGGTGTAAGTGTTGATGCTGGCAAGTCGTTCGAGAACGAGAGTTCGACCAGTATGTACGCCCAGCATTATTAAATTTGAAGACCAATCACTTACTCGGAGGACTTCCTTGGTTCCTGCTTTAGTAGTGATAATTCGTATTTTGCCCTGAGGCTTTATGTTTTCATTTAATTTATTCATATATTTTTATTAACCCCATGTGCCGAGGTTCCACTTGAGAGCATTGGCATCGGGACCCCACTTATATGGACCAGAAGTTGTAGTTGCCGAAACTGCATCACTTGAGGTCATCGTTTCGGCGAACACCTCAAGGCGTTGCAGGACTTCATTTATAGCAATGGAGATATTCTTTTTGTCTTTACTGAGGAGGTCGAGCATGATGTCGGTGAACGAGACCTGACCAGAAGCGATGAGGTAAATCGTGTACTCCATTGAGCTTCCATCTCTCACCTTTCCCGTGATCTTGTTTATCTTGAATGTCTTGTCGACACTTCGGAGTACGCTTGATACATGAATTTGTTGACCAACCTTGAGTCCGATCTGAACCGTCTTAAACGAAGCCTCGTAGACGCTCTCTGAGTATTTCTTTAATTCAGTTTGCGCTCTCGTTTGAGCCTCATTGATTGAAGTAATGCTCTTATCGATTACAGCAGCTTGATACTCGCCGTAAGTTGCTATCGATATCTGGTCACGAACTTGCGCTATGATCGGAATATATGCATCACCAAAGATTTTGATGGTGTGTCCGCTTGTCGGAGCTGTCGTATATTTAATAAATTTTTCGTTAAAGTTATAGAGAACGTCAACGGAGGACGGATCTGACTGCTGATCGGTACCGACAGTGTTCACCGTGGAGTTATCCTTGACCGTGATGTTGTCGTATTTGTACGAGAGAGGAAAAACTTTCTGTGTACCATCGGCAATAAAGATATCCTGTGCACTTCCTTCTGCAATCGTCTTTTTGTATTCACCACCTCGAACAAACACCGAGTTTTTGATCTGCGTAATCGTCTTATTTATCTCCAATGAATCCCACTTATATGTGTCATTAGTATCGGTGAGTTCAAAAGGCGCAGACAGATTTTCACTATCGAAGAAGTGAATATCTTTGTCGGGATCAACATACCAATCCCAGCCGACCTGATCGGCAAGTTGAGTGAGGCATCGTGTAACTTGCTCGTAGTTAAATTTTATTGATCCTACTGTTGGAGTTGAGGAAGCAACATTTGAGGTAGTAAAGCCAGAAGTGTATGTGGAGATGAGATCAAGGACAATTGAACGTGCAGTAACCAAGGCATAGCTTCTCACCACTACCTTTCTATCTAAATATTGAGAGTAATCTTTACATCGAATTTCGTAAGCAATGAGAAGTCCGCCCTTTACAATCTCATTTCGCTCGGTAATCACTCCACCGAATATTTTCACTCCACCTTCCTCGAGCGTAACATCATCATTCACGCTTGGAATTGTCTTCGCAGGAGTTTTTATTATTTGAAACTCGAGACGGTCGACTTCCTTTGAAAGCACCTCAGTAATAACAAGTGTGTCCCACTTAACGTAGCTTGTGCGATCAACTGTATTTATTTTAAGTACGAGTGACATATATTTTTATGCTCTTATACCTCCCAGATTGATCTGGTTTTTAATAATGCGGGCAAGCTCATTTCCGAATTCTTCAGCCACCTCCGTTGTGGTATAGAAGTCGCCGTTAAGGTTAATGGTTAACCCTCCACCTTGGCCGAGTTTGCTTAAAGGAATAATGGCTTCGGGACCTGCTTCACCCACAAGACCGAGAGTAGGGCCGGTGACGATGCCACCGTCTGCAAACTTCGACACAACTGTCTTTACGGCGTTCACAGCCCCTTTTATGGGAGCACTTACGGCTGATACCACGCTGTTATATGCACTCTGAATCGAGGCTATGGCACTCTTGATCTTCTCTATGCCCGCGTTGAATAGATCAACAATTCCATTCCATATCGAGGTAAAGAAATCTTTGATACCATTCCATGCTTCGACAAATACACCCTTGATGTTTTCCCATTGTGTTTTCCAGAGCGTATAGAAAAAGATAATCACCGCACCTATGGCGGCGATCGCAGCAATGATGAGACCTAAGGGACCTAGAAGTGTGAGAGCAGCTGCGGCAGCAACGATAAGTCCCGCAACAAAGAGTGCGGTCAGAAGACTTCCAACAACAATCAGAAGAGTACGGTTGTCCTCAAGAAATTTATTTATTCCACCTTGTGCTCCAATCCAGTTTTGTATTCCTTTTGTAACCATTTCAATTGCCGGTGCAAAAAGACTTCCCAACGCTTCAGCACCTTCACCTCCAAGCTGTCGCGTAATATCGAGCTGACCTTTCAGAGTTTCTGAATATGCGGCAGCCTGACCATGAACAGTTTTCATGATGGCAGCAAGGATAGTTTCCTTAGATGCGTGATCATCGACTTCGATTCCGAATTGTTTCAGAAGTCGTGCATTACCTTGAAAGGCAAGAATCAAAGCCTGGGTCGACTCCTCGAGTCCAATACCCTTATAACGTGCCAGATCCATAGCTGCAGTAAATGCTTCGAAGGCAAAAGGGCCGTCATTAGTTGCCTGAAGAAGTTTTGCAATCGAGACCGCAGCTTCTTCATTGTCAAAGCCGAATTTATTCAATGCTTCATCTGCAACCGCAAGTATCTGGCCTCTCAAAGCTTGCAGGTTTGGAGGAAGGGTTTTGAGAATTGCATCAAAGCGAGTCATCTGTACTTCTGCCTCAGCAAAGGCACCGATCGCACTTTTCAATATTGCCCCTGCGCCAATCGTCTGAAGCACTCCCGCCAAAGCACCGACCTTGTCGCCTGCAAAACCAAACTGCCCACCAAGATCTGATAGGCTATTACTCATACTTCGGATTGCAGTACTTGCTTCATCCCGAAGTTGAACCAATATTTGTAGTTTGCTTATTGACTCTGCCATGATGTTTTATTCTTTTTCTTTATCTCCGCACTTTCCGCCTTCAACATTTCGATTATTGTGTCTATGAAGGTAGCTGGCTGACTTTCATATTCCTCTAATGTCCACTTCATCTCTCTGCAAATCATCGCCGCTACCATTTCATCAGTGAGAGAGGCTTTCAAACCTGCGAAGTACCTCTCCCACGCATACCCTACTTCGCCGACTGAAAATTTCCCTTTGTAACTTTGTTGAGTTCCGCAACCACGAAGTCATACTCCGCAGGTGTAGATTGCTCAAGCCTGTCAGCAATGTTCTCCGAGCTACCCGCATACGAGATAATGAGTTGCTCAAACGTTCGCTTCTCGGCTTTGAGCATGATTGAAGCGTCAACATCTTTCATAATGCTTTCACCTTCACTTGCTATATCATTTGGGTCGATCTTGATACCTTCAAGAAAGGCGCTCTTGATGGCATTTCTTTCCTTGGCGTTCATGAAAGATTTGATAATGAGTTCTTTTCCGAGTGGCGTTGTGAGTTTTATTGTTTCTCTTTCCATAATGGTTAATTATTTTGATTAATATGATGCGACTGCATTTGTTGCTAATGCTGAAATCATCAAGGTGTCGCTAATACTGTAGTGAGCCTTGAATGAAAGTGTCTGACGGACCAAGTCATTGACCTTCACTGGTCGTGTGATTTCTTTAAAGATCACTTTGGCAAGATCAATACGGATTTCAGGGTTGGCAGCACTACCGATCGTGACATCAGAGTTTACGAGGTCGAGTCTCATAGCTTTAGCGGTTGTCGCAAGTGCAGCAGTCTTGTAATCAGATTCGTTTTGCCACAATGCCTCAAAGGTTCCTTCAATTGAAAACTGTTTATTGAGGAAATCTGATGGCGTAGCGCTTCCGAGAACATCATCGTCTTCGATATTCTGATCAATCTTCAATGTGAGAGATTTGATACTCATGGCAGAAGCGGCACCAAGACCTGAATATGATGATGCGAGTTTGAATGTGAGGTGTTGAGGGAGGAATCTGTTCTCAGTTGTAGCTGCAGGAGTCAGAGTCGCCGTTGCTCCCTTCTTTGCCTTGAGTCCGAGAGTGTAATCAAGGAACTTATTGAGCTCATACGAGATCTCAAGAGAGGTCACTGCTCCGTTACCATGCTTGTAGTCCTGCGCTCCGAGTGGATCATCGATGAAAAGCGAGAGTGCCTGATGCTGCGAGCTCTGGGCAATCGTTATGGTGTGATCTTTAATGGACGCATCGGAGTCAGCATTGTCTCCGGTTGAAAGCGAACCGAGAATCGAATAAAGAATGAGAGGAAAGTGCTTATCACCAATTGGTGCCTTGACTGATCCTTCTGCCCACTCCTTTACTTTGCTCTGGCCGACCGAATCCTCAATCACCCCACGTGACTGATCGTCGGTCACGAGCGAAAATTTCTCATTGATATCGAGTTCTGAGAATGGAATCCAGTAGGTTGCAGCCGATTCCGGCGTACCTCGGGAGGTTTCCTTTGCGATTCCGAACTGTATTAATCTTCCTATTCCTTTTGACATATATTTTTAATTTATTATTTTTCTTGTAATGACTTTCCAACTTTCACTCTCGACTCCTTCCATACTCTCTCCGCTTCTTCCTGACTATCAGCTCGGATGGTCTGAGGAAGATATTCCTGCCCTCCGGAGAAGAAGTATTCCTGCTTGTTTTTCACATCCTCCTTCCCTATCATTTTGTTTTTGTTATTTGTTTGCATAAATTTAGAATGATAAATTTTTAATAGCTTTGGCTTTTACTGAGACCGTAAAGACAATGAATGTACCGTCACCTGAAGTGATACTCTCGGGAGTCGAGGAAGATGGCTCAACACCGCCGTTTGCTGTACCTCCTAATGTTGGATCCTCATCGAAGGCGTTTATGATGGCTTCCATAAGTTCCTCAATGTCGTTTGCCGAGGCGACATTCTCTCCTTTCTGAATGATTCCAATCGTAAAATTGTGGGTACGGAGATTATCCCGGTTCGTTTCAGCCGCTCCCTCAAGAGAAGGTGAGGCAAGGATAGCTGCAGGAAAAGTTCCAATATCCTTGTATGCAAATCCATCCTGCTTGAAGTCATCAACAATAACTTGACCGAGCGTAGTCGGGACCAAGGAGTCGAGCTTTGCCTTCACTGCATTTTTAATTGTGGTTACAATTGCTGTCATAGTCGTGTTTGATTAGCTATCTGCCTATTCACCATGTCCTGGGCTTCACGAAATATTTTGTTTACCTCAAGCTCAGCTTTTTTGATAATCTTGAGCATGAAAGGATTGGCTTTTATATATTTCGTACCGTCATGCACAAAGATTGCGTAATGAGCTGTCGGATACCAAGCAGCTTGAAGCCTTGCTGTTTTGTACCTGAACGATTGCAGAAGATTTCCTGTCCTCCACGGGACCGGATTATCTTTCAAAGTATTTTTTGCGAAGATTGCCCCGGTTGCCATGACTGCTTTCTGAAATATCGGTTCAGAAATCTTCGGGTAATTTCTAAAAGCGAAGTTAAGCTCCTTAAGTCCTCGTATTTCAATTTTGAAATCTCCAGCCATATGATTAAAAGAAATTTATCCTCCTGTATTTATTAATCGTCTCTTGGTCTTCCGTATTAAGAAGATCTTTCCAGGTGATCGACCCACCGTTAAAGTCCTCTCGTGACTTCCCTTCCGCTTCCCGTCTTTTAAAGAGCTTTATAGCAAGCCTCTCTGTAAGATCAGTAAGATCTGCTGGTAGAGTATGCGTACTACTGTCTCCGTAATTAGCGAAGTTAATTTTGTAGCCTGCTGTATATGTCGCACGGACATTATTTGTTCCGTGAATAACGGCACCACGAAACTCGATGATTCCTGATGTGCCGTCATCCAATAATTCCCAATCATCTGCCATAAAATCTGTCCAATTCGGATTACTTTTCAATCCAGCTCTAAATTGAAGATATGAAATAGCAGTGACTGGAGATTGTTTTAATACAAGAAGGTTATTACCATTGCTTTGCATCGAATACAATTCATTCATATAAACTGCTACTTTGAATCGTCTATTGCATTCACCTTCAATGAAATCCGTTACACTATTTATCAAATACAAAAGTATCGTGTCATGAGTGGACACAGTGATACTGAGCCGGGTCTTTACTCGCGCTACAGTTGTAAGTGCATATGAAAGTAATGCTTCTGCCATAAATATTTCGGGTTTAAATTCCCGCTCCTTCCTCCCACCCTAGTGAGAGGAAGTGGCTGAAACTTAAGCAGCTGTCGAGCTGTTACCTACCGGCTCCTTGAACGCATGTCCAAGGAGAGCAGTTGCTCCGATAAGTGCCGCCGGTGATGTACCGCCGACAAATGCAGGAGTCAAACTGATCTTGAGGTATCGCAAGCGAGATGTTCCAAGTCCTTCGACTCGGATCTGCGCATGCTTTCCGTCGGCCGCAAGCGTAGCAGTAGCTCCGCTCACGTCGGCGTATGAACCACCTGAAGTGGCACATTCCGTAACCTTGCACGCTACTGAATATGAATCTGGTGTACCTGTTGCCACACCTGTATTCACTTCAATGAGCGCACTGTTGTAACCGAGCGTATCGATTGCAGCAGAAAGTTTTTCTGAAGCTCCCTGTGCAATCGGCGCAATACCCAGTACTGCTTTTATTCCGTCATATACTGAACGCATATGTGTGATTTTTTCCTTTTGGCTTGTCAGCCCTTTCAAGTTCGACATGAGGTGGAATCGGACGATCCCGTCTCAACAAGAAAGCGATTTCTCGAAAAGAGTTACGTTACTAATCCTTGTGACTCTCATTGGCAGGATCGGTCGCTTGACCTGGCTCCTTTTCAAAGGAACCCTCACCGTTTCCATCCGTAGATGGAGCAGGTGTACCCTCGCTTGCCCCTTCCTCTTTTGGAGGTTCAATTTGCTCGGTTTGAGCGTGGGCGAGCTCCACATCGGGACCAATGTTTGCTGCTTCTTCGTCGGTCAGATTCACGGTTGCACCTTTTTCAAGGCGATCACCATTGAATCCGATCGGACGAACAACAGTATATTTTTTTGTATCGCTCATACGTTATATTGCTTAATTGATAAAATCTGATATTTGTTTTTACTTTTTGGAATGAAAGTAAAAACATATTCAGAGAAAGAACTATGACGCTGCAGTCTTCACGACCACGAATGCAGCTGGCAGTGCAACGACCAAAGCCACACGTTTCTTGTAAACGAGTGCTCTCTGATCGGCAAGCGCAATTTCCTTTCCGCCAAATGTACCTGATTCGTGTTGTGACACGGTCATCTCGCCCTTTTCACCGAAGGCCAGAGCCTTCAAGTTTCCAAAGACGATGTACTTTGTCGAAACGGCAGTCGCGCTGTTTGCAGGCAAGTGCTTTGAGGTAAAGACTGGGAAGCCACCGAGCTCTCCCATAGGCTTGATGCCTCCACCAGTTGGGTTGTTCGCAAGAACACCCGCAGAGACAGCTCCTGCCTGAGGCAAGATGAATGCTCCTGCTGTATCCTTTTGAGTGCGAATCTTTGCCCAGACTGTGCGGTTCATGTACCATGCAGCACCGTCAAGCACTGATTCCTCAACCTGTGCGATTGTGTCGGCCGTATCAATGACTGCATCAAATTCAGCAAAGGTGTCTTTACCGGATGCGAGTGTAAATACGGTAACGTCAGGATGATTCAAGACTCCGACGAACGGAGCACCTGTACCAACGAGACCTTGCTTGTCAGTCATGTTAGCGAGTGCCTCGCCACCAAGAGCAAGCAACCAATCCGCAAGCTGAACGTCAGCGTCGACCAAGAGATCGTTTCCGACCACGAAGGCGAGCTGCCATTTCTTGGCGATGAGGTTGGCTGCACCGAATGTGATTCCGGTAACAGAGCCAGCTGCATCAACGCCGAGGAATTCTCCTTCAAGGAATGCGCCGGTGTAACTTGGGATTGCCTTCTCATCAGTGCCCATAGGCCACTTCTGAGCTTGACTCATCACAAGACCGACGGAAGCTGCAATCCTCAAGATCGCAGACTCCACTTCCTTGGAAACAAGGTAACCTCCACGGTTATCTTGTTCAGAGATCAATGCTTCATTTGCCTTAACCTTGAGTCCAGCAGCAGCTCGGACAACGTCGACAAACTGAGACTTCTGCTCTCCTGAGAGACCAGTCATATCCTTGCCGAAAATTGCACGCTCCATCTGCATCTTCTCCACGATTGCACGAGTTTCCTTGGCAACGAGAGGCGACACAGCTTCGCCGAGACGCTTCTCCATGACCTCCTCAACGGCGGTCTGAAGCTGGCTCTTGATCAATTCCAATTGTTTTTGATCCATACTATTTTGTGTCACGAGCGGTGTTATCGTTGATTTTTCTCAACGCTTCGCTCGTGATGTTGTTGATCATCCGCAAGACCTGACGGTTTGCATTGAAGCTCTTTAAAGCCTCGATGACTTCCGACCCTGCGGCATTCGACCTTTTCTTCAGGGCATCTCCATCGAGATGTTCCTTCCCTTCGGCACCCTCGAGGAGTTCCTCTAAGGCGGCGATTGTGGCTTTCATGCCATTGATGGCTATTTTGATTTTTGTGCGACTCATCAGTTGTCGCACTCGTGCTGATTTTTCATTCTCATCAGAATCTTCCTCGGAATTTATGAGCTCGATAATCGCCTTCGAGTGCGCAATGATCGAGCTGTCGGTTTCGGACTGTATCGCCGCAAGTTCAGCACCAACTTTCTCAACAAGATCCTTATCGGCTTCCGCATCGGGATCTGCGGGAGCTTCAGCTTTTGCCTCCTCCTTGATCGTGCAGACCAACGCTCCCGAACTATCAGGAAGCATCGTGCCTTCCTTGCCGTCATCCGTTGTACACGGATCCCCTTCCTGGGTTTCAGCTTTTACAAAGAGTCCTTTTGTCATGAGTTCAGAAGCATTGAGGTTGAGTTCCTTTGCCAAGGAGAGAGCCATTGGGTTTGCAGGGACCGGAACGAATGAGAACTCAAGTAATTCTGCTTTTGTAATCACATTCCCTTCCATCTCCCGAGCAATGAATCCTACGGAGGTAGTCTTCACAATCTTTGCATCATAAAGTCGGCGCACTTGCTGAGCGAAAGGGTTAGCTTCTTCTGGAGCGAATCGTCCTTTTGCAATCGTCTGACCTTTGTCATTGGTGAAAATCTCATCAGTTACTCCGATTGGAAGTTCGTAGTAGTTGTGGCCCCAGAGGACGACGGGGTTATTCTTATAGTTGGTGAAATCCCAACCATTTTGATCAATGACTTCTCCCTGTCGATCTTCGTCAGCTGTGGAAATGATGACCTCGAATGTTCCTGAGTCGGTTGCGGCTTTGGTCTTCTCGATCGCATCCTTGAATTCCTTTGTGGCGAACGCCAACGAGACCTTCTCGAGGATTTCGTTATTTATTTTTTGAAATGTTGCTTCTTTTTTCATGGTTTTATTTATTTTTTTATTAATTACCCCTCGATACTTATCTCCTCCGGCCTCGTGTAGCACCTGCAACTCACATGGAGTGGCGGCGAGCCTACGTCGCTGTATGAGATATCTAGTTTTGAACCATCAGCACCGGTATGGGTATCGCCTTTATCATAGAAATTGTCATCAATGCCGATGACTTTACCGTTCATGCTCTCGCACCAAGGGCAGACCATTTCATCAGCAGCTGTGTACCACTTGATGGTCTTCACTACTCCCGCCTGCTTCCATGCTTCCTTGGTTGAGTCATTGGCAATTCGGAATGTCTCTGTTCGAGCAACTTGAGCAGCACGGACCTCGTCACTAAAGGCATAAATATTTGAGATTTTATTCGTAAGTTCAGGAAGTGATGCACCTTCAGCCAAGCCTTCCTCGATTCCATCTTTCAAAAGATTGAGTGTTGTGTCGTTATAGCTTTCTGCAAGAAGTTTCATTGCTCGTTCAAGAGCAAGGCGTACTTCAGCAGTGAGTCTGAATCCGCTTGAACCGAGAAGCTGCATCGCTTCAGCTCCTTCGGTTGTATAAAGGTCGGTAAGTATTGGATTCGAGAGATCGATCATTGCGCCTACCCATGCTTCACGATTAAAAATATCCTCGGCTACAATTTTCCACCCCTTCTTATCAAAGAACCGGTTGAGGTTTGCAACGACTACAGTTTTCTGGTCATTATTAAATTTCTTGATTCCTTCGATCATGAGGTTTTCATATCGAGTAACTCGAAGAACGAAGCCCTTGTAGAGAACCTCGTATTCCGAATGGGAGAGACTCATCAAATCAAATTGGGCTTTCGTCTTTATCTCATCAAACTTTTTCTTGCTTGCATCAATAGAGTCAGCTACTCTCTTTGCAATTTCCTCAGACATCACCTTTCGGGCTTTGGTATTCTTTGCTCCTCTAGTTGAAGGTTTCTTGTCAGCTGTACTTGTTTTTCTACCAGAGCGATTCACAGACTTTGGTTTTGGCTTGCCGAGAGCAACCTTTGAAAAATCAGTCATGACATTTTCCCCGTTATCAATTCCATCAAGACCGAAGTATTCCTCTCGAGCTTCGTTAACACTCATGACTGGCTGGCCTGCAAGAGCCGCTTTCATTTCTTCAGTCTTTTGTAGCCTGTCCTCTGGGACCGGATCTACAAAATCGAGATATAGATTGTCTCCATATCGAGGCACAAGAAATTCATTGAGCTGTTGAACGATCATTTCCATCTTCGGTTTGATAGTTCGTGCAGCAAAGACGTAGTTTGATGTTTCCGCTGTAGCTCTATTGGTTTCTGATTCCGATCCACCGAGAATAGTTTTTGGAACCCGGAAGCCTGCGAGTATTTTGTCTCGCATGACCTGTTGGAGATTGGCAAAGTCCATATCTTTTGGATTACTTGAAGCCTCGTCATACTTCACGCCTTTCGGAAGTACCGCTACTCGATATGCGTTCCCGGCACCCTTGTAAAGATTTTCAAATGAAGCACGAAGTACTTTCATTTGTGCATCAGTGATTGCATTTTCAGAACTCAAGAGCCCGCCGAGACGTGCACCATTTTTGAAGTAGTTGAGATTCACCTCAGTTGCAAAACTATCCGAGTCGATCCAATCAAGTATTGCCTGGACCGTGCCAATACCTTGATATGGATCATTGGGATCAGGGTATTTGAGGTGAAGAATCTGTGCTGGTTTGTATGTGACAGTTTTTCCATCAATTGAGTAGCTATATCCTTTGATGAATTCTGGTAGGGGTGCAGGGACCGGATTCGTGTATCGAGGATTCAGAAGAAATATTGCTTTCGGCTTATCAGTATCTTTTTCGACACCATCAAGAAGCCAATATGAATTTCCTGCAAGCTCGAGATGTGAGCCTGTGAGGTATCGAAGTTCGTATCCAGTTTGAAAAGGATTTACTCCATCCAAGAGATCGAGAAGTTCGTGGTCAAATATTTCCTCGTGCACACCGTCTTTATTTACTTGAAACAACCGGAAGGATATTTTTGCGAGTTCCTCTGCAATCGCACGGATGGCAGCATACGCCCATGCGTTATATGTACCCATCGCTTTATCAATAGAAACTTTTCTTGAGCGACTCCATAGAGTGAACGGGTCATCATTTGAAAGGCCAGAAGCAAGTGGAAGATTTAATCCTTTGCGTGTGAGACCTATTAAATTTAATGTTTTATCGAAAATATTCATGTAAATAAAAAAGAGGGCTTGCGGTGCAAACCTTCTTCGTGAGAAAAAGACTTACATCACAAGCCCTCTGGGGTATCCAGTCAGACTATACAAACTAAAAAATTGTGAAAGGTACTATAAAAGTATATCGGTCCCTCGACACAAACACCAGATAGGGTGTGGATAAATGATTTCAGTGAAAAATGTTGCTGTTCCTATATTGTGACACGTTCAGGCTCATCAATACCCATGCTTTTACGAAGCAGTTCATTTCTCCTATCTCCCAGCTTCTGCTCAAGACGGATTATTTCTTCATCGGTTCCATGAGCAAGTGTTTGGCTGATATATTCCATGTCAGGATTTTCACCATATGCATTACTAAGTTCGGCCACATGATTCATCACTTCTTTTTTTGTATCTTCTATATTCATAACAATATTGTACCAATATTTTATTTTTTTTGCATTCCTATAGTTCCTTTACCTCAAAATCATTCGGATCAGTCGGCTTCTTCTGGACCGTATATTCTACCAACGTCACCTTCTTTTCATTTACCCTCAGCACAATCTGCCCGTGCGGAATTTTATCTGCAAGATCCATAATATCCTGCCATTCTTTTGTTATTTCTTTCAGTATTCGTGTAGGTATCATATAAGTCCGATTACTTCAGGATTCTGCATTCCCTGCTGCACCAAGCCGAGAATAAGATACACGAGCGCATCGACGAGGTCGTCGTGTTCTTCTACTCCGAATCCAAGAAGTTGAATAATAAGATCTTCACAACCATTTCTAGGGAACACTACGGTCCCATTTTGAATGTATACAGCTACTGCTCGAAGGCGAGCTCTTTTGTCAGATCCTGCGGTCATGGCAATCACGGGCAATAATGCCCTCTCCATTTCTTCTATTGCTGCCTTCTGATATGCAACGCTCTCAACGAAGAACATTGAGAACGGATTTGCTACTGCTTTTGCTTTTGTCGTCTCGATAGTCTCATGGAATGAGAGGCGAGCGTTGATAGGGTTTGGCCTAATATATATTTTTGGTATGCCATCCTTTACAAACGAGGTACCGGATACCATTGCAGTATAGTCGGCAGTTTCTTTTTTACTGATAGCAAGATCCACGCCGGTCCCAGAGAGTCCAGTTTGCAGTTCAGGAGGCTCGGTATCGTAATACTGAATCCACTCCTCTTTAATATCAGCACCTTCTTCAGGAACGATCTTGAGGAGATACTCCCTTTGCCATGCGGTTGCTCCGACTTTATCTCGCTGATCATCGAGTGCTTGTTTGGTAGGATATTTTGCTGGCCATCTTGTTTTTTCATCTTTTATAAGTGCGTACTCGAGATGCTTGAATGATTTATATCTACTCAGCCGTGCCATGAGTGCATCTGTGTGGAGTTGGTTTCCGATAACTACAAGCCTTCCTTGAGCTTCGTCTATCGCAGGAATAATTTCCCCTCTTAGCCATCTTTCAGTTTTATCCCTATTCTCTTTTGTGCGGACCCATTCCAAATCTTCAGGATCATCGATAATCACGAGACTCGGTCTATTTTGCCTATGACGAAGACCTCTAACCTTTTGTCCTCTTGACCGAGCAAGAATACGGACACCATTCGAGAGAAGCATATTTTTTGCCTGCCATTCTTCTTCGCTCTCAAGAGTGAAGTCTTCGCCAAACTTTCCCTTGATCTCTCCGTAGTCCTGCATGATGAGTGCGTTATTCTCAAGCTCCTCTTTGATGTTTGCAATATTGATAGCCGACTGAAGTCCCGTATCGGCGATAGGTAGGATGAAGGGATACAAGTCGGGATGTTCAAGTGCAGCCCATAGTGGCAAAGCCAGGGATCCAAAGGTTGATTTTGCACTTCCGCGAAATCCCAAGATCTCGATCATTTTTTCTCTGTGATCTCCCAATGCAGTTAGAAGCTCATCATGGAAGTCGGCGGGGGCAATGGTTAAATAATGCGGAAGATAAATTAAACAAAAGCCTTTGAGCGTACGCGCCATCTTGCGGCGCATCTCATGGTCATCAAGAAAACTTTTATTTTGCCACCACGATTGCAGTGGTTGGGTTGGATCCATTGTTAGTGTTTTTTGTTTCTGCATCTTCTTTTGGAATAATTCCCCAATTTACAAGGGCATCAAACATTCTCTGTTTCTGTTCAGGTTCGAGAGGTCTTGAGCGAGCCTCAAGCGCTATCTTTCCAATGTGTCGCTCGAAGATTCCCGCATCCATCTCCGCTCCAAGTATTGCAAGATCGAGTTTGATGATTGAATTGAGTGCTGCGATCTGGTCCTTGTAGCTTGGTGGAGGCATCCCTTCCTTTTTCAAATCGTCGGTGTAGAACGCGATGCGGACCAGCCTATCAACAACAATTCTTTGACGTTCTTTGAGTTGCGCTATGCGACCAGACATCTGCTGCCGATCCACCTGCCGTGCTAAGTCTCCGTTAATCTTCCAAATTATCCTTGAGAGGTAGTGAAGATTGGCGATTCGCATACCCTTTTTCTCCAGCGCGTCTTGAAGCGAACGCAGGGAAATAAGAGGGTCGATGACGATAGCGTCTCGCACCGCCCGCATTATTTTTTCTTCCGCCGGTTTGAGAATCTTTGGCATGTGTATCTTTGTGTATCTATTTTGATTTGACCCTTGCAAATACTAACTTTTCCACGATCGCCTGAACGACGTTTACGGTCACAGCATTCCCCAGACACTTGTACCTCTGAGTATCACTTGCACCCTCTGTCCAGCTATCAGGAAAGCCCTGCAATCGTTCACATTCCATGGGTGTAAGGCGACGAATTTTCTGTAGCCCTTTGACGGCATATAATCCCGTCTTCGCCCCTAGACCTCCTGCTTGGCTCGCTAAGGTTGTGGCTATGCCTTTTGCATCATATATTCTGCTTCCCTGTGGAAAGTTTCGACTGAGCTGTTTGCCATCATCAAGCCACTTCTTGTTCTTCTCGCTCATGACGGCTCCAATGTATTTCAGGTCTTTATGTGACGGTCTTTTACCAACATAAGTTCCGTTCGAGTCTGCGGTAACACGTGTCGTGATGGTCGGTAGGATAATATCCTCGCTTGCGTTTTGGGCGAGAGGAAATACTTCCGGTCTGGTCGTTCCTCTAAGATGTCCGACAATGAAGACTCGCTCTCTGTTCTGCGGTACTCCGAAATTCTTGCTGTTAAGCACCTGCCATTGGAGGTCATACCCAAGACCATCCAGTGTGCGGAGGATAATGCCGAAAGTGCGCCCCTTTTCGTGAGAGAGAAGCCCCTTAACATTCTCAAGGAGTAGAAGCCGTGGTCTTTTGGTAGCGATAATGCGAGCAATCTCAAAGAACAGTGTCCCTCGAGTGTCTTCAAAGCCCTTTCTCTTGCCGGCAATAGAGAAAGATTGGCAAGGAAAACCTCCAATGAGTAAGTCGAAGTCGGGTAGATTTCTTGGTTTGATTTTTCTGATGTCTCCATAATTTGTGTGCTTGAAATATTTTTCATAAATTCTGATTGCGTGTTTGTCGATCTCGGAGTAACCCACGCAAGCAATCGATTCTTGTCGTAAGCCGTCGCAGTGATGGTGTTTGCAAGATTGTCCTCTCTCGGGACCAGCTTTTTCAGACTTCTTGTATCTTTTACCACCCCGAGTCTTCGAAGTCTCTTTGCCTTCTCTGTTCTTCTTTCTGTTAACTGTTTCCACATGTGCGTTGTGTATGCCGAGTTCGAAGCCTCCGATCCCTGAGAAGAGACTGAAGTACCTCATTGCTTTATTTTATTAATCCTTTCCCATCGGTTGCGAATGACATCGCAGAACTTAGGATCAAGCTCGATCATATATGCCCGTCGGCCGACCTTTTCCGCCGCAGCCATGGTACTGCCGGACCCTCCGAAGGGATCGAGAACAATGTCATTTCTTTTTGTGGAATTGCGTAGAGCCCTCATCGCAAGCCAGTCAGGTTTTTCTGTCGGATGGAGATAATGAGCTACTGCCTTTCTTGGCATTTCCCAGACGTCGTATTCATTGTCGCCGTAAAATTTATGAGTGCCTTCTTTCCAGCCGTAAATAATGCTTTGTGCCGTCTTTGGATCAGGCTTTTTTGCACGAGCTATCCATTCATGCTTGTAGCGATAATCATTCCATCCCATACTCGGCACGTTCTTCACCCAGATGATCACTCCGGAATGTTGGAAACCATTTTGAAACATGCTCTGGAGAAATTGTGGATACGAGCTCCAACCTGAGCAGATGTAGAAGGAAGATCCCTCTTTAGTGTTGAAGAACATCTCATGGAAGGCTCCGTCTATAAATGTCTTGAAATCGGCGTCGTTCATATTGTCGTTCTTGATTGATTCATTGCCTTCGTCTTTTAATTTCTCGCCACGACTTTTATAGTTGACGTTGTATGGAGGATCGGTGAAGACCATATCAGCTTTTTCCTTTCCGAGAAGTTTTCTATACGTTTCTGGGTCGGTCGAATCTCCGCAAATTAACCTATGTGACCCGAGCTCATAAATTTCGCCAAGCTTTGAGCGTGGTTCCTTTTCAGATTCATCGCCTTCACCCTCATCTTCCTCCTCGTCCTCAAGAGTTTGATCGAGTATCCGACTGATCTCGTCGTCTCGAAATCCTGAAGCGGGAATTGATGGAGATTCTTTGAGGTCAACAATTATTTCAAAGAGCTTTTTCTCATCCCACTTTCCCTTTATTTTATTCAGTGCAAGATTGAGAAGCTTTTCTTCCGCAAGATGCAAATCAACAAGATTTGCGGGAATATAGACCACTCCGTCCTTGTTTTCTATGCCCTTTATGGCCTCACCTTGGGCCACAAGCCCCTCTACGGCGGTAGTTCTTTGGTGACCTCCTACCAGGACCCATTTTCGGTCGCCACATTCGTCACAGGTGTGAGTGTTTACCACAACAGACTCCACAAAACCGAAGGTCTTTATACTTGTCTTCAAAGCCGCCATTTCGGTCTCGGGCATAATACGGGGATTATATTCTGCACGCCTCAAGTCAGTTATTTTAATTTTGGTCGCTTCCATAGGTTTCTGCGAATTTAATTCGCGCATTGATCTGGTCGACCTTTTCTTTTTCCTTTCCCGTATTCACTTTGATTGCAGTGATCGTCTCATCGCAAGAAAGAGTAAATTCTTCAGCCGTCGCGATCTTTTTCTCGAGATCTTTTCTTTTAACCCGAGTAACCTTCGTAGTATCGGCAGGATCGATCTTTTTGAATTCACCATTGAGCTCGTCGAGTTGCTTGAACCTGTCATCTCGGAGTTTTTCAATATCCGGAATCTTGGAGAGGTCAAAGGCGATGTTTATCTCCTTGCGCCATACCTGTTCTTGGAGTTCGAGAATAAATTTATCTTTGATTACTTTTGTTTGTGTTGGTGTCATTATTTTTTAATTAATATTTATAATTATTTCTACCCGACCTTTCCCGTCCTTGGCTATTTCGCTTTTGAATGAGCCGTCTAGGTTTTTGTCGTTGTAGAAGAGAGCATCGGCGATCGAGCCGAAGATATTTTCGGGATCGCCATGAGTGTTGTCTTTCCAAAAGATGCGAATGTCCATTACTGCATTCTCGCTTTCCTCGAGCTTGATCGGCTTTTTGGCGATACGCAGGGACCGCACATGGACCTTGAAATCGATGTTGAGAAGGGACCGGAGGAACGCATCCTGTACATATACCTTCCAGGCCGTATATCTCTGTGCCTCTGGCGTCCACTGCTGCCGGTATGTTTTTCTGATCTTCGGTATGGCATTTCCCAGCCTGTCTTCCTGGTTACCATTTAGGGTGAATGAGAATTGCTTCATAGGTTTTGATTATTGGTTTTTAAAGAAAACTTCTCGGTGATTCCCGCCCTGAGTCTCAAAAACTCAGGGCGGTTATCCACAGGTGGATCGAGTGATTGTCTAATACTAGGTTTCTCTTTGTTTCCTTGGTTTTGTGTGTCTACTAGGTAGACCGATTTCGGTCTATTCTTTAGACCACTTTTGGTCAATTTTCTAGACTGGTCTACTAGATTGACTACTTTATCCACAGGCATTTCAAGGTTAATTTTGTAAAGATTTCCCTTACTGTTTTTGGTTGAAATTACTACCCCTGCACGGACCAGATTTTTGAGTCCTTCCGAGACAGATTGGCGAGATAATCCAGTACCATAATCAAGAACTACTCCTTTCCGGTCCTTTATCCCTTCCATAAATTGCGAAAAGCTAATGCGATCCGATTCCTTTTGGAAGCCGAAGGTGCGACGGCATATGTAGATTAAACATCGTGCTTCAGCTTCAGGAATAAGAGGAATAATCTTGTCGAGAAGAATATTTGGCAACTGCGTACTATTTGGTATTAAATTGTATTTTTTGTGTTCTTCCATTTTGATGAAGAAAGAAAGCGCCGGTAGGCGTTATCTTCCCTTGGCCTTCTGATCTCAATCCTCGCGCCACTGCGACGAGGACTGAGTCAGTGGCCAAAGTCAGCGCTTTCTATCTATTTTGTTTTTGCCTTGGCCTCTGTTTTCTTGGCTGGCTTCTCGACCTTTGGTTCTGGCTTCTTCATCTCCGCTCCCTCGACTTGAATGTGTTTCTGCACAAAGTCTTGGATTCTCTTGAATCCGGCTTCCAATGCTTCAGGTCTCAATGATTCGACCACCGTCCAGCTCATAGTGTCGAAGGCATACTTGATGGCGTCGATCTTAAGTTTCTTCTGGTCGGCGGACTGTCCTGGCCAAACGGAGACGAGATAATTCTCGATCTCCTCGAGCCAACGCTTTTTCATTTGCTTCCATTCGTACTTTTCTTCCTCTGTTCGGAAGAGCGTTCCTGCATCACGTTCTGCCGTAGTTTCTAGTTTTTCAGGAGCTTCAAGCATCACATCAATGGCTGGTGCAAAATCCTTGTAATCAGGATTTTCGAAGACCTTGCCATCGATTACAGTTGAGCGGTCTTTGATGACAATGCCTTGTCTCGTAACCTTTTTAATTGAGCCTCCTTCCATTTCCTGCATGCGCTCCATAAGGACGAGTAGGTCGGGCTCATAGGCGGTTTCGCCTTCAACCTTCATCTTTATCCCCGACTTATAGATTTCTCTTTTGCCAGTCTCCTTGTTAATCTCGTTCTCATACTCATATCCAGCACGGCCTGTCATGATAATGTTGTAAGGGTCACGAACGAAGACATCAGAAAATTCAGTCTTCCATGTAGGCTTGATCACGCCCCAGTCCTGAAATTCCAATCTGGTGCGTCTAACCTTCTCTGCGTATGATTTGAGAAAGTCCTCCCAGACATGGCTAATGGAATCTATGATCAGGACATCACTTGCGCCTTCTCTCATGCGAGTCATAGTTTCCTTGAGGTCAGCAAGGGATTTTGATTCACGGACCAGCACCTCGATCCCTTCTGCTGCGAACATAGATTTTAGGAACTTAGCCGCCTTCTCGGTGTCAAAGATGATGACTGGCTTCTTTGATCCGACTCTCTTGTGTAAACCTATGGCAACTTTCGCTGCCGTGTAGGTCTTACCCGTTCCTGCGAAGCCTTCGAAGGCCGCCTTGAAGTAGGGTTTGGTGTTGCCTATTAACGCGAAGAAGTTGTCTTGCGTTCTTGGCTTACCTGTTGTTAAATTTTGTGTGTTCATTATGGTTATTGACTTCCCATGAGGTTTTTGAGATGATGGATGTGTTGAAGATCCTATCTCTCCTCGCGGGGAGATTTTATTTTTTGAATAATTTAGTAATTCTTTTGTCTGCTGCGGTAAGCTGAACTTTTGTGATCTGACCGATGATCTCACTTAGCAATCCGTCATAGATGATTCCATGAGCCATAGTTACGGCTTTGTCATCTTCAGCATCAAGGTTAGTTAACTTACCCATAAGTTCGCCTGTGTAATGGGCTACCTCATCTAGCACTTCGAGAAGGATCCGTTCATCAACTATTGCCGGTGCTTTGTCCTTCACTAGCGTCAATGCTTCTCTGGCCAATACTTTCATTTGTGCTTGTGTTTTCATGTGCGTATCCTGTGATTCTCCGTCTGCGGATTTCTGCCTTTTCTTTGAGTACTTTGTGTCGTTCCCTGCTCAAAGTTGGATTTCTCCGCAATTGGATTTCGTTCGACTGATAATCGATATCGACAACATCTCCTATGTTCAATCGATATTTTCTTGTGAGCCATTTACCTTCGAGAATGATGGCCGGTATGCCATATCGTCGATAGGTGACGGCTCGAGTGTTTTTTATGTTCTTCATTGGTAGCATCAGACTGTGTGCACCAGTCGATCCCTTTCGGGCAATGATTAGGTTCGATCATATGAAGGATTTCATGAGGATCGTGCTGCCTCCCTCGACATGGTTATCGGGCAAGACGATTCTGTGCTCAATGAAGCAATTTCTTCCGAGCTTCTTCTCGAGAAATGCGGCGATAGCTTTGAGGTCGCCTTTCGCTCCCACATGCCATGTCGTCACCTGCTTCACAAGTTTCTTATCCTTGTAATCATAAATCGTGAGAACTGTCTGGTTCGACTTACTCGCCGACTTGAATGCCCATTCGGCTCTTGTCTTCTGATCTGCTGAACGCCACGGACCCTCAACGGTGCAATCATGTGGTCTTCCGAAAGCTTTATGGAGCTTTCCATACGAGATAGTCATGTAGCCATGACCGCTCGTGCCATTTACATCCTTTGGCGTAGCAGCAATGAATCTGTGTTTTGTCTTCATGATCGTTACAATTGGCTAATAATTTTCGACCTTTGCAGACGGTGCGGGCATGAAAAAATCCCGCATTTGCGGGATGATTTCGGGAGTCTTTTATGTAATTTTATACCAATCTGCCTGCGGCTATCACGTGATTCACTAGGGTATGTGTGTACCCCATCTCATTGTCATACCAAGCTAATACTTTCACTAGATTTCCATCTACTACTCTCGTAAAATTAAGATCAGCTATTGAAGCATGGCTATTGCCTCTTATATCAGAAGACACCAATGCTTCTTCGGTAACGGTAAATATTCCCTTCCATCTTTCATCTAGAGAAGCTTTCTTTAATATTTCATTTACTTCTTCTGTTGTTGTATTTCTCTTTGAAATAAAAGTTATATCTACTATGGAGCCAACGGGAACTGGAACTCTGATTGATATGCCATCAAATTTATTGGCAAGATTTGGTAATGCTTTTGTTACTGCTATTGCTGCACCTGTGCTTGAAGGTACTATATTTATTCCTGCGCCTCTTCCTTCTCTTACATCTTTTTTGCTTGGTCCATCTACTAGAGCCTGACTTGCTGTATATGCATGTACTGTATTTAGAAGTGCTTTCTCTATACCTATAGCTTGATCTAATATTGAGATAAGCGGACTACCAGCATTTGTTGTACAAGAAGCATTCGATGATATTTTGCAAGATTTTAATTTCTCTTCATTTAGAGACATCAATACCGTAGGAGAATCATCGTCTTTTATAGGGCCAGTTATAACTACTTTCTTTGCTCCGGCATCTATATGAACTTTTGCTTTATCTGTTGCGGTAAAGAGTCCTGTGGATTCAACGACTACATCTATATCTAAATCTTTCCAAGGTAATTTTGTTGGGTCTTTTTCGCTTATATATTCCACACCCTTTAATGTGCAATCACTTTGACCATATACACTATCGTATTTTAGAAGATATTCCATAGTATCTAGATTACCTAGATCATTTACGGCTACTATTTCTATTTCTTCTTTGAATCTTTCTTCTGTTTTTGCAACTTTATAAAATGCACGTCCAATTCTACCGAAACCATTTATTGCTATGCGTAATTTTTTCATATAGATAATTATAACAAGCCTATTTTATTAATCATATTATATTATACCTTATTATTTATTGTTCTGTCTTTAAATCTAAACATACAGAATTCAAACAATATCTTTTACCAGTCTTCGTTGGACCATCGTCAAATACATGACCTAGATGTGAACCACATTTGGCACATATAACTTCTGTACGACTCATGCCATGAGTATTATCTGTATGATATTCTACAGAATCAGGTAATGCTTCATCGAATGAAGGCCATCCAGTACCAGAATCGAATTTTGCAGTGGATGAAAATAATGGATTACCACAAACAATACAATTATATGTACCGCAACCTTTCTCATAAACATATTTTCCAGAAAAAGGTGCTTCTGTACCTTTTTCTCTTAAAACCTTGTATTGTTCAGGTGTTAATTTTCTCTTTATTTCTTCTTCATTCATATAATTAAATATTAATAATAAATATGAGCTAATAGATCAGCAAATTCTTTTTGTACCTTCTCTAATTTTGGATTAATAATAATCTGACAATACGGTGCTTGTTTATTTTTCCTATAATAATCTTCATGATAATTCTCAGCTTTATAGAATTTATCTAAAGGAACTATCTCTGTAACTATAGGTTTGCCATTTTTATTTGAATTATTTATTTCTTCTATCATTTTATCTACTATGACTTTCTGCATGGGATTTGTATAGAAAACTACAGAGCGATATTGTGTACCAACATCATTATCTTGACGATTAAGTGAAGTCGGATCATGTGAACTAAAGAATACAGTTAATAAACTCTTATAATCAACCAGATCTGGATTGTATTCTATATATATGACTTCTGCATGACCAGTATTACCGGAACTAACTTCTTCAGAAGTGGGATAAGGCTTGTCTCCGCCTGCATAACCAGGAGAAACGGATATAACGCCTTTTAACATTTTAAAAACTGCTTCTGTACACCAGAAACATCCTCCACCGAAAACAGCTATTTCTTTTTTATTTATATTTTTATCCATATAAATATTGAATATATTATATCATTTTATTTAATATAATTTGCGGAATGTTATGAATTGTTATAGTCTATATGGAATGATAACTATAATAGTTTCTTCTTTTATTATAATACTCGCTTCGCTTGTAGGGATTATATCCAAATGGAAAGCAATCGGTGAAATAATAGAGAAAAATATGCATTATCTCATCAGCTTTTCGGCTGGAGTATTTGTAATTATCTCTATAGATTTATCTATGGAATCCATAGAACATACAGAAAATATTTGGAATGGTTTTCTATGGATTTTATCGGGTATTATTATATTTTCAATATTAATAAAATTAATACCAGATTTTCATAATCATGATGAAGAATGTGTTGGAGAACATTCACATCATTCTCATGGGAAAATAGATGCGAGAAGAATGATTATAGGAAATGCTATGCATAATATAGGAGATGGAATATTGTTGGCGACTTCTTATTCTATAAATTTCACCTTGGGTATAATAACTACAGCTAGCATATTCGTACATGAAATAATACAAGGTACTTCAAAATTCTTTATATTGAAATATGCCGGAAATAATATAAAAAAATCTCTTATTATAAGTTTTCTTTCTTCATCATCTATTCTTATAGGATCTATTGGTGGATATTTCTTATTAGATAAATTCAAAATAATAGAAGGACCGCTTCTAGGTATTACTGCTGGAGCATTCTTTATTATAGTTATAAACGATCTTATACCTCATTCTATAAAATCGATAAATAGTAAATCTCATATTGTAAAACATATAGTATGGTTTCTAATAGGAGCAAGTATTATAACAATAGTTGGTGTCATAATTTCTCATAATAATTAAAAGTTTCTCATAATAATTAAAACACCCAGAGCGTACGGCTCTGGGTTGTTTGCTTCAGATCTTTGGTTGAATTCTTAGAGAAAATCTTCCAAAAGATCTTGTTTTGTAACGATAATTTTCGACCTTCTTCTTTCACTCCTAGGTAATTGGCTTTTATCACTAGGAATGGTGTTGCGCATAATCGCTTTGCGAGGTGATACGATAGTTTTCTTTTTATTCTGCGGAACTATCGTAGCAAGAACAGAAGTTTCTACAGGCATAGTATTATTGTTTTTTGTCCATAGAAAACTATATCATAATATTATTAATAATAAAATAAAAAAATAGTCACAAGTTTCCTTGTAACTATTTATGTCTCATGGGTTTCATTGCTTTTTACAGTATTTTTTATGTTCGTCGATTGATTTGTACTTTTGTGCTTAATCAATTATTTGAGAACACTGCTACTGATGAAGGTACATTGCTAACCAGTTTTAAAGTTCTGATTAGAACTGTATCTCGAACCGTATCGAGCTTTCCGAAAATTTTATCTCGGATACGCTCGTTGCGTAATTTACGCCATGAATCCTTGTTTTTAGGGTTCATAGTATATCCTTGGTTTTTGTTATCTTCCTTTGAAGATTATCCAACACCCATTGGATAATGGCCGAAGAACTTTGCTCTGTTTATGATAATAACATAATTATCTTTATTAGTAAAATGATAAAATAACTAGAAATAATCAAAATTAAACTTATTTATAGAGATTATTATTATCTATACTAGATAATAGCCGGAGCTACAGATATTCTTTTTTCTATTATTTTTATAAAAGAATCAGGGAAATATTTCTTTAATTCATTTTTCCAATCTGATTTACTAATATCTATATCAGGAGAAACTCCTCTTCCTTCTATGGGCTCATTGTCATCACCTAGAGTTATATTATTCACTAGGAATAATGTATATTTTTCATTTGTATCTATAACAGTTTCTAATGGATAAGTATTCTCTATAGTTCCCCAACCGGCAGTCCTTGTACCTATTATTTTTGCAATTTTAAGTCTTTTGAAAATAGCAGAGGTTAATTCGGCTGTAGATTGAGTTCTATTATCAGTAAAAATTACAATATTTTTGAAACGATTCAATGCATCAAATTTAGCTAGAGTTGTTCTCTGTGGATCATAATTTTCATTTCTATAAAGATCATAAGCATATTGATTGGCTCCGATGAAAAGTCCAGTAATAGAATTAGCGAAAGAGAGATCACCACCGATATTCCCTCTCATATCTATAATCAAACTATCGAGATTAGGAGTACTAGAAGCATTCTCTATAGCTATACCGAATTCTTGTAGAGTTATTGGGGATATTTTAGAAAAATAAAAATAAAAAGTATTATTCATAATATGACCAGAAACTGTTGGTTCTACTTTCGCGGTATCATATAGCTTTTTTGTATTATCATCGGTTAATACTTTCTTTGCATATGAGATTTTCTGTAATTCAGTTTTGGCCTCTGTTGTAGTAGCTTTTTCTAGGACTTTTGCTTTTTCTTCATAGACTTTTTCTATTTCTTTTTTTGAAGTATCTTTATTTACACCTAAATCTTTATATAAATCTTTAGAAGGATTTATATTACTTACTTCTTGTCTTAGAGCTACTCTCTGCTTTTCTGAGAAAAGATTACTTCTCATAAACGGCTTTAGACTATTCGTTACCAATCTCACAGTATCTACTATTATTTGTTTTTTCAATTCACTACTAGTAGCATTTCTAAGCATGGTGGATAAAATAAATGCTGTATTATCTCTATCTGTGGCTTCTTTATTTTCTTTATTTATAGTTGGTGACTTATCTGTATTCATAACTTTCATTATAGAAAGTCTGAATAATTCCCCTAATTCTGGTGAACCATATTTTTTATATGAGCCTAATTTCATCCAAAAGTTTTCTCCGATTTTATCATAGGCCTCCATAGCAAATCTGGTATATACATCGGATTCATAAACTGTTTTATATTGTTTATTAGGAATATTTATATCCTTTTTATTATAGAAAATAATAGGTAAAGAAATAAATGCTAGAAGTATGATAATCGAAAGCTTTTTATTTTTTAATATATTTTTTAAAAGACGCATAAACATATTTGATATATTTTATCATATAAAAAAATTAAACCCCCAAGTCTTGCGGACTTGAGGGTAAAAGTGTTAATTAGTGAAAACTCTAAAGATTCCGGAGTCTCCACTTGAATCTACGGGATACATGGTGATATCCCCGTAGATGAAGAATGGCTTTAAAGCCATTTCATTCCATGTTTTGAAATCGTTAGATTTCTCGACATGGATATGTGTGTATTCCCATGGGGAATCTACAAAGAGATAGGTACCGTCCGGAATCCCATCAAGATTTTTTATGACCTTGATCTCAAGTGATGTTTTCTTTGCATAGTCCATCACTGCAAATTCCTCGAATGTATCTATGATAGTACCAACCTCAAAGGAATCAGACCCTTCACCCCAAGTAATAGAGATCGTGGGGTATCTGGTGCTACCATCATAAGCAATGAAGACATTGAATGTCTCGCTACCGATCTTAAAGCTTCCATAGCTATAAAGATTTTTCATCAACCCTTCAGGGGTCAATGAATAATCATATACGCTAGTACGATGATCTTCTGTCTTCAGAGCTGGAGAAAATTTTTCCCCAGTCAACACATCGGTAAAGACAGGTGTTGAAACTATCCCATCTAGACCTGTCGGTATGGGAGATAGTCTGAGGATTCTTCCTCCTGCAAGGGATTTCGTCTTGATAACGAAATAATCGTAATTCCCCTGCTGGGAAGATGCAGAGTTTGACCAATCTCCCTCTGTACTAACCCAATGAAGTGGGTAGTTCTGGCTCTGAGCTATCTCCTTATAGTAAAGGATATTGGTTTTGAACGCCTCGCTTACGCGAGGGATCCTCACCACCGGCTCAGATGCCTCCGAGAAGATCTGAAACACGAATGATAAGATAACCGACAGAATGACAATGAACTTTGTTGTTTTCACTTTCTTTCCTCTTTCTTGTTTTTGTTGTTGTTTACTTATTCACAAAATCTACTCTATATATAGTATCATAATAAATACTATATGTCAATATGACTATGGGCACATTCAACCTCTTGGTGCATTTACTTGCTGAACTAGCCATAATACACTAATAACTTTATATCTATTATGTATAAATTTTATTTATAAAAAATTAAACCCCCAAGTCTTGCGGACTTGAGGGTAAAAGTGGTTTTGTGATTGTCTCAATCAATGATTGAAATACAACCACGACCATGTCGTGACCATCCATGTGAGCTCATTGCCCGTCTCACTGATGAATAGTCCGATGTTCTTCTTCGTCCAGCCATCTTGTTTGGCTGTGACTGCGATCTCTATAGCTCTCACAATAACTGTGATATGCCCAATGACAAGAGACATTCCAGCCAACCCATCGTTTCGCCCTGCTTTGAATATGCAGTAAGCGATATAGAGTTGTGGAGTGCTCTTAACAATAATGGACATTAAGCCTCTATTGATCGGCTCGACGAAAGTTTCCATCACAGAACCTTTTGATCTTACAATCATAAGGACAGTGAGAGATGCGATAACCAGAAGTGTTACCAATGTATCACTTTTCGTCCAGTATCCCTTTAGAGAAATAATGACGAACATAGTGGCCCATAGTAACAACCAGTTGGCATATACAAGAGTGACTTGCATAGCCTTTCGACTGCCTGAATCCCAATAAGCACTGAGAGCCAGGAAGAAATTAATTGTGACGAAGATCGAACAGAGCATAGACCATGTGATGGTCATGCCAGTCGTCGTTGTGAATGATCTGTGTATCTGCGGGATGCTGAAGCACCACGCCATAATGATCTGGAACCAGAAAAGCAGGTCCCCGATCATATTTTTGTTTTTATTAGACAAGGTAAACCTCCCCTTTTTTATCTTTGTTGTTTTACCGAATCAAAATCTGAAATAATTATATACATAAAATGTAACTATGTCAATAGCCATATTTAATGCGCATATATTTGTGAATATATTTTATATTTTTTATTAGAGAATTAGAGAATATTTACCAACAAGCTATTATCGTACCCATAAGAGTCATGACTACTAGTGATGATACGCATTCGAAAAGCCATAATGATAATTTCCTTCCCATCCATATCACCTCTATAGAAGAAGATGCCACGATAAATCCCCATGCGAGTAATGCACATAATACGCCACCTAGAGATCCCATCTCTGCTATTTTTGTAGAATTCAAAGCTATTGTGTATAGAGCAGACAAGAGAATTGCTGTTACTATATTTGTTACTAGATTCCATACAAGTTGAGGAAGCATATCGCTTAATTTCTCATTTCCAGTTGGATGTATATCTGCAAGTTTCATCCATAATTTCCCGAATACAGGACCATGGAATAAAAATCCCACAATAAAAGCTACAAAAGCCGCTACCAAAACTGCTACGAAATCTATTGATATCATATAAAATAAATTATTTTTTAATGATTGTATTATAACAGATAAAATAATTAAATTAATATTTAAAAAAGAAAACCGCAAAGCAAAGCCTTACGGTTTTTTGAAAAGCACTATTATGAGTAGAATGGTGTTAAAGAAAATACCATTAACTGCATTGATGATTCCTCCCAAGCTCCAATCTGATCCGATCAATGTGAGTAAACACGATAAAGCACTAAATCCCCAAACAGGCCAAGTGTCTTTTATCGGATTTCTCCATAAATCGATGAAATTGGGAATACCAGCTATATTCATCGCAGTTATACTACCCATAAGACCTATCAATGCACCATATCTAAACCAAATGTATGCACTGATGATAGCCCCGATGGCACAGATAGTCTCTTTATAAGACCAAATCCATTTCCCTCGTACGAACAATGCAATAGCTACAGAAGTAGAACCCAAAACCCAAGCCCCTGGCAGATAACCTGGTTCATTATTCGCTATGGTAGTAGCTAGAAGTAGAGAATCAAGCACCACCCACATTACCCAAGTCGCTCCCGTAGAAGCATGAGCCTTTCGAGTCCATACATTGTAGGCGTACCATAAAAATACACCCAATGCCATTGCACCTCCTGAATATGTAAAGAACGTTTTCAAAATCCACCTCCTTTCTGTTTTTTCTGTAATTTTTCTGTGTTTAGAGTATTGTTTACAGTATTTTTTTCCAGTATTTTTTCTATTCAGACAATATCATGTGAAAGTGGTTATGTCAATGGAGTGCTAGATACAACTTCTAGAAGACCTCGGTATGATTCATATGGATGCTGGGGGACAGGGACTCGAACCCCGATACTATGCGCCAAAGGCATATGTCCTACCATTAGACGATCCCCCAATAAAAACAATACTTCTATAAAATACATTAAAAATAGAGAATATTCAAGCAAAATGACTAATCATTACATATCCCTATCACCGCCATCTCGAGTGGTAAACTCTCTATATAGGCCTTTCCTACTGCATCATATGCTTTTAATAATTCTATAAGTGCATTTGAATTTATTCTATTCTTTGAATCGGATGAAATGCTTTGTATTATTTTAAAATCATCTTCACTTAATTCTTCTTTTAATCTATCTATGCTTTTTTTATCTATTATATTTTTTAAAAGTAGGACAATTCTTACTTTTTCTAATATTAAAGCTGTGAAAGTCTTTATGGAAATATTGCCTTCGCGCGCGAGGGATATTGTATTTAATGCTTTTTCTTTTTCTTTATTTGCTATGGCTAATATGAAATCATTTACTATGCTTCCCTTTGGGGCTCCGGTTATATCTTCTACTTCTTTTATTGAGACTTTCTTATCTTCATTTGTGCTTAATACTTTCTGTAATATTCCTAAAGTGTCTCTGAATGATCCATCTCCGAGTAAAGATATTAGATCTGCTACTCCATTCTCTAGACTATAACCTTCTTTCTTTGCTATTTTTATTATTAAAGTTTTTAGTATTTCTCTATTTGGTTTTTTGAAAGAAAAGACTTGGCAACGGGATACAACGGTTTCTGGTATTTTCTCTGTTTCTGTTGTGGCGAGTATGAATATTGCATGTGCTGGTGGTTCTTCTAGGGTTTTCAATATTGCATTGAATGCTTCTTTTGTAAGCATATGCACTTCATCTATTATATAGACTTTATGAGTTGATTCTAAAGGTAATACATTTACCCCATCTCTTATTTCTCTTATATCATCTATTCCTCTATTCGAAGCTGCATCTATTTCATAAATATCATTTGGACTAATCCCTAGAGCATTGGCGAATATGCGAGCTATGGAAGTTTTGCCTGTGCCACGGCTTCCAGAGAAAAGATAGGCATGGGAAATCTTTTTCAATTTTATTGAATTTTCTAAAACATTCACTATATGATCTTGACCGATAACATCTCCCCAATCATTCGGTCTATACTTTCTATATAAGACTCCGGAAGAATTCTTTTGCATAA
The DNA here is from genome assembly GCA_052034805.1 of Candidatus Tayloriibacteriota bacterium. Lineage (GTDB taxonomy): Bacteria > Patescibacteriota > Minisyncoccia > Phycocordibacterales > PALSA-1337 > CAIOGI01. Next base: position 58,738 of record JBPOID010000005.1, read on the forward strand.
TGGTATTATAGCATTTTGATATAGTCCTTCACTATTTTCTCTACTTCTTTTAATCCATTACTTTCCATAAGCTTTACTCTCAATTCCTTTGCACCATCGAATTCTGATACATAAGCTTTGAAATGCTTTTTCATTATTGCGAAATTCTTTATCTTTCCTAAATATTTATTAAAAGCTTTTGCATGTTCGAGCATTACGGTTAAACGTTCTTTTATGGTTATATCCTTTATATTTTTATTAGAGAAAAACCAAGGATTGCCAAATATTCCTCTACCTATCATCACTCCATCGCAACCGGTTTCTTGTATTTTCTTCTTTGCTTCATCTATACTATTTATATCGCCATTACCTATTATCAATGTTTCTTTAGAAATTTCATTTCTCATTTTCACTATAATAGGCATTAATTCCCAATGTGCAGGTACATTCGACATTTCCTTTCTGGTACGTAGATGTACAGTTAAAACTGGTAATTTCTGTTCTAATAAAGTTCTTATCCAAGTATCTATTTCTATTTTATTGTAACCTATACGAGTCTTCACAGAGACGGGTATATTCTTTGCACCTTCTCTTGCTGATTTTATTATTTCTATTGCATGTTCTGAATCCTTTATATGATGAGCTCCTGAACCTTGCTTTTCTATAGAACGATCTGGACATCCCATATTGAGATCAAGTCCATCGAAACCTAATTCTTCTACTAGACTTGCTGCGGATTTCATCTTTGAAATATTTGATCCGAATAATTGTGCCACTATCGGTCGCTCATTTTCATAAAACTCCAAATCCTTTTCGAGATTCTTTCTCCCTTTGGAACATAGTCCATCCGCCGAGACGAATTCTGTCCACATAACAGTGGGCTTTCCATATTTCGCAAACATAGATCTGAATGCCACATCAGTGACATTGGCCATAGGCGCCATGACGAAAAGAGGCTTTTTCAACCCTTGCCAGAAATTAGTTTTATTGCCTTTATTTGCCTTTTTATTGCTTATTTTATTCACATAGACATACTACATTATTTTCAGTCTATTTCAATGTATTATTCAAAATAGATAAAATATCATTTGCCCTATCCATACTACCGAGAATCACTATAGAATAAAGTTTTTTGGGTGATCCAATATCGAATAATTCCAAACCAGTTAATCCAGATTCTGGTATATATCCATTTTTTCCACCTCTATATGATGAAATATTTAGAAATCTTATAGGATTAGTCCATGTATGAGTTCTTATTATTTTTGTTTTAGTATTTGTTATATCAAATATTTCTTTTTGATTATTCTGTATCCATTCTGACATTATGGATATATCTCTTGCAGTAGAAACATTCTTTGGAGAAAGACCTGTAGGATCATAGAAAAATGTATTCTTTGCACCTATTGATTTTGCCCAATCATTCATCTTTTTTATAAATGCCTTCCTACCGTATTCACGCGCGAGGGCTTCGGCGGAATCATTGCTAGAAGTCATAAGTAATGGATATAATAATTCATCTCTAGTGAATTTCTCCCATAGGAATAATCCTCCAGTATCGCCTTGTGTCTTCAGCACATCTTCGGTAATCTCTATTTTTTTATCTTTATCTATAAGTCTTTCCGCTATAACAGCAGTAGCGAGTTTAGTGATGGAGGCGATTGGCAAAACTTTATTTGCATTCTTTGAAGCTATTATTTTCCTATTATCCATATCATATAAAAGATATGAAATAGCAGAAATCTCTGAAGAAGGTTTGATTATAAAATAATTAGAAGAATTATCTTTTATACCATTATCGATTTTATCTTTTGATGAATATATCAATACTCTAGAAAAAGCAGAAATAAATGTATTATCCAATTCTTCGCCTTCTTCATCTTTGAATATAACTTTTTTATCTATAGATGAAGCATTGGTTTTATCTATAATAAAAATAGCAAATAAAATACCTACGAATACAGCAGATGCAATAGATAAAAAGAATTTTCCCTTGATTTTCGGCATATTGGATTATTGATTCTGTTTTGAAAAATATACAGTATTACCAAAATGTAAATTTATGGAATCAAATATAGGTGCATTGGCGCTTTTTGCTTTTATTAAAGCATCTTTCCAGAAAACTAATAGATTGGATAATGTATCCTTTAAAGATTTTTTATCATCGAAATATACAGTTATATCGTCCGTAGATGATGCGTTTTTAGAAAATACATTTTTCAAATACATTTCATATTCTCCATTATCACCGATAAGCATACCGAGAGGTACTAGACCATTGCTTATAGATACAGAGAGAAAATTCTGCAAATCATCGAATTTATTTTTATCTATAAAATAAGATCCAGTAGAAATATCTTCCTTACTATTCGGATAATAATATGTATTGTATGAATTATCATTTACATCACTTGTACTAGCTTTATCATATATATAACCTTTATTATCAGATAAGAAACAATTATCAACTATATCATCACCACGGAATCCATCGCAGACAATAGCGCTAGGCATTCTTTCTTCTATATTTATAATTATTTTAGAAATACCTGATCTCTTTACTGAAATATCATTTATTATTTTATATTTGGAAATGAGATCATTCATTATATATTTCTTCGGAAAGAAAATAATATTCGAACGAGGAATTATTCCAAAATAATTCCCTTCTAGATCGGACCAAATAACTTCTTTTATATTATCTGTTAATGAATTATTTGTACCTATCACATCTATATCAGATATTTGGAAAACAGATAATCTAGATAAAAGTAAAATATTTATAATAATCAATAATGTACAAAAAATAGAGAGCACAGTAGAAGCAATCAATATCTTTCTTCTTTTCTGTACAAATTTTGAAGACTTTAAAGCATTTTTATGCCTAGAAAAATACATAATTTACTATGATAAAGAAATTTTATCCTTACCCATATATTTTCTCAATACTTCTGGAATAGTTATGGAACCATCTGCATTCTGATAATTTTCTATAAGAGATACTAGAATTCTAGGAGTAGGAATAGCTGTAGAGTTTAGAGAGTGGGCATAACGAAGTTTGCCTTCATTATCACGATAACGAATATTCAAGCGACGAGTTTGGAAATCATGAAAATATGATGCTGAGGATATTTCGCGGTATTTGTATTCTTTTGGTACCCATAATTCTATATCGTATTTCTTTACTTGACCCAATCCTAGATCTGCACCGCAGTTTATAACTGTTCTATATGGAATCATAAGTGACTCTATGAATTCTTCTGTATTTCTATTTATTTCTTCATGCAAAGCGACTGAGGCTTCATGACTGGCTTCACATAGTATCAACTGTTCAAATTTATAAAATTCATGAACACGAATAAGACCCTTTACATCTCTACTATGAGATCCAGCCTCGCGACGATAACAAGGAGAAAATCCTAAATAACGTTTAGGTAATTCTTTAATATCTAAAACTTCTTCACTATGAAATGACATAAGTGGAACTTCTGCTGTTCCTGCTAGAACATCATTGTCTTGTGTCATATAGAAATCTTCTACATCTCCGGGCAAATGTGCTGTACCGTATAATGCAATCTTTCTAACAATAGTCGGAGCTATAACTGGCATTAAATTCTTTTTACTGAAAAATTCTAAAGCATATTGCCAAATAGCAAAAGTTAATCTTGCTCCATCTCCAGTCAGGAAATATCCTCTGAATCCATGCACCTTGGCTCCACGTTCGAAATCAACCATTTTGAGCTTTGTCATAAGCTCTATATGATCCTTTGCTTCAAAATCAAAATTAGTTTTCTCTCCCCAAGCTTTTATTTCTTTATTGAAATCCTCATTTTCGCCTTCTGGTACAGATATATCTGGAATATTCGGCACACGCAACATCATATCCTGCCATTTCTTCATTATATCTTTCAATTTCTCTTCTTCATCTTCTAGACCAGCTTTCAAATGCTTCATGGATTCTATAAGCTTTTCGCGATCTTCTCCATTTGCTCTTATTATTTTCTGACTTGCTAGATTCTGTTCTGTTCTTTTCTTTTCTATAGAAGAAATCAATGCACGACGTTTGTCATCGAGTTCTATAAGCTCAGCAATGTCTATTTTTACATGCTTTTTCTTTGCACCTAATTCAACTATATCTTTATTTTCCCTTATGAATTTGATATCTAACATGGTTAAATCATAACATATAATGCTATAATTAATCCAGATTTTGCTCTAGCACATAATGTTGGTAAACATAAACCAAATAAAACAATGAAAGATGTGATACCCATTGTAATCACGGTTACTGTATTCTTTCTTGCTACAGTGGTGTACTGCTCATTCTTTGAATGGAATTTGCACAAACACTGGATGCATAAACCTTGGAAAATACCTTTCACAAAATGGAAGGTAGAATATCCCTTCAAAGCACATGCTCTGACTCATCATGTGATCTTTAGAGCAGATGAAACATATCATCTCATAAAAGATGAAGACAAATGGACTATACCTATGGCCTGGTGGAATGGACCGGTGCTCGTTGCCGTATCCTCCACACCATGGATCATTCCATCTATCATAGTGCATTCTGTATTCTCTATATCATTTTGGGTGCCTTATACGGCTTCTACCGTTACCATAGCACTCTATTATGTTATATATGAATACATTCATTGGTGCATGCATTTGCCACAACCCAAACATCAGAGACTTTTGGAACGTTCTAGTTTGTTCAGAAAGCTGAACGGCCATCATCTCTTGCATCACTTTTGTCAGCACAAGAATTTCAATGTGGTTTTTCCACTTGCTGATTTCTTCATGGGTACCTTGATCACGGTTTCCAAATTTCGTTTCAATCAGCCGGAAGGACCGAGCGTACCCAATGTTCAACCTGACGGAATATCATTGCCTGATAAGAAATTAGTAGGCAATACTTAATTAAGCCCCCTCGAGAGAAGCCTCTCGTGGGGCTTCTTCTTATTTGGATTATCTTTATAGAGAAAATCGGTTCACTGATTATAAAATTGGACTTTATGTATAAGAAAATTGGACTTCATGTCATAGAAAATTGGACTTGGCTACTAAGAAAATCGGTTCGCCGATCTTGCGGTCGGAAGCTCTTTTTCTTTACTCCGTACACTCGCAAAGAAAAAGACTTCCTCCCCGTCGGCTCACACGATTTTCTAATACGTAATCTAGAAAATTGAGACTTGGCACGGTGCGGGAGCCTTTCCGTAACGGAAGTGGAGGAAAGGTCTCACGCACGCAAGATGCCAAGTCCAATTTTCTTAGTTTAGTTAATTTTCTTATATATAAAAATCCACACATAAAAATATATTAAAATAAATAAAAAAACATGTAAGAAAAGTAAAGCAAAATAAAAAGCGGCGCAACATATGTTGCACCGCTTCGGCCTAAGCCTTATGGTATCACTCGCGCATGCGAGTACGACCGCTACGGTCGCATTTGACCCGATCCTGAAGCTTCAGATGTTGTCCAGTATTCGCAGGAATGGCAAACCGGTTGAAAAAATCAATCCCCTCTCCAGCCCTACTCTCTTCCTCGTTACCCCTCCTTGCTTGACGGGCACTGTGTACTGCGATTTGTCCGCCAGTAGTCAGGACGTTCTGATCATTAACTTTACTCAGGTCTTTCGCCATAGTATTGTAGACTCCGATTTTTTAACTACCATTTTTACCAGTATATCCACAACAGATATACTACTCCAACAAAGAATAGTACAAGAACGAATAACAAATGTCAAATGAATTATCAACAAAAATAATAAATAGAATATGTATAAAATAATAAATAAAAAAGATAAAGAATTTCCCCCATTATTACTCGAAATAAATGATACACCAGAAAGACTTTTCTATATTGGAAATATTTCTAAATTACAAGATAAAGAAATGAAAATACTCTGTATAGTAGGATCTAGGAAGTATTCTAATTATGGAAAAGAAGTTACAGAAAAATTAATTTCAGAAATCAAAGGATACAATATATGTATAGTATCTGGACTTGCTCTCGGTATAGATAGTATTGCACATAGAAGCGCTATAGATAATGGACTCTATACTATAGCCTTCCCTGGATCAGGACTTCATAGAGAAGTTATGTATCCCACGACACATAGACAATTAGCAGATGAAATAATAGAGAAAGGAGGAGCATTATTCTCTGAATTTGAATTAAAACAAAAAGCTCAAGAATGGACTTTTCCACAGAGAAATAGACTTATGGCTGGTATATCTCATGCAACTCTTATAATAGAAGCCGGTGTGAAAAGTGGCACAATGATCACAGCCAGACGCGCTATGGAATACAATCGCGATGTAGCGATAATACCAGGTGAAATATTTGATCCATTGAGAGAGGGTCCACATAGTCTAATGCGTGACGGTGCTGTACCTATAACATGTAGTGATGATTTATTGGAATTATTGGGTTTTAGCAGACGAGAAGGTCAAAGTAGTCTTAATTTCAAAGATAATAATATTCTAGAAAATCTAAATGAAAATGAGAGAAAAATATTAGGAATATTACAAATAGAATCTTGTAATAAAAATACATTAATAAATAGATTAGGAATGGATACAAAAGTTGCAAATATAATTATATCTTCTATGGAATTAGAAGGACTTATAGAGGATATAGATGGGAGAATTAAAATAAAATAATTTGCAAAAAAAATCATTTCCATGTAATACTTAACCTATTACAAAAAGAGAAAACCTAATTCAAAGCATTTTGTAAATTTAAAAATGAAACTACTAATTGTAGAATCTCCAGCAAAAGCAAAAACCATTTCCAAATATCTAGATGGAAAATATACTGTAAAAGCTTCTGTTGGACATATAAGAGATTTGCCTAAAAGCAATAAGAAAGCTATTGATATTCCAAATGGCTTTATTCCGCATTATGAAATATCTCCAGGTAAAGAAAAAGTAGTAGAAGAAATAAAACAATTAGCAAATAAAGCTGATGAAGTAATACTTGCAACAGATCCAGACCGTGAAGGAGAAGCTATAGCTTGGCATATAGCTGAAGCCGTAGGATTAAAGAAACCGAAGCGTGTAGTATTCCACGAAATTACAAAAGAAGCCATACAAGAAGCGATAAAGGAACCCAGAGAAATAGATGAGAATCTACGCACAGCCCAAGAAGCACGTAGAGTTCTAGATCGTTTAGTGGGTTATGATCTATCAGGACTTATATGGAAAAAAGTTCGTTATGGATTATCTGCTGGTCGTGTACAATCCCCCGCTCTACGCATCGTGGTAGAGCGTGAACGCGAAATACGCGCCTTCAAACCAGAAAAGTTTTGGGTCATAACCGCATTGGTCACTACACATTTAGATAAAAAAGGAATACCTCTATTACTCACATGTACGAAAGAACCAAGAGATGAAAAAGAAGTAAAAGATATATTAAAGAAAGGAAAAGAAGCCCAAGAAAGAGGTGAATGGGAAATAGTAAGTGTAGACGAAACAACAGTAAATCGCTCCCCTCGTGCACCTTTTATAACTTCTACCCTACAACAAACAGCGAGTTCAAGATTGGGATTTGCACCTAGTCGTACTATGTCTATAGCACAGAAATTATACGAAGCAGGACATATAACATATATGAGAACAGATAGTACAAATCTATCAAAAGTAGCATTAGGCCAAATAGCAGGATTAATAGAAAAAGATTATGGAAAGAAATACCTACAATTTCGTACATATTCAGCAAAGAGTAAAAATGCCCAAGAAGCACATGAAGCAATACGTCCAACACATATAAATGTAGAAAAAGCAGGAATGAATGATGAACAGAAAAAACTATATAGATTGATATGGCAAAGAACAATAGCTTCACAAATGGCCGATGCAGAAATGCTTCGTACAAAGATAATCGCAAATATTTCTCTAAAAGATAATATTCCAGATTTTTATGCAAATGGTTCGAGACTTCTATTCCCAGGTTGGCTTGCTGTAGACAAAGAAGCGCGTGGTGAAGATGTAGAATTACCAAAATTAGAAAAAGGTAATAGTCTAGATTTAAAAGAAATAAAAAGTGAAGAAAAAGAAACCGAACCACCTAGTAGATATAGTGAAGCAGGACTTGTAAAAGAATTAGAGAAAAGAGGAATAGGTCGTCCTTCAACATATGCATCTATAATAAAGACAATAGAAGAACGTGGTTATGTAGAGAAATATCCACCACCAAGCGGAAAAGCATTGAAACCTACAGATACAGGAGAGGTTGTTTCTACATTTCTTGAAGATAATTTCATGCATTATATAAATGATTCCTTTACAGCAGAGATGGAAGATTCTCTGGATGATATCGCTTTGGGTAAAAAAGAATATGGAAATACATTAAAGAAATTCTATATACCTTTCGCAAAAGAAATAAAAGAAAAAGAAAAAACAGCAAAGATAACAACATTAGGCGATGCAGATAGCAGATTCAAATGTCCAAAATGTGGTAGCGATATGGTTATTAAGCTTGGTCGTGGTGGCAAATTCATTTCTTGTTCTCGTTATCCAGACTGTGATGGAGCTCTTATGATAGATGGTACAGAAATAAAGAAAGATGAACCAATAGGAAATGATCCCGAAACTGGATTACCTATATATGTATTAGTAGGAAGATTCGGACCTTATGTGCAATTAGGTGAAAAGGTTATGAAAGCCAAGAAAACAAGAACAAAGAAAATAAAAAAGAATGAAGAAGGAATAGTAAAAGGAGAAGTAAAAAAAGTTAAACCAAAAATGGCTTCTATACCAAAGGGTGTAGACATAAGCAAGGTTACAATAAAAGACGCTTTGAAATATCTAAGCTTACCTAGAATATTAGGACTCGATCCGAAAACCGGTAAAGAAATAAAAGCAAATATAGGAAGATTCGGACCTTATATTATGCTTGATGGAGATTTCCGCTCAATAAAGGAAAAAGATGGTGATAATCCTTATGAAATAACTTTAGAGAGAGCTTTAGAAATACTTTCAAAGCCTAAAGCCATAAGAAAAGGAAGATTCGCTAAAACGAAATAAACTAAATAGAAAAATCTTTCAAAGAATATATTTCTTGATTTTCTTCTTCTTTGACTTCTTCTCTTGATCTATCGTCAACAGGTTTATCGTCTTTTGATTCTCCATTTACAATATCTAATGGTGTAGATTTTGATATTGAAGATATATTTTCTTGAACATATTGTTCTCTTTCTTTTATATGTAATGCATCTATTTCATCTGCACTCATTGCACTGTTTGTATTGTTTGAATTATTAGAAACTCTATCAGAAATCTTATCTATTATCTTGTGAACATCACTTGCAGTATAGAAATCAATAGTTATACGTCCACCACGGCCGAGTTTGTTTATACTTACTTTTGTACCAAGCATTTCTTTGAATTTATTTTCAAGCTCAAGCATATCTGGTTCATTTGACCAATCCTTCTTTCTAACTCTATCTTGGGCTGTACGACGAGCAATAGACTCTGCTTCGCGTACGCTTATCTTTCTAAACATTATTTCTTTAAAGAGAGTCATTTGCTCTTCTTTATGATCTGTAAGCATAAGCAATGGTCTAGTATGACCTTCTGCTATTTTGCCTTCAGAAAGAGCATTCAATATTTCTTCTGGCAAAGCGAGAATTCTCATAGTATTGGAAACATATTCCCTACTTTTACCAACTTTCTCGGCTACTTGTGCGTGCTTTAGATTGAATTCTTTCACAAGGCGATCGAAAGCACGTGCACGATCCACTGCATTTATATCTTCTCTTTGTAAGTTTTCTATTATGGCTAATTCTAGTTTTATCCTAGGATCATTTTCTCCACTTCGGATAAGCGCTGGCACCTGAGCAAGTCCCGCTACTTTTGAAGCGCGTAAACGACGTTCTCCAGATATGAGTTCATATTCAACAGCCATACCACCATCAGGCTTTTCATATTCATGACGAGTAACTATAAGAGGTTGTAGAATACCGTACATTCTTATAGACTCAGCCAAATCTCTGATTTTATCATCATCGAATTCTCTTCTAGGCTGATATGGGTTTGGTTTTATTTTTTCTATTTCAATCCAAAAGACTGAATCACCAAAATATTGTGATGTATTAGGCATGGATATATTTTAACATAGAATCATAACATGCAAAATTTTATTTTAAATAAAATTAATAAAATTGATTTTTACAAAAATATTGGGTATTCTTGTAGAAGATGCCAGAGTGATGAAATAGAAAACATACTCGACTCAAAATCGAGCGCCGTAAGGCTTGTGGGTGCAAGTCCCACCTCTGGCACAGAATACTATAGGAAATATATAGACCTGAGTCTCACCATGCCCACTATTGACAAATCTATATATGTATATTAATATTTTTATAGATTGGATAGTTCCAGTTCTACTGCATAGCTTGTCCATTTATAAAAGGATGCAAAGCAGTAAAAACAAAACAACAAAATAAAGAGGTACGTATGAACCTAAAACTGATGAGGCCAAGTCTCGATGCTATCACCGTGATAGACAAAGACGGTAAACCCCAAGAAAGATTGGTTTTCCGGGGTGTTATCGATGCAAGTACGATTGATTCCATCAAAACAGCTGAATACCAGAGGGAAATTCTCTCTGGAGTAAAGGCTAGCTCACTTACTGTGGCGGCCAAGAATTCTACCCTGCCGGATATTGAGCTCGGTATGCGCGGAGACAGATATCAAACAAGGATAGATAAAGACAGGAATGAAGAATTCTTTATCTTACTTGATGATATCTATGTCATCGACGGCCTACAGAGAATCAACGCTATCAGAACAGTGATGGCGAGTAAGCCTGAGAATCTTCCGAGGATCGGGGCAATGATTCACACTGATACCGATTTTGATTGGGAGCGAGAGAGATTTCGTACACTCAATCAAGAAAGATCAAGACTTTCACCAAGCATTCTGCTTAGGAACGCAAGAAAAGATCATCCCGGTCTCGAATTGCTCTATAACCTGAGCACGACCGACTCCAGCTTTATCTTGAATGGTAAAGTGTCATGGGAACAAAGGCAAAAGAAAACTGAGCTCATACCAGCAATGCGCTTTTGTCGAACCGTGAGTTATCTGCATTCAAGGTTTATCCCTGGTGGTAGATCAGATGATGTTAGAGAACTCATACCATCTCTTGATAAAAAAAGAGATCTGGTTGGTCCTAATATCATGAGAGATAATATCAAAGCATTCTTTGACCTCATCGATGAATGCTGGAATATCAGACACATTGTCTACAGAGAGCAACAACCTCAGATCAAGGCGACATTCCTTGAAGTGGTTGCCGACTTTTTGACGAGACATGAGATTTTCTGGAGTGACAAGCGACTGTTCGTGAAAGCTGATCACAAGAAAAAGCTTTCGAAATTCGCCATAACCGATCCAGAGGTATCCAGACTCTGCGGTTCTGGTGGACAAGCAAGAAATATTCTGTTCCAAATGCTGATTGAACACTTTAACAGTGGCAAAAGGCATGGAAGAATCGGAGTAGAACACACGAATGGAAACAGCGAGGAGAATGGGCATGAATAGTATCCTCTGTTTCAACTAAATACTATCAACCAGCACCCCTTAAAAGGTGCTGGCTTTTTTATACAAAAAGCATAATATATTATAAATGAAAACTGAAATCGTAATCATACTCGGCCCAACAGCTGTAGGAAAAAGTGATTTCGCAGTAGAATACGCCATAAAAAATAATGGTGAAATAATATCTGCAGATTCTAGACAGGTATATAAGAAACTAGATATAGGTACAGGAAAAATAACAAAAGAAGAAATGAAGGGTATACCCCATTATCTTTTAGATATAGTAGATGCAAAAGAACAATTCAATGTAGATAAATGGAAAACATTAGCAGAAAAAGCTATTGTTGATATTTCGAATAGAGGAAAATTACCCATAATATGTGGCGGTACAGGTTTCTATATAGATGCATTAGTAAATGATATTTCTTATCCAGATATACCACACAATGAAAAGTTGCGTGAAGAGTTGAAAGATAAAGATAAAAAAGAAATATTAAATATATTAGAAAAATTAGACAAAGATTATGTTAATAGATTAAATAATTCAGAAAAAAATAATAAACAAAGATTAATACGAGCCATAGAAATAGTACAATCAAAAGGCAAAATGCAAGAAATTATCCATAAAAAAGATAATGATAAATACGATGTAACATGGATCGGACTTAATTGTGATATAGAAATATTGAAAGAAAGAATACATAATCGCCTAATAAAGCGCATAGAAAAAGGTATGATAGAGGAAGTAGAAGATCTATATAAACAAGGTCTTTCTTGGAATAGAATGGAAGAATTGGGACTTGAATATAGATATATATCTAGATATTTGAGAGGAATGATTACAAAAGAAGAAATGATAAAACAATTAGAATTAGAAATAAATCATTATGCAAAAAGACAAATGGTATGGTTCAAGAGAAATAAAAAGATAGAATGGGTGTAAAGAATGGGTGTAAAAAAGAACCACGCGCTTGCGCACGTGGTTTTGGAAAACTAAAATTCAAGAATTGACTAGAATTGCTTTGGCAGGAATCCAGATGCAGCACCATAGCCCGCAGAAACACTATAAACATTACTAGCATCAAAAGATAGCATCCCATTCTCTTCATCGAATTCAAAGCAGGGCGACCTAGAGAAGTTGCCTTCCTCATCAGAGAACCATTCGTCGCCTGCACAATCAATCCACAAATCATCGTAATCTTGAATACGATCAGGATGTGTGAGAAGCATCGAACCTACAGCGAATACACCAAGGCCGAATTCATATTCCATATCTTCCATGATGACTCTCGAACGATTGGTAGAACGACCACGATGACGAAGGCCGAACTGAGCAGGAATGATGAGAATATTAGCATCACCTTGTGTTCTAGCTATCTCATTCCAGAATTGCTCGGAACGACTAGACTGACGCAAATACTTATCATTCATTTCATCAGCAAGTGACCTGTAGTTACGTATACTCTTGATAGTAGAGATGATTCTCTTTACCGCCTCACAATAGGTAGAACCGAAAACTTCAGGATTCTTCTTCCAGTTAGGAATAGCGAACCAACCTTCTGCAAATCTTGGTAGTCCAGCCGAACGAATACTATTAGTATTGACGAGTATTGTCCGACTGCTTACAAAGATCTCTGGAAACAATCCACATAGAAGACTTATCTGATGAGATAAATCCAGAAGTTTGTAACCCGATGGATAACCAGATATGGATTCAATCTCTTGTTCAGCATACTCATCTACATTTTCAAACTTAGCAATCTGACGAGCAACAAGTGACTGAATGGACGTCACGAATTCAGGATTACCTTTGACGCGTTCCGCACTCTTCTCGTTCAAAGCATCAAGTGCATTTTGCACAGGATCAGAATCTGCAACATCACTGATCATACGGATAAGTTGCTTCCTTTGATCATCACTTATCCCTTCTTGAGTAAGTGCCATAGACGTTAGCTCCTTTCATGTATGCCGGATTCGCCCCAGCGATTGCGGGTAATTTTTGATGTTTCCATGTCAAATTTCCAGAGAAAACTATACAATATAGTACAGTATAATGCAATGATTTTAAAAACAAAGTTGCGGGCGATCGAGGAATCGAACCCCGGACAACGGTTTTGGAGACCGTAGTTATACCACTTAACTAATCGCCCTAATATACTTTGACAGTATATCTTATTTCTTAGCTTCTTTGAAGACTATGTGTTTACGTAGAGATTTACTATATTTCTTTAATTCTATTTTCTTCTCTACTGTTTTTCTGTTTTTACGAGTAATATAGATTTCTCCTGTCTCTTTATTACGAAGTGTTATTAGTTTATCTTGTGACATATTGTATAAAAATCTTAAATATTGTTTACATACATTAACCTATATTGTATAAAAAAGCAAATGGGTCTTTTTTTATATAAAAAGAAAACCGCCTCATGCGAAAGCATAAAGCGGTCTTTTGAAACCAATGTTGAGAGTGTATCTTGTGATCACTCTCGGCTAGTTTGGTCTAGCCTTTGCCACCATCGGACGGACCAGTATAAAGTTTTCCGGGCTTTTGAAAATCAACCCAGTCAAACTTTACACGATATGTTCCATCTGCTGGAAACACAACAGTATATTCACTGTTAAATTTACCAGCACCGGTCCAAGGTCCACCGACCTGACTGAAACTAAGAGCAAAAGGATGTTCAATATTAACTTCGGCGCCATCCTGAACTAAACCACTAATGTCAAACCTGATGACTTGACCTTTGGTAACTGTGATCAGGACCGTGGGTTTATTGTAAACTTCCACGATTTTCACCAGCGCTACATCCTTCGGTGAAAGTTCGAAAACATAGTGACCTTCGATCTTCCAAGATCCATTTCTCTCATTGGTGGCGCCAGGGGTATTACCCTTAGCATCCCAAAGATTATAGGTCATAACATTTCCATCAGTGAATCTGATAGAGAGAATACCATTAGGTACACCCGCCATCCAAGTATCAAACAAGACTCTATTATTATTCACTGACACGCTCTCTTTCCGAACAGTGTTACCATCATCGCCGATAACAAGGATTTCGGCTGATTGAACCTGATCCCCAATCGCAACTCTTTGAATCCAGATATTGTACTGAGGAGGTCCATACTTTCCGATCTCTGAAACGAGATAGGAAGCGTAGCCGTAGAAAACAAGGTTATTGTCCTTGTCGTAAAGCCACACATGACCCTCGATTTTGTCGAGAGGATTTGCGACTTTGTACTTGAACTCAACAGCGAAAAGCTGATTGAGTACATCTTCTGCTCCGTTACCAGTCTTACTGGCATAGATGACAGAATTGTCATCATAAACCATACTCGATGAAGATACCGACCTCGCCCCACGGACAACTTGTCCGAGAGCATAATTCCTGATCGTATCTTTGGACTGAATCGGCATGTCTACCGCCAGAGCTTTCGTGCTGAAACTGAAACCGATCACCATCATCAAGATAGCAACGATACTACGAATCATGATTTTCATTGTCTTTGTTTCCTTCTTTGGTTTTTCCTGTGTTTTGTTTTTTGTTGATACTAACACCGAAATTGCTTGTTCAATTCATTCTGTCGTTACTACTTCTGTGCCTCTCTCGCAATCTTTTGACGAGCGAGAATTTCACTTTCGGCCATTGGAAT
Organism: Candidatus Tayloriibacteriota bacterium; assembly: GCA_052034805.1. Taxonomy (GTDB): domain Bacteria; phylum Patescibacteriota; class Minisyncoccia; order Phycocordibacterales; family PALSA-1337; genus CAIOGI01. Next base: position 73,908 of record JBPOID010000005.1, read on the forward strand.
TGGCTGATTTGATGAAGCACCGATCATATTGAAAGATGCACCCTTATCAACCACCTCAATGACTTCCTGCTCCTGACCAGCTCGCTTCGCCATGATCTCTGCTTTGGCATCATGACTGCGATTGTTTGCCGGTACTGCATTCTGCAGAACCGGTGTGGTGTCTTTCTTGAACATAGGCACCATAACGATGGAGACCATGACGAGAATGAGACCCAAACAGAAGAGAACCACAGGGGTTCTCACGACTTTGTTGTCTCGCCTATCGACGATACGATGATTGGTTGCCAGAAACTTATGTCCCATAATCAAGTCCTTTCAGAAAATCCGCTCTTCATATAACCAAATCCTCTCACACGAGAGAATCCTTTTTACATTGGTTTGACAAAGAACAGATTAGGCCTTTACTAGGCCATAATTCGATTTACTGTCAAATATAGTATCATAAAATAGGCGTAGAGTCAATGGGTATAATTAGCATAAAAAAGTTACAATATCCCAATGAAAACAAAGATAAAAGATGCATTAAGAAAGATAATAAAGAAAGAAACCTATACACCATCACTTATAAACCTTTATATAAATAAGAAAGCACTTATACATAATCTAAACCAATTCAAGAATATTGCAGGAGACAGAGAAATAGCCCCAGTATTAAAAGGCAATGCTTATGGTCATGGATTAAAAGAAATAGGAGAAATATTAAAAGATCAAAAAGTTCCCTTCTTTATTATTGATTCATATTTTGAAGCAAAAGCCCTAAGAAATGAAGGAATAAAGACCCCATTACTCATAATAGGATATTCAAGTACAGATTCTATTATAAAAAATTCATTAAAAAATATAAGTTTTACAATAACTAGCATAGAAGCATTGAGAGATTTATCTAGGAAAATAAATAAAAAAATATCTATACATATAAAAATAGATACCGGAATGAGAAGACAAGGAATTTTATTAGAAGAAATAAGAGAAGCAATAGAAATAATAAAATTCAATCCAAATATCTATCTCGAAGGTGTCTGTTCACATTTCTCTAGTGCAGACGATAATAAAGATTCTTTCACAGAAAGACAAATGTATGATTGGAATAATTCCATAAAAATCTTTAAAGATTCAATACAGAATATAAAATATTTCCATATAAGCGCAACGGCAGGATCTGTATATAGAGAAGCCAATGCAAATATGATAAGACTAGGTATAGGACTTTATGGACTTATGGATATAGAAGGATTAAATCTTATACCAATACTTGAAATGAAAACGATAATATCTGGAATAAAGAAAATAAAAAAAGGAGAATCAGTAGGATATAGCGGTACATACATAGCTCCAAAAGATATGACAATAGCAACAATACCTGTCGGATATTATGAGGGCATAGATAGAAGACTTTCCAATAAAGGTTTTGTTAAAATAAAAAATATATTTTGCCCAATAATAGGTAAAGTTAGTATGAATATAACTGTTATAGATATTTCAAGAATTGAAAGTCTAAAAATCGGAGATGAAGTAATAGTTATAAGTAATAAAAAAGAAGATAAAAATTCTATAGAAAATATAGCTCGTGATTGTGAGACTATCTCATACGAAATAGCTGCAGTGCATATCGGTACACATTTGAAAAGGAATGTGGTTTAGGGATAATTGTGATTAAGATCTTTTTAAATAAGAATATCTCCAAATAAAAACAACACCCATTTGAGTGTTGTTTTTATTATTTTATATTTAATACTAAATAAATATATTATTCGGCATAAACTACAGCTGTATTTGTATAACCTGTATTAGCTGAACCCTTATAAGATCTTACTCTATAATAAGCTGTATTCGGCATATTATAATCTGTATAACTTGTAATATTTGAACTAGCAGTTCCAATTTGACTGAAAGTTACATTATTTGAACTCCTTTCAATTTTGAAACCATCTTCATTTGAAGAATTATCATTCCATCTCAATATAACTGATGTTGTAGTAGCTGTTGATGTAGATACTGCTGTTAGATTTGATGGTGCAGGTGTATATGTTATAGATGTATTAATATTACTCATCTTTACACCACCTCCACCGCTTGTATAAACAGCGCCTATTTCAAGTGTAGATGTAGAAGTTTTTATAAATGTTAAACCACTAAATGTAGTTGTTGATAGTGTAGTAGGAACTGTTCCACTAAGTTTATAATCACCACTATCAGCACTATTATTTCCAGAAAAACGATAGAAAACATTCATAGTTGTTGTTCCACCAGTTGTATTTATACGAGAAGCACAAGGAGTTATACTAATATCAGTAATTACTGAACTTGTTGAAATATTAGATAAATTTATCTTGTATGAATCTCTTGAGGTTGTTGCTGAAGTATAGACGTAATCAGTATTACCATTACATGGAGTTTCGTCAACCATTGTGTAATGTAACGTACTTGTACTCACTGACCAACTCTGATATGTTCCATCTTCAATAGGGACAAGAACTGATGTTATATTAGCCAATGCAACAAACTTAAAAAGAAGAATGCCGGCTAACACAAAAAAACCGAATGACAAAAAATACTTATACTTAGAAATACGATCGATATATGACATATTATCTTTATTAATTATTAATAACAGTATAAATTATAACATCTTATGGGTATTAATAAAAAAATAAAAAAGTGGGTATATGATTATTTATTTATAAAAATGGTGCGCCGGGCTGGACTCGAACCAGCGATGGCCAATGGCCGCTTGATTTACAGTCAAGTGTAATAGCCGCTATACGACCGGCGCAAATATTTACTCCTATATGAGTCTATCATCTTTTTTATTTCTAGCAAGAGTTTCTTATCATGATAACGTATATGTATTAACCCATACTTCATTTTTCTTCCATCAGTTTTATAATCTTTTCTTACATATGGTTTAATAAATTGTTTATATGAAATATTTGTACACTTACTCCAAAAATCAATCAATTTATTTATATTCTGATCAGAATAACAATACAATAATACACGAAATTTACTTTCGTCTAATATGTAATTATTTCTCAAGAATCTAAGAAATAATAAAATCATATCGACATCACTATTAGCAAAATCAATTAATTTAGCGGGATTTTTATTATCACCTTTATAACCTTCTCCCCAATAAAGCATAGCACCTATAGCTGAAAGTTCATTTGAATTTTTATTTAATTTTCTTATAGAAAATGATGGCTTCTTATTCTCAAATCTCATTTTCTGTTCTTCTTTTAATGTTCTTCTAGATAAATTATTCTTTCTCATAAAGTATGCAACACAATCTAGAGAAACCTTCAATTCTTTAGCAATAGATTTCATACTATATTTTTTTATATAGTAAAGTTTTTTAACTAACTCAAGTTTTGATTGAGAAATTTTAGCCATATAATAATTATATATACCAAATAATACAAGTCAAAGGACACTGTACAGAAAACACAGTCAATTTACTAAATAACAATTCTATTTTTGTACTTCTATTTCTTTTATGATTATAGGGCTTTCGCTTTTCTTTTTATTCTTTACATCAAATGAGAATTCATCTGTACTACCCTTTTTCATACTAACGATTATAGTACCGCCCTTCGATATTCCTTGGGATATCATAAGTCCCGCAACTGGTGTAAGTATTTTGTTCTGTATAAGTCTCTTTAGAGGTCTAGCTCCATAATGCGGATTGTATCCTTCTTTAGCGAGATAGGCCATAATATCATTATTTACTATTAGATTTATTTCTTTATCTTTTAATCTTTCTATTACAGTATTCACTTGTATCTTTACTATTTTTTCTATAGAAGACATATCTAGAATATCGAAAAGTATAATATCATCTAGACGATTTAGAAATTCTGGACGGAAATAATCCTTTAGAGAATTCATAACCTTTACCTTTGTTTCAGCATAATTCACCTTTTCAACTGTATTTGCATTTGAATTTGTATTTGAATCTATAGCGAAACCTATTTTTTCCATTTTCTCTATGAACTGTGCACCGATATTCGAAGTCATTATTATTACTGTATTTTTGAAATTCACTACACGTCCCTTTGAATCTGTTAATCTTCCATTATCTAATACTTGCAAAAGTATATTGAACACTTCAGGATGTGCCTTTTCTATTTCATCGAATAGTATTACAGAATATGGTCTATGACGAACAAGCTCTGTTAGATTTCCTCCTTCATCATGACCTATATATCCTGGAGGTGCACCTATGAGTTTGGATACTGAATGTTTCTCCATGAACTCTGACATATCTACACGTATAAGAGCTTTTTCATCATTGAATAGGAATTCAGCAAGAGCTTTCGTAAGTTCTGTTTTTCCAACTCCTGTAGGACCAAGGAAAATAAAAGAACCGATAGGACGAGATGGATCTGCTATACCTGCTCTTGAACGTTTTATGGTGTCTGAGATTTTCTTTACTGCTTCGTCTTGGCCTATTATTCTATTCTTTATTTCTTCTTCCATACGAGAAAGCTTTATAGCTTCTTCTTCAAGCATTCTATTTACTGGTATACCAGTCCAACGTGATACTACATCAGCTATATCTTGTTCGGTTATTTCTTCTTTTAATATTCTTCTTGAACTTTGTAATTTCTTTAATCTTTTATTTTTATTTTCCAAATCTTTCTCTAAAGCAGGGATTTTGCCATAGCGTATCTCTGCCGCTTTTGCTAGATCAGCTCTGGCTTCTACAGCTTCGGCTTCTATTCTTAGACTTTCTAAATCTTTCTTTATTTTCTTTATATCGGTAATAGTTTCTTTTTCATTTTTCCATTTTAATTCTAATTCTGATGTACTTTCTCGAAGATCAGCTATTTCCTTTTCTATTTTCTGAGTACGAGCTTTTGCATTTTTATCTTTTTCATTTTCTTTCTTTAATGCTTCTCTTTCTATTTCTAAACGCATTATTTTCCTACGAGTTTCTTCTAATTGCGGTGGCATATTCTCTAGAGAAATCTTTAGGGCGGAAGCGGCTTCGTCTATAAGATCTACAGTTTTGTCTGGTAAAAATCTATCAGAAATATATCTACTTGATAGATTCACAGCAGAGACTATAGCATCATCTGTAATTCTTACACCATGATATAGTTCGTATTTTTCTTTCAAACCGCGAAGTATAGCTATAGCATCTTCTATATTTGGTTCCGCCACATATACAGGCTGAAAACGACGAGTAAGCGCTGGGTCTTTCTCTATATGCTTCTGATATTCTTTGAGTGTCGTTGCTCCTATAGCGCGCAGTTCCCCTCGAGCAAGTGCTGGCTTTAACATATTGCTTGCGTCCATAGAACCCTCGGATGCTCCAGCTCCTACTAATGTATGTATTTCATCTATAAATAATATTATCTTTCCTTCTGATCTTTCTATTTCTCTCAAAATATTTTTTAATCTTTCTTCGAATTCTCCACGATATTTAGTACCCGCGATGAGAGATCCCAGATCAAGAGATACTAATTCTTTATCCTTCAATGATTCTGGCACATCACCTTGCGCCATACGTATAGCCAATCCTTCAACTATAGCAGTTTTACCAACTCCAGCTTCACCTATAAGTATTGGATTATTCTTTGTTCTACGAGAAAGTATTTGTATTATACGGAGTATTTCATTATCACGGCCTATAACAGGATCTAATTTATTTTCTTTTGCAAGCTTTGTGAGACTTCTAGCATATTTCGATAGAGTTCTCATTTTCTTTGGCTTATCGTCTTCACCTTCTTTAGAATCTTTTAATTCCTGTATTATACTCATTACATTTTGTCTATCTATTTTGAATCTAAGAAGAATATCTCTAGCTTGATTCTGTATATCGAAACATCCAACGAATAGATGTTCTGTAGAAATAAATTCATCCTTTAGAGATTGTGCCACCTTGCCCGCATGTTCTATTATCGATGCGAGTTCCGGTGTTAGATATATTTGGTATGAAGGAGAAAGTGTTCTTCCTGATTCTGGTGCTTCTATATTTTCTAATATTACATCAGTAAGAAGCATAGTATCTATTTCCATTTTATCTAGAATAGATGCAACCATACTCTCTTCTTGTAGAATAAGAGCACATAATAAATGTACAGGATTAACATGATTCTGGCCTCTTTCTATAGCCAATTCATGTGATCTTCTCAAAGCTTCTTTCGCTTTTGTTGTGAAATTTGTTAATGGTGGCATATATAATATGAATATGGCTTATAATAATGACAAAAACCAAATATGTCAACGTTATCTTGATATAATTGGTATACTAGGTTTCAAAGCATTTATAGGATAGAAAATGCTTTTATCTTTTTCTTTATTCTCTTTGAATGTCTTTGTTTCTATTCCTATAATTTCTCCAGAAATAGTAAAGAGTGGACTACCAATATCTATATTAGAAGAATCAATAGAAGTAAATATAGGACTAACCAAGGTCAATGCATTATAAGAATTGTTTGATTCATTTACTGTTTTTATTATTCCCTGTTCCAAAGAGTTTATATTCTTACCATGAAGAGAGAATACTGATTGACCAAGCTTAACAGATGAAGCGAATTTCATAGAACTCAAATGAATAGAATCTTTCTTTTCTTTTGGAATATCCATAATAGCAAATACAATATCTCCATCTATCTGAGATTGGATAATATGAATAGATAATTCCGTACCATCATATAATCTAGCTACTGGATCAGTGATACTATCTATAGAAGATCTATCAGCAAGTATTACACCATCGGAAGAAACTATAATACCTAAACCAGTTATAGAATCAGCATTACTGTCTTTTGGTTTTATTCTGACTATACTTTCTCCGACAACTTCTGCATTTATTGCTATTTGATCTTTATAATCCAGAACATTGGCAGTATTATCTGTATTTTTAGGATTTGAATTATCAGAAACAACCCTTTCTATTGTTCTCTCTACAACATTATTTATAGTTTGAGTTACTCCTGTAGGACTTTGATCCATAAGAGATACTGTAACTATACCCGTAGCCATAGAAGTTACAAAACTTGTGAAAAGAGTTAGGAGTACTATTTGTTGTTTAGTTAAATGCTCCATATATACATATTATATATGTTAGCAACTACTCTCGCAAATTATACATATATATTTTATAATCATACCTATGAACTTTGCTCTTGGCCCAATAGAGATAGTGATAATAGTACTATTTGTAATAGTTATAGTACTTTCCTTTTGCCTTGCAAATCTATATTCAAAATTAAAAAAATTACTATTAGGAAATAAAACAGAAAATATAGGTGATTCTATAGAATCAATGAATAAATCTATAAATGAATTAGGAATATTCCGTAAAGAATTAGAAAGTTATCTTACATTAGTAGAAAAAAGATTAAGAAAAAGCACTCAAGCAATACACACCGTTAGATTCAATCCATTCAAAGGCACAGGAAATGGTGGAAATCAGAGTTTCGCCACAGCTTTTATAAATGAAGATGGAGATGGAGTAGTAGTATCTAGTCTATATTCTCGTGAACATGTAAGTATATTTTCAAAACCAATTAAAAAAGGTAATTCCGAATACGAACTAACCGAAGAAGAAAGAAAAGCAATAGATGAAGCGGTAAAAATAGTAAAAGTGAATTGAAAATTAATTTTTAATAATTTAATTTAATAAAGAAACCATTAAATAAACGCCCTAGTCAATGGTCGTTTTTTCTGATACAGTATACTATCAATATGGAGAAAAAGACCTTAAATACAAATATGACAAAAAGACCCCCCGTTATAGTAGTAATGGGCCATATTGATCATGGAAAAAGTACTCTTTTGGATTATATAAGAAAATCAAATATAGTAGCCAAAGAAGCCGGTGGTATAACACAACATCTAGGTGCTTATGAATTAAACCATACAACTTCTGACGGCAAGACAAGTGCCATGACTTTCCTCGACACTCCTGGTCATGAAGCATTCTGTTCCATAAGAGAACGTGGTGCCTCTGCCGCTGATGTAGCCATACTAGTAGTATCAGCAGAAGATGGAGTAAAACCCCAAACAGTAGAAGCATTGAAATGTATAAGAAAAGAAGAAATACCTTTTATAGTTGCAATAAATAAAATAGACAAACAAGGTGCAAATATAGAATTAACAAAACAAAGTCTAGCAGAAAATGAAATATATGTAGAAGGATACGGTGGTGATATACCGGTTGTTCCAATATCAGCCCTAAATGGTAAAGGCATATCAGAACTATTAGATATGATTACTCTCATCACAGATATGGAAGACTTGAAAGCCAATAAAGGAAATAAAGCAAAAGGCATAATAGCAGAAGCAACTCTAGATAATAAAAAAGGCATTTCTTCTACAATAATAATAAAAGACGGAACACTAGAAAGCGGAATGTATATAGTTTCAGGAAATGCATATTCACCAATACGCATAATGGAAGATTGTCATGGCAAATCCATAAAATCTGCAACTTTCTCAAGCCCCGTAAAGGTTATAGGTTGGAATAAAGTACCAACCGTGGGAGCAGACTTTATATCTCTAGATGATAAAAAAGAAGCAGAATTATTAGCTTCTCAATACAAAGAAGAATTAGATGATGAAATAATAAATATAAAAGAAAGCGAAAACTCTGTAATAATTCCTCTTATAATCAAAGCCGATACAACAGGAAGTCTAGATGGTATAAAGCATGAATTAGGCAAAATAAAGAATGAGAAAGTAAAGATAAAAATAATAAGCGAAGGAATAGGAAATATAAATGAAAGCGATGTAAAGAAAGCTCAAAGTAATGACAAAATCATTATACTATCATTCAATGCAAAGCCAGATGCAAAAGCAAAAAGTATATTAGAAAGAGGCACAATACAGATGAAATCATTCGATATTATCTATAACCTTACAGAATTCGTAAAAAATCTAGTATTATCAAATATACCAAAAGAATATATAGACGAGATAAGCGGTACAGCAAAAATATTAATGGTATTTAGTAAAAATAAAGACAAACAAATACTCGGAGGAAAGGTAGAAAAAGGAAGTATACTCATAGGAAGTGAAGTAAAGATATTAAGACGCGAAGGAGAAATAGGCCTAGGCAGAATAAAAGAATTACAACAACAAAAAGTCAAAGCAAGTGAAGTAAATGAAGGCTATGAATTCGGAGCTCTTATAGAATCAAAAATAGAAATAGCCAAAGGAGATAGAATACAATGTTTCAAAGTAGTAGAAAAGAAAATAATATAAACCCATGTCACAGAAAGATGAAATATTAAAAGAATTAATCAGAAAAGCTGCTGGAGAATTCATACAAAAAGAATCAAATTACACTTCTCTTATAACCATAACTGACGTAGCCTTGGCCGAAAGAGGAAAGCGTTCAAAGATATTCTTTACAGTATTACCAGAAGAAAAAGAAAAAGCCGTATCAGATTTCCTAAAAAGAAAAAGAAGTGAATTCAGAGAATTTTTCAAAGATAAAGCTCGTATGAGAGCTCTTCCCTTTTTTGATTTCGAAATAGATAAAGGAGAAAAAAATCGTCAGCATATAGACGAAATCGCTAGGAGTCTGTAGAATGAATATAGAATAAAGTATTATATAAATCAATTGAAATCAAATGGCGTAGTGGCGAAGTTGGTCAACGCGACAGTCTGCAAAACTGTTATGCGCCGGTTCGATCCCGGCCTACGCCTCAAAATAAAGATAATAATTCAATAGATTTTACATTTTCTATATATACGTGATAACATGATATAAATAAGAAATATTAATGCCCGGGTGGCGTAATTGGTAGCCGCAGTAGACTTAAAATCTGCCGACCGTAAGGTCATGTGGGTTCGATTCCCACCCCGGGCACATTTGATTAGTGTTATATAGAATACCTAACATCCCCCCAACAATCCAAAAGATGTTAGAATATAGGCATGTATAGAATAGTACATGGTTTCAGAATAACTAAAAAAAGAAAACATAAGAAAATATTAGGTACACTTTTATTATTATTTATAATACTAATATCCAGTATAATATTCTTCTCATCAGGCGATTCTGCAAATATATTATTATCTAATCTATTACTATCATTATTTAGACTTGTTATAGCTTATTTTATATCTCTAACTTTAGCTATATTGATAGCCATACCGGTAAGCAATACTAGATTTGGAGATTTTATGATACCTGTTTTTGATCTATTACAGAATCTTCCTTCATTCGCATTAATTCCTATTTTTATATCTTGGCTTGGATATACAAATATTATGACAATAGTATTCGCCGCCACCTCCATCCTTTGGCCAATATTATTTTATATATTACATGCCTTAAAGACAGCATCGAAGGATCAAGAAAATGCAGCGAGAATATTCGGTGCAAAAGGTATAAAGAAAGTATTATTTTTTTCTTTACCTGTATCCTTCCCTGCTATCATCACAGGTTCAATAGTCGGTTTCAGTATTGGCTGGGAAGCTATAATAGGAGTTGAGATTATAGGATTAACGAATGGCATAGGTTCATTTATAAATAATCCATCACATAATAACAATCTAGTGCTAGGTATATCTGCTTTACTTGTCATAGTATTTCTAATAAACAGATTGGTATGGATGCCATTATTAAAGAAATCACAATTATATGCAGAATAAAAATATAGCCGAAATAAAAGATCTTTCTTATTCATATATAAATGAAGAGACTAATGAACATATAAATGTAATAAAGGATATATCTTTCCATATAAAAAGTGGAGAATTCTTGTCTATAGTTGGACCATCAGGTTGTGGCAAATCTACATTATTAGAAATAATTGCAGGATTAATAAAAGCAAAGCATGGAAATATAATTTTGAATACAGATAGAATATCATTTGTATTCCAGAATTTTGCCTTATTCCCTTGGCTTACTGTTAGAGAAAATATTGAATTTGGTTTAAAGATGAAAAATATTCCAAAAGCAGAGAGAAAAAAGATATCAGAAGAAAAAATAGAAGAAATCGGTTTAAAAGGTTTTGAAAATAAATATCCAATAGAATTATCAGGAGGAATGAAACAAAGAGTAGGTATTGCAAGAGCATTAGCTATAAATCCAGAATTATTACTTATGGATGAGCCCTTCTCAAGTCTCGATGTAATCACAGCAGAAAAATTGAGAGCAGAATTACTTGAAATATGGAAAAAATACAAAATGACAATTGTTATGGTTACACATCTAGTAGATGAGGCGGTAGAATTATCTGATAGAGTATTGATATTCGGTAAAAGACCTACATATATAAAGGAAACTATAACAATAGATTCTGTTAAACCTAGAGACAAAAGATCTCATGAGTATTACAAGATAATAGACGATATAACAAATAAAATAGAATAAAGAAGGTGAATAAATGATCACACTTTAAAACTAAATTAAAAAGTATATACGCCCATAGTCGTCATTGCTAATTATCATTATTTCTGTTATATTTTTTCATGTATCTTTGTTTGTAAATGTAATAATGTAAATATGCGCCCATAGCTGTTTTGGTAGTTAAAGACAGGATGAGGTGATATGAGTTTGTAAATGTAATAATGTAAATATGCGCCCATAGCTCAGTTGGTAGAGCAGATCCCTCTTAAGGATAAGGTCGTAGGTTCGACCCCTACTGGGCGCACAAGTTTCAATAAAATTGAAACGAATATATAATATAATTCAGTTATATATTATATGCCGAGGTGGCGAAATTGGCAGACGCACTTGCCTTAGGAGCAAGCGGGGTGACCCATGGAGGTTCAAGTCCTCTCCTCGGCACAATCTGATATAAAACCCATATAAATACCCATTGACAAAAGGGTTATTTGATGTATAATTATATAAGAACAGGCATTTAAACCGAAGCTAAAGCTTAGGTTGAAAGTTGAAATAACAATCAAAATAAGGGGAAAGAAAAGTTTATGATTCGATCATGGATGGCTGAAGATGGGAGAACGATCTGGGCGGAAGCTCCGGATAAATACCCTCAATGGATGGTTGGTGTGGCCAAAATTGGGTTTCTAAATTACCTGAATCCCTTCGGAGAAAGGGTTATGTCAGAGAAAGAAGAGCTGAAGCCCGTCTCCAAGGGAGACAAGGACGGCGAAGACAATATCGCCAAAGCCGGTAACGTTTGGTACAAGCTCGAGGTCAGCAAGAAACTAGCCCTTAAGAAGGGTAAAAAATATATGGTAGAAATCATGCCATATGAGATGCCCCCCGTCCCTGGACCAGGAACTACATCACCCACTCCAGTCCCAACAAAAGACTTGTACAGAGTGGACCTCTCGAGGGTGAACAAGGGAAAGAAAGGGTTTTGGCTTTTTCTATTCATTCTTGCAACCATCATTGTACTCGGAACAATCGGCTACAAGACCTTTCAGTGGTATAAAAACCACAAAAAAGAATCCGTGCCGATCATGGGTACAAACAGTGTAGGAAATGGCGTAGAACAATTGATCCAGAAAAACCTGGAAATGTCGGGAAAGATTGAGGAGTTGGAGAAGAAATTGGAAGAGCAAAGGAAGAAAAGCTCTACCAACTCATCGACTTCTTCTATTTATCCCACCCCACCGACGAATTCGACACCAACGAATCTGCCCACGAGTGTTTCCCTCACCCACACTACAAATCAAATTGTAGTGACCAATATCAGTCAGGAAAGAGAAAGTCGGGAAAGGATTGATTCTGGCGGGCAAGTTGTTGTAGTGAACGGAGGTGGAAATAAATTCACCTTCCATAACTATAACGGTAGAAGTAACGGGGACACATACAACACATCACCAAAAGTGATGTGGCCGGACGATAGCAGGCCAAATCGTCACTACCCTATTATGGGCGAAAAGGTGGATTTGCCACCTGGTGAAGATTACTGCTATTGTTACCCTACTACTGGAAAGTGGAGGGTGGACGTATATACTGATGCGGAATCAGTGAAAAGTGCCTACAATGTAGGCACCGAGCAAGAACCTAAATGGGTTCTAACGCGGGATTTCAATCCCACTCAAACAGCAGTTGGGCTCAGACTCAAAAATCTGAGTCAAACAAAGATAAGTGTCACATTTGTTCTTACAAGGAAAGCAGGTCCTTGAGGAGCGAACTACACTAGGGCATGGCGCAAGCCATGCCCTTTATTATTTTTATATATGATACTCCAAGCATTAAAAACGCCATTTTAGCTAATAATTTAAGGATATAAATGATATTGACTTTATGTCTTATTTATGTTAATATAATAAGAGAAACAAAGAGATCGGTGTTAATAAACAAAAACACTTTTGACAACAAAAAACAGGAGACAAAAATGAAAATGGTAGAAGAAAATAAGGTACCGAATGGACCGATGGTCCTCGGTATCACAGTGTTTCTGGCTATAATAAGCCTGACACTATTTGTAACAGGGGTACTCATAGAGATTCCTATGGAATTCTCTATCCCCCTTTCACTAGCCCTTGCAAGTAGCATCTTTTACAAAAAAGTGCTCGGCAATTTCCTAGTCATCGTACCGGAAAACAAAGCATGGATCATATCCAATGCTTTCAAAGACGAAGAAGTTTCTGAAAATAGTCTCACAGAGACTGGCTATAGAAATATCAAGGCTCAGAGAGAACTTCAAGCGGGAATACATTTCATATACCCTTGGGAAAGTAAAGCTGAGGAAATCGATATGAAATGGTTCAATTCCATCGGTTCCAAAGAAGAAGATGGTGGAAACTCTTACACTCTCAAGAACGGACGCACTGTAAAAATTGCGTGGCAAGTCAGAGTAGTACCACTTCCAGGGTTCTTGGTCAACTTCAATCGAAGCGACAAGAAAGACATCGAGAGAAAGGTAAGAGCTCGAGCCGAAGCCTTCTTCCAAGGATATATCGGTAATCTAGAACTTGTTCAATTTGGAAATGAACAAAAGAAAGACATCGAAAAAGCCTTCGAAAATCTATGGGGTGGAGAATCTACTAAAGACGATCAAGAAAAAGAGCTTGGAGTCTGGACTGGTACACCCGAAGTATTTGATATCAGCAATCCTAAAGATGTTGAGATTCAAATGAACTGGGAAGCCATAATGTTGTCTACCACAACAATTGCAAAGAGAATGGTAGAGGAATCTGGAAACAAGATGTCCTTCCAAGATGCTATGAGATTGGCTCTAATAGGCCAAGGCAAAGCAAAAATGGAAATGGTGGATGTTGTGGGCCTCCTCGGAGGAGGAGGTAAAAAAGATCAACAGCAACAACAAAGACAGCCTAAAAAAGGAGGTAAGTGATGGGTACAACAACAAAAGAAGGTGTAATAAAGACCCTGTCTTTCATTACACTAATTCTCATCATAATAGGGACTGCAACCTATTTTAAATTCAAATACCACTCTAGCGGTGGCATCATGCAGTACATCGTCGGAGATGATACGAAACCTCGTCATTCTCTAGTCATCACCGAAGATTGGTCCAAGTCAATCCCCATCAACGTCAACAGTTACCTAAGGGAAGACGAAACCTGGGTAGAAGTATGCGTGGTGGGAGGCGGTACAAACGGTGACTTCATCTATGATGTTCCTCCGAAAAGCATGAGGGGGAACGACTGGAGGCCACCAGAGCTCAAAGGTATATCTCTACGATACCGACTGGCTCCTGGAAAGAACAAAGTTAAGTCAGCAGAAATATTCTATGTTATGAAGTAGGGAAACATAGAATGCAAAAAGGGCGCCACATTAGTGAACGCCCTTTCTTTTTATCTATAAAATATTCTAGAAAAATGGATCTGGTACTCCTATAGTATTTGCTATAACTCTTATTATTCCATAAGCACATACCATAATAAACATACCGACAACACCCCATAATATATGCTTTTGACCTTCTTGTCTTGCACTAGGATCATCACCGCTTCTTATGAGTTTGAATACTCCTAAAATAAACATAAATACAGTAAATACAAATAAAAGAGTAATAAGAGGTAATACTATAACATTTACTATGTTTGTTATAAGAGGTCCAGCTACAGGATTATTTGCGACTTTAGAGAAAGTCTGTGCATAAGCTATATTTGCCATTAAAGCTAACATAGTTATGTATTATATTCCTACTGGATTTGGAAGAGTTGCTGTTTCGTTTATTTTCTGTGTAGGTGTACGATCTTGTGTTGCAAATGAAGTCTTTAATATATTTACAAGTCCCCAAATAGATAATATAAGGAAAAGTCCTAATACTCCGTAGAATACTGCCCAACCTCCCTTCTTTCTATCGTCTTCGCCACCAGCTATAAGATATCTAACAATACTTATAATAATCCATAGAACAGCAAGAGATATGGCTAAAGCAATTATAAGATTTCCTATATTTGTACCCTTTTGTGCTACATCATTTATATTATTTAATTGACTCTGAGCAAAGGCCAAAGATGGCATAAAAGCTAAAACAAATGCAATGATTTTTTTCATAAAATAAAAAATAATTAATAAACTTTTCTATATTGTATCAATATACTATGTATAATACAAATACTATTGTGGATACAAATGACGATATTATGGCGTACTAGCACTAGGTATAACATTACCTGGATTCAAACTACTATTATTCGATGAACTACCATTAAAAGGCCATGATGGTCTACTATTAGGCAAATTAAGAGAATTACCCAGTAAAGCTACCAATCCCCAGAAAGATAATATAACGAAAAATCCTATAGTACTGTATAGAACATACATACCAGCTTCCTTTTTATCCTTTTCTGTAAAGAAATATCTATATACATTCCAAATAAAAGTAACTATTGCAAAAGATATAATAAGTTTTATACCTATGGTCAAATATTCAGTAACCAAAACAGCCACGCATTTCAATGTATAAGGTGTACATGAACTAGATGTTTGCGCTTCACTTATAAATGGCAATGCTAATAATAGTGATAATAATGCTATTTTGATTATATTCTTTTTCATATTTTTTATATTATAATTTATTTCTTAAGCAAACTCTCATTTACCAAACCACTAGAAGTAAGAGTATTCTGTACAACAGAGACTATCAATTTTGCACTTATAAGCACTGCAGTACCTATAACTGCATATAGAAACCATGATTTGGCTTCACTCAATGCTTTATCATTACCTTGAGCCATAACGAATTTGAAACCAATCCATATAAACATAAGTACAGCCACTATCATACCGATAAACATAGCCATATCTACTACAGAGAATAATAATTCAGTCACACTATTGGCTTTAAGAGGATTACTAAGTGTTGGAAAAACAGAATTATTTATAGGTGAAGTATTATTCAATGATTGTTTAGAACTTGTATCATTCAAAGGTTGTTGACTTCCAGATTGAGCAAATACAGGAACAGAACTTATTATGAATAATGTAATTATGATTAATGAGGAAATTAGAAATTTTTTCATATTTTTTATTTTATAAAGGTAGTTACTCCAGAATCACTTTTTGCAATATAATCTACTATAGTTCTCACTCCTATCCACGCTACAAGCATTATTATAAACCCAATTGCCGTAGTTACAAATATGGATTTAGCTTTTGATATATTTTTTGATATACCTGTCATATATAGAAGTCCAGCCCAAGCAAACATAGCAGTAGCAATAGGAATAGATATTAGGAACATCCATGTTATAAGACCTAATATTGTATCTATAAGAGCTTTGAAATCGCATACTTTATCTCTATATGTCTCTCCCTTTTTCAATACTCCATCGCATTTTACGAAACCACTATAGTCCAATACAGAAGCCATCATATTGCTTATTGCTGAATGTTTCTTTATCTCTACAGATAAAGGATTTTGTAATGATAGATCTAATTCCCCACTTGCAGTTTGTATAGCATCATAAACATTAGTTCTACCACTTGTTATTGATTCGATCATTTTCTGGAATATTTGATTTGTTCTAGAAGAATTCATATCTAACCAAGATTTAGATATTAGAGCAGCATCATAGAAAATAGATTGATAAGGATCGGATGAACCAGTAGCTATCATATCTCTTCTTACTGGTGGCAAATATGTGATTTGATTCAAAGATGCCAAAGCACTTGGATCCGTAAGTATTTTGAATATTGTATATACAGAACTTTGATTCTTTGAAGCTTTCACTATTGATAATCCATACATAGAACCATAATTAACGGAATTTTTTGCATCTCTTATTTGTGGTAATGTTGTTACATCGAAACTAATATTCACATTTTTTTGTTTTATATCAAAAAGTTCTGAAGCAAAGCCGAAATAAGTAGCTAATGAGCCAGACAAAAATGCACTTTTTGAATTCGGCAATGATCTATTCCATGAATAATCTGCATTATTAGGATCAGAAAACTTTGTGAATAATTCTACAGCAGAAGTAGTCAATCTCGAACCAGAATATTGACCATCGCCTAGAGAACTTACTAATGCATCACCTTTATTTGAAACAACAGGATTTCCGTATTGAAGAATAAGAGAACCTAATATTTCTTTTGCATTATTTATATTTGCAAATTCACCCATAGCTATCGCTGTTCTACGTATATTAGAATTAGAATCTTTTGTATTTATTTTTGATATTAAATTATCAAATTCATCCCAATATTTCGGAGGAAGGGCTATCCTTGCATTTGTAAATATATCTTTATTCCAATACATTACTAGAGGATCAATAGTAAAAGGTATAGCCAAAGCTCCATCATTCGATAAATAAAGTTCGGCTTGAGCTATATATGTATTTTTGAAATCTCTTTCGGAGAGAATACTATAAGGTATAGGTAAAACCTTATCTCTATGTCTCAATATCATATTCTGAGGTATAAGTATTGCATCAGGACCAGCACCACGAGCCAAAGCTTCTATAAAATCTTGATCGAATTTATCTTTTGATTTCTGTGTATAGTTTATAGATATTTGGAAATTACTTGTGCTGTTTATTTTCTGCATTAGATTATTCACCGATTCAGCTGGAAAAGTTCCCCATATCGATATAACTGGTAATTCTGTATTTGTACTTTCTGATTTGTAAGTAGCGAAAAGCGCAACACCAACTATTATACAAATAACGAAAATTGCTATTGTTATGATTTGAAATTTACTAGTATTCATGATTTTTTAAAAATAATACCATAATGATGATCACCTGCATCGAATTTCTTTTCAATAGAAAATCCTGCTTTTTCGAATATTCCTTCGGCAAACATTTGGGGTACTAGAGATTTCGGACTCAAAGGACTACCAGAATCCCAATCTATGACCAATAATTTTCCTCCTGGTTTTATTATTCTTTTTATTTCTAAAGCGAGATTATCTCTATTTTCTGGAGATATTTGGAATAGAATATTAGAAAGTATAACCCTATCAGCTATAGCTTCACGAACCTTTGTGCCTCCTATTTTCTCTATATTCCCCCAGATAATCTCTATATTATATAAATTAAGATTATTTGCTGTTCTTTTTATTTTATCTAGTAATTCTTGTTGAACATCTATAGCATAAACTCTGCCACTAGGGCCAACAGCCTTGGCGACTTCTATAGTATAAAATCCAGATCCAGCACCGAGATCAACAACTTTCATACCAGGCATAAGTCCCAGTTCTAAAATATTCTTTTTTGGATCAGAGAACATGAGTTTATTATACCCTTTTGTGTATTATTGAGCTATAAAGATTTGTGTATAAACTTGAACAATATCTCTTTTTAGGGTATTTTAATAGTATTGCCGGCTCGTCTAATGGTAGGACACATCCCTCTGGAGGATGTTATTGGGGTTCGAGTCCCTGGCCGGCAGCAATGGAAATTTGGAACGACTAACGAAAGAGCGAGAGACGATTATATATGATATAATTTAATCTATAAATATATATGAACAAAAAAATAATTTGGGGGATTATTATTGTGGTTATATTAATTCTAGGAATAGTGACGGTGCAGAGAGGATATTTGAAACACTTAAATCGCCCAGACTTGGATAATAAGACTGTAACCGCTCCAGTAAGTAACTGGAAAATTTATTCATACCCTAATAAATACCAATTTAGCTATCCTGCAAATACACAGATTGAAGAAACGAAAGAGAGTGGGATTTCAGAAATCACTGTAATATTTACTGAAGACTGGATGAATTCATTCGATGTCACAATTCCACCTGAAGTTGCGTATTGTTCCTCCAATCCTTATAAAAATTATATAACCTTAAAAGGTTCGACTGTTACAGAAAATAAAGTGACTATTAATGGAAACGAGTATCGACACTTGCAACATGTTGATACATCGCTTAAAACGGTCACTTATAACGAAGATAAATATTATCTAGTTAAAGATAATACCTGTTATATGCTTACTGTTAAGACCAATAATAAAGTCGACCCCATCATCAAAACAAATATTGAAAAAATACTTTCGACATTTACATTAGTGAATTAGAAAAAATCAATGAATAAAGGCATCAACATAGGGATCGTATTTTTTTCAGTCGGAATCTTATTGACGTCCTACATCCTAATCAAAAATATTCCTTTGAGTAAAAATGGAGTTGTCACTGAGGGAACAGTTATTCAGCTTATTACAAAAAGAAATCCCAATTATCGTAACACTCGCTGGATTACCCAGAATATACCCATTATTAGCTTCAGGACTGCGGATAATCATGAATTTAGGACTCAAGGATGTTCTGATTGTTATTATATAGGCGAGAAAGTGTCTATTGTTTATGATCCAAAAAATCCTACAAATGCAGAGGTTAACTCGAAGCGGTTATTTATTGAGTCGATTTATTATTTAGTGGGTTTTATTATTTTCCTTATTATTTTTATAAGGCTAAAAACCAAAATACGCCACAACCCAAAATATTCTATAATATAACCCATGAAAGAAATCACTCTTCACAATCAATGGATTATCGAAGCTCCTATAGATAATGTATTCAAAATAATGACTGATTTTGAAAAATTCCCAGAACATTTTCCTAAAGTAGCTGAATCAATACGTATAGAAAAACGTGATGAGAATTATCTAGAAATAGAAGCAATTGCGAAATCATTTGGTAAGAAATTCAAAGTAAAAATGAAAACCCAAATTCTTCCTAATAGAGGTTTTATATCAGATAATAATAGCCATGAATTCGGAACTTCTGGACATGAGGAATTATTACTTTCTCCACATGAAAAAGGAACTCTAATAGACTATACATATAAAGTTACAATTCATAAAAGATGGTTAAGTATTTTAGCTACACCACTTATACGTTGGTATTCTATGAAATATTGGGAGAAAGCAGTTATTGATGAGTTGAAGAAAATTTTGAAGAAATAATACTTACCCACAATGCACAATATATAACATACTATATAATATACTGATGAATTTTAGAGGGTTACATTTTCACCACTTAAAAGATAAGAACTTTCATAGATTATTATTTATAACTATTGCTATTCTAGGTTCTATAAATATTTATTATACATATAACTATGTTGTCTATGATCCACTACGAGAAGATTTTAATAAAAATATAGGTAAGAAATATAATTTAGAATTAGATTTACAGAAAAAAGAAGAGGAGGTAAAAACTGGGTCCATAAAGATACCCATACTTATATATCATAGTGTTAGAGATCATATAAATGGTGAAGATAATATGCTCAAATATTATACAGTTTCGCCAGAATCCTTTACCAAGCAAATGCAATATCTAAAAGATAATAATTATTCTGTATTAAGTTTGGATTTTATAGCTGATGCATTAGAAGAAAATATACCAGTTCCAGAAAAAAGTGTTGCTATAACATTTGATGATGGATGGAGAAATCAATACGTGAACGCATATCCTATACTTAGAAGATTCGGCTATACAGCTACTTTCTTTATAATCACTAATACTATAGACAAACCCCATTTCTTCTCTTGGGATCAAGTTAGACTGATGAATAATAACGGAATGACAATAGGTAGCCATACTGTATTTCATCCTTTCTTACCAGAAATAGAAAATCCAAAAGAATTACAAAAAGAATTAGTAAATAGTAAAAAAGTTATAGAAGAAAAACTAGGACATACTGTAGATATATTCGCATATCCTTATGGACATTATAATGATGAAGTGGTAAATGCAGTAAAATCTGCCGGATACAAACTAGCTCGTTCTACACATAAAGGTATATATCATACAAAATCAGATCTATTCACAATGAAAGGTATAGAAGTTACAGATGATATGAAAAGATTTGCGATTGATATAAATAATTAGATTGATAAAAATAATTAGAAAATCAAGACGATATACTAAGATGAAACTGATATTTCATAATCTCTATGGAAAATTATTTGGGATATTCTGTATATTCCATGAACAATAAAGAATGCAGACAGAACATCTATAGTGTAATGCACATGTGCTAATAGAACTACTATTCCGAACATTATAGATAATAATATAAAAATAGTTCTTATCCATTTTTTATCCCAATACAGAAGCGCCATGAGAAATGGCAATCCAGTATGACCAGAGAAAAATGAATCATTACCCAAAAACAATGATTCATATAGATTAGTACCTATAATATCTTGTATGAAATTCTGTGAACTAGGATTGATTATCATATGTTCAGGGAAAGCTCCTATATGTGTAAGAACTATAAATAAAGATCTTATAATAATGAAAAGTGCTATTGTCTTTACGGTGAAAGGAATCCTTTTTGGATCATATAGACAAACAAAAGCAATAAATAAAGTCATGAGCATTGCCCCATTTACGAATATCCCATCCACATCATAAACTCTTATATTACTTAGAATAAGATCAGTTACAGGACTACTAGCGCTTCTGGTAGCGTATTCTACTGCATAGATATTTATTATAAAACCAGCAGCTAATATAACGAGAGATATTATTAGAGATAATAAATAATGTTTATCTTTAAAGTGTATTTTATATTGTCTTATAGAGTTCTTCATTGCCTCTTCGTTTACAATAAAAGATTGACCTATTATATAATAAAAGATACAATTATTCAATGTTATCTTGGTTTATTTCTCTTATACTGACTTACAAATATCCATTACTTTTGATTATTGCTATACCAGAAGGTCCAGTTATAATGCTTTTATCTGGAGCATTGCTCAAACTTGGTTTTCTTTCTTTTTGGCCAGCATATATTTGTTTAATGATCGGCGATATGATAGCCGATATTATGTGGTATTGGATAGGATACTTCGGTGGAATGAAATTCGTTGATAGATTCGGTAAATATTTTGGAATAACTAGACATAGAATAGAAATCGTCAGTTTGTTCTATCACAAATATCATGAAAGAATATTATTTATATCAAAGATAACTACAGGTTTCGGTTTTGCACTTATCACTCTTATTACAGCTGGATTGGTAAAGATACCATTCAAGAAATATTTTATATTGAATTTCCTAGGTGGATTTATATGGGCAGGATTGCTCATGTCTCTGGGTTATACTTTCCAACATCTTTATGTGACTATAGACAATATACTAGGACGTATTACTATTATAGGTGTAAGTGCCTTACTTATTATCTTGATAATAAATATTGGAATTAGAATACGTAATAAAATAGAGAAAACATAATAAAATAAAAAATATGAAAAAAGTAAGTGTGATAATACCAGCTCATAATGAAGAAAATGATATAGGAAAAACATTAGAAGCTTTGCTTGTTCAAGATTATAAAGATATAGAAATAATAGTAATAGATAATGCTAGTACAGACAAAACTTCTGAAGTAGCTAGAAGATATAAAAGTGTAACTGTTCTAAACGAAAGCAGAAAGGGTACTAATTTTGCCCTAGAATGTGGAAGAAAGCAGACAACTGGAGAAATAATAGCTAGACTAGATGCGGATTGTCTACCAGAGAAGAATTGGATAAGTCAGGGTGTCAAAAACTTTGAAGATAACAATGTCGTCGGACTTACTGGACCTTATGATTATTATGATGCTGATAATTTCTTTAGATATACTTCCCTATTTTTCCAAAAATATATATACAGATTCACAAGTTGGCTATTCCAATTGCTTCATATAGGAGCAATAATGACTGGTGGTAATAGTATGATGAAAGCCAAAGAATTAGATCTTATGGGTGGCTTTGATACATCTTTTACATTTTATGGAGATGATACAGATGTTGCAAAAAGATTGTCGAAATATGGACGTGTAGCATTTGACCCTAATTTCGTATTGAAAACTTCAGCCAGAAGATTCAAAAAACAAGGTGAATTCAAGATATTCTTCCTTTATTTCTATTATTTCTTAAAAACAACATTCTATAGACCCAAGAAAAATCTAAAAAATAATTAGGAGAATAGTTAGAAAAATAAAATGGATGAGATAAAAAACAATACAGCAGAACAATCTCCACATTTGATAAAGTTATTTATAGCAATAGGAGCTACTCTTTATTTTTTATATTATATTAGAACTTCTACTGATTGGCATTTTATTGATAATGTAAATCTCATAATACATGAAGCCGGACATACTCTATGCTTTTTCTTTGGTCAATTTATACAAATACTAGCCGGATCAGCATTGCAAATATTATTTCCTACTACATTTTCATTATATTTTTATATAAAAGGAGATTATTATTCTAGTTCATTATTACTTTTCTGGATTGGGCAAAATATAATAAATGTATCTATATATGTATCAGATTCTATAATTATGCAATTGCCATTATTAGGTGGTGACAATGTTATTCATGATTGGAATTATATATTAAGCAGACTTGGAATATTACAATACGCCAATAGTATTGGATCATTTATGTTTCTATTAGGAATTATTACTATAATAATAGCTTCTTATTTTTCTATAACTACATCACAGAGAGAAAAAGAAAAAGTTAATAACTTAATATAATTTTTATTAATTAGGATGATATAATTGTTTGATTATGAATACACAAAAAACAACATTAAGTATATTACGCTATGCAATGTCATTTATTTTCTTATGGGCATTCATAGATAAATTATTCGGTTTGGGATTTGCAACATTGGGTAAAGATGCTTGGATAAATGGTGGTTCTCCAACATATGGTTTCTTGATGTTTGCTACAAAGGGACCTTTGGCCCCATTTTTCAAAAGTCTAGCAGGCATGCCTGTTATAGATTGGATATTCATGCTTGGACTTCTAGGAATCGGTTTATCTTTATTATTAAATAGAGCTTTAATATGGGGAGCATTATCAGCTGTAGTAATGCTTAGTCTTATGTGGTTTGCAGTTTTACCACCAGCAAATAATCCTATAATAGATGAGCATACAATATATATTCTAGTTATGATTATTCTAGCTATTTATCATAAAGAAGAGAAAAAATTGGATAAATAATGCATATAGTGTATATTAGATTGATATAAATTATATATAATAAATAAAAAATATGGCAAAAAGAGCAAGTGCAAGTACAAATAGAAAAACCTCTCGTTCAAAGAAGACAAAGAAGCGTTTAGCAATAAAATACGCTCGTCTATTGGCAAAGAAGAAGAGATAAATAGAAGAGATAGAAAAAGTTAATAAAATAAAGAGGAGCTAATAAATAAAAGCTAATGATGTAAAACCCCGCAAGAACTGCGGGGTTTTATAATAAAAGCGTATTCTAACTGAAGAAGACCAATCAAAATACTGAAATCAAATATTCATCTATATTTCTCTGATCAAGATCATAGAAATTTTTGCCTTGATTATGCAAATCTGTTGCTAGTTTTACACCGACGAAACGCCAATGCCAAGGTTCAAATACATAGAATTTATTATCTTTAGGATAAGAAAGTATAAAGCCATATTTATAAGCATTAGCTAAAAGCCAATTATAAGCTGTGGTTTTGTCGAAGCCATCTAATTCCCCACCAAGTCCTACAGTTATAAAATCTACTGCTGTACCTAGCTGATGTTCACTGTAACCCTGATCTGCTGAGAATTGATTGGCTGTTCCAGCTCCATATACAACTTTATATTTACTTTTCAAAGCTTGTTGTTCACTGAATGATCTATATCCAGATTCTACAAATATAGTTACACCATTTACCCTAGCATCATCTATGAGATGTTTGAGATATGGCCATGTATCTGCTTGTATCTTCACAACTTTTGTATCACTGTATTTATAATCAGAAGTAACTTCTTCTAATCTCGCTGGTGCATAATATTCATTCAAGAAAAAGACTTTTGAATATTTCTGTAGAAGTTGTTTATCTGTTTTACTTAATTTCTGCAAAGTATCTACTGTACCTGTTATGGAACCGACTTGTTGTTCATAAGAACCTATTTTCTGAGCTATAAAACCTACATTCTGTCTTTCCTCATTTATAGCATTGGTAAGAGTGTTATGAGTTTTTGCTAAATTTTCTTTTATTATATTTGTTGTAGATGATACATTGCTTTCAAGTACTACAAGATCTGATGAAAGAGAATCTATTTTATTTGTTAGATTTTTGATTTTATAAGAATCATAAGCAAAAGCGATAAATACTACTATAGTAAATATAGAGATTATCAAATCTTTTTTATCTATAGGTTTTATATCTTTATTTTTCATTTTTATAAATCAAACAATGCGAGAAAAAAGAAAATTATAGACAAATGAGACTAGCTAGAGTATCTCCATCGCGAAGTTTCATAACACGCACGCCTTGAGTTGATCTTCCTAGAGTAGGTATCTCTTTTATATCTATTCTTATAACCTGACTTTTCTTTGACATTGCAACTATTTCTTCATCTAGATCTGTAACGACTTTTGCTGCCATCAGTGGACCAGTCTTACTAGTAATATTCATTGTTAATATTCCTGAGCCACCACGATTCTGAGTTTTGTATTCTGCTAATTTTGTTTTCTTTCCATAACCATTTGATCCCATTACGAATAGTGTTGGATTCTTTGCATCTTTTGATACTATATCGGCACTTATAACTTCATCATCTTTACCAAGCTTTATCACTCTAACTCCAGCTGCATTTCTACCCATTTCTCTAACATCACTTTCTTCGAATCTTATGGATTGTCCATCCTTTGTTGCTATAACGATATCATCACCCTTGGATACGAATGATGCTGACATGAGTTCGTCTTTATCATCTAGAGTAATAGCGATAAGTCCTGAACGACGAACATCTTTGAAATGTTCTGCTGAACTTTTCTTTCCTGTACCGCCTTTGGTAACCATCATAAGAGAAAGTCCTGCTGATTCCTTTTTATTCTTTGGCATTGGCAAAATAGAAGTAACTTTTTCTCCATCCGAAAGTGAAAGGAAATTCATAATCGACTTTCCTTTTGTGGCACGTCTGCCTTCTGGTAAATCATACATCTTTATTTGATATGCTTTGCCTTTATCGGTAAAGAATAATAAATCACTATGTGCTGTAGCATATATAAGATGTGATATGAAGTCTTCTTCTTTTGTATCTAAATCTACAACTCCTATACCACCGCGCTTTTGCTTTCTGTATTCATCAGGATTTGTACGCTTTATATAACCACCCTTGGTCAATACTAATACACTTTCTTCATCAGGTATTAGATCTTCTGGATTAAAGTCTTTTAGATTATGCTTTATGAGTTTTGTTCTACGTTCATCGCCGTATTTCTCTTTTATATCAGATAATTCTCTCTTTATTATATCTTTAACCTTTTTCTCACTTGCTAATATTTCTTTTAATTCGGCTATAAGATCTTGAACTTCTTTTAATTCATCTAATACTTTCTTTCTTTCAAGTCCTGCAAGTTTCTGCAAACGCATTTCTAGAATAGCAGTAGCTTGTCTATCTGAGAATTTGAATTTCTTCATAAGATTGGCATGTGCCTCTATTGCATCTTTTGAAGCTCTTATAAGAGTAATGATTTCATCTATATGATCTAGAGCTTTCTTCAAACCGATAAGTATATGCTCTCTATCCTCTGCTTTATTCAAATCAAACTTTGTTCTTCTTCTTACAACTTCTATACGATGAGAAATGAATTCTTGTAGAATAGACTTTATGGATAGAGTTTGTGGAACTCCATTTACAAGTGCAACAGAGTTTACATGGAATGTATCTTCGAGTTGAGTATGTTGATATAGGAAATTAAGAACTTTCTCTGGATATGCTCCTTGTTTCAAATCTATAGCGATACGAAGTTCTTTGTCTGACTCATCACGAAGACCCTTTATACCTTCTAATACTTTGTCTCTGATAAGATCTGCTATACGCATTATAAGATCACTCTTATTAACACGATAAGGTATAGAAGTAATGATAATTTGGAATTGGCCTTTTTTATCTTCTACTATTTCTGCTTCACCGCGTACCACTATTCCACCGCGACCTGTAGAATACGCATGATGTATATCTTTCTCACCATACATAACAGCACCAGTTGGGAAATCTGGACCCTTTATATAAGTGAATAAATCATCCATTGTCGCATCTTTATTATCTATAAGATGTACAGTAGCATCTATAACTTCACCTAGATTATGAGGTGCTATATTTGTTGCCATACCGACAGCAATACCCAATGTTCCATTAAGTAAAAGATTAGGAACAGCAGTAGGGAGAACTATTGGTTCTTTCCTAGTACCATCATAGTTTGGTCTAAACTCTACAGTATCTTTTTCTATATCTCTCAATAATTCAGAAGATAGTCTAGACATCTTCGCCTCTGTATAACGCATAGCTGCGGCACCATCTCCATCTATATTTCCGAAGTTTCCCTGACCAGTGATGAGAGGATAACGCATCTTGAAATCCTGTGCCATCACAACCATAGAATCATAAACAGCAACATCACCATGTGGATGATAATTACCTAGTACATCTCCTACAACAACGGCACTTTTTCTGAATTTGCTAGAGAAAGTTAAATTCTTTTCATGCATAGCATAGAGTATTCTCCTATGCACAGGCTTCAATCCATCACGAACATCAGGTAAAGCACGTGAAGTAATAACAGACATAGCATAGTCTAGATAAGACTCACGCATTTCTGTAGTTATATTTCTCGCAACAATTCCCTTTTGATTTTCTGGTTTTTTATCTTCAGCCATAATTATGTCTTTCTATTTCTTATTGTTTTGGTAATGCTTCTATACTATCATCCGCCTTATAATCTATTTTATTACCTCCAGTGAAAATGTCTTTAATATATACAAATATATCACCAACACTAGCAGTAAGTGAAGATATAGGTGACTTCGCCTCCTTCGCCAAATTAATTTTATTATCTGTTGACATTACACCGCGCGAAGTAATCCAAAATACAAAAATAATCACCGTTATCCCCATAGATGTAAAGAAGGCAATATTTTTCTTTGCACCATCTGATTTAGAACGAAGTTTTTCTAAAAAATCAAGCATATTTTTATATTTTAATAATAATTTTATATTTTAATAACAATTATTCCTTTGATGAATCAAGCAATACAATATCACCTTCTTTTCCATCCAAATCTTTTCTCTTTAATGTAAGTTTTGCTTCTGGTTTTGGATTTTCTCCTGCCTCTTTTAAGAAAGTTTTCAGAACGTCTTTACCTGAGACTTCATTATAATACATAGGTATGATTATTTTTGGTTCTAGTGATACGGCTAATTTATATGCCTTTACAGGATCCAATACATTATCACCACCAATAGGTACAAATAGTATATCTATACCATCCAATGCTTCTTCTGCTTCATTGCTTAATTCACCAGTATTTATTGCTCCTAGGAAACATATATTCATATTTTCTAGAGATACAGTATATATAGTATTTATTCCAAAACCTGACTTTGATGGCAAACCTTTTATAAATACTCCTTTGACTTCGTATTCTCCAGGACCATTTATAATAAAAGGTTTCTTTTCTCCATGAGTAACTTGATCTATACCATTGAAATCCTGATGATTAGTACTAACGAATACTATATCTGCCCCGAAACGACTTGGTTTTAACTTTGAATCCTTGGAAATAGGGTTAAAAGCAAGCGTAATATCGCCGAATTGTACCTTAAAGAATTCTCCTCCAAAATATGTAATTATCATAATAAATTTGCTCTTATTATAGCAAAAATAGACAAAAAGGCAATTTTCCTTTATAGTGGCTAAAGCGTGACAATTCGCAAGTTATCATTATTAATTAAAAAGCGAACCATGCTTGAATAAAATGTTAAAAGAAGCCTCAGTTTTAATGGAAAAGCTCTTAAATGAGACAAAAAATCCACCAATTATAGGGGATTTGGTAGAAGGACCAGTTATAAATATAGAGAAAAGTGCTGTATATGTAGACTTGGCACCATTCGGTACAGGTATTATATATGGTAGAGAGTTCATAACAGCTCGCGATATTATAAAGAAAATAAATATCGGAGACGTTATAGCAGCCAAGGTTGTAGATACAAATAATAAAGAAGGTTATATAGAACTTTCTCTAAAGGAAGCTAGACAAGCTCTAATCTGGAGTGAAGCCGAAGAAGCGATAAAGAATAAGACAATATTAGAATTACCTATAATAGAAGCCAATAAAGGTGGTCTTATAATACAATGGCAAGGCATAGCAGGATTCCTACCAGCTTCTCAATTAAAAACAGAACATTATCCTAGAGTTACAGATGGAGATAAGGATAAAATATTAGAAGAATTAAAGAAATTAGTAGGACAACATATATCTGTTTCTATTATTTCTGTATTACCAAAGGAAGGAAAACTAATATTCTCAGAAAAGAGTCCTGAACAAAAAGATAAAGAGAAAACAATAGCAAAATACAAAGTAGATGATGAAGTTACAGGAACAGTAACAGGTATAGTAGATTTCGGAATATTCGTAAAGATAGAAGAAGGCCTAGAAGGACTAGTACATATATCAGAAATAGATTGGTCTCTAGTAGATGATCCACGTGCATTATTCAAAGTTGGTCAAAAAGTAAAGGTAAAGATAATAGAAATAAAAGAAGGAAAAATATCTCTATCTATAAAAGCTTTGAAAGAAAATCCTTGGACAGAAGCATCAAAGAAATACAAGAAAGATATGCAAGTAAAGGGTGTAGTTATAAAATTCAATAAACACGGTGCATTGGCTTCAATAGAAGAAGGCATAGCAGGATTAGTTCATATATCAGAATTCGGTGGAGAAGAAAAACTACGCAAAACACTAGAACTTGGCAAGAGTTATGATTTCAAAATTACATTATTTGATGTAAAGGAGCAAAAGATGGCATTATCTTTTGTAGGTGAGAAGAAATAAAAAAAGAGAATTTTAAAAGACTGTAAGTGAAAGTAACAGCTTATGAAGCATTATATATGCTCATTGCCTTTTCTCTTCCCTCTTTAACTATTACTTCTATAGACTCTTTAACGATTTTGGAGATTTTCTTTATTATCTTCATTTCATCGTCTTTATATTTTCCTAAAATAAATTTCTCTATTTTATCCTCACCATGAGGAACTTTTGCATTGCCTTTTGCATTCTCAGGGGCTACACCTATTCTTATACGTATAAAGGCTTCTGTTTTTATTGATTTTATAATTGATTCTAAACCATTATGTCCTCCGGAGCTTCTATTATATGAAATTCTTATCTTTCCTAATGGCAAATTGAAATCATCGTATATTACTATCAATTTTTCTGCTGATTTTATATTCTTTACTATTTGAGAAATAGATTTACCAGAATTATTCATAAAAGTTTCTGGTTCTATTAGTTTTATTTTCTCTTTTCCTATTTTTAATTCAGATATTCTAGCATTTATTTTTTTATCAAAAGAAAATTCATCATCTGTTAATGATTCTAATACTATTCTTCCAGTATTGTGACGAGTATTCACATATTCTTCACCTGGATTTCCTAAACCTGCTATTATATATGGCATAACAGTAGTATATTATATTAAATAGAAGTTGCAAAAGCTCTGCAACACAGAAGAAAATCTTGTGTCAAACGATTAATCATAATACAATTGGCATAATGGACCCTGAAATTTTACCTAAAACAAAAAAAGAAAATTATTTTAAAGAATTTTTTAAAATCGCAATCATTGCGATTGTGATAGTGATTCCATTCAGAATGTTTATCGCTGAACCATTCATGGTAAATGGTGAATCCATGGATCCAACATTTGATTCTGGACATTATCTCATAGTAGATAGAATCACATATCGTTTCAAAGCCCCAGAAAGATTGGATATAATAGTATTCGATTATCCAAAAGAAGCTGTGAAATACACCGAGAATACAAATATATATCTCATAAAACGTATAATAGGCTTACCAGGAGAAACATTAAATATAAAGGATGGCAAAGTCACAGTAATAAACAAAGAACATCCAGAAGGAATAATCATCCCTGATAATTTCGTCATAGATTCACATAGAACCAATGAAAATCTAGATATAACTCTAGGTCCAACAGAATATTATGTTATGGGTGATAATAGAGCGAATAGTCTTGATTCTAGAAAATGGGGACCTTTGGAAGAAAAATATATAGTAGGTAGACCGATACTGCGCCTACTACCCTTTTCCAAAATAGGCATTTTACCAGGAAAATAAAATGAAAAGAAAAATATAATATGGCAAAAAAAATAAAGAGTGACGGAAAGAGTGAAGCAAAATATATAAATCACAAAAACCTAGACAGAATAGGTGAAATAGCTGTGTATTATGGATTCACTTCCAAAGAAAGTCCAACAATAAACAAAAATGATATAAATCAAGCAAAAAGTTTATTAGATAGTGATTATATAAATAGCGAAGATGATAGCAAGGATCATCTTGCATTACATGTAGAAGAGAAAATCGCCATACTTCGAATGTATCAAGAAGAAAATCTATCTTCACAACCACAACCAGTAACTCTATATTTCAAAGAACCCTTTAATGGATCATTAAAAAAGAATGATGACTATAATAGATATTGTGATTTAGAAATAATAGGAAATTCTAAAGGTATATCAGAAGCAATCTTAATACAAACAGCGAGAATGATGCTAAAAGAAGAAGGTTATGAGAATGTATGCGTAGAGATAAACAGCGTAGGTGATAAAGAATCAATGAATAAGTTTACCAAGGAACTTATTAATTACTATAGAAAACATATAGACAGTATGCATGTAGAATGTAGACAATTATTCAAGAAAGATCCTTTCGAACTCCTACATTGTGAAAATGAAAAATGTAAAAAGATAAATGAAAATGCTCCACATATAATGAATTATCTCGGAGAATCTAGTAGAAATCATTTCCAAGAAGTATTGGAATACCTCGAGGCATTGGATATACCATACAAAATAAATCATAATCTAATAGGAAATAGAAAATACTGTACAGAAACTGTATTTGCAATAATAAATCTAGATCATGATAAGAAAAGTAAAGATCATAAAATATTAGCTATGGGTATAAGATATGATGGATTGTCAAAGAAATTAGGAATGAAAAAAGAAATTCAAGGAGTCGGAATATCTATACTTATAAAAGGAAGTAAAGCTGAATTAAGAAAAGAAATAAAGAAAACAAAAAGACCTTTTGCTTCATTTGTACAATTAGGTTTTGAATCAAAATTACTTTCATTATCTGTTGTAGAAAGTCTCCGAAAAGTCAAAATACCTTTATATTTATCATTAGCAAAGGATAGATTAGGAGCTCAAGTCTCTATGGTTGAGAAAAATCATATACCGTATTCTATAATAATGGGTAAAAAAGAAGCCATAGAAAAATCAGTAATAGTTAGAAATCTAAATACTCATGCCCAAGACACGGTATCTCTAGATGATTTGCCAAAATATATGAAAAAATTGGAGCCAAAATAGAAGAGCTTGCTCATATAGACCTTTTGTGATAATATCCTCCCATATGATAAATGTAGAAGTTACAAAACACGGCACAGAAAATAGCTTGGGTGTGCTTCGTCGTTTTACAAAGAAAGTCCAAGGATCAGGTGTGCTACCTCGCGTTAGAAGCAAGAGATACAATGAACGCTCTCTATCTTCATACAAAACAAAGATGAAGACATTGAAATCTATAAAGAGAAAAGCAGAAATACAAGAACTTATAAAAATGGGTAAAATGCCAGAAAAGACATCTCGTTTTTCAAGATAATCTCTGTATTATTCTCTGTATTTTAGATAATGCATCAAATAGAATCTATTAAAAATGAAATTCTAGGAAAAGATTATGATCTTTCCTTTTCTTTCATTACTCCAAAAGAAATTCAGAGACTAAATAAGCAATATAGAAACATAGACAAGCCAACAGATATACTTTCTTTCCCATTAAGTGATAAAGAAGGAGAAATTTTTATTTGTAAAAGTGAAGCAAGGAAAGAATCAAAAAAATTTGATAGAGATTATGAAAATTTTCTAAATTTTCTACTTATACACGGCATGGTGCATTTGAAAGGATTCGATCATAGTAGTACAATGGAGAGTATAGAATCAAAATTCAGAAAGAAATTTGGTGTCTAAATCTTTCTCCACATGTCGCGTTCAACAATAACTGGTATTGATATTGGAACATACCACGTAAAGGTGGTTATTACTCATGGAACAGAAGTAAATGAAAAAGGATTTCCGAAAATACTCGGAACAGGTATAGCAGATTCTAGAGGATTGAGACATGGATATATAGTAAATCCAAATGATATATCACAAAGTATAAAAAAGGCATTAAGTGATGCAGAAAAAAGAGCAGGAATAAAAGTCAAAAAAGCTTTTGTATCAATAGGTGGTATAGGATTGGGTAGTGTAGTATCTAGTAGTTCAATAATAATATCAAAAGCAGATCTAGAAATAACAAATCTAGATATAAAGAAAATACAAGAACAATGCGAGAAAGATATTCCATCTGGACTTATTTTGAATAAAAAAATAATAAATAGCATTCCCCTTCAATACAAAATAGATGGAAAAGTAATACTAGGAAAGCCAGAAGGCATGAAAGGCAGTAAATTCGAAATAAAGACTTTGTATATAACATGCCTAGAACATCATCTAAATGACATTATTCAGTCCGTAGAAGAAGCTGGAGTGAGTGTAGAGGATGTAGTGGCCTCACCTATCGCTGCAAGCCTTATAACCCTCACCAAGGCACAGAAAATAGCAGGATGCGTACTTGCAAATATCGGTGCCGAAACTGTATCAATAGCTGTATTTGAGAATAATATGCCAGTATCCCTAGAAATATTCCCCATAGGTTCTACAGATATTACAAATGATATTGCTTTAGGATTAAAAGTTCCACTAGAAGAAGCCGAGCAGATTAAAATAGGTGCAATAACAGGTAGTTCATATCCTAGGAAAAAGCTAGAGGAAATAATATTCGCTAGACTTTCTGATATTTTTGAATTGATAGAATCTCATTTAAAGAAAATAGGTAGAAATGGATTATTACCTGCTGGAATAGTTATAACAGGTGGAGGATCAGGACTTTCTAATATAGAAGAAATGGCAAAGGCTTATCTTAGACTGCCTTCACGTATTGGCTTTATAAATATAGGTAATGGAGAAAAACAGAATTTCAGAGATTCTACATGGGCTGTGGCTTATGGATTATGTATCCTAGGCACTCATTCTGATGAAGAAGAAGTAATAAATACCAATAGTCAATTCTTGGTAAAAATATGGAAAGGTATAGTTTCTTGGTTAAAACAATTTCTACCATAATTTAAAGAAAACTAGAAGTTGCACGCTAAAATGAGGGTGGTATGATGTAGATACTATCCCTTTTTTAATACACTATTCATGCCAAACATAACACCAGATATAGAAGCATTCGCTAGAATAAAAGTTATCGGAGTTGGAGGTTCAGGAAAGAACGCTGTGAATCATATGATCAATTCCAAAGTAAAAGGTGTTGATTTTATCGCGGTAAACACTGATGCTCAAGACTTGCATCATTCATTAGCAAAAAAGCGTATTCATATAGGGAAAAATCTAACAAGAGGTCTGGGTACAGGCATGAATCCAGAAATGGGTAAAAGAGCAGTAGAAGAAAGCAAAGAAGAAGTACAAGAAGCTATAAAGGGTGCGGATATGGTATTTGTGGCTGGAGGATTGGGCGGAGGCACATGTAGTGGAGCAAGTCCTGTTATAGCGAGAACAGCCAAGGAACTCGGTGCTCTTACAGTAGCTGTTGTAACTAGACCATTTTTCTTCGAAGGACAACAAAGATCAAAAATAGCAGAATCAGCATTAGAAGATTTAAGAAAAGAAGTTGACGCTATTATAGTTATACCTAATGATAGACTTCTATCTACAATAGACAAAAACACTACAGTAAAGAATGCTTTCGCAATATGTGATGAAATATTACGCCAAGCAGTAGAAGGCATATCTGATCTTATAACAACTCCTGGAATCATAAATATAGACTTTGCAGATATAAGAACTGTTATGGAAAATGCTGGTTCAGCTCTCATGGGTATAGGTTCAGCATCAGGAGAAAATCGTGCAATAGAGGCAGCAAAGCTCGCTATAAACTCCCCATTATTAGATATATCTATACATGGAGCAAAAGGAGTTCTATTCTCAATAGCTGGTGGTGAAGATCTAACAATGTTCGAAATACAAGACGCAGCGAAAGTTATTACAGAATCCATAGATCCTCAAGCAAAAGTTATATTCGGTACAGTTAGAGATGATAAGCTAAAGAAAAATGAAGTAAAAGTAACCGTTATAGCTGCGGGTTTCCTAGGTAATACAAAAGAAGGCGTTACAAAAGAATCACCAAATACAAAGATAGAAAATATATCAATACAAGCAGATATTACAGCAAAAGAAGAAAAGAAAGGTAAAATCTTTAATAACATATCAACACCAATAAAAGAGAAAGTATTGGTTGAAGAAAAGAAAGAAATCAAAAATAGTGATGATGACGATGATTGGGGTGCGGTACCGGCTTTCTTGAGGAGATCAAAATTGAAATAATCTTTAGAAAATTGGACTTGGCATACAAGAAAATCGGTTCGCCGATCTTGCGGTCGGAAGCTCTTTTTCTTTACTCCGTACACTCGTAAAGAAAAAGACTTCCTCCCCGTCGGCTCACACGATTTTCTAGTTTACAATATTACATACTAGAAAATTGAGACTTGGCACGGTGCGCAGAACTTTCTTTTTAGTCGCTTGTCGATAAAAAGAAAGTTTACTGCGCACGCAAGTAGCCAAGTCCAATTTTCTCGTATACGAACCGATTTTCTTAGATACGGACCAATTTTCTACAGACTATGCTAAAATACTATCATTATGATATATGATCTTATAATAATAGGTGGCGGACCAGCAGGAGTTGGAGCAGGTGTATACGCCGCTAGAAAGGAATTAAAAACTTTATTTATAACAAAGGATTGGAATAGCCAAAGTACAGTTTCAACTGGAATAGAAAATTGGATAGGAACCATAAAGATATCCGGAGAAGATTTCGCAAAAAGCCTAGAAAATCATCTAAGAGCTTATGCAAAAGAATTCGTAGATATACATACAGGTGAAAGCTGTGAAAATATAGAAAGAAACGATAATTTATTTAATATAAAAACATCCAAAGGCAATTATTCAGCAAAAACAGTACTAATAACCATAGGAAGCTTCCGTAAGAAATTAGAAATAAAAGGAGCAGATGTATTCGAACATAAAGGACTTACATATTGCGCATCATGTGATGGACCATTATTCAGAGATCAAGATGTAATAGTAGTAGGTGGCGGTAATGCAGCATTCGAAAGTGCATCTCAACTATTAGCATATTGCAAAAGCGTGACTCTGATAAATCGTAGTGACAAATTCCGTGCAGATCCCATAACCATAGATACCGTTTCGAAAAATTCTCATTTCAAAATAATTACAAATGCAATACCGAAAGAAGTTAAGGGTGACAAATTCGTAAAGTCTTTTGTATATACAGATTCAAGTAATGGTAAGGATGTAGAAATACCAGCTACAGGCATTTTCGTAGAAATAGGTTCATTACCTACAACATATTTCGCAAAAGATTTGGTAAAACTAGATCAATGGAATCATATAGTAGTGGATCCTAGGGATCAGAGAACATCTGTAGAAGGTATATGGTCTGCTGGAGATTGTACTGATGGTCTTTATCATCAGAATAATATAGCTACAGGAGATGGTGTAAAAGCTCTAGAGGATATATATCTTTTCTTAAAAACAAAGTAATTTGTTAGAAAATTGGTTCGCCTATTAGAAAATTGGACTTGGTATACAAGAAAATCGGCTCGCCGATCTTGCGGTCGGAAGCTCTTTTTCTTTACTCCGTACACTCGTAAAGAAAAAGACTTCCTCCCCGTCGGCTCACACAATTTTCTAGTTTGTAATATTCCATACTAGAAAATTGAGACTTAGCACGGTGCGGGAGCCTTTCCGTAACGGAAGTGGAGGAAAGGTCTCACGCACGCAAGATGCCAAGTTCAATTTTCTAATAGGCGAACCGATTTTCTATTTTACAATATAGGAAAATTTATTAAATGCACTTCTTCCACAGTCCTTTCTTTGTCTTTT
Source organism: Candidatus Tayloriibacteriota bacterium (assembly GCA_052034805.1). Taxonomy (GTDB): domain Bacteria; phylum Patescibacteriota; class Minisyncoccia; order Phycocordibacterales; family PALSA-1337; genus CAIOGI01. The sequence goes on from JBPOID010000005.1 coordinate 111,356, forward strand.
TTGCTATTGCTTCTGCTTCTTTGAATTCTTTTTGATATTTATATTTTTCTTTATTGAAAGTATATTCATAAGCAAAGCCATTTTCTATCATATATTGATTATAGAATAATCCATTAGACAATCTCGCATAGGCCAATACTCTTCCATATTTATCATAATCTCCGGAAGTATTACTTTTATTTATATCTCTTTCTAGGAAGACATAATTATGCAAAAGAATGCTTTTTGCTTTATCTGAAGCTTCCCTACCATAACATTGAACTGTCTTTCTGGGATCTAAAGTTTCTGGAGTATCTATACCTAAAAGTCTTATAGTAATATCTTTATTATCTATATTAATAACAAATGTATCACCGTCTAATACTTCTTTAATATTATATGATTTATCTTTATCTATAAAATTAGCTTTATTATGTGATTTATTATAATTAGATTTTTCAAAGAATAGGATAATGAAAATTATTAGAAAAATAAAAAAAGCCAATAAAATATATCCTATAAATAATTTTATTTTCTCTATATTTATATTCATAAAAAATAGTAAATAAAAATAATAATGAATAAAAAAACCGGCTAGGACATTGTCCAAACCAGTTATGTAATAGAGGGGAACGCATCGCACGAGCAAAGAAGGTGCAATCGACTAGGATTATCCAGCAACAATCTGGATAGATCTGCCAGAGTAGCAGATCATCACCACTTTCAGTGGGAAAGAGGAAACAAAACCCACATAATTAAGACGTACAATGCGCCCCCTCTCCTATAATAATAACAAGAATACAATATAGGGAGCAATGAAAAGATATCCCCATTTATTCCACAAGTTATTAGATTTCGCCTATTGACTATCTACCTTTGAAAGAATACCTATTTTTAGACTTGAAAGCTCATTTGCTGGTCTTCTCTCCCCACCATGTTGATCTCCAAAGAGTGTTGAACCATCTATTCCACATACCTTTACTATATTATCTACACCACCGGGATGTTTGTTAACGAAAGATGTCAAATCATATACCCCACCATTAACAGTAGTCCAACAATCGGAAGAAGTTTTGTGTTTCGCTATATCTGCTAAAGTATATTTCTTCTCTGTTGTTGATGTATTATTTGTTGTGGAAGTATCATTCTTTGTATCAGAAGGATTTGTAGAAACTGAACTATTATCAGTTGAAGTATTTGTATTATCTATTACTTTATTCTCTGTTGATGAAGAATTCTTCATTCCTATAACTAAAGCTCCAATAACTATTAATATAATTAATACTATCCAAATTATTTTTTTATTCATATGGAAAGTATTATATCACAATCATTTTTTATTTTACTAAAAAGTTTTACTATAAAAAGAGTAGTTATTTTGAAAGGATTTTCTTTAGACTGAGTATTCTATAAACGCTATTATTTATATTATCCATAGAAATCTGGCCATTATTCACTGAATCTATAATCTCATTATATGCTTCATTTATTATCTTTTCATTTGCAACATAGAGTAATATATCATTGCCCGCGAGAACAGCTTGTTTCGCGGCTTCCTTTATTCCAAATTTTGTAGTTATAGCACCCATATTCATATCATCAGTGATAATAACACCATTATAAAGAAGATCATTTCTCAATACACTGATTATCTTTGGCGATAGAGTTGCTGGGTATTTTGCATCTATTTTAGGAAATAAAACATGACTAGTCATAACCATATATGGTTTAGACTCTTTTATAACATTTCTAAAAACTTCTATGTATTCCAATAAATCATTTTCTTTAATAGAAGATACCGGTAGAGATCTATGAGAATCAACAGAATTATTATCATGACCAGGGAAATGTTTAACCGTAGCAGATATGCCATTATCTTGATAACCCTTTACCATAGCTATACCGAGAGATGAAACTTGTTCTTTTGTACCACGAAAAACTCTATTATATAGAAAAGAAGATGGATTATTAATATAATCCAAAACCGGAGAAAAGTTTACATTTATACCCAATAAAGATAATTCTTTGGCTCTCTTGGAAGAAACTTCATAAGCTTGATTATAGTCCTTTATTTTTGTCTGTGATGTCAGATCGAGATTCGGATTATTTATCCTAGAAACAATACCACCTTCCTGATCTATAGTTATAAGCAAATTCTGCTGAGAAGAACTAGTGGCTAATCCTTGCAATGAATTTATCAGAGCATGAACATCTTTCCCTTTTATATTTGAATTCATTAAAATAATAGAACCAATTTTCTTTTCTTTTATCAATTTCTTCAATACTTCATCACTATCATTTGTATATATACCAGCAAGAAACATTTGACCAACCTTTTCTTCTAGGGACATTTTATCCAAAATAATACGTATATTATCTATAGGTTTTTCTATAATTTTATCTTGAACAATAGATTCTTTAGATATATATTCTGTTTTATTATTTGGAGAAAACTTTATAAATAAAAAACAAGACAGAAGGATTATCGGTATAGAAATATATAGTATTATCTTAGATAAGGGCATGTAAATATACTAGTTACATTTTATATCTTCAACATTTTGACTTTCTATTGAAGCAAACTCATCTGGTTTGTTACTAAGATTAATAATACCTTTAGTTTCAACTAATGAACAAGTATTATTATAATTCTTATAAGAATACTTAAAATTATATGGATATTTTATAGATTTATTTGGAGTAATCCTTTCATCATAATCCAAAGAGATATTACTTTGCATTCCAGGACCAAATATCATATTCAGATAAGGTTTTTGAGTATCAATAGGTATATTATTTATATAGAAATCTTTAATAGTAAAATCTTTAGCTGGTGTTTGTCCACTATTCTTAATATTTATATAAAATAAAACTCTATCTTTAATTACCACACCCTCCATTCTTCCTATGTATAAATAAGCTCTCAATCTAATAAATTCTTCACTTCTTTGTTGATTAATGATTGAGTAAGTTTGGCATATTGCTATTATCGCAAAGATAGCCATCACAATTGAAACAAATAGTTGAATTAACTCAATTGGAAGTTTTTTTGAAAAATCAATAAAAGCATTCATTTGTGACCCTACAGAGAATCGAACTCTGATTAATTGATTGAAAACCAATTGTCCTAACCATTAGACGATAGGGCCTCAGTAAATACTATAGCATTCCTTATTAAAAAAATAAAGTCTCTATATTGAACCTAATATATTAATAGTGTACCATATACCTATGGGTTCAAATATACACTTAAAAAAGAAAGCTATATCTCTACGTAAGAAAGGTATGAGTTATAATAATATAAGAAAATCCTTAGGAATAAAATCAAAAGGCACTCTTAGTTATTGGTTTAAAAATATAGAATTTTCTAAGAAAACTAAAGAATTATTAGAAAAGAATAATAGAATCGCACATGAGAAGGGTTTGTTTAATGCTAATAGAGATAGAAAAATAAAAATAGATAGAGAGAATAATGATGCATATATTAATGGGATAAAACTTATAAATTCAATCTCTAAAAATGAATTACTCTTAATAGGTACATCATTATATTGGGCAGAAGGAACAAAATCAGAAAAAATTAATCCGGCACTTAATTTCAGTAATTCTGATCCATTAATGGTTTCAGTGTATATGAAATTTTTACGTGAAATATTAAAAATACCAGAAATCAAAATACGTGCTGGAATTCATATATATCCTTCAATTCCAGAAAATAAAGCCAGAAAGTTCTGGTCATCAATAACAAAATTACCAGAAGATAGATTTTATATAATTACTCAAATCAGTCGAGCCAGTCAAGGAAAAAGGCCATTTAATACATTACCTTATGGTACTATAGCTATAAAAATTAATAACCGTATCCAATTTTATAAAATTAAAGGAATGATAAAAGGTATAGTAGAAAAATTAACTTAAAGGGCAAAAAATGCTATGTTATCTTTATGGAGGTGTGGGTGAGTGGTTGAAATCACCGCTCTCGAAAAGCGGCAGACTTGAAAAGGTCTCGGAGGTTCAAATCCTCCCACCTCCGCCAATTTTATGTTAATATAACTTAAATTTTGTTGCGCGGTTAGCTGTCTTGGTAGTCAAATATTGTGTTGCGCGGTTAGCTCAGTTGGTAGAGCATCCCCTTGACGTGGGGAGGGTCACAGGTTCAAGTCCTGTATCGCGCACTAAATTATAATCCATTTACTATTGCTTATTAGAATAGTTTTGCAAAAATTATTTTTGCTTCCAAGACTCTAACTGTAACTTCCATTGATTATCCTGTAAAACTAAAGTTATAACCCCTACTAATCCTGATTTAGAAGTTTGAACATTCAAAGTGGCAGTATTGCCATTTGTGGTTTCTTGAATAGTTGTTATATCACTTGATAATGGACCTTTAGCCATAGTAACAATTTGATCTTTAAAAGATTGTGATAATGAATCAATCTGCTGTTTACTTGCTGTTAATTTTGCAATTTGTTCTTTACTACCATATTTTAAGGTATACACCTCAAGATCAGCATAGGATTTTATATTATCAGCTTCTGCTTTCATTTTTAACCATGACTCTTTGGGTCCTAATGCTTGTGGTTTTTCTTCTAATTTAGGTATTTGAGCTGTTGACTCTTCAGTAGATTGTATTGGTGGAACTGTTTCAGTTGGTGGTTGATTAGAAATCTCATTAGAGATTTTATTTGACTCTTTAGGCTTAGAAAGTGTTTGACTAGCAAAATACGTACCACCTCCCAACACTACTACCACTATCACAGCAATCACAATATTTTTCCAATTACCATTTGGGGTAACGACTGGAACTGATGGATATGTATTGGATGTGGAAGTAATTTTATTAAAATTCTCTTCAATATCTTGTAATTGCCAGCCATTAGCCATAAGAGAATTTTTAATTTGTTCTTGACTAACTCCTTGTTGCATTTGTTGTTTAATATAGTCAATAATTTGTTGATTAATCATATCTTTAGTTAGAAATTAATTATAATCTAATATACTTTATTTATAATACATTTTAATATCATTTATTATACTTTATCTGATATTTGTCGCAAACGTTCATCAATCGACATATAAATAATCAATGCACCATCTACATAGAAAAGTAAAATTAGAGTAAGTAATATAGTAAGAGGAATTCCTATCGTTTGATAAAATCCTATATAATACAGAAACCCTGACCCGATCATAAAAAATAAACCGAGCCAAACGGGTGAAGCTTTCTGATAAAAGATAAATTTCCCTTCACCATAGACTCGTGCAGAATATGAAGCAAAAAAAGCAAGAATTGAACTAACAATATAAAACATTTGTGGCGTAATAACACGTGCTTGAGGTATAAAGTAAGAAACAAAAATAGGAAGAAATGTGAGTAGAAATGGAATAAATCTTGGAATATTTTTATAATTAGTCATTGATTGTAATATTTGTGCTTCTGTACCAATCAAAGCATACAAAAAGAGTCCAGCAAGAAAGATAATCAACCACGAAAGATTCATTTGCGAAGTTATTATTAAGCCAAGAATAATAAAAATCCAAGCAATATTTATAGCTTTAGGAAAAAACTTTTTAACTAATATACCAAATAAAAATAGTGCACTTACAAAAATCAAAATACCCACCATCATAGTAATACTCTCTTCAACACTAAAAAGACGGGCCAAAACAAAACCATTAAAATATTGAAATATCTTTATCACCAAGAATATTAAAATGACGAAAACTCCCTGCATAAATACATTATACATCAATTTTAGCAAAAATATCTTGACGAACGATAGCTCTATGATTAAATTATATATTTGGGAAATAGATGCGAACTTGGTAAAATAAAGAAACTCGGCAAAAAACAATGATAACATTAGGAATAGAAACTAGTTGCGATGAAACAGCACTTTGTTTATTAGAAACAAGGGGTGAAAATTTCGATATAGAATATAGAATATTGGGCAATATAATAAATTCCCAAATAGATATACATAGAGAATATGGCGGTGTATACCCCGCTCTAGCGAAAAGAGAACATATAAAGAATCTACCAGTTTTATTTGATAAATTAAAAAAAGATTCAGGAATAGAAGAAAATAAAATAGATCAAATAGCTATTACTACTGGCCCAGGATTGGAGCCTGCTCTATGGACTGGTATTGTTTTTGCAAAAGAAATTGGAGAGAAAAATAATATACCCATAATACCAGTGAATCATATGGAGGGTCATATTGTATCGACTTTTTTCAAATCGACAGATATAAATGGAGATTTTATAAAAATAAAAAAAGTAGATTTCCCTTCTATTGCCATACTCATAAGTGGTGGTCATACAGAAATAGTGAGAATAGATGAAATAGGAAAATACGAAATATTAGGCAGAACAAGAGACGATGCTATAGGAGAAGCTTTCGATAAAGTAGCTAGAATGCTCGAATTACCATATCCGGGTGGACCAGAAATAAGTAAATTAGCAGAAGAAGCTAGAAAAGAAAATCTAGAGAATAATATTGTTTTACCTAGGCCGATGATACATTCCAAGGATTTTGATTTTTCTTTTTCAGGACTAAAGACATCTGTATTATATACACTAAAAACATTAGGTAAATTAGATCAAAATCAAATAAAAGATATTTCACGAGAATTTGAAAATTCAGTTACAGAAGTATTAATTTCAAAAACAGAGAAAGTATTAGAAGAATATGAATGTAAAAATATAATAATAGGAGGTGGAGTAATAGCAAATAATAATATAAGAAAAGAATTTGAAAAATTAGGAGACAAACATAATATTCCCCTATTTCTACCAGCAAAAGGTTTGACTGGAGATAATGCTTTGATGATAGCTATGGCTAGTATATTCAATAATAAAAAGAAAAATCCCCCAGACATAATAGCCTTGGGGAATCTTCCTCTTTAATTATTTTTAATTAAAATCTTATTTACTACCGAATATTCCTTTTATACCTTTCCACATTCTTGACCAAAAAGAAGTCTTTACAGCTGCTGCTGTCTGAGAACTATTATCAACTGTTTGACCTACATTTATTGTAGAAGTTGAAACATTATCATTGGTATTTGTACTGTTTTCTGTATTTGTCTTTATTTCTGTATTATTTATCTCTGTATTAGTATTAGTTACAGTATTATTCTTTAGAATACCATTTTTATAATTATTTATTTCTATAAGTTTATCATTTGTTAATGCTAGTTTAGTATTACAATACATCTCGTCTATTACTTGCTTTGTAGTAATGTATACATTTCCAGTAGGAATTGTTGCACCCCATGGAGCCATTATTCTATCATTGTATTTTAACTGAAAAGCTTTTACAGCTTCTAGAGTCTTTACATCAAATATTCCATTTATATCTACATCCAATTTTTCTACATTCTTTAAAAAAGATTGTAATTTATTTACTTCTGAAACAGGATTATTTGCTCCAAATTTCAAATAATCATTAAGATATGGACATGTATTATTTACATATGTAATAGAAGAAATCATCGGTGATCCTCCTCCACTACCATATGAAGTATTTGAGGTATTTGAATTCTGTGATGTTGGAGCTATTTCTGCACCTCCTATATTTGCTCCATCTGTAGAAGGAGCTGATGAAATAACTTCTGCTCCACCTATATTTGCTCCATCTGTAGAAGGAGTTTCTATTACTTCTGCACCACCTGTATTTCCACCATCTACTGATGGAGAGTTTTCATTTGCAAAAGCAATAACCGGAACAAATATTGAACTTATAATAATACTTAATATTAATGACTTAAAAGTGTTGTTTTTCATATATTTTGTAAGGAATAATCTAATAATAGCCTCCCTTGATAAACTAACCCTATAATATCAGATACAATATGTCAATAAGAAAGCGCCACCTATAAAAGTGGCGCTTTTTGAATGGTTTTAGCTTGTCTAGATAGCCAGTTATACTGAACACTATCTGAAAACAGCTCGGAAGAACTTTGTCCCAGTATTAGCTGGGAAAAGGATGTTCGCACCGGGATTTATATTATCCTCGATAGTCCAAACACCTTTCACATCTGTGGCGCTCTCGATAAAGAGAGTTTGATCCTCTGGACCTAGATCCAAAGTAAAAGAGATATCCTTGCCCACCCTATTTATCGAGAACCTAGGTGAGATAGGTTGCCTTTTGCTCGCATACATCGAACGAAACGATGTAGCGAGAACTTGCCCATCATCGACAATCTTCACTATCCCCTGAATTCTGAAATCAGGAAACGATGAGAGATATCTCTGAATATCAGCAACTGTTTGATAATTGCCGACTGGATAAGTATAGAATGGACTTTGCATACCAATGAAGATGATTTCGTCCACTTGACTGAGCCCCGTAGTACCGTCAGGTACAATAGTGTCATTAACCCTCGGTACCGGTCCATTCCAGTTCACTCCGAGGGTTGTAGGACTGTAGACAGTATTGGCGTCAGCTGGCTTGTAAGAGCTCGCTAGACTATCTCCATCGTTTGAATGTTGCTCAAACTGGAGTTGTCGCAGTGAGACTTTTGCATTGTTTCTGCAAACAATTCTCACCGCAAGCCAAAGCGTCTGACTATCCTTATATGGTGCCGGCTGACTGATGTAATCAGCCAAGAGCGAGTAACCGATATTATCGGTACCGAAACCCTGGTTTTCATAGGCACGCATCACCACACCAGAAGCCCAGTCCTTCCATTCTGGATTGGACCTTATGGGACCTCTCACATAAGCCGTCTCAATGATATAGTCCGACCCGAACATAACCGAAGTCATGAACAAGGTCAGAACAAAGGCAAAACTAACAATGTTCTTTTTCATTTAAACCTGCAACTTTCTACGCTTTCGCGTTTCTCTTTTTGTTTATCTAATCGAATCTGCCAAAACCCTATCATCAAATAATATGATTGTCAAATAAAGAATTGTACAAAGATCAAATAGATTATTAGTAATAATAGGTTATAATTATGTTTATATTTTATGGATAATCTTTATAAAATTCTAATAGGTGTTATACCTGCTCTTTTATGGTTATGGTTTTGGTTAAAAGAAGACAATCTACATCCTGAACCGAGAAAAATGTTAGCATTGTCCTTTATCGCTGGTGGTATATGTGTAGCTGTAGCAATAATATTAGAAGGATTGATCAAAGAATTATTTGTAATAAATGATACTTATCTCTATATATCATGGGCATTCATAGAAGAAATCGTAAAATTCATAGCCTTAGTAATAGTTGTTATGCCAAGCAAATATATGGATGAACCTATAGATGCAATGATATATATAATAACTGTAGCTATAGGATTTTCTGCAATAGAGAATGTTCTATACGTAATATACAGAACAAATGTTGGAGAATTATCAGGAGCAATTATAAATAGTAATCTGAGATTTCTAGGGGCTACATTATTGCATATAGTATCTTCATCTTCTATAGGTTTTATGTTGGGTATAACTTTCTATAAGAATGCTTTTATGAAAGTATTCGGAGTAATAATAGGAGTTATCCTAGCTACAACATTGCACTCAGCTTTTAATTTAGCTATAATAGGAAGTAAAACAGAAGAAAGTACACTCAAGATTTTCGGATGGGTGTGGCTCGCAGCAGTGATTATTATGATACTATTTGAAGAAATAAAGTCCGTTAAACCGAAAACTATATTATAAATAGTACATTCTAATAAAAATCTAAATAAAAAATATGGCAAAAGAAAAAAAATCATTTTTTGAAAGACTTACAGGTTCAGTCCGTGTAAATGATGAAGATGATATTGTCGTAGAAGAAAAAGATAATAGAAAGAGCAATACTATATCTAATTCATCAAATAATTGGGTAGAAGAGGATGAAAAAGAAGGTGAATTAACAGTAGATGTATATCAAACAGCAGATATGATAGTGATAAAGACTATGATAGCAGGAGTTAGACCTGAGGATTTGGATATATCTATAACTAGAGATATGGTAACCATAAAAGGCCGTAGAGAAGAAGAGAAGGTTGTTAGAGATGAAGATTATTTTGCAAGAGAATTATATTGGGGTACATTTTCTCGTACCGTTTCCCTACCAGCAGAAATAGATGTGGATGAAGCAGAAGCAGTAGAAAAGCATGGATTGCTTATATTGAAACTTCCTAAATTAGATAAAAAGAGACAGTCAAAATTAAAAGTAAAAACTATTTAATAAAATAAAAACCTGATTCAAATCAGGTTTTTATTTATGATTATTTATTTCTTATAAACTAACTTTATCTCTGTGCCAAGGCCCAGGATCGAACTGGGGACCCTTCCCTCTTCAGGGGAATGCTCTACCAACTGAGCTACCTTGGCAAATTTTGGGGGAAATTTAACAAATTATTTTTCGAAAGTATTTATTATTTCAATAGACTATCCAAATTCTGTTTTAAACTACTTACTGTATTCATATTATTACTTACATCACCACTAAGACTTGTTAGCATATTTATATAAGGCTGTATTAGATAATATGCTCCAAATGACATGAATATAATAAGCGCCCAATAGAATATCTTCATAGCCGTACCGATACGAGCACTTCTCTGCATAGAATGCAGTATTTGATTGTTCTCTTTAACAAGAACATGTATATTTTCAAGAAGCGATTTTTCTTCTGGGCTCATGGAAAATAGTATAACAGATATATGATAAAAGAAAAGGGTGTGTCATAGACACAATATTTTAGAAAGAAAATATAACTTGTGCCCCCACCAGGAATTGAACCTAGATCTACTCCTTAGGACGGAGACGTTCTATCCGTTGAACTATGGAGGCTGTGCTAACAATCTAGCACAATATACTGATTTAGTTTACTCTTTTATAGCCTTTACGAATTCTTCCTCATCGAATCCTATTATTATCTTGCCACCCACATCTATTACAGGCACACCCATTTGGCTACTTTTATCTATCATTTCCTTTCTCTTTTCTAGATCTGTAGCTACATTATAATCAGTGAATTTTATATTATGAGCAGTCATATACTCTTTTGCCATATGGCAAAAATGACATGTTGGGGTTGAATATATCTTTATATCTTTCATATATTTTATTATTTAATGGTAATTATTACAGTATAGCAGATTTTATATAATTATTTGCAACTATATGATGTCTGGGGTTTATTAAGAGTAAGTACTTCTCCAGTAGAATCTACACAATAATATTTGCCATCATTGAGTATAGAAGAGACTGAGTAAGCATCTGATTTTGCAAAACATGTTATGTTCCCACCATTATTTTTTATAGCATTAAATACTCCCTTTACATTAGCATTATCAGTCTTACATAATCCGCTATAACTACTATTATTTTTATCATAATACATCTCAGCAGCAAGTCTTATATTAGATACATAAGATTTCATTTGTGAAGCTTTTCCTTTTATTTTAGATTCATTTATAGATTTATCTATAATCTCTTTCAGAGATATACTTCCTTCTGGAATCTGTATATCTACTGGTTTATTGAAATTAGAATAAGAAATATTCATATTTATATTAGCTTGATATTTATTATCTTTATCAGGTAATAAATCAATATTTATCTGTACATTTTTTATTAGATTATCAAACATTCCAATATCCACAAGAACAGGGTTTATATTCACAGATCCAAACATTTGACCGAGAGTAGTTTTGTAATAACTTTCAGTCTTAGGGTCAAAATCTTTATTATTCTTCTTCAATATATCCATATACATATCTACTAATGCATCTTTATCCAATACCATACTGTATCTCTTTACATAACCACCATTACTAGAAGAAAGACCTTTTAATTTAAAATCTTTGAATAATTTATATTTATTGAATAATGAATTAATATATTCTTCTGATAAATATTCTTTATTTTTATCAACTATATTTGTTGTTGATGCATTAGTATAGCTTTTAGATACATCTTCTACTTCTTTTTTGGATATGTTATACCATTTACCTATCATTTCTCTTGTAGTAGTAGATAATGAAGAATAAATACTAGGTATAGTATTTATTCTTCCATAAAGAACATCTTTTATTAATCTAACTTCAGCACTAGCATTCATATTCATTCCATCAAAAGATATAATTGATGATAATTTTGGTGATTCTTTATCTGTCTTATCAACATCTCCAGAAATATTCAATTCTGCTGTTTGAGTTTTCTTTGATGGATCAGTGTAACTTGCCTTTATGGATAATTCTGTATGTATAGTCTTCTGTTCATATATAGCCTTAATAGAATCCATTACAATATCTTGTACCGGACTGAAGACTCTCGCATAACCCGCGAAACTAGTAAGACCCCCCACGACAACGAGTACAATAGCGAGTATAACTATTAATTTTACATGATGATTCTTTGGCATAGGCGCCCCACCTACAGGAGTTACAGGCATTGTAGGCATTTGATTATTCAAAATTTGATCCATAAAGATAAAAATAAATTATAATGTTCAAATTATAACACACAATCTATAATGAAATATGAACACTATAACCCCAACCAATAGAAAAATTTATGGAAAAATCCTACCGTTGCTGTTTTATCATTATTTTCTATATCTGTATTTTCTGTATTCAAAGTAGAAGTAGATTCATCACCAACTATAATAGCCAATGATTCGCCTTCTCTGGCTACACGGAATTTGCTTCTGATTTCAGCTTCTACACCCTTTTCTGTTTTTAGATATTCTACTGACTGCTCTAGATTCTTCTTTCTATCTATAAGTCTTGATAATTCTTTTCTTTGTCTTTCTAAATTTTCATTACTTAATGCTTCTTTCTTATAAGCGCCCAATAACGCCTTCAATAATAAAAGAAATATAATACCTAGTATAATAAGACTGGCTGTAGAATGAAGTATTTTCTTATATCTTTTATCTTTATTAAACATTGATTAAATATTGAAGTTTATTATACATATAGTATACTATGATTCATCTATGTTATTCCAACAGAAAACCCAAAAGGCAATGCGAGTAATAATGATTGTTGTAGGCGCATTAATCATTATAAGTATGGTGGCTCTATATTTACCTAAGAACTACTAATCAGCCCTCATCATCTTTATAAATACTTCCTGAGGAATATTCACCTTACCTATTTCTTTCATTTTCTTTTTACCTTCTTTTTGCTTTTCCCAAAGCTTCATCTTTCTTGTTCTATCTCCACCGTACATATGTTGAGTAACATCCTTTTTCATACCAGTTAAAGTCTCTGAGGAGATAATCCTACCTTGAGCTTTGGCTTGGATTTTCATTGTGAACATTTGTCTTGGTAAAATCTTGTGTAATTTCTCTACTGATGATTTTGCTTCTTCTTCTAATCTATTTCTAGATACAACTCTACAAAAAGCCACAACGGGTTCATCAGCAACCAATATATCCATACGTGCAACATTTGCTTCTCTGAATTCACCTAATTTATATGAAATAGATGCGAAACCTGATGAAATACTTTTTATTTCATCAAAGAAATTCCTCATAAGTTCACGAAGTGGCATAGTCAAGGTAAGAGAACTTCTATGTTCTCCGAAATTTTCGGTCATAGAAACTTCCCCTTCATGTTCGAATATTGATTGCATAATAACTCCTATGTATTGTGGTGGGGTTATTATTTTCATATTTACTAGAGGTTCCATGACCTTCTTTATTTCATGATCTTCTGGGAAAAGTGCTGGAGAATAAACTATAACTTTTTTGCCATTTTTCAATTCTACATGATAGGTAATACTTGGAATTGTTACTACTAGATTCAAATTGAATTCTCTTCTTAATCTTTCTGTTATTATTTCCAAATGTAACATACCTAGAAATCCGCAACGGAATCCTCTTCCCAATGTCCCAGAACTTTCTTCTTCATAAGTAAAAGATGAATCAGAAAGTCTCAATTTACCTAAAGATTGACGTAACATAGCGAAATCATCTTGGCTTTCTGGATATACTGATGCCCAGACCACAGGACTAGGACTCATATAACCAACAAGTGGTTCCAAGGTATCTTTTACCGAAGAAACAGTATCTCCTACAGAAGCTATACCTGGTTGCTTTATTCCTGTTACTATATAACCTATTTCTCCTGTAGATAAAGTCTCTCTAGGTGTATTATCTGGAGCGAAAATTCCCACTTCTAATGCTTGGAATTTCTCATTTGAAACTTTGAAAAGTAATTGATCATGGCGCTTTACACTACCATTCATAACTCTTACATAGACTATAACTCCGGTATGATTCGAATATTGAAAATCAAAAACAAGTGAACGGAATTCATTTGTATTATCTGGAGATTTTGGACTAGGTATTTTCTTTATAACTTCATCTAATAGTTCTGCAACGCCTTCTCCTGTTTTACCAGAAACCTTCATAACATCCTTTTCATCACAAGAAAGTAATTCACAAACTTCTTGTACAACTTCGGGTACGCGAGCGAGAGGGGAATCCGTTTTTGAAACTACAGGAATAATAGCAAGCCCTGTTTCGCGGGCCATATTAAGTGTTGTAAGAGTCTGAGCTTGTACACCTTGTGTAGCATCTACTAGAAGTATTGAACCTTCAACAGCTTTCAATGCACGAGATACTTCGTATGAAAAGTCTATATGTCCAGGAGTATCTATAAGATTCAAAGTATGTTCCTTCCATTGCATTCTAACTGGTTGCATCTTTATTGTTATTCCCCTTTCACGTTCAAGTTCCATACTATCGAGAACTTGCTCCTGCATTTTTCTCTTTTCTATAGTATTGGTAAGCTCAAGCATACGATCGGCAAGGGTAGATTTGCCGTGGTCTATATGAGCTATTATTGAGAAATTACGTATCTTTGATTTATCCATAGGGTATGGCTATACTAACAGAAATACACTCACTCTACAAACCTTCTTGATCAGGAACAACAACTTTTGCTTTCCAGAATTTGTGATGTAGAGTCTCATAAACTTCTACTAATTCTCTACTCTTCAATAATCTAAGCACTATTACCCATGAGAATATACCGACTATGCCTGCGCAAAATCCTTGCATAAAGACACCCCAAGCCTTGTCTAAAGTAAAGAATGTATTAAAGAATCTAAGAGACAAAAATGTAACATATCCCATAATCACAGATGAAGCAAAACTCTGGAAAAGAGTAGCTATAACAGGTTTTGTAAAACCTTTATAATCCCTTTCGAATATATGCCAATGCAAATAAGTATTTATAAATACACCTATAGAATAAGCCATAGGCAATACCAAAACACTTGTACCTATCTGATCTCCAACTTTGAATAAATCTTCCAAGAAAAATCTGAATTCTGGATAAAAATAGAAAGCTTTAGTGAAAATATACCCCAATACTACTATCAAAAATGAAGATATAATATTTATGAGTAATGGCTTTGTTGTCTTGCCTTCAGCATAATACGCTCTAACAAAAAGTAATATGAGACTCTGTCCTACAACAGATATGATAAAGAGAGCCAAAGCCGCAGCGGTAAGTCTAGTATCAGCCCAATCGAATTGACCGGCTCCATATATAGTACGTACAATCTGTGCTCTAAGAACAACAAAGAGTATAGTGATAGGTATGGACCAGAATATAATATGTCTTGCAGATTCTATCATCTTTGATATAAAACCATCTCTTTTACCTTCTACGAAAAATCTAGATAATGTTGGAAAAATAGCAGAAGAATAACTAACACCAATAATAGATAATGGAACTGATTGAAGATTATAAGCTAGATTAAATATGGATATAGATCCACCAGTCATAAGAGAAGCTAGAGCAATAAGAAAGAATGTTGATATTTGATTAGAAGATAAAGTTAATGTTCTAGGAAGAGAAAGTAGTACTACCCTTTTTATATATTTCCAATTTATCTTTATAGAAAATCTAGGAAATACATCTTTGTGTAATATAAAAGGTATTTGTATTGCCATATGCAAGAAAGCGCCTATAACAACTCCATATATAAGACCATAAATACCGAATACAGGATATAGAAATACAATACCTATTATTATACCTATATTATATATAATAGGACTTAAAGCATAAACAAGAAATCTCTTGTACATCTGTGTAATACTAGAAAAGAAATTAGATAAACCCAAAAATATTGGAGAGAGTAGAAGTATACGAGTAGATAATACAAGTTCATTGAACATATTATCATTCGCAAAACCCGGTATTAGGATTTTCACTAAAGCCGGAGCAAAAATGAAAACAATAATACTTGCTAATATAATTGCAATAAAGAAAACAGAAAAAATACTATCAATAAAACTCCTACCTTTATCATTATCTTTATCTATTCTTTCAATAAAGAAAGGTATAAGTACCGAAGCAGAAACCAAAGATGCAATGGATACGAATATGAGATCTGGTATACGGAAAGCTGCATAATAAATATCCAGTATATGACTTGCGCCGAATCTATATGCTAGAAGTTTATCTCTAACAAGAGCTAACAATTGAGATAAGAATGCAAAGGTCGCTAGAAGGTATGCAGCTTCATGGAGACCTATTATCTCCCTTGTAAAGATAGAGAGTAACCTTTTTACCATATTATCTATTTTTATTGACCAGATTTAGTGGTTGTTTTTGTCTTTGATGAAGACTTTTCTGTTACTGGTAATGTCTTTCTCTTTTCTGGCTTATTATCTATCGGTGGTTCTACATTTGCAAATGGAGATTTGCCAGCCTTTAGATTATTTAATATAAATGCTACTTCTTTGCTATCTGGATTTGTCTTTGAAAGTTCTTCGAATTGAACTATAGCATCACTGTTTCTATCTACTTTAGAATAAGATAATCCTAGGAAATAACGAGCATTAGCGTATTGACTATCTATAGTGATAGCTCTTTCTAATGCAGTTATAGCATTTGTATAATCCTTGTCATTGTAATACAAGAGACCTAATTGCATGAATAGAGTTTGATCATTTGGATTTATTTGTGTAGCGACTTTAGAAGAAACTATAGCGTCTTTTAATTGACCATTGCTTACTTGAACTTGTGATAATAGGAATATTGCTTCTGTATAATTCTGTTTTAATTGTAATGCACCTCCGATAGCCTGCTCCGCACCTATAAAATCATTATTTGATGCTAATAGTCTAGCTAAGCTTAGATAAAGTGAAGGATTGTATTTATTATTAGTTATAGCTCTTAGATATGAACTCTTTGCATTATCATATGAATTAGGGAATTTTAGAACTGAGCCGACTTCGGATACTCTAGCTTCTTCTAGATTATTATAATAATTAAGAGGATCTATGGCTTGAGCTTTCTTTGTATAGTCTAGAGCTTCTTTTACTAGACTGGCTATTTGATCTATTGATTCTTTACTAGGTGATGTGGTGTTACCACTTGATTGCAAAGTCTTTACCAAATTATTTAACTTTAGGATATTTGTTTCTGATAAAGCCTGATAATATAGATCTGATTCATCATAAGATACTGCTTTCTTGAATTTATTTAGAGCATTATCTAGATTGCCAGTAACATTCAGTTCTTTTATTCCACTTTGGAAATAATTTATTGCAATAATTTTCTTTATATATAATCCAAGCCATAATACTAATATTACAATCAATATTATATATAGATAAGATGAGAATTTCTTTAGTTTAGAATATATTCCGTTCATCATCTGAGATTTTGATTCTTTATTATTATATATAGCACTAGACATAAACAATCCTGTAAATACAAAAGTTAGGAATATTACAGAATGAGAAGGCGTATATATAATATTCATAATCCAAAGAAATACAGCGATGAAAAATGCTGGAATTGAAAAGAATTTGTCTTTTATATCTTCTGATTTTCTCATCAATGACTTCACACCTTCACGAATAAAGAATATAAAGAATAATAACCAGAATATAAAACCTATTATTCCTTGATTTACTATGAATGTTGAAATATTACTGAATCCAGATAGGAATTCTGTATTCCATATTTGTGTAGGATTTATATCTTGATAAGGCTTATATTTCAAATATTGATATCCGAAACGATTCGGTCCAGAACCGAATAATGGTGATTCCTTTGCTGTTTCAGAAGCTATATCTACTGTTTGTCTCCAAGGCAATATTAATTCCAATTGTTCTACATGGAATGACTTTGATAGATTGGAAGTAATAGAATTATTATTCCATACTCCGAATATTCCTATAATCAAGACTAATACAGAAAGAATAGAGAATCTTGAGAAAAATTTGCTTATACCAGTTTTGTCTGTAGTTTTTGTAAAGAATTCATATATTATTAACGCCAATACTGTAACAATTATAGCTGACCAAATTAAATTATAATTTATAACAAGTAATAATAAACCTGATATAACTAGAATTATATACAATATTGTTTTAGATAATTTCTGTAGAGTTAAAAACTTTATACCGAAAAGAGATATTAAACCTAATACTCCAGTCAAAATACCAAAATCATACCATTTGCCAGCAAAAGTAGATGTTGAATAAGATAATATACCGAATTTCATAATATCTGCTCCACCTAATAATCTGATTATATGTAATAAGGCTAGAAGTACTATAGATGAGAATACAGCCATGTATATACTGAATATTGTATCTTTATCTTCTCTTGCGAAATTCTTTGCAAGAAAGAAAGCAGTGAACATAAGAAAAATAAAGCTCAATGTACTGATTTCGAAACCTTGTCCAATAAATGATTTTAGGAAATTCGTACTAGTGAATGTAGATATGGTTATGGATATGCCAAGTAATATAATGGAATAAATCAATGGATTCTTGCGCAATTCATAATCTTTATTATATATAGTAGAAAGCACACATAATATAGAAGATATCAGTATACCCGTACTCAAAACAATTATTTTTGTTATTTCTAGAGAGAAATAGGGAGAAGGTATGAACATTATCGGAGCCAAGAATATCGTGGCTAAGAAAATATAAAGTGAAAACTTCTTTAATTTATTACCCAATCCTGATGAAGGCTGATCTTTTTTTACTTCTTTATTAACTTTCTCATTATTCATTTGTTGAGAATCGTAATGTGTTGTTGGTAAATCCATATTATATATAATTAATGCTAAATATTAGCTTCTATTATATCATGAATGCTTTTCTAAATAAAAAAGCAATCAAAAAACCTCCTTTTAGGGGAGGTTCTCTGATTTGACGTACTTATAAGCCGAATTCTGTACATTGTTTCATATATCTTGCGATATAAAACTTTGCGACAATCATTTATCTGGGATTAATCTTGCGATTAACCTCAAGCGGCACTCCCGCCAATATAATAAACAATGAATCTATTTATTATATTGGC
Source organism: Candidatus Tayloriibacteriota bacterium (assembly GCA_052034805.1). Lineage (GTDB taxonomy): Bacteria > Patescibacteriota > Minisyncoccia > Phycocordibacterales > PALSA-1337 > CAIOGI01. The sequence goes on from JBPOID010000005.1 coordinate 130,631, forward strand.
GGGCACGGCCTTGCACTGAGATAAGGATTTTGCCGTTGCACTCTCTATGTTTCCATAAAGACTAATCCTTGCGGATCTATTTGCCATTTCTAGCAAATACGTCTCTGTTCGCACCTCGTGGATCGCTCCAGATGGGTGTTACCCATTACCTTACTGTTTATCTTGCGATAAACCAGTGTTCGGACTTTCCTCTATAAAACTTGCGTTCTATAGCGACTGTCTAGTACGTGAATATATTATGCCAGATTTATCTATATATTGCAAGTGCGATGTGCAGTGCAATTATACACTATAAATATTACTTTTTTATTATCTTCTTAAGCCTGATTATTCCCCGTCTTTATCTTCTTTTTTCTTGTCTGTATGAGCTCTAACATCTACTTCATAACTAGTATTTTGTGATTCAAAGAAATTCACAAGTTCATATACATCTGTAGCTGTAGTCATCCATTTTGCTGGATTTGTAACTTTATAATGTGCAGGGAAACCCAATTCTTCCAAACGACGATCTGTAACGTATTTTACATATTGATTAACATAATCAGCATTCAATCCTAATATTCCATTTGGGAAAAGATCTTTATTATAATCAACTTCTCTATCTACACCTTCTATTATTATATTTCTTATATCTTCTGCGAATTCTTCTGTTAGAAGTTCAGGATTTTCTTCTAGAATATTATGTATTAGATTTATACCGAATTTTAGATGAAGACTTTCATCTCTTAGAACCCAGTTGATCATTGAACCGAAATTTCTTAATTGTTTTCTCTGACGGAAAGAAAGTGCCACCATGAAACCAGAATAGAACCATATACCCTCCATAACTATATTGGTCGCTACTAGATTTCTAATAAAATCCTTTTTACCAGCTGTTGTACTCACATCGAGATTGACTTCAGTCATTCTCTTTAGGTATTTATTTATATAATTCTCCTTGGCTTTCATTGAAGGAATATTCAAATGATGCTCATAAACTTTCTCTCTATCGAATGGGAATGTTTCTAGAACGTATTCGAAAGCCACACAGTGATTCGCTTCTTCCCACATTTGTTTTGCTAGATATAGATGGCATTCTGGACTTTTCAAATATGGATATATTCCAAGAGAAATAGAACGATTCACTATTAGCTCAGCAGGATTAAAGAAAGCCATGAGGAATTCCACAGCATGCTTTTCATCTTCGGTCATATTTTTCCAATCATCCAAATCTTCTTTTAAGGCTATTTCATGTGGAAACCAAGTATTTCTAACGGCTTGATTGTACAAATCATAAGCCCATTGATACTTTATTGGATGTAAACTTGTATCTTCTGGTGAGGGTCGTCCTATAAGCATATATTTTTATAATTAATTATAATTTTTTGAATAATAACTAAAAGTGATTTTATTAGCAAACTTTATTGGCAACTATCGCATTGAGCTCTTTCGGCTGGATCTATCGGACATACTTTGGCTGGATCTTTTATTTTTGGTTTTACTGCGACTTTGACTTGTTCAGTTTCCATATCCATAGATAAAGATGATGCAAGTGAAGATAAATCTGTGAATCTGTTCGGAGAAATATGTGATGATATATGTGAAGGAATTTCTACTTTTATATCTGAAGAAATAACTGGGATTTCATCATTTACGAGAGTATCTGCTGTATTTTCAAATATTTCTAAATTATTTATTTCTCTATTTTCTCTTGCTGTATTATTTATTTCTATTTTATTTATCCTATCTATTTTCTCTACTCGTTCAAATGTGGTTTCTTCTTTTATTTCTATTTTATTTACTTCTACAAAGTCCGCGACATCAGAAGGTTTTGCCATAGCCACCGCAGAAAAACCTTTTTTACCTAATTTCTCAGATTTATTTACCTTTATTGTACTTTGTTCCGCTGTATGTCTAGGCTTCATATGTAGATAATATGTAGACTTCAAACCTTTTTCCCATGCTGTCATATATATATCCATAGTCTCATCTAGATCACGAGTTTCAAGATACATATTTCTAGATAATGCTTGGTCTATCCATTTCTGTGCACGAGCAGCAACTTCTATATATGCATAAGGAGATGTTGTGAAAGAAGTTTTATAAATATCTTTTAGATATTGTGGTATACCAGGAATTGTAGATATATCGCCTTGTAATTCTATTATCTTTTCTTTTACTTTCTCCCATATTCCCATATTCTTTAGATCTTTTACTAGATTATGATTCAAATCTAGATATTTTCCTGAAATTTTATTTCTAGAGAAAACTTGGGCAAATCTAGCATCTATACCAGGAGTTGTACCAGCTAATAATCCTATATTTGCATTTGGTGCTACAGCCATAAGTGTGGCATTTCTCATTCCCTTTGTAACTTTTTCTCTCAATAGATTCCAATTCAAACCTCTATGCTTGGAATCACGAACTACAGTAACCTTTACATTTCTAGATCTTTCTAGTTTTTCTATAGAATCAAAAGGCACTTTACCCTTTGACCATTCTGATCCCATGAAATTTTTATATGAACCTCTTTCTTTGGCTAGATTTGCACTTTCATCTATTGCCATATAGCTTATGAATTCGAATATTCTATCTGCGAAATCCCAAGCATGTTCACTATCATATGCCATGCCCAAACGCTCGATAGTATCGGCAAATCCCATAACGCCTAGTCCTACCGCGCGGTTCTCTTTATCACTCTTATTAGCTTCGGGTATAGATAGTATATTTATATCTATAAGATTATCTAATTGTCTTACGGCTAGACGAACACTTTCTTCTAATCTAGACCAATTAACTTCTTTATTATTAACATGAGCTGCTAGATTCAATGATGTTAGATTACATACTGCTACATTATCTTTGTCTTGTGGAAGACATATCTCTGTACATAGATTAGACATATGTATAGTACCTGTATTGTTATTCAAAGCGCGTAGATTTATTGTATCTTTCCAGACAAGCCATGGATGTGATGTAGTCTGTAGAGAGACAAGAATCTGTCTGTATTGTTCAGAAGCTGGAACTTTCTTGTATACTCTCATTTCACCTTTTTCTGCCTTTTCTACATAATATGCATATCTTTTACTAAACTCTTGACCGTATAATTCATTCAAATCTCTAGTCTCAGCAGGATCAAACATATACCAAGGCGCATCGGCTTTAACTCTTTTCATAAATTCATCCGAAAGATATACAGCAGTATTAGCTGTTCTCATACGCATATAGTCATCTCCAGCATTATGTTTCCATTCTATGAATTCAGGGAAATCTATATGCCAATTTTCCATATAGAAACAGAGGGCACCCTTTTTCTTTCCACCTCGCATTATGGCTCTTATGGCTGTATCAATAATCTTTGCAAAAGGTGTTGGACCACTAGACACTCCACCGAAATTAGAATAAAGTGGAGAACCAGTAGCACGAAGTTTGGTTATAGAAAGTCCTATTCCTCCGGAATCTTTCGAGAGAAGCATAACATCTGATACTGTCTTCGCTATATGCTTCATATCATCATGTATTTCGAGTAAGAAACAATTAGAAAGAGACGGCTTTGTAGTACCAGCACCGAGATTCGTAGAACCTCCTGCTATATATTCCATGCGAGACATTTTGTTGTAGAATTTCTTTGCATATTCTGTAGGATTCTTTTCATTATATGAAAGACCCATGGCTATACGCATAAAGAAATATTGAGGTGTTTCTAGAGGATTCTCACTTGTATCCTTCAAGAAATATCTATTTATAAGTCCATCTAATCCAGCGTATTGGAATAATTCGTCTCTTTCTATATTCAAGGTATTTGCTATTTCATTTAGATTGAATTTATCCTTCATATTAGGATGAAGTCTATTATTCTTTATTCCTTCTTCTATATATTTGAAAAATCCTTCTTTATGTTTTTCATTTAAGTCTTGTATATCATCCTTATCATAATCGCCTATAACTTTTCTATAAATAGTTTTAAGCAAAAGCCTTGTAGCAATTTTATCGAATTCTATATCTTCTTTTATATTCTGAACGGCAGCGTTTATCGTAGCTTTGTCCATTTCATCTGTAGTAATACCATTATACAGAGTAAGATTTGTCTCTGTAGCAATCTGAGTAACTTTTGATATAGGATCAGTAAGACCCATACACGCTCTCTCTATCGAGCGATTTATTTTGTCTGCATTAAAAGGGGCGGTTGTACCGTCCGAACGTTTGATTGATATACTCATATTTTTTTAATTAATAAGGCTTTGCTGTAATTATACTTCACAAAAAAATTAAATAGAATACAAAATCAATAATATTTCATAGTCATGAAATAAAATTCAATCCATGTAAACAGACAAAGTATAATAGCTCGTAAAAATAAAGTTTTTTAGGTAAAATTATTTACAATTTTTCTTTGGATTAAAAATGTCATTCAACTTTATATCGTATTTTTTAGCAAAACCAGCATTCATTTCTATAACATAAAGACTTTTCTCTCCTGGATAAAATATTTTTGGATATGATTCTGGAGAAACTTTTTCTTCAATATGAATAATTTTGTAATCCTCATCAAGCCAAATAATATCTATAGGAAATTTCATATCCTTCATCCAAAATCCATAATTATCAGAATGATCAAAAGTAAAAAGCATTATAGAATTATCTGATAATTTATCCATTCCGCCCAGACCTTTTTCTCTTGATTCTATAGTATTAGCATCTATAATATCGAATCTATTACAAATATTATTTGTTGTATTATTTATTATTGTATTTCTATTAGATACATCTTTATTATATGAATAAAAATAAAGAGTAGAAATAACAATTAACAATACAATTATTATAGAATATTTAATCTTCATTCTGATATTTTACCATCAAAATGTTCATTATCTAATTCAGCTTCTGCTTTTGTTTTATGTATTACACCATCTCTATGATGAGGTGGAGTATATAGAGTATAGAGTTTCATATAATCATTACCTGTATTTATAATATTATGCTTTACACCAGCTGGCACAACTATAGAATATCCATCATATATATCATGTATTTCACCGTTAAGTATTGCTTGCCCTTCACCTTTCTCTATTCTGAGAAATTGATCAACATCATGAATCTCTTCACCTATTTCTTCTTTTGGCAAAAGAGACATTAGAACTAATTGAGTATTTTTATCAGTATAAAGAACTTTTCTAAAATTTTCATTTTCTAAAGATAATTTCTCTATGTTATTTATATATCCGTTCATATATTTTTGATTAATTGATAAAAATAAAGATTGGTTTATTAGATCTTATTATTTTAATTATAAATCTTATTGGATTTTATGTATAGGTAGATATTTACTAAACTATTAATACTGTTTAATTCATTTCCATTGTATAATTAACTAACTATGAATATCATAATAGCTCAAATCATTATTTTGTTTGTTGTAATATATCTTTATTTTTCTTCATCAAAAACTGGAGATAGTAAAGATTGGTTAAGAGCAATTGTACTTGCTATTGCTATACCGTTACTCTCTTTACTTCCTGCATATATTGGCTCTTTAGGATGGATTATAGCTATTGTAGTTACTTTAGCTCTTATATCCAAACTCACAGGTCAATCAGTAACAGATTCATTATTATTCCTTACTATTATCGGAATAGTTCAATATGTGATTCAGACTGGGATAAGTAGGTTTGTTAAGTAGAAATAAATAGAAAAGCATTCAGCCGTCCTTGCTTATCATTGCAGAGAGTTTAATACGCAGTTGGAACTTCTATTTTATAAATAAAGCTGAAAATAAGCCGAGCATTCCCAATATTAGTCCAAGAAATGCTCCCCGTGATGGTAATTCATGAAAAAGCGCATAAGTAATAATAGGCTCCATTATAATTATGGAAGCTATAGATACAACTCCTACAACCCAAATATTATTTAAGTATTTAAGACCAAACATATATCCAGCAATCAAAAGCAACCCAGCCAATGCCATAATGCCTGACATTTTCCAAAAAGTTGTAGCAAAAGAATTTATATTTTTAGCTGCTATTATTTCAGAATAAATTGCAAGACTTTCACCAAGGAATAAAAATAAGATTGGGATTATTTTTTGCATATACCATTATATCATTACGGAGAGTGAGAGATTCGGTCACAGGTCTCGGCTTACTGGCCTCGCCTGCGACCCCGCCTCGCTCGCCTTCGCGAGCTCCGGCTTTCTCATCTCTTCTCTTCACGCAATGATGATAAGCTCGGACGGCATTCAGCCGTCCTTGCTTATCATTGCGGAGAGTGAGAGATTCGAACTCTCGATGCCCTTTCGGACATACATCCTTTCCAGGGATGCGCACTAGACCACTATGCGAACTCTCCTTATCAAATATTGAAAATATTAGGATAATAGTATACTCTATTTTAGGATAAGACAACAAGAACAAAAGGAGAATTATGAGTATCATTGTGAGATGTAGATTCTGTAGAGAAAATTCACTAGGACATGATCATGATGATTGTGCCAAAAAATACGGAGAAGGTCTAAAACGGAGAATGACGGATCATTTCGAAAAGGATCCAACGGCCAAATTACCAGATGAAATAAGAGAAGAGATGCAAGGAGACAAATGGAAATGGTATTTGGAATACAAGGATCGCAAGAGAAAAGAAGAAGAAAGAACTACAGCAATAAAAAAATTAAAAGAAAAGGCAAAGACGGAAGTCGAAAAGATAATTAAAGGAAAGAAAGATGAAATCGACGATTTGGCCAAAAAATCCAAATTGAATGTTTCTTTAAGAATTGGAATAGAAGTCTTTGTGGAGGAATCGTATCATTAGATACAGAATACATTTCAAAAAAGCTAATCAGGACGATTGGCTTTTTATTTTACCAACCACCACTAGATCCACCCCCTCCAGAACCACCACCGCCAAAGCCACCGAAACCTCCTCCGAATCCGCCACCTCTACCTCCACCTATCCACCAAGGATGAGCATTACCTCTTAATAAACTTTTTTGATAAGCTTTTGAAACTATATAGTCAAATATAAGACCTACAATTATCAATATAATAGTAAAAATAATTCCGATTATTAATGATTTATAGACAAAACCGATAACTATACCCGCTATTGCACCGATCACTCCACCGAACCACCAAGATTTGGATCTACCGAGTATACTTGCAAGCCATATAAATATAAATATTATCCAGAAAAATATATCTTCATGAGGTTTTGAATTAGAATTATCATTTGGCAAAACATTTACCTCTCCATTCAATATTCTGATAATCTGTTCAACAGAAAGTCTGATACCTCCATAATAATCACCATTTTTAAAAGCAGGTGTGAGAGTATTCCTTATTATATTTGAAGATTGTGCATCTGTTATATAAGGTTCTAGACCATAACCTACTTCTATTCTCATTTTCCTATCATTCATAGAGAAAATAATAAGCAATCCATTATCTTTTCCCTTTTTTCCTATTCCCCATTCTTGAAAGAGTCTATAAGCATATGTATCTATAGTCTCATCGCCCAAAGAAGATATTGTAACTACAGATATTTCATTCGTACTTTGCTTTTCATAATTAGAAAGTATATTTTCTAATTCAATTTTATTATCATTATTTAATACATTTGCAAAATCATTTACAAATCCTGTAGGCTTTCCTGGGCTTGTATAAGCAGATACGAAAAAAGGTATAAATAAAGCGAGAAGTCCTAACGCTATACTTATACCCTTTTTCTTCATATTTATTTATTTTATATACTTACCTTTGGAGCTTTCTCTGCACCTTGATCTGCATTGAAGTATGTTCTTTCAGCAAAACCGAACATTGAAGCTATTATTGAACTTGGAATTCTCATGACCTTTAGATTGTATTCCTTTACTGTATCATTATATTTCATTCTTTGAACACTTATTCTATTCTCTGTACCCTCAAGTTGTGACATAAGTGTCTGTACTGTATCTGATGATTTTAATTGAGGATAATTCTCTGTAATAACAAGCAATCTACCTAGAGCACTTTCTACTTCTCCTGCTGCTTTTGCTTTAGCATCTGCAGTTGTTGCACCTGAATACTTTGTACGGGCATCTGCTATAGCTGTGAATACTGCTTGTTCTTGCTTCATTATACCTTTAACTGATTCCACTAGATTAGGTATAAGATCAAAACGTCTTTGATAATCAGTTTCTACTTGCTTCCATTGTGTATCAGCACTTACATTTAGAGTCACAAGACCGTTGTATGTAGATACTGTATATGCAATCAATAGAACTAATACTATTACAACACCTATAATTACTTTCTTCATATTTTTATTTCAATAATTAACCAATAACAAACGAAAAATAATAAATTATTTCTTTGCTGGAGCTACTGTAGTTTCATCTTGTCCTGCAGGTCCTACAACATAAGCAAAAGATTTTACCATATCTGTAAATGCCTTATCTGCCTCGTCTATTATTGTTTTACTATTGTTCAACATTTGTGTAGCTTCTGAACCTTTATAACCTTTCACACTAGGATTTATATATATTGATGAGAAACTAAATACATAACAAGTATTTGCATCTTTCTGATGAGAATACATTCTGTCAAAATAATTTATACCCTGAACTGAATTGGACATAGAAATCATATTGAATGATAGATCTCCAATCTTTATAGTATTACGTTCTTTTACTGTAGTCACAGGAGGAAATTGGCATTTACCAGTATTATAAGAAACCTTTGATTCCAATTTCTTTACTGTATTTGTCTTTTCATTGTAAGGTATTGTGAAATTCACACCAAGATCATATGAACCAGCTTCCCATACTGTTGGATATTTTACAGAAAAACCTAATTCTTCATTCTTGAATTCAGAAACCTTATCTGAAACCTTTGTTGTTTCTGTTAGAGTAGCTGAAGTTGTAGGTACAGTATTTGTCTCTGTATTTGTATTTTCTACATTCTTTCCCTTACCAAGAAACCATACCAAACCACCTAGAACTACCAAGACTACTATTAGTGTTAATGATTTTTTCATATATTTTTTAATATAAATTTAAATAACCTAAATGACTTTTAGAACTGTATTCTAGCATTTTCTATAGAGTGAAGCAAATGTCTTATTTTTCATATCATTTGCTATTATATTCCAATCATATCTTTGTTTTACAATATCTTTTGCTGTTTTTATTATATTAGTTCTCAATACTTCATCATTCAATAATTCACCAACAGAATCTGATATACTTTTTGGATTATTGACCTTACAGAATATACCTGTCTTTCTATCTTCTAAAAAATCTACTATTCCACCCACAGGCGTAGCAATGACAGGTATTCCGGAAGCAAATGCTTCAACAAAAGATATACCGAATCCTTCGGATAAAGATGGTCTTATGAATATATTTGAAATATGTAAATAAATAGGTATTTCTTTATTTGGTACAAATCCTACAAATCTTACTCTATTCTCTAATTTCAATAATTTTGTCTTATCTTTTAAAAGTTTCTCTTGGGGACCAGTACCTATAATAAGTAATTTTATATTTTCATCTAAATATAATAATGAATCTATAATATCTCCTACTGCATTTTTTGCTACTAGACGAGAAGTTGTGATGAGTATGGTGTCGAAAGAATTTAGATTTAATTCATGCAATAAAGCCTTCATTTGTCCTGAACTTGGTTTTTCTTTGAAGAAATCATAATTTACACCATTTGGAATAACAGATATTGGACAATTCGCATTCATACTTCTACCAAAATCTGCGAGAAAATGTGATATAGCTTGTATACTATCTGCTTTTTTGAATATCTTTACATAAAGAGGATACATAATTCCTACTGATTTCTTTATATGCTCTATAGAATCTCCTTCTTGTAAGGTTAATAAAAATGGTATTTTTTTATATATAGTTTTGAAAAATAGAGCAGAAAATCCATTGAAACTTGCCATTATAGACCAAATAAAATCATATTTTCTCTTATGATTTAGAATTATAGCTTTCAATAATGCAAATACAATATATTGAAACTTTACCAAATAAGATATCTTTGGGACGGTATTTCCTATTATATTTATATGAGAACCTACTCTATATACATTTATATTTCCTATACGTTCATAACGACTTTTACCCGCATAGAGAGTGATCATATCGAATTCTATTTCATTTGTAGATATTCTATCTGTAATCTCTTTTACAGCAATTTCCGCCCCGCCCACTAGATGCGGGAAATATGCTAGTGAGAATATTAGTGATCTTTTTGGCATAATATTTAATCTGTTTTCAATATTTCTCTCAATTTATCCTCCGATATCTCTTTTATATTATGAAAACTATTATCTTTCCTATTATCTATAACTTTAGACTTTTCTATATCTTTTGCAAGATTTTCTCTCTCTTTATTTTCTACAACATTATTCATTTTATTTTTCGTATTGACCTTACCGAGAACCGAAGCCAGAGCATCTCTTAATTCATTTACTTTCTCTGGTGTAGCTTCTTTTATATTATGTGAGCTATGATGATGTGAATTTTGGTTAATATTCTGAGTATTCTGATTTGTATGAGGATTGTTATGGGAATTTGTATGATGCGTCAAACTTGAAAGTGGCATTGTTTTATTTTCTTGTTTTATTTCTTGCTTTATCTCATTTTTGATTTCAGGTTTCATTTCAGATCTGATTTCTGATTTTATCTCAGTTTTATTTTTATTTTCATATTGTTTTATATCTGGTTTATGTTCTTCTTTAAATTCTGTCTTTACTTTTGGTTTATTCATAGGAGCTATAGGTGCATGCCAATCACTTATATCTTTCTCTACTACAGCTCTATCTTTTGCAAATTGCTTTCTAGATTCTTCTATAACTTTATTTACATTTGAGACTTCTGGTTGAGCTATAGGTGGAAGAGTTGTTGCAGAAAAAGGATGTGAACTTATACCATCTATCATTAATTTTAAATATATTTGAGCAAAACCTAGATTTACTATATCCTCAGCTGTAAACTCTGGAGCAAATTCTTTTTCTAGAACCTCGGCATCATAAGAACCAACTCGAAACACTATCATGGTCCCCACGTTACCGAAAACTGCAGCTCTCACTTCCTCCTCCATTTGCTCTATATACTGATGTGCCATTGTCAGATTTAATTTATACTTTCTAGCCTCGGAGAGTATATCCGCGAAGCTTTCATTTGCAAAAGATTGGAATTCATCTACAAAAAGATAGAAATTTGGTAAACCTTTTAGAACTTTATCTGGAACATCGGCACGAGACAGCGCTGCTAAATATATTTTTGTTATAAGCATTCCACCTAGAAGATTTGCATTAGTTTCACCTATTCTTCCTTTTGATAGGTTTATTATCATAATCTTCCTTTTATCCATCATCTCTCTTATATTGAATGATGATTTCGGCTGACCTATCATATTTCTGATAAGAGCATTTGCAGTGAATTGACCTATTTTATTTTGTATTGCTGGTACAGCTTCTGCTGCCATTCTTTCTGTATAATTTGCAAATTCATCCACCCAAAAAGTTTTTACGGAAGGATCTGTAACATGAGAAACTACTTTTTTTCTATATTCTTTATCAGAAAGCATTCTATTTACACCGAGGAGAGTTGCTTCTGGATATTCAAGCAAAGCAAGTAAAGTGTTTGTAAGTATATATTCCATACGAGCAGACCATGCATCTTGCCAGATTTTCTTGAATGTACTCATGAGTCCAGACACGACTAGATGTCTTTTGTCAGCATCTACACTTTCGAGCACATTGAATGAGATGGGATATTCCATATCAAAGGGTGCAAAATACACCACATCTTTTATTCTTTCTTCTGGAATATATTCGAGCAAGAGATCAGCAGTCTTTCCATGAGGATCTATGAATGCCATACCTTCACCATTCTTTATATCCTGTACAGCCATATTCTCGAGCAAGGTAGATTTACCCATACCTGTCTTTCCTATTACATATACATGTCTAGTACGGTCTTTGGCTTTTATACCAAAGGCTGTTCTTTTATTTCTAGCATCGGTTTCTGCAAAGTACGTTACTCTTTCTTCATTCATAATATAGTGATTTATTATCACTATTTTAACATAAATAAAATAAATATAATACAAAAAGAATCCCCGAACGCATATCCATTCATGCGTTCGGGGAAACGAAATCAAGATCACTCCTTTTGGATATTAGACCCTGACTGAAACTGACGTACCTGTCGACTTCCTACTCGACTGATACAACTTCAAAGCCTCTTCTTTCTTCCTGTTCTCTTCCTCCGCAGCTTTTGCTCTGAGAGCATCATATTCAGCAAGGGTAATCTCTACCCTCTTGCCATCAGGCCCTCGATGAAACAACTTACGATCTGTTGCAGCCATAAGCTTCTTCTAGTCTATTTTTACCTCCAACAACTGACAAGGTATTGTCCCTTACTCCCATAAGGGCGCCTTGACTTATATTGTTGGCTCCGGAATAAAATAATACTCTTATAATCTAAAATAGTCAAGGGTTCGTAGAAGTAGCGGTTGTGGATGCAATATCCAAAGCAGAATAAGTATAATTATTCGAAGCATTCCACATCATCCAGCTATCAAGACCTACATCATATACTGCTCTCTTTTCTTCTCTTATCATATCGCTTGTATAATACGTACCACCAATACTGAAATCCTGTAACCAAGGTCTAAGCTTCATAGGACTGGATGTTGCAGTGATTGCTCTATTGTATGCTCTAGACATAGCGAAATATATAACATCATAAGGTTTTTCTGCTGGCTTTTTCCAACCATTGAAATTCGGTGGATAATGAGATGGATAGACCATAGGTGCAACGAAATCAAAATGTGCCAAAGCATTCTCTAAAACCTGACCAATACCTAAATCATCAGTATTAGAAGTAGTCATACCGAAAAGATCGGCAGATATTGGGATATTTCTAGGTCTAAATTCATTATCTATGTAAATGAAAAATTCTTTTATAGCTTCTGATTTTATTTTTCCTTCACTGTATGTATATTTTATATCAGACATATTTCCATCTGATGGAAAACGTATATAATCAAAATTTAATTCATCAAATCCCAATGAATATGCTTCATTACCTATATCTCTTATATAATTCCATACAGGTTTCGCACCCACATCAAGCCAACTCACACCTTTATAATCTTTCCAAACTTCACCAGATTTTGTCTTTACGGCATATTCTGGAAATCTCTTTACAAAAAATGAATCTTGAAATGTCGATATACGTCCTATAACATATATACCTTTATCATGTAGAGTCTGTATGAATTCTTTTATATCTTTTACCCTTTCTTCAGATGAACCAACCTTTATAAGATCAGGGTTAGTAACAGCAAATCCTATACGTCCTGTATAATCCTTTATATCCAGAACAATAGAATTCAATTCTGTAGTATCTACAATATTTACCAATTTATCTCTTTTATCTTTATTACCAGCAACCCAGTTCGTCATATATAAAGCTTTTACAACTTTCGGTGTCTTTATATGAGATATTTTTATTTTCTCTATTTCCTTTACACTAGATACAGTATCTGCCGTTATTGATTCTTTCAAAGAAGAAGAACTATATACCTCGTATGTCATAGGTATTTCATAAACTATAAAAGCAAATAGAAATATTACTATGATTACAAATAAAGATCTCTTAGTAGTATTTGCTATTCTAGCTTTACTCATTATACAGTCTTATTATCTATATTATTTTCTTTTTTATTCTCTACGAAACTATCTATTTTTTCTTTCCTTTCTTTAGGTGGAATATTGTATGATACAGCGATTATGATAAGACCAGTTATAACATATAAAGTCTTTATCCAAAAAGAAGGTATACCCAAGAATACAAGGACCATAACCCATACACCCAAAATACTCAGCACTTGTCTTTTTGACATATTTTTTTAAAAAAGATTAATGCAGTTATTATACACTATATTTCTGAAACAATGACAACGAATTCACCTTTCTGTTTCTCTTCATTATTATTTAATATTTCCAATATTTCTTCTGCACTACCTTGTAGTACTTCTTCATATATTTTAGTTATTTCACGAACTATAGTGATTTTCTTTTTTATATTCTTTAAAGATTCTAAGGTCTTCAATATTCTATGTGTACTTTCATAGAATATAACCGTTCTATCTTCTTTTTCTATTTCTTTAAATATTGTTTCTCTACCCTTCTTATGTGGCATAAAACCCAAGAAAATAAACTCGTGACTAGGTACACCAGCTATAGATAATGCCGCGGTCAATGCCGATGGACCTGGTATTGCTTCTATTTTCAATTCATTTGATTTTATTTTATCTTGGAAATTTTCTCTTATCTTGGATACAAGCAAAGATCCTGGATCAGATATACCAGGAGTACCCGCATCTGTAACTAAAGCTATATTTTTGCCTTCGGATATTTTTTCTAAAATCAATTCGACTTTAGTATCTCCACTTTGGGAATGATAACTCAATGTGGGTGTGTTTATACTATATTTATCGAAAATTCTCTTGGTCATACGTGTATCTTCACATAGAACTATATCGACAGAAGACAATATACGTATAGCGTGAAAGCTAATATCTTCTAGATTTCCTATTGGCGTAGCTATAACATAAAAAGTAGACATAACGTTATAATATACTACACTATCTATATGGCAAGTATTGTATATATAGCAAGAGATATAGAAAGAGCTTTAGGCAAGGAACCTAAAGGCGATTATTATATTATTACAAACAAAACATCATACGGAATAGAAATAAAAAACAAATTCCCAGATAATATTTTCCTTATAGAAAATAAAGAAATATTAGATACTTATGATCTATTAGCAAGAGAAGATGTAAAAGAAATAATAAATAAATTAAAGGCAAAAATCCTTGTATTCAAAAATACTTTGAATATAGAAGATTTCTGCAAAGAAAATAATTGGGAATTATTGAATCCAGACGCTAGATTATCTGATATAGCAGAAAACAAAATATCTCAAGTCTCATGGTTAGGAGAATTAGCATCTCTATTGCCACCACATTCTATAGATATGGTAAAAAATATAAAATGGAATAAAAAACCTTTTATATTGCAATGGTCACATGGACATACAGGTGACGGAACAATACTCATTCAAAATGAAAAAGATTTAGAAAATATAAAAACAAAATTCCCACATAGAGACGCTAGAATTACAGATTTTATAAAAGGACCAGTATTCACCATGAATATAGTTGTAGGAGAAAAAGAAATATTATTCGGAAATATTAGTTATCAGATAACTGGTATATCTCCTTTCACAGAGAATCCTTTCAGTACAATAGGAAATGATTGGTCAGTGCCATATACAATACTAAGTGAAGAAAATCTAAAAGAATTCCATAGCATAGCAAACGATATAGCAAAGAAAATGCAAAAATCAAAATGGTTAGGACTTTTCGGTATTGATATTATATATGATGAAGAAAGAAATAAACTTCATTTATTAGAAATAAACGGTAGACAACCCGCCTCGACAACATTTGAATCAGAATTGCAATCAAAAATAAATACAGAAGCAAAAACAGAGAAAAAAACAGAGAAAGGTGAAGCCATAACAATATTTGAAGCTCATATAAAAGCTCTTAATCGAGAGCTTAAAGGAAATAGTATTATAGTAATAAATGACGGTGCACAGATATTACAGAGATTAACAAAAGAAAATTTGAAAATAAATACAAATAAAATTATCGAAGCAGGATATAAAGTGATAGAATATCAAAATACAAAAATCAATTCAGATTATCTGAGAATACAGAGCGATAAAGGCATAATGGAAACTCATAATAAATTCAACAGTAGAGGAAAAGAAATATTACAATCACTAATATAGAATAAATATTCTATATATTTAGATAAATTTTTCAAAATGAATACAAAATTTATATCATCAAAAGCTTTAACGATTATAGACCAATACAAAAATTTCCAAATAGGAAATGCTATTTGTTCTATACCCTATTACAATAATAAAATAAGCACAGTTAGAGCTGGACTCAGAGTAAATATTGGAAAAGGTAGTGCGAAAGATATATATGATGAAATAGAAAGACTTTCAATAATACAGAAATTTGATATCAAATCATTCAATAATGATAATCTAAAAAAGTTCTTAGTAGATAATAATATAGGAATAGATTGTTCTGCTTTCGCGTATTATGTATTGGAAGCCGAGAGTATAGATAGAGGCAAAGGAAATCTCGACAAGATTCTATCTTTCCCTTTTTGCAAGGGATTATTCGGAAGTATAAAAAGTAAATTAAGACCAGTAGAAAACGCTAGTGTAGAAACATTTGCTCATGAGAAAAATAGCAGAATAATAAATATAAAAGATATATCCGTCGGAGATATGATAATAATATTAGGTAATAAAGAAGGAAATGATAGAAATCATATACTTATAATAAATCAAATAGAATATCAAAACTTCATACCAACAAATATACATTATGTACATGCTATAGCTTGGCCAACTAATGGAAAATACGATACCGGTATTCATGAAGGAGAAATAGAAATAAAAGATATAAATAAAAGTATTATTGAACAGAATTGGATAGAAAATAATGCAATAGGAAATGAAAATTACACTTTCTCAAAAGCTTTAGACGGTAAAACTAATATATACAGACTGAATCATTTTTGATTGAAAAATATAGCTATTTCATGGTAAAGTATTGATTATGATAAGCATACTAGAAGGTACAGCTGATCTAGGCTATATATTAGGCTTTGCTATATATGCATGTCTTCTCTCTTTTATATTAGCTCCTATACTTATAAAATATTTAAAATATTTTCATATAATCAAACCTCCAAAAACAGAATTAATTTCTATAGAATCTCGCAAAGGCAAAGACAATACACCGATAATGGGAGGTCTGCTCGTTATAATAACAGTAGCAATAATCACTATAAATTTTAATTGGTCAAGAAGTTTCACATGGGTACCGATAGGTATAATGCTTCTATCAGCTTTGCTTGGAGGAATAGATGATCTTATGAATATTTTCGGTACAGAGAGAAGATCAAGAAAGCTTTCTCATATAATAAAATTAATAAAAATACACAAGGAATTCAAAATGAGATTATGGTATATAATCACATTCCCTTGGACAATATTCAAAAGAACTTCAGTATGGATCGGCTCTAGACCAGGAAAAGGTATTCATGTTCATGAGAAATTATTATTACAATTCATCGCTGGTTCCATAACAGCATGGTGGGTATATGCGAAACTAGGACCAGCATGGCATTATATTTATTTACCTTTTAAATACGAAATATATGCAGGATGGTTTATCATACCAATAATAATATTTATAGTTATGTTTACCGCAAATGCTGTGAATATAGCTGACGGTATGGATGGTCTGTCTGGTGGAATGCTTTTATCTTCTTTTAGTGCATTAACTTTATTGAGTTGGATAAATGGTTTCGGAGAAATAGCAATAATAAATTCAACCGCAGTGGGAGCCTTAGTTGCATATACATATTTCAATATAAAACCAGCAAGATTCATGATGGGAGATGTAGGATCATTAGGCCTTGGAGCATTATTCGCGGTAAATACCCTAGCCATAGGAGAAATAGGATCTATTTTATTTTTGGGTTTTGTTTTTTATGTGGAAGCCTTCAGTGTCCTTATACAAGTTTTTGGAAAATATATATTAGGAAGAAAGATATTCCGCATGGCACCATTACATCATCATTTTGAACTAATAGGATGGAGTGAAGAGAAAACAATAATGCGTTTTTGGATTATACATTTTATCTTTGTTATATTCGGAATATGGTTAGCATTACACTAAAAAGATTATATGTCATATCTAAAATGGAAAGAAGAGAGAATAAAAGATAATAGTGAAGAATACATTTCTAAAATGTATGATAATGGCTTCGTCTTTACACGTATAGGAAAAGATTTGATGCAACAGACCAGAAGTATACGTATAGACTTATCAAAATTCGAATTATCTAGTGAAAATAAAAGAATATTGAAAAAGATAGAAGGTATAGAAATAAGATCAGATAATATACCCTATGATAAATATGATTGGAAAATAGGAAAGATAGGAAAAGATTTCTATGAAAGCCGTAAAGCGGATTTCAGTGCAAATAAAATAAAAGAATTAATAACAGATTCTAAAAGCAATTTTAATTTACTTCTTAATTTCTCTGATATCGGTTTCGCTATATGTTATTACAATAAAGATATAATTCATTATTCATATCCATTTTATAATATAGAGAAAACTGGGAAAGATATGGGTTTAGGCATGATGATAAAGAGTATAATCTGGGCAAAAGAAAAAGGACTTAAATATATTTATTTAGGATCTCTACAAAGACCAAGTGATGTATATAAATTACAATTTTCTGGAATAGAGTGGTTCGATGAAAATAAATGGAGTGGAGATTTAGAAGAGGTAAAGAAAGTTTTAGGTGATATTAAATAAAGATTTATATATAAACATGGAAAACAATAATAATCTAAAAAATACCGGAAAACATATACATATAATAGGCGTATGTGGTGTAGCTACTAGTGCTCTCGCTATAGCCTTTCATAATAATGGCTGGAAAGTCACAGGATCTGATAAGGGGTTTTTCCCTCCGGTTTCTACTG
Source organism: Candidatus Tayloriibacteriota bacterium (assembly GCA_052034805.1). Lineage (GTDB taxonomy): Bacteria > Patescibacteriota > Minisyncoccia > Phycocordibacterales > PALSA-1337 > CAIOGI01. The sequence continues at coordinate 149,271 of JBPOID010000005.1, forward strand.
AATTAGAAAAACATAAAATATCCTTTTATGCGGGTTGGCATCCAGAGAATATAGGTAATCCAGATATAGTAGTTATAGGTACTGCTTCTGGTACACAGAATCCTGAAACAATATATATAAAAGAAAAAGGAATACCTGTTTATTCATTTGCGGAAGCAATAGGAAAATTTTTCGTAAAAGAATACTCCATAGTAGCAACAGGCACATGGGGCAAGACTTCATCATCGGCTTTACTTTCTTTTATTCTAAAAGAAGCAGGATTAGATCCATCATATATGTTCGGAGGAGTTTCCCTATCGCATGATGCTTCTGCAGAACTTACAAATAGCAAATACAGTGTTTTCGAAGGAGATGAATACAAGAGCTCACCAACAGACAATACACCGAAATTCGTATACTATAAACCTACAGATCTATTACTCACAGCGGTATCATGGGATCATGCAGACCTATACCCTACAGAAGAAAGTTATTTCAATGCATTCGAAAAGCTTATAGAGAATATACCAGAAACAGGTTTTATCATTGCAAATAAAGATAATGAAAAAACAAAAGAATTAGTAAATAAATCTCAGAATAAAGCAGTTCAAAGCAAAACAATTTCAAAAAAAGTTATATGGTATGGAAAAGAAAATGCAGATTATACATATAATGATATTGAACAGACACAAAAAGGTTTGGATTTCAAAATAGAAAATAAAGACAAAGAATACAAAATACATTCACCTATGATCGGTGCTTTCCAAGCAGAAAATATAACTGGCTGTTTCGCTATGGCTAGAGAATTAGGTATAGAAGAAAATACAATAATAGAAGCAATAGGAAAATTCAAAGGTTTAAAAAGAAGATTAGAGAAAAGATTAGATAGTGATATAACAGTATTCGATGATATAGCTCATTCACCAGAAAAAGCAAAATCTGTATTAGAAAATCTAAGAAAAATATATAAAGGAAAAATAATAGCCATATTTGAACCAAATATAGGAGGCAGACAAAGAGAGTCTATTCTAAAATACGATAATGCTTTTATGAATGCAGATACTGTTATTATTCCAAAATTAACAAAGTTGAAAATATCTGAGGACAATACAATATCCCCAATAGAAGGAGATGAATTAGCAAAAGCTATTTCTAAAACTCATAATAATGTGAAATATATAGACAACGATGAAACATTAGTTGAAACGCTAAAGAACTGTAGTGAAACAGGAGATATAATAGTATTCTTGGGTTCTCACGGTTTTAGAAAAATGATAGAAGAAACAATAGAAAAAATATCAAAATAAATTAATTCTATTTTCCTTCATCGACAATCTCTGTAGAAATATCGCCATCTTTAATATCTTTTACTAGCAATGTCATACCACAATGATTGCATTCTATTACCATTCCTTCGTTTATAGAAGGATACTTTGAAATATCTATATTATTCTTACATTCTGGACAAATTGATTTCATATACTTCTAATATTACCTAAAACGATGTAATATATCAATATGATAACACCACATGAAGAGTACAATGAATTAGGAAAAGCCATAGGACTTAATGGCAAATTATTTTTCAAAAGAGAAGATTTGCATCCTTTGGGATCTCATAAAGGACGTTCATTACCTATTATGATAAATCAATACATAGATGGCGGATTTGATCATTTTGCCATATCTTCATCTGGTAATGCGGCATTAGCATCTGGATTATATGTAAAAGAATTAAATGAAAAAAGAAATGATAATGAAAAAATCACTTTAGAAATATTAGTAGGGAAAAATATATCTTCAAAGAAATTAGATAAATTACAGAAAATAAAAGATCAGAATATACTATTATCTATTCAAGATAGACCTTTACAAGCTTTATTCACAAAGACTCAAACCGCCAAAGTGAAAAGCTTGAGACAATCTACAGATGATATAGCATTAGAAGGATATCGTTTTTTGGGAGAAGAATTGATGAAAATACCTGATCTAGAAGCAATTTTTATAGGTACATCATCAGGAACTACAGCACAAGCATTGGCACAATATTTTATAGATAATAAAAAGAAAGTAGAAATAAATATGGTGCAAACTACATCATGTCATCCTATAGCAGATATATTCGATATTCATGAGGATGATAAAGAGTCATCAATAGCTGATGCGATAATAGACCGCACAGCTTTCAGAAAAAATAATTTAATTAAATTGATAAAGAAAAATGGGGGTACAGCGTGGATAGTAAAAAACGAAATAATAAAAGTGGCACAAAAGATCACAAGCGATAATACAGGTTTGAATATATCAGTTAATAGCGCATTATCTGTTACAGGACTTATGGAAGCGATATATACTGGAAAGAACTATAAAGGATCTGTTGTATGTATGATATGTGGTGATTGATTATACAGATCTCACAGCCCTTACGAAATCTTCTCCACGTTCCTTTCTCGAAGAATATATACCTATAGCTTCACAACCTGGACTAAAAACTACCCTATCACCCTTTTTAGCTAATTCTAAAGCTTTTACTACCGCTTCATCTAGATTATATACTTGATTAAAGGAAATATTTTCTATAACTTTTATATCTTCGCGCAAACATAATGTACCACTACCTGGAAGTAGAATAATAGCTTTTATGTATTGAGGTAATAGATTTATCAATAAACGATAATCATATCTAGTATATGCCCCACCGAATATTAATATTATATTTCTATCTATTGATAAATTCTTTATAGTATTCAATGTTGCTATTGGATTTGTAGAATATGCATCATTATAAAATTCTATACCCTTTATCTTTTTTACTAATTCCATTCTACCCTTTAAACCTGAAAAGTTCGCAAGGATTTCTTGTGATGTTTCCTTTGGTATTCGGAATAATTCACCAGCCTGTATAGTCAATGAATGATTTAGAGAATTCGTACGCAACATCTTTGCCTTTGGGGTAAATTTGCATAGATTTCTTATTGAATCTATAACATCATCAGGTGCAACTACGAAATTATTATATGTTTGATATTCCAATATAGAGAAAGCATCTGGAGATTTCCTTTCTGCAAGAGATACAAGAGATGTTATAACGATTACATGAGGACTGATTCTAGAATTATGATATTCGCCTATTAATTCTTCTCTGATTCTAGAGAGAACAACGTCACCAGATTTTATTTTCTTCAAATGCGCTATAGAACCATTAGTTGAATCAGAATCAATAAAAAATAATCCCTGATTTTCATAATCAATAAAAGATTTTTTCAGAATCATATATATCATACTGGATACTGTACTTTTCCCGCATGCACCGACAACACCGATAAGAGTTATAGGTGGTACAAGTTTGAAAAATAATATTTCTGAATATTCTACTGGAATACCATTAGAAATAGCCTTCTTTAAAAAAGAAGATTTCTTGGAAATATCAGAATGAATAATAATAAGATCTTTATCTATTAATTTTTCTTCTGAAATCTTGCCGAAATGATAATCCTTTAGACCAGACTTTTCTAATATAGACAAGAAGCCTCTAAGCTTATCCTTGCTACGTGTATCAAATAAAGTGATGTCCGAACCTATGCGTAAAAGGAATTTTATATCAGATATCATCTCACCATGCGGTCCTAGGCCTATAATAGCCACCTTTTTATTCTTGAAGAAGTTTTTATAATTCACTTCTCTATTATATCCCCCTTATCCGCATTTTCAATCAATTTTCTAACTTTTATCATTTCTTGCAAAAGTGCTTGAAGTTTCAAAGTATTTTCATCATCACAGAATCCTAGAGAAAAATCTTCTAATTTTTTCAAAAATAAACTGTGAATATCATTGAAATATGCTTCTAGAATCTCTATACCATTCTCCGTTATATTTCCTCCATCTCGTAATATGAAGAATTCTTGTGGTTTCAATATACCTTCGAAATACATTCTATCATCACATATCACACCTTCTAATGAAGGAGAAATTATACTGTATGTATTCATATTAATAATTTGCTTTTATACTAATAAAAGAATCCTTTGTAATAATTACATGATCTAATATATTTATACCGATAATCTTCCCTGCTTTTATGAGTTGCTCTGTAATATTTATATCGGCTTCGCTTGGTAATAGATTTCCCGATGGATGATTATGTGCAAGCACTATAGCAACCGAACTATACTCTATAGCAGGACGAAAGACTTCTCTAGGATGTATTAGATTTGTATTTATGGTACCAATAGAAATAACTTCATCATGTATTATTTTATTATGACTATTCAGATATAGACCTCGCAAATGCTCTTTTGGTAAATTATGCATATCCTTTAGATATTCATAAGTATCTTTTGCATTTCTTATTACAGTAAATCCCATAGGATTCCTCTCATACAGACGTCTGCCTAATTCACCACAGGCTATAATCTGACATGCCTTTACTAGTGGTATATTCATATTTATAGAAAGCTTTTTTGCATCTCTTTCTGCTATTATACTTTTCTCTCCATATTCTTTTATTATTCTTCCTGACATTTCCAATACATCTTCGCTTTTACTTCCTGTACCCATTATAACTGCGAGTAATTCTTGTATGGATAATATTTCAGGACCTCTGTTTATGAGTTTTTCTCTGGGTTTTGCTTCTATGGGTAAATCTTTTATCTTTAATACATATTCTTTTAATGCATTATCGAGAATCAAATCTGAATCTTTTATATTATATTGTCTTGTATATTCTTTTATTGCTGTTGGCATGTATTGTTTTTATTAAATAATAATTCTATGAATTATATATTTCATACAATGCATATCTCAATAGCGAAAAACACAAAAACTTTATTAAAATTTTATCTTTTGTGGATAACTTATAGATTTTATGGCTAACTTTGAATTGTGCGCGTGCTTGGGGTCGAACCAAGGACCTTTCGAGTATCAGTCGAATGCTCTACCAGCTGAGCTACACGCGCATTTCACTTAAATTCTAGATTTCAAACTCCTTCCACTTTCGCGCCTGTAGCTACCAAAACAGCTACACGCGCATTTCACTTAAAATACTTAGTATCATAAGCAAATAGGCTCGCCTATCTTGCGTGCGTGAGACCTTTCCTCCACTTTCGTTACGGAAAGGCTCCCGCACCGTAGGCTCGCACTATTTACTAGTGTTTTAACAATCTAGAAAAATCGTGTGAGGGGCCGTGGCGGAGAACTTTTCGAGAGCGAAGCGGTCCGAAAAGTTCCTACGCCAGCAAGTGCCCCGAGCCGATTTTTCTAAATCCTAATTTTCAAACTACTGTTCGATAATCTTCTTTACCGCAATAAAATCACCTTCACGATCTGGTGATTCATCGAGTATTGCTTCACGATCTTCTTTCGAAATCACAGTAGAAATATCTTCACGAAAAACATTAGAAACTGCACCAGGTATAGGTGTATAGTCCATGTCTAAAGTAGCTTCTTTTATTTGATCTATATATTTCAATATAGAATCTATCTCTTTTGTTAATTCCTTTTTCTCGGAATCATCTATCTTTATACGAGATAATTCAGCTAGTTTTTCTATATCCTTTATTTCTACCATAGAAAGAGTCTATCATAAAAGTATTTTTATTTCATCATATCTAGAAATTCCTTTTCATTTATTATTTTTACACCTAATTCTCTAGCTTTTTCTAATTTACTACCTGCACTTTCACCGGTTACTATATAATTAGTATTTTTCGATACAGAGCTCGATATTTCACCACCCAAGTCACGAACCATGGCTTGTGCTTTATCTCTTTCTAGATTCGGAAGACTACCAGTAAAGACGAAAGTCATACCCTTTAATGGTAAATTTTTATTTTTTGAAGGATTCTCTATTTTTATATATCTTAATAAATTTTTTATCAATTTTTTATTTTCTTTATCAGAAAACCAATCATATAGAGATCTGGCTACTATAGGACCTACACCATATATTGATTCTATTTCTTCATATTTTGCATTTTGTATTCTATCCAGTGAGCCGAAATATTCTGCTATATCATAAGCTGTTTCCTCGCCTATTTGTGAAATAGATAATGAAGCAATAAATCTGGCCAATGTAACATTTCTTGATTTTTCTATAGAAGAAAGTATATTTTCTACACTCTTTTCACCGAATCTAGGCAAAGCAAGCAAATCGCCTTTTTTCAAAGTAAAAATATCATCAAAAGAAGTTATGAGATTATTTTCTAATAAAACATCTATTATCTTTGGACCAAGCCCGTCTATATTCAAACATTTTTTCGATACAAAATAATAAAATTTCTTTTTATTTTGTTCAAAAGAATCAGATACAACACATCTCCAAGCGGCCTGTCCTGGGATTCTCTCTATACTTCCATCTCCACCGCAACCTTTGACTTTATTAGGGAAAATAAAAGGCTTTGAATCTTTTGGTCTTAATTCTTTTATTACAGAGACTATATCGGGTATAACGTCACCAGCTTTTTGTAAAACTACAGTATCACCTATTCTTATATCTAATCTCTTTATTTCATCTTCATTATGCAATGTTGCGCGAGACACGGTAGAACCCGCGACTAACACCGGTGACAAATGTGCAACTGGCGTCACAACACCAGTTCTTCCAACCTGAAATACAATATCCAAAAGAACAGTAGTTACCTGCTCTGCGGGGAATTTGAAGGCTATACCCCATCGTGGAGCCTTTCCGGTATATCCTAATACATCTTGATATTCTCTTTTATTTACTTTAACTACAACACCATCAGCGAGATAATCTTCTTTATCCATTTTCTTCTGCCAAGAATTCCAATAAGAAATAACTTCTTCTATATTTTTACAATATTTATAATATGTATTTACCTTGAATCCTAATTCTTTCAATAATTCTAATTCTTCTATCTGACTTTTCGGCATATCGGAATATTTTGCAATATCATATATAAAAGTAGAGAGTCCTCTTTCACTGACTATCTTTGGATCTAATTGTCTTATAGTACCAGCGGCTAGATTTCTAGGATTAGCATACGGCTCTTCCCCATTTTCTTTTCTTTTTTTATTTATATATTCTAATCTGCTTTTAGGAAGCCAAACTTCTCCTTCTACTATTATATTTATATTTTTAGTTAATTTTAATGGTATAGATTCTATTGTCTTTATATTCTCAGTTACATCTTCACCGACTTCTCCATCACCTCTTGTCGCTCCAGTTTTCAATATTCCATTTTCATATTCTAATACAATCTTTAATCCATCTATTTTATGTTCACAAACATAATCAAGTCCTATATCTTTATTATTTGACTGTTTTATAAACTTTCTAATTCTCTCATCAAAAGCTTTTATATCATCGATAGAAAAAGCATCATTGAATGACCATTGAGTGACTTTGTGTTTTATTTTCTTGAATTCGTCTAATGGTTTACCAGCAACTCTCTGTGATGGAGAGTCTCTAGTTATGAGTTCTGGATATCTTGTCTCTATTTCTACTAATTCATGCTTTAGAGAATCAAGGGCTTGTTCGGATATAGAGCTTTTGTCTAACACATGATATTCATAGCGATATTTGTCTATCGCCTCTTTCAATTTATTTAATCTTTCTTTTATATCTTTCGGTATTTGCATACGGTAAGAATATCATAATCAGAATCAAAATTACACTTCAAATGGTATAGGTAAATTACTTAATAAACTTAATAAGTTAGACGTAGGGCTCTTTCTACTCTCTTTGGAGAACCTACTGTACATGAGCCACCATTATTATCAGTCCAGCCAATATTATATCCCTTAGAATCAATAGTCTCTGTTAAGGCACCGTCTACTATTGCTTTTGTAACAGTTACTACAGCACAAGAATTACCATCTAAACCTAGTTTAATATAAAATACAAAAGAACCTTCTGGATCATTTAAACTAATTGACTGAAAATTAGTCTTTACATTCGGCTCAGCACAGCCCAATTTACTAGTATTATCTACATCAGTAGTGAAAGCTCCGTTCATTTCACCATACACAGCACATTCTATACCCCCATCAGCAGCATACAGAGCACTCGCCGAATCTCTAGATGAAGTAGTTAATAAAAACTCTTTTTTACTAATATTCAATATAGAAATACCGATAGCCAGAACAAGGGACGAAACCAGAACAGCAAATAAAAGAGTATAACCACCATTCCCTTTTTGATTTAGATTATCTTTATTATTTTTTAAAATATAATCTATCATTATTTTATTATATTAAATATCTCATCTTCATAAGTCACATCATGATCCATGCCATTATTCCATTTTACGACAACTATTAATTTTGCCTGATATATAGGATTCGAAGGATTAGCTTTTATATAGAAATATCTATAGAATTTTGTAGGTGTAGTACCCGAGGAACTAGTAGTATAACCATTATCAGAAAGATATAGTCTGCAAGTTTCCCCACTACATACAGATAGTGTAGATAAAGGATTTGAAGTATCTGTTGTTAAAGTATCTATTTTACATAGACTACTTATAGAATTACATGAATTACCAGAAGTAAGATTCTGAAGCCAATTTCTAGGTGGAGAAGCTAATACATTATTATCTCTAACACTTTTTACGAATTCCAATAGATCTTGAGCTAGATACGAAGCAGTCACCTCATCTTTCGCATATACACCAGCCATATAACCTTTCTCAGCAATAACTAAAGGTCCTGCAATAGAAATCATAAGTATAGTAATAGCTACTAATGTCTCTATTATGGTGAATCCTTTATTTTTTGAAATAATATTATTCATAGTTTTAATCAGAAACACGTTGAGAAATACCAGTTTGTAAATCAAAAGCGGTTTTCGTTCTCTCTTTTTTACCTATAGTTCCGACAAAATGAAACTGAACAAAAGGTACGGCATAAATATTGGTAGTGTCTCTGGTAATCTTCATAGTAGCTTTAGAGAAAGTAATACTGCCATCATTAGAGATAACTGGAAAGAAATAATAGGGACTAGGGTATGGAGCTATCAATCCATCACAAGATGATTGTTCTGCTTTGTATATTGATTCATTACTAAAACTATATGCATGTATAAGTCTACATTTTTTACCAGAACCATCTGTTCTATTTGCCGTTTTTGGTGAATAGAAATATATAGACCAATTATCAGTAAAAGAATTAGTTGTGCAATTAGGTGCCGGAAGATCTGTATTAGCTGATACAGCATAATAACCTGATGGACAATAAAAATTCGTACCCGTCCTAAGTTCACGAGATATAGAATCCATAACAAAGTTCATATTTGCTATAGAATCCTTTAATGTATGAGATTTTGTATTCAAATCTATTATTTTCAAGAATGCACCAATAGCAACTAAGGATACAATCATAAAAATAGCTATTGAAACAATCATTTCTACCAAAGTAAATCCTTTATTTTTAATAGAATTATTTTTCATATTCTATTTCATAACAGTTATTTGTCCAACACTTGAAACCTTTATCATTTTGAGATTTGCAGAATCATTACCTGATCTTAATGATATTATAGCTGAATTAGTCCTAGCGGGAGCACCACCAGAAGTCCAAACTGCTAATATTACAGCATCTGGATCTGGTCTTTTATAAGTAATATCTAAACTATTCATAGTCAAATTATTATCGCAGAAACCTGTAGTACCTACAGCACATATTCTATCTATAACGAATCCCCTTTTAAAGGTGGATACCGATATTTTCTCATCTGTAGGAGAACTATCATAAGATTGATTATTATTCAGATCAGCAAAAAATATCATATTGTTATTATTTGGAGATACAGCACTAAAATGTACACCATAAGCAGTATTAAATTGATCAGAATAATTCGAATCACTAGTTGGAAGACTTTTTACATTTAATCCGTATGATTGAGCATTACGTATAGTAAGAGCTACATCATAAGCAAGATTTGTTAATAGAACACCTTGATTAAAGCTTCCATATTTTGCCACCAGGAAAGCAGTGAGAAATGCAAAAATAGCTATTGAAATAACCATTTCTAGAAGTGTAAAACCTTTTATTTTTTTATTATTATTTATTTTCATTATTGAAGAAATAAATTACCAAAATCTATAACCTGTATATTGAAAAATAATACCAAATACATACCTAATACAAGATACGGACCAAAAGGTATTTCATATTTTGATTTAAATTTTCTCATAGTAATAAACATCCATAAAACACTTATTACAGCTCCTATCCAGAAAGCCAATACAACAGCTGATAAAGCATTCATTAATCCTAGAGTCCATCCTATACCTAATACAAGTTTAGCATCACCCAAACCCATCCATTCACCTTTAGAGAATAACCATAGCAAAGCAAATGGCAAAGCGATAATAGGTCCAGATAATAAAGAAGTAATAGAAGGCATAATAAACGCTAATTCTGGAGAAATAAATAATTTCACAAATGCTATAGCTGAAAATGTATATACTAGAATATCTGGTATTATTTTATGTCTTATATCATAAACAGTAATAACTATAAGCAATGAAGTTATAAGTAAATAAAAGAAAGTAATAAAACTAGATTGTATAGATACAGGAGGAAAGAAATAAAAAATAAGTATAAATAATAGACCAGAAATAGTCTCTATGAGTGGATACTGCCAAGATATTTTACTTTTACACTTTCTACATTTCCCCATTTGGAATAGAAAGCTAAATAAAGGAACAAGCTCAGACCACGTTAATGTTTTGCTACAAGAAAAACATTTCGATCTACCACCCAGTGTAAGCCCAGTATTAAAGCGGAATATCACCACATTCAAAAAGCTACCTATAATAGTACCCAGTATGAAAGAAAAAATAAGGAAAATACTATTCATTTTGTTTATTTAAAATAATACTATCTCGGTTGTATACAATATGCATAAGTTGTAGAACAATCTATACCCGGACTAGGCAAAAGACTAGTAAAATTCGTTTTTGGTGAATCTACCAAGGCACTATTATTATTTTCTAGAACTGCTTTCAATACGAAATCTGTAGGTGTAGTAGCATTATTCACACCATAAGAATATGAACTTCCAGGAGTAGGTGCTGTAGGAATCTTGGAAATAAAATTCGCAAGTGTAATACCGGAACCAGAAGGACAACCAGAAGCATCAGCAAGCTTTGGCATACCATTTAATTCTCTAGGATACTGATTACATCTATCAAAATATAATTCCAATGCAAGATTCAAATGAGCTAAATCAGATATTCTCTCTGCATCTCTAGCTTTTGATTTTGATGTTGCAAAGTTCGCAGTAACTATAGCTGTGAGTATAGCAATAATAGCTATGGATACTAGTAATTCTATTAGAGTAAAACCTTTTTTGTTCATATATAAATTAATTACAATCAGTATCAGTACCGTCGGTTAATGCATCAGCAACAGTAGCGTATGCAGTGCCGGATATATTTGTATTTCTAGAAACACCATTACTATCTATGCACCAGAATGTATTTGCTACTTTTAATGGAGCTACAATAGCATAGGCATTAGAAGTTACATTACAGTATAAAGCTTGATCGTTATTTAGAGTTTTTATTTGAATTAAAGCATTTTGAATATTGGTATTTCGGAAAATAGTACCCGGAGTAGATAATGTAGAACAATCTTCACCAGATATATCTGTACCTGTATTATTATAACTACTACCTATATTCTCATATTCTATAGAAGCAGATGATCTAACAGAACTCAAATCACCTTTCACAGATGTATCAGAAGCTTTTGTCTTTGCATTATTAAGATTTGATAATACAACAGATGATAATATACCTATAATAGCTATTACTATTAGAAGTTCTATAAGAGTAAATCCTTTTTTCATATTTTTAGATTTCATATTTATATTTATTGATTAATTTTAACATAAAATCTTAATAAAGAGTTATCAACAGATTTTATAATAAATAATAAAACCACCTGTATTAGGTGGTTTTATTATCCTTAAGATAATAAGAAAGAATTATAGACAAGCGGTAGCGGAAGCAAGAACTGCTGCAGCTTCACCCTTTGAAGCACCTGAATTATCTATACACCAGTAGTTAGCTGTACCTTCTGCTGATTTTAGAGGAGAAGATATCAACCATGCATCGTTTGCAGCTGTAACGTGACAACTAACCTTTGTTGTTGCACCAGCGTTTGTAAGTACAGAATCAATTGATGTAGCTCCAGAAGCATTCTGAGCTGATGTCATAGCGGCTAATACATTTGCATTTGCACAAAGTCCTGAATAACTATTTGGACTGTTGCTATCATACAACATCTCTGCTTGTGCTCTTATACCAGCCAAGTTTTCCTTTATATTTGCATTTGCACCCTTTCCTCTCGCTGTGTTCAATGAAGCAAGAACAACTGATGACAATATACCGATGATTGCGATAACAACTAGAAGCTCAATCAATGTGAAACCTCTTTGTAAATATGTTTTTTTCATACTATATAAACTTAAATTAAATTACTATTAAATTAACCTTTTAATTACTACTTTATGAGGATAATTATATCAGATTGCCTCATAAAGACCACAAATATCAATGTGGATAACTATATTTTATAAGTAAATTATATTATTGTGAAGATGCTACGTTATATATAGGTATTAGAACTGAGGCTAGAAGTATGGCTACTCCTGCTCCTAGAGAAACTATCATAAGAGGTTCTATGAGATCTACTAGTGCATCTACGGCTGTTTTCACCTCTCTTGCATAGAAATTAGCTAATGTTTTCAATATACTACCTAATTCCCCTGTTTCTTCACCAACTCTCATCATTTGAATCATAATTCCAGGAATTTCACCATTACCAGACAATGCTTCTGACATAGGTTTTCCACCTTTAACATCATCTAGGGCTTTGTTTATTATATTTTTATATATTGAATTATCTATAACAGATGAGGTGAGCTCCAATGCTCTAACCATAGGAATACCTGATACAAGCATTGTATTCATATTATCTGATAGACGGGCCAAATATAATTTTCTAAACAAAGTACTTATATAAGGAATACTTATTTTCAATCTATCATAAGCAAATTTACCAGTGGGTGTTCTTATATATCTAACGAGGAAAAATCCACCTATAATAGCCACGGCTAGAAGTATAAAACCATAACTAACAAAGAAATTACTTATACCCAAAACTATTCTTGTATATATAGGTACTTCCTGACCAGAATCTACTATAATTGCACTTATTTTAGGTATAACCATAGTGAACATAAGTATCATAACGGTTACGAAAGTTATTATAACGAAAGCTGGGTATATGAGGGCGCCTTTGGCCTTTGTAACTAATTCATATGTTCTATCTAGATAATCAGCAAGATAATTAAAAGTTTCGTCTAATTTTCCACTTTCCTCTCCTGCCTTTACCATATTTACATAAAAATCAGAGAAAACTTTTGGATGTTTCGCTAATGATGCAGAAATAGAACTACCAGCTTGTAGATCATCTGCCACCATTGCTAATTTCTTACCTAAGGCTTTATTATCTGCTTCTGTAGACAATAGACGGAAAATACGTAAAGCAGAAACTTGAGCTTGGAAAAGTGTAGCTAATTGTCTAGAAAGTATAACAACGTCTTTATTTGATATACGATCCAAGAAAGATAGATTCATATTGAGGAAAGAACCACCTTCTCCGGCTTCTTTTATAGATGTTATGATAAAGCCTCTTCTTTGTAGAGAAGATATGGCGATATCAACATTGATAGCATCTATTGAGCCATCTTTCTTTGCACCTGTTTGATCTACAGCTTGATAATTAAAAAGCATATTTTATATCATTTTTTCCAAAACTTTTGGATTTAAGGAATTTGTATAAGCAGTTTCTACTGTTATTTCCCCACTTCTCACCAGATCCGCCAAAGATCTATTCATATCCACCATACCGCTACTGGAACTTGTTTCTATAACTGTATTTATTTCATGAACTCTTTTCTCTCTTATTAGATTGGATACTGCACTATTGTTTATCAATAATTCATAAGCTGGTATAAGTCCACCAGATACACGGGGTAATAAACGTTGAGAAAATATTCCAGTCAAACTTCCTGCTAACTGCACGCGTATTTGATCTTGTTGCGCAGAAGGAAATGAATCTATTATACGATCTATGGTTTGAGCGGCATTGTTGGTATGAAGTGTAGAAAATACCAAATGTCCTGTCTCAGCCGCAGTAACTGCTGTTGATATAGTGTCTATATCTCGCATTTCTCCTAAAAGACAGACATTTATATCTTCACGGAACATAGAGACCAATGCACTGTGGAAATTAGGTGTATCCATACCTATTTCTCTTTGATCTATAATAGATTTCTTTGATTCATAAACATATTCTATAGGATCTTCTATTGTAACTATATGTTCTGATCTTGTTTGATTTATTATTTCTATAAGAGATGCTAAGGTTGTTGTCTTTCCCTGACCTATAGGACCCACACAGAGGAAGAAACCTTGATGTTTCCTAGTGAAAGATTCTAGTATTGGAGGAAGATTGAGTTCAGCTAAAGTCTTTATATTCTTTGGTATAAGACGCAATGCTATCGATATACCATTTTGTCTATAATATGCATTTCCACGGAAACGTATATCCTTTGCACTATATGAAAAATCAACTTCTTTATCTTTTTCAAAATCTTCTTTATTTTTATCGGAAAGAAATTGATTGAGAAATCCTTTCATATCATTCTCTGTAGTCAAACTTTTCTTTACTATTGGTATAAGATTACCAGAAACTCTTATTATAGGGTTTCTACCTACAGCCAGATGTAGATCCGAGGCACTCTCATCAACCACAGTATCTATTAAATCTTCTATTTCTTTTTTATATTCCATAATTATTTTTTCATTGCACCTTTAGAATTGGTATAAATTCTATTTACTTCTGATAATACTTCTGATGGTATAGTTGTAGCCTTTATGATATATCCATCTACATTTAGCTTTTTTGCACGAGCTATATCATCAGAAAGGCCTTGATTTGTAAGCATTATAACTACAGCATTTTTTGCTAAATTTTCTTTTCTAATTACCGTTATGAAATCAACACCATCCATACCAGGCATAACAACATCCACAAGCAATATATCTGGTTCGAATCCTTCGCGTATTATCTTCAATGCATCTTCTGGACCCTGTGCCACGCGCACATTGTAACCACTCTTTGAAAATTTCAAAGAATACATATCAAGAAGAAACTTATCATCATCAACGAATAGTATATTCATGAGTTTATTATACTAGAGCTTATTTACTTCTTCAAATGGGATAACTTTATTGAAAGCCTTTATCAAAGCATCTTCTTTCATAGTTAACATTCCCTTTTGGCGTAGGACCTTGCTTACACCAAGTTCAGTAGGATTATTCAAAATAATATTTTCTATTTCTTTATCCATTCTAAATGCTTCGAATACTGCCAATCTACCTCTTATTCCCTTTGGACATTCTGGTGTAGGTGATATCTGATATACAGTATCAGAGAAAGGAATATCTTTTTTGAATTGAGTAGGAAGATCAGAGAATTGTTTCTCTATCATCATCTTTATACTACCTTCTACAGGCATTATCTTGCCACCACCAGGACATAGAACACCTACAAGTCTCTGAGCAATAGCCATAATAAGAGTAGGAGCAATAAGATAAGGATCAACACCCATATCTATAAGACGAGGTATAACTCCAGCGGCATTGTTGGTGTGAAGTGTAGAGAACACTAAGTGACCAGTAAGAGCCGCCTGCACCGCAAGCTGAGCTGTTTCTTTATCTCGAATCTCACCCACCATGATAACATCTGGGTCCTGACGAAGTGTTGTACGTAGTCCAGTGGCAAATGTATAGCCTATTTCCGGATGAACCTGACTTTGATTCACACCTTCCATGTTATATTCGATAGGATCTTCTAGCGACAATACATTCATACCCTCTCTATCAACTTCATTTAACATAGAATAAAGAGTTGTGGACTTTCCAGATCCTGTAGGACCAGTTATGAGTATTAGTCCATAAGGTCTTTGTATGGCTTCTTTTATCATTTCTAGATTTTTCTGCGTCATACCAAGATCATCAAGCTTTCTCACACCCTTTTCCTGATCGAGAATTCTCATAACCACCTTTTCTCCATAATATGTAGGAAAAGTAGATACACGGAAATCTATTTTCCTACCTTCAATACGCGCGGAGAATCTACCGTCTTGTGGTTTTCTCCTTTCATCCAATTTCATATTTGAAAGAACCTTTATACGAGCCACCACAGCATTGTGAACTTGCGATGGTAGAACAAGACTAGTATTCAACACTCCATCAACACGGAATCTAACTCTAACTTTATCCACCATATGTTCTATATGCACATCAGAAGCATTACCTTCTGTAGCATAACGAACAATAGTAGCAACAATCTTTACTACTGGAGCATCCTCCATGATAAAGGTTTCCTTTTTATCACTGGCTTTTGTTTTATTCTGATCTATAACTGCTTCTTTATCTACAGAAAGAACAGTTTCTAGTTCAGAAAGAGCTTTAGAAACTTCACCGGATAAGCCTTTATATGAATCTATAACTTTATTATAGTCATCAATACTTATAAGAAATACTTTATAAGGAATATTGCTCTTTGAAGCAATAAAGTTCAAAGCATCTCTAGCTTCTATATTATCTGGATCTACAATACCCACCTCGAGCATTCCATCCTTTATGGCTAATGGTACGAATTTGTAATAAACAGCTGATTCTTCTGGTATATAATCCAGAGCTTCGAATTGAACAGGGTTTTCACCGAGATTTCTTATGGGTATATTTAGAAATTCACTTCTTACTGACAATATATCCTCAACTTTTACACCACTTTCAATAAGAACCTTATCCATGGATTCTCCATTATCCATTCTTTGACGGATTTTCTTTATATCTTCTTTGGATATGAGATTTTTCTTTAGAAGTAAGTCTAATATATTCATAATCTAATTATCAATCTTAAAAACTATTTCTTTGCCGGAGTAGTAGGAGTAAGTCCGAAAGTAGCGAGGAATGGATTAGGTTTACCGACATTCTGTTCTGGAACTATAACAGTATGATCAGAAAGTGATTTGTATACATTACTTGTAAAGAAATTTGGATCTATCTTTATTGCATTAACTTTATTCAATAAACTTAGAACTTCCATACTATCACCAGGCGGTGCAGAAACTGATGAAGTTTCTATAGAAGATGCTGTATCTACAGGATTTCCTTTCATATAGAAATAAGCAAGCAAAGAAACAACTATAATTACTACTATTGCTATTATTGATTTTTTTGATGATTTATTCTGTTGCATATATCTTTATTTTAACCAATAAGTTTTAATCTCAACACCGAATTCATATACATTAGGAGTATCGGATTTTGAAATTGTTATTTTTGATATATCTATTAAACGTAAACTTGATTCTAGATCTTTCAGAAAATCTATAAAGGTCTGATAGGAAGAAAGTACACTAAATGACATAGTAACGGTACCATATTTCTCAGTCGGTTGTTGTATTTGCTCTGGAGTATTTATCTGGGTTTCTTGATTTGTTCTTGCATCTTTCTTTTGACTATCAGGAGAATCAGTCTTTATATTTTTCAAAACCAAACCATGATTTCTAGCTATATCATCTTTTACATCTATAATAAGACGAACATTATCAACATTATCTGGTAATAATTTATTTAGTTTATATCCTATATCTACTGGTTTTATAGCATTAAAATCTTTTAACAGACGATCTCTTATCTTTATGAGATTATTCGCATTAGTCATCGCTTTAGTATATTGATCATTAACAGCTTGAATTGCTTTCAATTCATCTATTTTTGCTTGAGTAAAGGTAAAATATATACCTATTCCAAGAACTATTAGTATTAAAGCTGTTACATTTCTATTCATATTATTTATTATTTGAAGTACTTGTAGCTGTACTATTATCGTCCTCTATAAGCAATCCTTCTTTTCTCAATGTATCATCAAGTATCTTTGAATAAGATATATCAGATTCAGAGATATTAGCAGAAAAATCAAAACTCACATTTCCCTGTTCATCTACAGATAGATTGGAAAGTACAGGATCCTTTATTATTTTATTTGTACCATATCTATCAGATCTACCGAAAACATCAGATTGCCAAGCCACACTACTATAACTATTAGCTAGACCTTTCATATTTATTTTATATGACTTTGAACCAGTATTATTAGGATCAGATTGTGAACTTAATTCCATACCCTTGAAATATACTCCTTCTATTGTAAGGCCTGAAATTATACTGAAAACTTCAGAAACAGCAGAATGACTATTTAATAAATCTTTAGCTACGGATATCTTTACACTAGCCTTCTCTAGATCAGCTATTGTCTTTTTATCGAATTGACTTTCTTTTTTCTTTAAATCTAATTTTAATTGTTCTTGAGTCGAAATAAGATAATCTTTACCGACAAAGGTAAGCACCGCACCAGCTACTGATGCGATAAAGACTATAATTCCTATTATCATAAAAACACTAGCACCAGCACCATGAACTCTTACGCTCTGTTGTTCTGGTAAAAAAGGTTTTTTAGGAATAAAAGATGTTTGGAATTTTGTTTCCATTTATAAGATAATTATACAGGATAAAAAAACAAAAAACTAATACAATATGTGTATAAAAGCCTATACTTAATATTATTTTAACTTAATTCCGACAATCTTCTTAGGGCTACACCTATAGCTACAGAGAATTCTGGTCCATATGATTTTAATTTATCATTCAAAAGTGCAGGAGTTTCTAATTTGCCAAAAGGATCAGCAAATACTATTTCATTTCTAAAGCTTATTTTCGCCATATCAGTAAAACCCTTGAGTAATACGCCACCACCAGTTAATACAACCTTAGATATATTCTTTGAATATTTCTTTTGATAATTAAGAAGTACTGTATTTGCTTCATAAAATATATAATCTAGATTTATAGTTATAATTTCTGTTAATTCTTTATATTCTGGGCCACCAGATAGTCCATATACTCTTTTTAGATTTTCTGCTTCATTTACACTAATACTCAATGATTTTGATAATGCTAATGTTATGTCTTGAGAACCTCTATTTATAATATGAGATGCTCTGAGTATTCCTCTTTCTACAATATATAGTTTTGTAACTCTAGCCCCCATATCTATTATCATATTTGCTTGTATACCCTGTTCGACAACAGAACGTATTGAACTGAATATTTCTATTTCATAGAAAGAAGGTTTTACATTTACTCTGGAAGTTATGGATTGATAATTATTTATATATTCATTATGAATAGCCACTATCAATACATCCTGACCACGTTCTTGTTGTACTGTATTTGTAGGATTATCGCTTATAGGTGGTAGAGAATCATCTCTAGGTATAGGTGACCAATCAAGCATAACTTCATTTATGGGTACTGGTATATATTTCCTAGCTTCCATAGAGACAACATCTGCCATTTGTTTCTCTTGTAATGGTGGCAAAGTAACAAAAGATATAAGACTAGAAGACAATGGTAAAGCTACACCAGCATATAGTGTATTTGTTTTCGCCTCACGCAATATATCCCCCAGAGCCTCTGCTATTTTATCTGGATTAAGATTTGTCGATCTACCTATCTCTATTCCAGCATAAGGACCCAGAGCAAGCTCTCCATATGTTTCTAGAACTGCCCTACCCCTTTTTTTCTTTATTTGTACTATTTTTATAGCAGAAGAACCGATATCAATACCGAGTACGCTTTTGTCTTTCTTTGAAAAGAATGAAAATAGTCCACCCAGATTCATAAAGCTATTATAGCATGTTAGAATAAATAAATGCGAATATTTATAAAAAAAATATTCAATCTTATAATTGATTTGATATTTCCACCGAATAAAGAAGAATTGGAAATACGTAAGCTTTCTCCACAATCTTTCAAAGAAAAAGTAAAAAGGGCCAAAAAGCCCGAATTTTATTTTATAAATGCTGTAATAGCATACAAAGATAGATTGGCAAAAGAGCTTATATGGCAAATAAAGTATAAGAAAAACAAATATGCTATAGAAATAGCTGGTTTTATTCTATATCAATGGATAAATGAAAATATAAAGGATGATTGTATTCTAATACCCATACCAATATCCAAAAGACGTAGAAAAGAACGCGGATATAATCAATGCGAATTGATTATAGATGAAATTATTAGATTAAATGAAAAAGATGAAATTAAGAAAATAAAATTAGAAAAAAATTATAATCTCCTAATAAGAGAAAAGAATCTATCTAAACAAACATTCAAAAATAAAAAAGAAAGATTGAAAGCAAATGATATATTCAAAATAAATAAAGAATCTTCGAATAATGATTTTTTGAAGGATAATTTCTTGAATAAAAAGATAATAATTATAGATGATGTAACTACCACTGGTAATACATTGAAGGAAGCTTATTCTGTTATGCTGAAGACTCAGTATAGAAATATCATTGTAATAGCTTTAGCGCATTAGTAGGATCAATAGTGTGATCAAGATATCCTTTCTAATACAAAATGCTAGAATATATAAATGACTAAATACGTTGCCCTACTACGCGGTATCAATGTCGGCGGAAATAATAAAGTAGAAATGCCAAAGCTCAAAAAAGTATTTGAGTCTCTTGGTTTCGAAAATGTTTCCACTTATATAAATACTGGTAATGTTATCTTTGAGACAGATAAAAAAGATTTAGAACCTTTGATCGAGAAAGCATTAAAGAAAGCATTCAGATTTGAACTTCGCATAGTTATTCGTGATGCAGAAAACATCAAGAAACTTTGTAAAGAAATTCCTAAAAGTTGGCAAAATAATACAGAACAAAGAACAGATATATTATTCTTATGGAATGAATTTGATAAAGATAAAAGTGTCGATCTAATAAAGACAACAGAAGTAGATACATTGAAATATATAGACGGAGCAATAGTATGGAATGTAAACAGAAAAGATATTGCAAAGAGCGGAATGAAAAGATTTATAGGAAGTATTATCTATAAAAATATGACAGCTCGTAATGTAAATACTGTGAGGAAAATTGGTGAGTTGATGGGATAGTAGGATATTAATAAGAAGTATTTATATGAATGATACTAAGCTCGGACGGCATTCAGCCGTCCTTGCTTATCATTGGCGGAGGGAGTGGGATTCGAACCCACGGTTCCGTTTAAAGGGAACGACAGTTTAGTAAACTGTTGATTTAAACCACTCATCCATCCCTCCTTGGGATTTATAAAATATAGCATTTATATAGATTTTTACCAATTATTTGGAAAAAATATAAAATGATAAAGACAACAGAATAATTTTATGCTTTTTATAGCTTTATGGATTTTGGACTATTCCCATGAATAGAATTTCATTTGTCTGATTATCTCGAATTGCAAAAAAGAATGGGTGATTTACTTCCATATAGAATTTATCTTGTGACGGAGCAACTGATGTCGTCATTACACCAACACTTGTGACTGCTGCGGCTTCGGTACCCTCTTCGTTCACATCAACATAACTTTTATGTTTTACTTCGCTTATTTTCAATTCTTTACCTATACCCAATAAATCAGCATTGTCACTAAAAGCTATACCCATTCCAAGATTACTGAGAAT
Source organism: Candidatus Tayloriibacteriota bacterium (assembly GCA_052034805.1). Lineage (GTDB taxonomy): Bacteria > Patescibacteriota > Minisyncoccia > Phycocordibacterales > PALSA-1337 > CAIOGI01. The sequence goes on from JBPOID010000005.1 coordinate 170,877, forward strand.
ATCTTTCAATTGTTTTTCATAATCCATCTTAAATCTTGGAAGTAGAATCATACCATCCTTATCTTTATACCCACTCATCCACCCATCCCATTTTTCTGAAGTCAAAGTAGAAACAAAAGTATCGACATTTTTGGGCAAGAAAACATACATACTTATTCTCTTATTGTCACCATATGTAAGATTTACACTCTGAAAATCAGCTGTTTCAAGGTATGGAAGCATTCCACTCTTCTTCATTAGTGGAGTCGATTTTGAAGATCCATCTGCAACTGTAAATGGTCTATTTTGTGTAAGTTTTTTATCAAACTCCTTAGTCCAACTTCCTTTAAAGTAGACTGCATTGATAATATACATAACCATGTCTGAAGGAATTGAATTTACGATTGTCGGTATCTTTCCATTAGTATTTTTACTTACCCATGAGTTTATAGTCTTAATTGAATTTATATTGTTAAAATCAAGAGTTGAACTTTCTGCATTGTAATAGTTCTTTAATGTATCAATAAAATTCTGATTTAAATTTACTCCCTTTCGTGCCCATACTGAATTAGCGATAGATAATTGTGTCTTTTTATCAATATTTTTTAGAATATTTATTAAACCCAAACTTTCTTGATTGAGGTTATTAATATCAATACCTTGAGTATGTAAAGTATTTTGTATTACATTTTTTGTCTCCCCATTTGCTCCGTTGTATACCATTGAAATAGCAAGGGCAATACTAGATGGAGAAATAAAAATGTTTTTATTAACTTCGTCTTTTTTTATTGATTTAATTAGATCAAAACCAAAGGCATTATGAGCTTTAGGAATATTCTTGGGTGTTTGAGAAATTCCTGGCTTTGAAATAGAATCTTGTATTGGCTTTTTAGAATCGTCATTTGTAACGGGTAAATTTTGAGTTTCTGAGATCTGTTCTGAATTATCTATAGGAACAGGTGGCTCTATTTTTTTATTTTTATAAAAATACACACCACTACCAATCGCTAATAAAGCAATAATTCCAAGGATAACGGGTACGATAAAACCTTTGTTTTGATTTTTCATATTGATAATACTATACCATAAGAAAATCCTTAGAGATAACCAATTCTGAGATGGAGGGATTCATCTTCAACTCTCACCTTCGCTGTCTATCGGGTTCGAACTGCTGTTGCGGAGACGGAGGGATTCGAACCCTCGAGGCCGTTTAAAGCCTGCCTCTTTAGCAAAGAGGTATGTTAAACCACTCCACCACGTCTCCAATATTCTCATATTATATCGTATAATGACCGAATGCAACCGAATTTATATATAAAAGACATAGCCAGATTAAACCAAATGCAGAAAAAAGCATTAGAGAAATTGGGTATAGAAAGTATCCATGATCTTCTTTATCATTTCCCTACTCGTTATGGTAATACATCAGAAACTAGAAATATTTCTTCATTGGCAAAGGGTGATAATGCTGTGGTTTTCGGAAAAATAAATAAATTAAAAACAAGTAAAGGTTTCAAAAGCAAAATACCGATGGCAGATGCATGGGTAGAAGATGAGAGCGGAAAGATTCATTGTGTTTGGTTCAATCAACCATATCTTGCAAAGATGACTAGAGAAGGAGCCATGGTAAGAATTGATGGGAAAATAAGTGAAAGAAAGAAAACTGGTGAATTATATTTTTCAAATCCAAAAATAGAAATGGTAGACAAATTACCAATAGGTGTTGGAGAATCACTTTTTGGTAAAGAAGGAGAAAGTCATACTCTATATCCGGTGTATCCAGAATCTCGCGGTATAACTTCGAATTGGTTATATCATAAAATAATGGATATTTTTAAAAGTGGAATTCTGGATGAAATAATTGATCCAATTCCTAGAGAAATATTAGATAAATATAATTTACCGACATTAAAGACTGCTCTTATATGGATTCATACACCTATAAAAAACGAAGACGCTATATCAGCAAGAAAAAGATTTGCTTTTGAAGAGATTTTCTTTATTCAATTAGAAAAACAAATAGCGAGAAAAGAATATGAAAAGAATGGAGCATTTATAATAAATAAAGAAGAAAAAGAAATAAATGAATTTATAAAAAGATTCCCATTTGAAGCTACAGAAGCTCAGAGAAAATCTATAAATACAATATTAGAAGATTTCAAAAAGGGTCATGCTATGTCTAGATTGCTCGAAGGAGATGTAGGATCTGGGAAAACTGCAGTAGCTGCTACTACAGCTTATTCTATCGTTACGACTAGACCCAAGGATAGGAAATTCGGTAGTTTGCAAGTCGCCTATATGTGCCCCACCGAAATATTAGCAATGCAACATTTTGAATCATTTATAAAATACTTTGAATATTTAGGAATACAAATCGGCCTCATAACAGGAAGTGGTTGTAGAAAATTCCCTTCGAAAATAAATCCAAAAGGTTGGACAGATATATCTCGCGCTCAACTTTTAAAATGGGTAGAAAACGGAGAAATATCAATAGTTATAGGTACTCATGCTCTTATACAGAAATCTGTGAAATTCCGTGATCTTGCTTATGTCATTATAGATGAGCAACATAGATTCGGACTAAAACAAAGAGCAGATCTAGTACAAAAAGAATTATTAAAATTATCAAAAAAATCCATAAATGATAATTCTATAAAAATATATAATCAAACCCCGCATTTATTATCAATGACAGCAACTCCAATACCCCGAACATTGGCTCTTACTATATACGGTGATCTAGATCTTACATTATTAGATCAAATGCCTCATGGTAGAAAACCAATAATCACAGAAATAGTATTACCAAATAAAAGAGATGAGGTATATGAAAAAATAAAAATAGAATTAATATCAGGTAGACAAATATATGTAATTTGCCCAAGAATAGACGAAGCAGATCCAACAAAAGAAATGGCATTAAATGCAAAATCAGTAAAAGAAGAAGCAAAAAGATTAAAGAAGGATGTATTCAAAGAATATGAAATAGGCATACTTCATAGCAAAATGAAACCAAAAGAAAAAGATAAAGTAATGCTTGATTTCAAATCAGGAAGAACACATATACTATGTGCAACTTCTGTAGTCGAAGTCGGAGTAAATGTAGAGAATGCCACAACTATAGTTATAGAAGGCGGGGAAAGATTCGGACTTGCTCAATTACATCAATTAAGAGGTCGTGTTATAAGATCAAATCATCAGGCTTATTGTTATGTATTCGCAGATACAAAATCAGAAAAAACTTATGATAGATTGCAAGCATTAAAAACAGCAAAAAATGGTTTTGAACTTGCAGAATATGATCTAAAATTCCGAGGCGCAGGAGAATTATCAGGAGGAAAACAATGGGGAGTGTCGGATATAGCCATGGAAGCATTAAAAAATATAAAAATGGTAGAACTCGCAAGAGAAGAAGCTAAAGGATTAATAGAAAAAGATATCTCATTATCGAGATATCCTAATCTTAGAGAAAATTTGAAATTAAGAGAGTCTGACAGAAAGCATTTTGAATAGGGTTAAGGGGTATCACCCATACATAAATAATCATTCCAATAATCCCATTGAGCTGCAGCTCCTGAATATCTATTTTTACAAGAGACTGGGCTATTACCGAGTTCAAAATAATTATTATAGAAACCACCATCATTTACAGCAGTATTATTATTTGTAGATTCTAATCTAACACTTAAACCATAAGTCTTTACACCTGTTGGGTTATAAGGTGAGCTATTACTAAGAGGGACTTTATAAATATAATTATAATAAACACCATTTATCAACTGAGTTCTGGGTAGAGATTTAATATAAGGAGAAAGGGCTGTCTCGAATCTACACCATCTGCCACCTACAGAATCCGCACGACCTTCGCCAGAAGCTCCAACAGCACCGAAACCACAACCATTGACACCAGCATATTCTAAAGCACTATCTGGTGAACGCATAAACGTATTCTCATTACTTGAATATCCTGGATAATCTCCACCGTGATCATCTGCATATAATTCAATTGCATTCTGTATTTGCCTTAACGCCGCTATTCTCTGGGCATCTCTTGCTTTTATTCTTGTTGTATTTAGAGTAGCCAAAACAACTGAAGATAGTAAACCTATTATAGAAATAACTACCAAAAGCTCTATAAGGGTAAATCCTTTATTTCTTGAAAAATAAAAATTCCTTTTCATTGGCTTGATTATACTATATATATAATTCCTTGAGAAGTAATTCTGTTTATATCTTTGTGCGCCCTCTAGGATTCGAACCTAGGACCCCAGAGGTATAAGCTCTGTGCTCTAACCAACTGAGCTAAGGGCGCATTTTGTGCATTGGTTAATTGCACATAATTTATATCATATTTGATGCTCTATATCCAATTTTTTCTTTGGTTGTATACCATGAGCAATTATTATACTCTCATATTCATCTCTTTCAATAGTCTCAACATCTATTAGTCTTTTTGCTATTGCATCTAGAGCTTGGCGGTATTTCACAACTATATTTTCTGCTTTTTTATACGCTTCAGACATAATACGCGCAACTTCTTCATCTATATCGGAACTTATTTTTTCGGAATATTCTTTATCTTCTATTCCCTTTCCGAACATTGCTCTACCACCAGAATTTTCTAAAGCAAGTACACCTATTTTCTCTGACATACCGTATTTGGTTACCATATCTCTAGCCAATGCAGTTGAGACTTGCAAATCATTTGATGGTCCTGTAGTAACATCATCGAACATCATTTTCTCTACTACATATCCACCCAGAGAAACAGCTATATCATCTAGAAATTCTTTTTTACTTTGCAATTTCCTATCTTCTAATGGCAAATGTAGAGTATAACCAGCGGCACGACCACGAGAGATGATTGATATTTTATGAACAGGATCAGCGAAAGGAAGAACAGATGCTACTAGAGCATGACCAGCTTCATGATATGCTGTTATTTCTTTTTCTTTCTTTGAAAGAAGATGACTCTTTCTCTCTGGACCAAGCATTACTTTTTCTATAGCTCTTATAAGATCATATTGAGAAACTTTTGTTCTGTCTTCACGCGCAGCGAAAATCGCACCTTCATTCATAAGAGAATATAGATCAGCTCCAGAGAAACCAGGAGTTCTTTCTGCTATAACACGCAATACAACATCTTCTGCAAATGGCTTTTTCTCAGAATGAATTTTTAATATTTCTTCTCTATCATTTCTATCTGGCAAATCTATAGTAACTCTTCTGTCGAATCTTCCAGGACGTAATAGAGCTGGATCCAATACATCAGGTCTATTCGTAGCAGCCATGACTATAACTTTTTCATTTGGTTCAAATCCATCCATTTCTACAAGTATTTGATTCAAAGTCTGTTCCCTTTCATCATTTCCTCCACCAACTCCGGCACCTCTTATACGTCCTACTGCATCTATTTCATCAACGAAAATAATAGACGGTGCAGCTTCTTTTGCCATTTTAAATAAATCTCTAACACGACTAGCACCGACACCTACGAACATTTCTACGAATTCTGATCCAGATATAGAAAAGAAAGCCACATTCGCTTCTCCGGCAACCGCACGAGCAAGCAAGGTCTTTCCAGTTCCAGGTGCACCCATAAGAAGTATTCCCTTTGGTATCACCGCACCTATTTCTAGGAATTTTTTTGGATTTTTTAGAAAATCTACTATTTCTGAAAGTTCTTGTTTAGCTTCTTTTGCACCCGCCACATTCTTAAACGTTACTCTTTGCTTTTTATCATCTGGCATTGTTATACGCGCCTTGGATTGGCCAAAAGAAAAAGCTTGCAATCCGGTACCTCTAACTTGTCTAGATAAAAACCATATAATAAAGAATAGAAAAATAATAGGCAAAAGAAATGGAATAATCTGTCCCATCCAAAACCAGAATCCACTAGGACCTTCTATAGAAGTTTTCACTGCATTTAATTTCTCAGGAGTAAGACCGTATCTAGTGAAAGTTTCTGTAATAGAAGAATCTGATTCTTTCTTTGAATTCTTTATAGTTTTATCTTGATAAGTAGCTACTATATCATCACCCTTTACTACTAGAGTAGAAACCTTTCCCATACCGACATCATGAACAAGTTCTGATATTGGTATTATGACATTATTTGAATTCTGTTCAGATGCAACAGAATACACACTAGATACAATAAATAAGAAAAACAGTATCAAGAAAATAGAATTGATAAATCTAATGCGACTGGTTTTCTTTTGATTCTTTCCCTTTTTTCCATCATTATGAATAGGATTGTCTTGTTTTCTCATATACTCTGATTATACATAAAAGTAGAAGAAAATAAAGAAAATCTGCTATACTTTATCTATAATTAGATATATAAATAGATAAATAAATAATTTAATAAATGGCAATCTTAATAGAAAATAAAAAAATAAATCTTGATTATGAAATACTAGAAACCTTTGAGGCGGGTATTGAATTATTAGGATTAGAAGTCAAAAGTCTACGCGCACATCATGGTTCCCTATTGGGCTCACATATATCAGTACGTGGCGGTGAATCATTCCTTATTGCCACAGAAATACCTCCATATCAAGAAAAAAATACTCCAAAAGAATACGATAGCAAACGCAATCGTAGATTATTATTGGCAAAAGCAGAAATAGAAAAATTATCTTCATTAGAATCAAAGAAAGGTTTGACAATAGTGCCTATTTCAATGTATAATAAAGGCGATAAGATAAAAGTAGAAATAGCAGTAGTACGCGGTAAAAAGAAATACGACAAACGCGAAACGATAAAGAAGCGCGATACAGACCGTGAGCTACGTAGAGAGTTTCGAGATCGTTGACAATAGAAGAAAATTGGAATTGACATCTTGCGTGCGCAGTAAACTTTCTTTTTATCGACAAGCGACTAAAAAGAAAGTTCTGCGCACCGTGCCAAGTCTCAATTTTCTAGATTACGTATTAGAAAATCGTGTGAGCCGACGGGGAGGAAGTCTTTTTCTTTACGAGTGTACGGAGTAAAGAAAAAAGCTTCCGACCGCAAGATCGGCGAACCGATTTTCTTAGTAGCCAAGTCCAATTTTCTTAAGACATTAATTATGGGGATGAAAGGCCTCGACAGTTGAGGTTCCATATAATATGCGATACAGAGCACCGTTAACTCTCAAATCTGACGGAAACGCTAATTGCAAATACAACATTAGCTAAGGTAAAGTCCGCTGTGTCTCCATTTTTTGGAACACAAGATTTTGCTTTCGCTTACTCTGCTTAAAAACAGACTAAACGACACCGATCGCTTCGCATCAGAAGTGGCGTGAGGTGATATAACCTCTGATTAGGATTATAGACTCTTCCCTGTTTATAATCCGAAAAATTGGGAATAGCTTCTATATATTCTTGTATGTTTGAGAGTATAGAAGTGAAATGATTCGCCGGTAAGCGAATCTTAAAGCATACTAAGTATTGTAGAAATATTATATGTCTTCATCTGCACCTGGGTTCGACTCCCAGCATCTCCACCAACAATAAAAGCACCTCAAAAAGGTGTTTTTGTTTTTAGATAAAGAACACTACACCATAATCATGATATAATTTCATTACTTATTTAATAAAAAAATAATATGGATACTATTGAATTCAAAAATCAAAAAGCACCAAAAAGTAAAACGATTTTAAATATTGTAATTCTTTTAATATTATTATTTCTAATTTTCCTAAACGGAGATACTAGAAAAGGAATTGAATTAGCAATGTCTGATTATTCACAATTCCTCATATTAATGAAGACTATATTGATAGGAGGTCCATGTATTGCAATTATTTCATATTTATTTTTCTTTAAAAAAATACACAATACTTTTAGCATAGATAATCAAGGTATAAATCTAAATAATAGAAAAGTATTATGGAATGATGTAAAGAATTGGCATATGTTGGGCGATTCTCAGGATGAACGTACCGGACTTGGATCAATAAAGAAAACAGGAGGATTCGATATTGTAAACCCTTATATTGGAATGAATATATTTGTTATAAAGACTAAATCTGGTTTTCTAAATAAAACAGTCAGACTACAATTATCACAGGACAGATGTGATGAATTTACCAAAATATTAAAAGATCATAATCTTGAAAGAGAAACTAAAATGAGAATGTATCTTACAAATATAAGTCCTCTATTTATTTTATTATTTTTAATACCCTTTGGATTAATGGCATTGGTATTTATCTGGGGAGCGTTTATGAATAGATAAGAAAACACCGCTGGGTAAAACCATGCGGTGTGTTAGATAAAGGATGAACAAAAATTATTCACCTTTCGGCACTCTCACCAAGAGAAAGCGTGCCCAGTCAGGCCAGTCTACCCAGACTAGATCCATGCACACGTCTAGTTTCCCTGGAGTAGCGTAGTTGAGAATCGGTGCTGCGTTACCACAGACTGCGTCATAGCTGTAACGCTTATTCTCATCTTTTGGGTTTGGACCCAGAGCGATAACTTTAGCGTCGGTGAATTTTGTATGTAAATACCAACTCACCAACTGACGAAGACTGGCAGTTTGCCAACCTAGGTCGCGAGCACGCCGTTTGATGTTCGGACTGTCATCTTTACTACGAGGATAAACGATAACAGCTTCCAGTTCGTAACTATTGGTGGGAACTCCGTCTTCAGCGTCAAACTTTCGCATATCTGCCAACTTTAAGCCTCGATCAGTTCCAACTGAATCGAACAATGGCACAATGAATTCATCAATAGGATTAGTCAGTACGGGAAAACGGAAGTTTCCACAGACGATCAAACCATGATCATTAAGTTCATTGATATCGATAGTGATTTTCATTTCTCTCCCCTTTATTGTTAAGTTCAGTAACGAGACATAATCCGCATGGCTTTATACCAGCAAGTCGATTATTTCTCATATTCTGAACTCAACAATACAAGTTTCAATGTACTATTACTTTTATATACAATCATAACTAACCTACATTGTCAATAGTGCATTAAACACACTCAATCTATAATCAAAACATCACACCCCCCTACTTCTTTCCTCCTTTATCTCCCTTCTTTTCACCAGACTTTAGATGTGGACCATGGAAAAGAAACCAGAAAACTACAGCCAAAATAATTAATCCTAGATTATCCATATTTCTATATTATATATTATTGTAATAAATAATAATATATAAAAAGATAATTCCAAACCATACAAATAATGCCGAATATATTAAATGTATAAACTCAGATACATATAACATTATTTAATTTACAAAAGTAAAAATAGGAGTACAATTACGCCATGAGCTCTTTGGTTTTGGGAGTAACCATTTGGCTAGGTTTCGGCATATTTTTTACGCTTTCTTTATGCAAAGCGTCTAGTATGTCTAAGCCGAAAGTATCGAGTAATAACAATAGAGAAAAGAAGGGGGAAAGAGATACGAGTCTCGCTATATGATTAAAAAGACTTAAATGAGCTGGCAATGAAAATGTCAGCTCATCATTTTTATAATAATAGTATTTATATTTAAAAATATTATAATTAAAGATAAATGAAAGAAACTAATTGGAAATTCTATACATCCAATACAGAAACATGGGAAGCCATGCTAAATGCCTGTAAAGAAGCGAAAGAAAGTATAGATTTGGAACAATACATATTTGTCGCTGATGAAATAGGTAATAAATTTATAGAAATATGCAAAGAAAAAGCCAAATCTGGTGTAAAGGTTCGTCTTCTATGGGATGCTGCTGGAAGCTTTAGCTTTTTTGGTTCTTCTCTTGCAGAAGATATAAGAAAAAGTGGTGTAGAAATAACATTTTTCAAAACATTATTTCCAGGTATAACTTCTATGCCGAACTATAGATCTTGGTATTTCAGAAATCATAGAAGAAGTTTGATTATTGATAATAAAATAGCATTTACAGGTAGTGCTTGTATATACAATAAAACAAAAAACTGGAGAGATACAACAGTTAGAATAGAAGGTCCTGTCATAAATGATATGAAAAAGGCTTGGAATAATATGTGGGATAGAGCTCATGGCAAGAAAATAAAGAAAACTCATTATAGTGAAAGAAGTGATCATGAATTCGAATATATTACCAATGCTCCAATGCCTAGGAATCATCATCTTTATCATCACATCATAGAAGCCATAAGAAATTCTAGTAAATATATTTATATTACTACTCCCTATTTTGTACCGACACATAGATTATCTAGAGTTTTGCGTTTAGCAGCTCATCGTGGTGTAGATGTGAAAATAATTATTCCAGAAAGATCTGATTATCCTATAGTAGATCTAGGTGCAAGAACTTTTTTCTATAATTTATTGAAAAGTGGTGTAAAAATTTATCTATATAAAGAAGGGGTTATACATAATAAAACAATAGTTATAGATGGAGTATGGTCAAGTATAGGTACACTGAATATGGATAATGTAAGTCTTTTATATAATTTTGAAGCAAATATAGTTACATCCAATAGCAAATTTGCCGAAGAATTAGCATCTCATTTTGTACATGATATGTATAATTCAAAAGAAATAACATTCGCGGATTGGAATAATAGATATTTCGTAGAGAAAATAGCCAGTTTCTTTGTAAAATTCTTTAGAAGTTTCCTATAATTCAATACAATTGCCAATTAAAGACAAATATGCTATAAATAAGGTCTAAAAATACTACATTGAGTACAGTAAGAATACGTATAAATAACTTCATAAAAGCGCCAGAATTGCGCGTTATAACAACTGATGGAGAAAACCTAGGGGTTATTAGTCTTGCCAAGGCTTTAGAAGAGGCTCGCGCTCGTGGACTTGATCTTATCGAAATATCACCAAATGCCATGCCACCAGTTGCAAAAATCATGGATTATGGTAAATTTCAATATGAAGAAAAGAAGAAGCAAAAGGTTGCAAAAGCACGTACTCATACCTCGGATGTAAAGAATATTCAGGTAAAAATAGGTACAGGTGAACACGATCTTGAATTAAAGGCTAAAAAAGCCTCAGAATGGCTAGGCCAAGGACATAGAGTGAAAATAGACCTATTTCTAATAGGTAGATCCAAATATATGGACATGAACTTCCTCAAGGAACGCATGGACCGTATATTAAAGCTCATAACCGTTGATTACAAGATAGCTAGTGCTCCAGCTAAAAGTCTAAAAGGACTAACAGCAATAATAGAAAAGAAGTAAAGAAAAGAATAATAACATGATTAAAACAAATAAGTCATACGCAAAAAGATTAAAAGTTACAAAGAATGGAAAGATTCTGGCTCGTAGAACTGGTCAAAATCACTTTAATTCAAAAGAATCTCGTAGAAATCAATTGAGAAAGAAAAATTCTCTAGCACCTTTTCATATGACTGCAAAGGAAAAGAGTAGATTTTTGGTCAATATTAAATAATATAAAATAACAGAAATACCATGTCACGTGTTAAAAAAGGAGTAAATGCTCTAAAAACAAGAAGAAATATATTAAAGCAAGTAAAAGGATATCGTTTCCGTAGAAGCAAAACAGAAAGAGCTGCTTATGAAGCTATTTCACATGCTGGAAACTATGCTTTCGCACACAGAAGAGACAAGAAAGGTGATTATAGAAGACTATGGAATGTGAGAATAAATGCAGCATTAAGAGCTATCAACAAAGACAATTCATATAGCAAATTCATAGGAGCATTAAAGAAAGCAAATATAGTTATAGATAGAAAATCTCTTGCAACTCTAGCAAGTGAAAATCCAAAATCTTTCGAAGCAATAGTTAAGAAAGTTGCCTAAATCAATTCATACCCTACCCCTCTTTCAGGTACGGTTGCATTTACCCCTATTTCATCACGCAATCTCTGCGCGAGGAATGTAGATGCTTTCGGTTCACCCATAACAACGAAAACTCTTTTCAAAGATTCTTTTGTTTGATCTACGAATTCTACTAGATGATCACTGTCTTTATGTGATGAATATCCGAATATTGTTTCTATTTTTGCTTTAACTTTGACTTTATTTTGAGAAATATTCACTGTCTTTGCCCCATCGATAAGATGTCTACCTAGAGTTCCGATGGATTGATAACCAACTAGAAGTATAGTGCTTTTTGGATCTTCCAGATATCTCTCTTCATGATGAATAACTCTACCACCTACAGACATTCCGGAACCTGCTATTATTATTTTTGGTAATTTTGAATGATCTATTTCTCTAGACATCTGGCTACTAGCAGTGAAAAGTAATCTAGGGAAATTGAATATATCATCCCCTCCCTGTATTTCAGCTTGGGCCTTATCATTAAAAAGATTTGTACTGGCTTTGTATATCTCAGTAATACGAGTAGCCAAAGGTGAATCTATATAAACAGGTACAGAAGTAATTTCTTTTGATTCTATTAATTTATTTAATTCATAGATTATCACCTGAGTACGTTCCATAGAAAAAGAAGGTATAACTACAGTACCGCCCCGCGCGATGGTCTCATTTATGATTTGTTTTAATCTAGCTACTCTTTCGTCTTTTGGTTCATGATTCCTATTTCCATAAACGCTTTCCATTATCATATAATCAACGCCTTCTGGATTTTCTGTATTCTTTAGAAGTGGTGTAGGACTATTACCTAGATCACCTGTAAATAATACTTTCTTCATTTCGCCACTTTCATCTTTCCAAGAAAATTCAATCATAGAAGAACCCAATATATGTCCAGCATCTTTGAGATATACAGAAAATCCATCGAAATCTGTTTGTGTATGATATGGTATCGTCTTCCATAAAGATATAGCATTTCGCAAATCTATTTCTTCATACATCGGTAGAATACCTTCGTCTCTTGCTTCTTTTTCCAATATACCTAGAGCATCTTCGAGAATAAGTTCTGCCAGAGACAATGTTTCTCCTGTAGAGTATATAACTCCCTTGAAACCTTGTTTTACAAGTTTCGGTATACGACCGACATGGTCTAGATGCGCATGAGTTATAAATAATATATCAATAGAAGATGGCTCATAACCGAATTCATCTCTATTCTCTCTCATTGCGAATTTTTCTCCTTGTATAAGTCCACAATCAACAAGTATTCTCTTCCCTGCTATTTCTAAAAGGAAATTTGCACCAGTAACTGTTCCGACACCACTATAAAATGTAACTTTTGTATTCATTTATTTTTTATATTGATAAATTAACCATACAATAACAGAACCCAATGTATCATTTAATAAATCTTTTATTGTATCTATATTATAAAGTAGAGTTCCAAAATGATAACCAGATATATCATAATAAACTTCGAAAAATTCCCATGCAATACCAGCAATAAAAGTTAAAGGTATTATGTATTTTGGATTCTTTAATATAAACAGAAGAGACATAGCAATGCCTATACCTCCTAATATATGATTTATTATATCTAGATAAGGATAATATACATACCAATAATTCATCATTCCGTATTTGTGTAAAAAGAATAGTAAAGATAATACAAATAGAGTTCCAATCGGTAAAAAATATTTATTTAATAAATTCATATAACTATTATATCTTGTATAAGAAACAAAAACACCTGCCGAAGCAGATGTTCTCGATAGGTTACAAGAGTATCAAGCCTAGTAAATTACTAGGTGGGTGATCTCAATGTCAGCACCAAGGTGCGACATAATGTGAGTTACAAGAACTCGTTGATCTCCCAAATTAAAAGTTATAGAGTTAATACTCATGTAACCTATTTATATTATAAACCGACTTTTTTCTATTACAATAGCAAAAAGTATTTCAGACATTATTCTAGAATTCCGTCGAGATTGACATCATAGAGAATTTTATCTGCAACCAAATTATAATCTTTTATTTCTGAACTAGAAAACCAATGTTTTATTTCATTTTCTGCTTCTATAGTTGAACCGGAAGCATGTATTAGATTTCTAACTGCTCTACCATCATTATCAGACATACTATATGAATCTAGAACATAATCACCTCTTATGGTACCCACATCTGAAGATAAAGGTTCTGTACTTCCTACTATTTTTCTAACTATTTTCACCGCATGCGCACCTTGCCATACCATAGCTATGACTGGACCACTGGTCATGTATTTCACTAAATTCTTTAATATCTTTGCTGTTATTTCATAAGGATCTTCAGATGGTGGAGTTTGACCATTTTTCTTGTATGTAGCTATTGTTTTCTCCCCTGTTATCCTTCTCCATTCTGGATCTAGAGTATAATGCTTCTCTACATGATCTGCTGTAGGTATTAGCATTTTCATCGCTATGAGTTTGAGTCCGACACGTTCATAACGACTTATTATTTCCCCTACTAGACTTCTTTGTATACCATCTGGTTTTATTACTATTAATGTCCTCTCTTTTTTTGGATGTATCATGTGATAGATAATATCAAATAATTATAATGCTGTTAATATCTCCGCATCACCTTTTGTAATAAGTACAGTATGTTCGAAATGTGCACTATATTTACCGTCTGATGTTTTGTATGTATATCCATCTTTATCGAGATAAATATCTTTGCTACCCATATTGAACATTGGTTCTATAGCAATAACAGTTCCTGGTTGTAATTTCTCACCCTCACCCTTTTCACCATAATTCGGTACAAAAGGTTCTTCATGAACACTATAACCCACACCATGTCCAGCCAAATCTTCTACAACTCCATAACCATGAGCTATACCTACAGCCTCTATAGCAAAACCTATATCACCTACTCTCTTTCCGCCTTTTGCAGCTTTTATACCAGACATTAGAGCTGATTTAGTTATATCCAAGAAATCTTGTAATTCTTTATTTATTTTTCCTACAGGAACAGTCACCGCCATATCTGTGATAAGACCTTCATGTTCTATAGCAAAATCAATACCAACAATATCACCTTCTTTTAATATTTTTGGATTTTCATTCGGTATACCATGAACGACTTCATCGTTTATAGATATACAAGAACTAGCTGGATAAGGTCTATCCGCTCCGTATGGTTTATAGTTCAAAATGGCAGGTTTGTCACCTTTTTCTTCTATCATCTCTAATATCTTGTCATCTATATCCTTTGTTGATATTCCAGGCTTTACCATAGAAGATACAATGTGCATTATCTCGGCATGACGTTTGCCACCCTTGCGCAATATAGCTATATCTTCTTTTGTCTTTAACTTAATCATAGAGTTATTCTATACATTAAACAGAATTAAGCAACTCTAACTAGGTATATTCAATGGCTTTTGGGGTTTTTTACCTGTTGGGAATCCTACATAGAAAGATTTTATAACATACATACCATCAACCATTATACCCAATCTATATTCCCCATCTGGAATAGGTATTGTGATAACCTTATTGCACTGAGTGTCTACACAATGATTTATTTTATCAGGAATAGTATAAGTAATAGTATTATTTATAGCATCTATATGATAATAATTTGCCCAACCATTTTTATTATTCAAAATAACATAATTACCTTTTAAATTATCAAATCCCTTACCTTTTATTTTGACTGTGGTTCCTTTTGGTCCATAATTCGGATTTATATCATCTATGACTAGAGGTTCTTTGACTTTAATAGGATATTCTACAACCTTAGTCATTCCACTATTATTATTTTTTATTTCAAATGAAAGAAAATATATATTAGGTTGAATATCTTTTGGTATATCTACCATTAGATAAGCGGTGCCATTATTATTCGGAGATATTCTAACAGATGAGAATTGGAATGGTTGATTTTTCCAATTAGGAGATTTCAAAATAACACTGAAATTACTATCATTACATATATATGATTCATTATTATTTATATCTATATTGAATACAATACTATCACCCAAAAAGATATTATTATTGGAATGAATTCCTTTTATATTTGGAGCTGTTCTCTCACATACTGGATCTTTTATATCTACATTGAAAGTTATAGATGTGGTAGAAACATTCAATATAGGTCCTATAACAACACCTCTTCCATTATCAACAAATTTGTCTACAGAAGTCTTTGTAGATGTTGAATTCAAAGTTACTTGATCAAAAGTATAACCAATGAAAGGACTCATATCCAATAATTCCGTAGAAAGAGAATCATTTTCTTGTACTCTATTTATAAATAAACCTTTAGAATTCTCTATAATACTTTTATCACTTAATTTTGAATCGAAACCTATAGGTTTTCTATATTCAATAAAATATGGACTTATCTTATCTCCAATATTTTTTATTTTGGGTGATGCTAATGGTTTGACACCTGTTACAGTATTATTTGTATCTGGTTTATCTATATATATTTTCGCCATCTTTATAGTACTAGTAGATTCTAGAGAAGATATTGTATATGTTCCAGATTTTGTTATATATAATATTTGTTGATTATCTATCCAACCTAATTTCTCTTTGAAATAAGAATTATAATTCAAAGAATACATTCCCAAACCCATAATATCGAATCTATTTCCATATTCTACATGATTGCAATCACCATAAAGAACGGTATTCCTACAATACCAAGCATTAGCATGAGATACACCTAGACCATGACCGATCTCATGAGATAATAGAAAATCTAGATTTTTCCAAGAAAAAGATTGCTCTCCCCAATCAGATGGTGAATCATAATTCTCTATACCAACAGATGATTCTGATAATAAATATTTATTACCCTTTATATATAATGTTGTCTTCCCCACCAGAGAACAACCACCTTGATTGCCCTTTATAAGATAAACTATTCTATCGTAATTGGATAAGTTTATTTTGTAATTATCAATAGCATTTCCGAGTTGTTCTTCGCTCAATCTAATACAATTATCCATTATCGGAGAATTATATGGTATCCAACCATAAACATCACCAGAAAAAGATATTTTCCCATATGATTGTTCCTTCATGAAATTCTGGAACTGACCATTGAATATGAATTGTTTTATTTTATCTGTAGTGAATGGCTCTTCATCTTCTATAAATGGCTTTACAAGTAAAACTAGCATTCTTTGATTCCCTATAGAATCTCTTATAAAGCTTTTTGCTAAAGTATTATTTGGATTAGTATCTTTATTAATATCTTTTATTTTATCTTTTGTATTATCTACGAAAAATTGACCGTTAATCTTTAATGCTTTTGTATTTATTATAGATCCAGAAACAACATCATCATTAGATGAGAAATGTATAGGATATTTTCCATTATCAGTATTTATATAATATTCCAAATGTGATTTCTCTGGATTCTTGAAATCATCTATTTGCAATACGGATATCTCCCCTTTCAAATTTATAGTTTGACTAGTATTTAAAGTATTTGTAGTGGAATTCTTAGTGTTGGTATTTACACTATTATCGTCTAAAGTATCAGTATTTGAAGTTTTTGTATTTACAGTATTAGGAGGACTAGCCAGGGCGTAGGAATAATTATTATATAAAAATAGAGTCAGGAAAAAGAATAATAATATGGATTTAGAATATCGGTTTTTCATGTCTTAAGCAGTTTATAATCCTAATCTGGAAATTATATCTTTATTTATATCTTCTACTGATTTTTCTCCATCTATTTCTAAATAATTATATCTTTTATTATTTTTATAGAAATTTATAGCTGGCACAACATCACTCTCATACCAATTCAATCTTTTTTCTATCTCTTCTTTTATATCATCAATTCTCTTCCTCAACAATAGTCTTTTCACTGATTCTTCCCTACTTATAACTATATTCAAAACATAAGGTCTATCAAAACCATAGAAATCAAAAATCGAATCCAAAGTTCCAGCTTCATGGAATTTCCTAGGTGTACCATCGAATATTATATGTTCATTACCTTTGAATTCTCTTATTAGAACATTGAGCCACATCGCTGCAGCTAGGAATTCTGGTTGTAAATCTCCATTATCATAAACTTTTTTAGAAAGACTTTGTGTATAGCCTGTTTCTTTTATAAAATTACGGAACTCTGCTCCTGTTTGTATATATAATAATTCTCTATCTGAATCTATTTTTTTCAAATAATCTTGTATCAGTTTTCCTTGTGTACCCTTGCCACAACCTGAACGTCCTATGAGGATAAAGGCTTGTGGTTTTATATTATTATTCATGGATATATTATATCCACAAAATATATAAAATGATAGTTATTTTAAGAGATTTTAATACTCTCTCATTGAAGCTTGAGCGTCTATTTTCTTTATTAGATCCAATACCACAGAAACAACGATTAGAAGTGCGGTACCACCTATTGCAAGTATAGTACTACCTGTAAATCCCTGCATTACAAGAGGTAAAACAGCTACAAAACCTAGGAATATTGCACCAACAAATGTTATACGAGTTACAACTTTTGCTAAATAATTCATTGTTGATTCTCCTGGACGTACACCCGGTATGAATGCCCCACCCTTTTGTAGATTCTCAGATATCATCTTTGGATCAAAAGTAACTGCTGTATAGAAATATGTGAAGGCAAATACAAAAATGAAATATAATACTGCGTATACCCATGAAGTAGGACTTAAGAATGTTGAAACAGAATAAGCTATAGATGAAACAGTAGGATTACTACTATTCAATAGGAATTGAGCTATCATACCAGGTATAACTATTATAGATAATGCAAAGATTATAGGTATAACACCAGCTTGATTCAAACGTAAAGGCAAATATGTTGAGACACCACCATAGACTTTATTTCCTCTAACTTGCTTTGCATAAGTAACTGATACTGGTCTTTCTGCTTCTGTTACAACAACTACAGTTATAATCACCACCAGAGTAATGAGTAAGAAAACTACATAAAGAGGGATTTGTGATATATCAAAACTAGCTACGAATTGTAATATCTTTACCGGTAAAACAGATACTATACCTGAGAATATGATAAGAGACACACCGTTTCCAATACCGAATTCTGATATAAGCTCACCTATCCACATCAAAAGCATAGATCCTGCTGTTATAACTAATACATTTACCAATAAACTCATACCTGTAAGATGTGGTAATACACCTCTTGTTGATAGATAAGATATAAAAGCAAAAGCTTGTAATAATGACAATGGTACTGCCAAATATCTTGAATATTGTGATAATTTCATTCTTCCAGCCTCACCTTCTTCTTGCATCATTGCTTTTATCTTTGGGAACATCATAGTCAAAAGCTGAATGATAATAGAAGCTGTTATATATGGACCAACTCCAAGCATAACAATAGAAAGACTAGAAACTCCTCCACCTGAGAATATATTTAATATATTTATGAATTGATTACTAGATAACAGTCTCTCTAAACTAGAAATATCAACACCAGGAACTGGTATATTGGCAAGAAGACGGAATATTACTAAGGCACCTAGAGTTAACAATATACGCTTTCTAATAACTGAATCTTTTAAGACTACTTTGATTTTATTAAAAAATGTATTTAACATGAAATTTTATTATGCTTTTATGGAACCACCCGCTTTCTCTATTTTTTCTTTTGCTTTCTCTGATAATAGACAATTCTCTATTGTTACTTTCTTTGTTATATCTCCATCACTTAATATCTTTATCTTTGGGATTTTGCCTTCTGATGTGCTTATTGCATGCTTTTCTATCAAAGTCTTTGGAGAAACTATATCACCATTATTATATATAGCATCTATATCACCCACATTAAGAGTTAATGGTTTCAATATTATACTCTTATGTGGACTAACTCCTCTACCACGAAGTTTAGGGATTCTTTTTATGAAATCTCTAAGCTCTGGACGACGCTTGTTACCTGCTCTTGCTGTTTGACCCTTTCCACCACGGCCAGAAGTCTTACCACGCTTTCCACCACGACCAACTATCATGGTTTTCATATTCTTTGTCTTTGGTTTTAGATTATTTAATTGCATGGTATTTCTTATTATATTTTATTATTTACATTCACAAGATTTGATCTATCATGCTTTGAAAGACTTGATAGGGCCTTTATTGATGCTCTTGCAATGTTTAATTTATTCTTACTACCAGAAAGTAGTTTTGCGCATACATCCTTTATGCCTGCTAACTCTATAACATTTCTAACTGCACTTCCTGCAACTACTCCTCTACCACGCGCAGGCATCATCATAACTATAGCACTAGAATATTTTGCTTCTATAGAATGAGGTATTGTCATAGCAGGACTCAAATGAACCTTAATCATATTTTTCTTTGCATTTCTTGTTGCTTTATCTATAGCAAGAGATGTGTCTCCAGCCTTGCCTAGACCTACACCAACACGTCCCTTATGATCACCAGAAATCACAGCAACAGAGAATGTGAATCTTCTACCTCCAGTAGCAACACGAGTAACACGACGTATGTCTATTATTTTTGTATCGAATTCTGGCTTTATTCTTTCTTTCTCTTGTCTTGGTCTACGTCCGCCAGTATTTCTTTTATTATTTTGAACACGAGCCTTTGGAGACTTTGAAGCTTCTACAGAAGCATCCATAGGAACAATAGCTTCATCTTGAAGAATTGGAGCTATTTCTTCTACACTTTTACCTATAATATTCTCTTTTATAATTTCTTTATTATCCATATAAGTTTAAAATTTTAATCCTCCTTCGCGAGCTGCATCTGCAACTGCTTTTATTTTGCCTGTATACAAATATCCACCTCTATCAAATACGACTTTGCTTAATTTCAAAGTCTTTGCTTTCTTTGCTATTTCTATTCCTACTGTCTTTGCATCTCCTGAATGAGCTTCTGCGAAAGTATGACCTTTAACATCATCTATAAGTTGAGCATATATGAATTTATTTGAACGAAATACAGACAATCTTGGACAATCTGAAGTTCCAGAGATAGTTGCTCTGATCTTCTTATGTCTTCTAGCTATTTTCATTTGTTTTATTTTGCTTGTATTCATATATTTATAGAAAATGATTATACTGATTTCTTACCTTGCTTACGACGTATTACTTCATCTTCATATCTTATTCCCTTACCCTTATAAGGTTCAGGCTTCTTTAATGAACGAATCTTGGAAGCGAATTGACCTACATTTTCACAATCTATACCAGATATTGCTATTATATTTTTATCGGCAGTAACTTTTAGATCTTTAGGTATATTAATCTTTACTGGATGTGAAAATCCTAGAGATAAATGTAATTCTTGTCCTTTTACATCAGATTTAAAACCTATACCTTCTACTATAAGTTTCTTCTGATATAGAGTGTTCACTCCGGCTAACATATTCTTTATATGAGAAGTATATGATCCCCATAATGACATTACTTCTATATTTTTCTTTAATGGTGTTAGAACGATTTGATTATT
The DNA here is from genome assembly GCA_052034805.1 of Candidatus Tayloriibacteriota bacterium. Taxonomy (GTDB): domain Bacteria; phylum Patescibacteriota; class Minisyncoccia; order Phycocordibacterales; family PALSA-1337; genus CAIOGI01. The sequence continues at coordinate 192,108 of JBPOID010000005.1, forward strand.
TTCTATCTTTACGTCTATTTCAGGTTTAAGTGCTTTCTTTATTTCTCCTAATGGTCCTTTAACAGACAAAATACTGTCAGAATATTTTACTTCTGTCTTTGCTGGTATTTCTATTGGTTTTTTTGCTATTCTTGACATATTTTTTGAAATTATTACCAAATCTTAAATAGAACTTCTCCTCCAACTTTATTTTTCTTTGCATCTATATCCAAAAGAATACCTTTTGGAGTTGAAAATACTGTATTTCCAAAACCACTCTTCCACATATGTATATCCTTTGCCTTTTGATAAATTCTTCTTGATGGTTTTGATATTCTATCTACACCATGTATTCTAGGTTCTTCTCCGATATAGGCTAATTCTACATCTAGAGTCTTTATTACTTTTTTACCTTTCTTTTCTATATTTAGAACATAACCAGCTTTCTTTAGAGCATGAGCTATTGATTCCTTTAGAGCAGAATAAGGAACTGATATAGAAGTTTTCTTTGCTTCACTAGCATTTTTTAAACTTATTATAAAATTTGATATAGGGTCAGTGATCATATTATTGAAAAATTACCAAGAAGATTTCTTTATACCAGGGATAACTCCTTCATTTGCGAATTCTCTGAAGCAAATACGGCAAAGATCGAAATCTCTCATATAACCATTCTTTCTTCCACAACGAAAACAACGTCTAACTACTCTCGACTTGAATTTCGGTGTTTTCTTTGCTCTAGCTTTTACTGATGTTTTTGCCATATTTTATAAATAAAATGTGGATTGGTTAGCTTTTTCTCTAGCATATCCACTTTTATGAGGATTATTAGAAATAGGGCTTCCAATCACTATTTATTGTATTAAACTTACAATTTGAATCCTAACAAAACAGTCTATTAAAGTCAAACTATTTTATTATTTACTTTCTTTTACTTCCTTTTTAAAAGGAAAACCTAAATATTCTAGGAAAGCTAATGTCTCTTCTTTTTTCTTTGATGAAGTTACAACTGTTATAGCTATACCGAAAACGTCTTTCAAATCTTCATCAGAAGTCTCAGCGAATATAGTATGCTCCTTTATTCCTAGAGTGTAATTTCCCATTTCATCTAGAGATGTCTTTGGTATACCACGGAAGTCCTTTGTACGAGGTAATGATATATGAACAAGTCTATCTATGAAATCACACATTCTCTTTCCTCTTAGAGTTATTTGTAATCCTACTGGATCTCCTGTACGAACCTTGAATGAAGCTATAGATTTCTTTGCGCCTCTTATTGCTGGCTTCTGACCAGTGATTCTTGATAGACGATCGATTATCAAATCGATTTTCTTTTTATCCTTTAGAGAACCTATACCAGTAGATACAACAACTTTCAATAGTTTTGGAGCTTGCATAGGATTCTTCCAATCAAATTTACCCTTAAGAGCATTGAAAGAGTCTTTGTTTAATTCATATGTAGTTTTTACTGTATTTGATTTCATATATCTTTATTTATTTTAGAGCAACATTGGAAACATGTATTGGCATAGGCTTTTCTACAATCTGTCCTTTCTGACCACTTTGCTTTGGTCTCTGATGTTTCTTTATTATATTTATACCAGAAACTACAACCTTACCTTCCTTTGGAATAGACTTTATAACCTTTCCAGTTTTACCCTTATCTTTTCCAGTCAATATTATTACATTATCATCTTTCTTTATCATATTTTTTTATATTAAACTATTTCTGGAGCTCTAGAAGCAATAGTCTGAAAACCTTTTTCAGAAAGCTCTCTTGGAACTGGACCGAATACACGACCTGCAATTGGTTCTTTCTTTCCTTTTTCTAGAACAATAACTGCATTTTCATCAAAACGAATATATGAACCATCCTTTCTTCTGTATGGTCTAGTCTGACGAACAACCACAGCTTGCAATACATCTTTCTTCTTTATTGTTTTTCTAGGTTCTGCTTTCTGTACTGACAATACAACAAGATCACCTATTTCTGCATAGCGTTTCTTTGAACTACCTAGCACCTTGAATATACGTCCTATCTTGGCGCCACAGTTATCAGTTATTCTTACTATTGATCTTGGTTGAATCATAAAATTTAATTAAATTATGCAATTATCTTGAAAGACTTTGTCTTTGATATAGGTCTGCATGACTCTATAACAACCTTATCCCCCACTTTCTTTACATTGCCTTCATTATGCACCTTGTACTTCTTTCTTATAATTGTATATTTTTGATATTTATTATCCTTAACATATCTCTCAACAAGTACAACTGCTGTATCTTTCATTTTGTCAGATACTATCACACCTGTGAGAGTTTGTCTCTTTGGAGTTATTATATTCTTTTTTTCTGTATTTTTTTCCATATTATTTTATTAATGTCTTTCTCAAAGAAAGTTCAGTCATTATTCTTGCTATATCTTTTCTTAGAGTTTTACCTAATTTTACATTCTTTGTTTTGCTATTTGTGGAACCAAATCGAAAGTTTCTCAAGGCTTCTTGTTTTTCCTTTATCAAATCATTCAAACTTTCTATTGTTTTTTCTCTATATTCTTTCATATTTTTATATTAAGCAATATTTCTACTTATTACTTTGGTATGTACTCTTATCTTTGTACCAGCTTTTCTCAAAGCTTCCAAAGCTATTTCATCTGATACTCCATCTATTTCAAATAGTATTCTACCAGCTTTGACCTCAGCTACGAATCCTACTGGATCTCCCTTACCTTTACCGAGCTTAACCTCTGGAGGCTTCTTTGTAAATGGTCTGTCTGGGAAAACTCTAACCCATACCTTTCCAGACTTTGTAGCATATCTAGCCATAACCTTTCTTGCAGCTTCTATTTCATTTGAAGAAAGACGTCCATAATTCAAAGCTTTAAGTCCATATGATCCAAAAGATAGTTTTACACCTCTAGTAGAAACAGAACTAGCAAGCTTCTTTGCATTCTTTCTGCCTGTATGCCACTTTCTAAATTTTACTTTTTTAGGGAAAAGCATGGTAGTTTATTTATTCTTATTATTGAAAATCTGACCTTTGTATATCCAAATCTTTATTCCGATATCACCATATGTCATATGGGCTTTTTCACGAGCAAAATCAATATCAGCACGTAGAGTTTGTAGAGGTATTTGACCCTTTTTCAAATCTTCTTGTCTTGACATATCTGCACCACCTAGACGGCCAGCTAATTTTATCTTTGCACCTAGAACATCGCGACTTGCTAGAACTTTCTCTAGAGTTTGTTTCATAACTCTTCTGAAAGGAAGTCTCTTTTCCAAACCTTCAGCCACCATCATGGCAACTATAGCAGCATTTGATTCTGGATTTCTAACTTCTTCTATATCTATTTTCAATTCTTGACCAGCAAGACTTATATCATTTTTCTTTATTAGATTTAATATTTTCTTTTGAAGCTTCACTACCCCATCACCACTTCTACCTATTATCATTCCTGGTCTTGAAGTCTTTATTACTACGCGTAATGATTTCTGATTTCTTTCTATTTGTATATCCGCTAGATAAAAAGGACGTAATTCTTTTACCAAAAATTCACGGATAATCAAATCAGTCTTTAGAGATGTTCTATATCCCTTGTTAACACCAAACCAGCGACTCTTCCAATCGCGTATTATTCCTAATCTATGTGAATATGGGTGTACTGAATGTGACATATATTTATTTCTTCTTATTCTTAGGGGTTTTAGGTGCTAAAGGTGCCAAAACCAACATTACATGACTTGTACGTTTATTGATAGGATATGCACTACCACGCGCACGAGGCATTCTGCGCTTTAGTATATATCCTACATCTACTCTTAATTCTTTTACTATCAATCCTGTTTTCTCTAAACCGTAATTATTCTTTGCATTAGCTATAGCAGATTGCAATAAAACATAAAGAGGATCAGCTGCTTTTTTATTCAAAAAACTAAGTGTATTCAAAGCTTGATCGACAGATTTACCGCGTACTAAGTTCGCTACGGATCTTACCTTTCTTGGTGATTGTCTGAAATTTTTTAGTGATGCGGTTATCATAATAATATAATTATTTCTTAGCTGGAGCTGCTACTGCTTCTTTTGCTGATTTTGCAGCATTTACTTCAGCTTCCTTTGCTTTCATTTCTAGTTCTTTCTGCATTTTACCTCCATGTCTTATGAACTTTCTTGTAGGGGAGAATTCACCTAGACGATGTCCAACCATTTCTTCTGTTATAAGAACATCAATATGTTGCTTTCCATTATACACGCCAAAGATAAATCCAACCATTTCTGGAGCTATTTGGCTTCTTCTATACCATGTCTTTATAGAGCCAGTTTCTGTAGGCTTTTTACCTGCTATTTTCTTTAATAGCCTTTCTTCTACATATGGACCTTTCTTTAGTGATCGTGACATTTTGTTTTATTGATTTTCTTTAAAGTTTTAAAATACTATCAAATTATTGACTAAAGTCAATGTTTGCATTATTTTCTTTTTATTGTTCTACTTTCTTACTCTTACCAACTCTTCTTCTTGATACAACAAAGATATTTGAATATTTCTTTGGTGTACGAGTCTTCTGACCTTTTCCTGCTGGCTTACCCCATCTTGTCTTCAATCTTCTCAATCCTCTACCAGTTCTCTGTTCTCCTCCACCATATGGGTGATCCACAGGGTTCTGAGCAGATCCACGAACTGTAGGACGTATACCCATCCAACGAGAACGTCCAGCTTTACCTATATTTACTAGATGAGATTCTTCATTTGATACAGTACCTATTGTAGCCCATGCATTCTCATGTATCTTTCTTACTTCTGTAGAAGGAAGTTTTATATGTGTATATCCAGCATCATTTGCTATAACTTGAGCGAATGAACCAGCACCACGTACAAGCTTTGCACCGCCATTTGGTTTTATTTCTATATTATATATAAATGTACCAACTGGTATATTCTTCAAAGGTAAACGATTTCCTACTGATACAGAAGCTGTTTCAGATACTATGAATTTGTCTCCAACTTTTACAGTTTTTGGAACTAGAATATATCTCTTTTCACCATCTAGATATTGTACAAGAGCGATGAATCCAGTACGAAATGGATCGTATTCTATAGTCTTAACTACTGCTTCCATATTTTTCTTTTCATATAGGAAATCTACTATACGATAAAGTTTCTTATTTCCTCCCCCCTTATGTCTTACTGTTATTCTTCCCTGACTATTTCTACCCATATCACGCTTCATACCCTTTGTTAGAGGTTTATAAGGTTCAAAGGCTGTTAAATACTTCCTATATGGAAGTGTTGTCATTCCTCGTCTTGATGGTGTTGTTGGATGATAGCTTTTCATATTATTTTAATTATACAAACTCAATCTTATCTCCTTTTTTAAGATAGATTAGAGCTTTCTTTACTGATGATTGTACTCCCCTCTTTCCTCTTACAAAAACTTTCTTTGCAGGAAGATTAACAATTCTAACTTTCAAAGGAGTAACTTTGTAAAGACTCTTTATAGCTTTTTCTATAGAAGGTTTTGTAGAATCTTTTGTAACTTCAAAAGTATAAAGGTTTAATGATTCACTCATCATTCCTGATTTCTCTGTTATTCTTGGTCTAAGTATAAGATGATTATAAGCAGACATTGTTACAACCGGTGTTGAAGTAGTAGCAATAGCCTTTGAAGAAACTTTTTTCTCTTTTACAGTTTTTGTCTTAACTACTTTAGATTTAGCCTTTGAAACCTCTGTCTTTGTAGTCTCCTTTACTTCTTTATTCTTTTTTCCAATTCCGAATATAGCCATATATTTATTTATTAAAAATCTTAAATGATTCTTCTGGATTTGTAACGACTATATATTTTGAATTAAGTGCTGAAACTGGATTGATTGTACGGAATTCTTCTACATTAACATTTCCGAAATTACCAAAACTCTTTACTATTTCTGGATATTTTTTATCTATTGCTATTATTGCGGCATTCTTTGGCTTTGTAGCTAACTTTTCGAATCCTTTTATTTTTGAAAGAGAAATCAAAGTAGCTTTTGCATCTTTTGCCTTTGGAGCACCGAATTTCAAATTATCTATAAAAAGTATTTCACCATCACGATATTTCTTTGAAAGAATAGTGTATAGAGCTTTTGTCTTTGCCTTTTTATTTATTTTTCTATCATAATTCTTCTCATTTCTAGGTCCATGAGCTATACCTCCACCAACCCATATAGGAGAACGTGTAGAACCATGTCTTGCGCGTCCTGTACCCTTCTGTTGCCAAGGCTTTTTACCACCTCCACTAACTTCACCACGAGTCTTTGTATGAGCTATAGGATGACGCATGCTTGATGTCATAGAAACAACAACCTGATGTACTAGATCGGCATTCCAAGGTAGTCCAAATACTGATTCAGGAATATTTAGCTTTCCTGCTTCTCCACCTTTTTGATTGTATAATTTTGTTTCCATTTTTTTATTTAAAATAATTCATGCGTAACCGTTATTCTGATATAACCTCTACCAAAGTACCTCTTCTTCCTGGTATTGCTCCTGAAATATATAGAGTATTTGTGTTTTGGTCAATATGAAGAACTCTTAGATTCTTTATTGTAACCTTATCACTACCCATACGTCCTGCCATGCGCATTTTCTTTGGAACTTTATTTCTAAGTCCTCCTCCGATAGATCCTGGCTCTCTTTCACTATGTTTCTGACCATGAGTACGAGGTCCACCAGCGAAACCATGGCGCTTAACAACACCTTGGAAACCTTTACCTTTTGATATAGCACTTACTTGTATTATATCGCCTTCTTTGAATTGGCTTAGGTCTATTTTGTCACCTACTTTATAAGTAATATCATCCATTCTAAATTCTCTCAAGGAAGCAAAAGCACCCAAGTCCTTTAGATGACCTTTCATTGGTTTAGATAAATTTTTATCACTTATTGCACCTGAAGCAACTTGCACTGCTCCGTATTGATCATTCTCCTTTGTCTTTACTTGAGAAACAACAATAGGAGAAGCTTCGACTAGAGTTGCTGGTCTAACAACACCTTCTTTATCGAAGATCTGAGTCATATTTAATTTTCGTCCAAGAATGAATTTCATAAATTTCTGTTATTCGGTCAAGCAACCATTACATCATTTTTACATCTATATTGACGCCTGATGGAAGACTGAGATTAGTAAGGGCTTCTATTATCTTTTGATTTGGATTCAATATGTCTATAAGTCTCTTATGAACTCTCATCTCGAATTGTTCACGAGCATTCTTATAAACGAAAGCTGCACGGTTAACGGTGTATTTCTTTATTTCTGTAGGAAGAGGTATCGGACCATAGAATTCTACATCATGTCTAATAGCTGTATCCATTATTTGCTTTAGAGATGTATCTAGAATCTTATGTTCATAAGCTCTTACTCTTATTCTAAGACGTGGAGAATCACCTTCTTTGACCACCGACTTTGCGCGAGGTTTTGATATTTTCTTTACTGTATCTTTTTTAGCAGTGGTCATATTATTTATTTATTAAGCTATAACCTTTGTTACAACTCCGGCACCTACAGTCTTTCCTCCTTCACGTATAGCGAATCTCTGCTTGTCTTCTAGAGCAACTGGGGCTACTAGTTTTACCTTGAATGTAACTGTATCTCCTGGCATAACCATTTCTACACCAGTAGCTAGAGTAACTTCTCCTGTAACGTCTGTTGTTCTTATGTAGAACTGAGGCTTATATCCTGTGAAGAATGGTGTATGACGTCCGCCTTCTTCTTTCTTTAGAATATATACTTCAGCTTCGAATTCTGTATGAGGTTTTACTGAACCTGTCTTTGCTAGAACCATACCACGAGTAACATCGTCTTTTCCTGTACCTCTTAGAAGTAATCCGGCATTATCTCCTGCTAGACCTTCCTTTAGAGATTTATTGAACATTTCTATACCTGTGATAGTTGTCTTTGATGTATCTCTGAAACCTATTATTTCTACTTCTTCACCAACTTTTACTTGGCCTCTTTCTATACGTCCTGTAACCACAGTACCACGTCCTTCTATAGAGAATATGTCTTCTATAGGCATTAGGAATGGCTTATCAACTTCACGTACTGGCATAGGTATGTATGTATCAAGAGCATTCATAAGATCCTTTATCTTTGCTACCCATTCTGCATCTCCTTCTAGAGCCTTTAGAGCAGAACCACGGATAACAGGAGCATTCTTTCCATCGAAACCTTGCTTTGTTAGAAGCTCTCTTACTTCTTCTTCAACTAGATCGATAAGATCCTTTTCAGGAACCATATCACACTTATTTAGGAAAACTACTATCTTTGGAACACCCACTTGCTTTGCAAGAAGAATATGTTCTCTTGTTTGTGGCATAACTCCGTCTTGTGCAGAAACAACTAGAATAGCACCGTCCATCTGAGCGGCACCTGTAATCATGTTCTTTACGAAGTCTGCGTGACCTGGACAGTCTATGTGAGCATAGTGACGAAGTGGTGACTCGTATTCTACGTGTGCTAATGAAATAGTAACTATTTTTGAAGCATCACGAACTGTACCTCCCTTCGCTATATCCGCGTAGGTCTTTAGGTTAGCTAAGCCATCCTTTGCTTGAACTGCTAGGATAGATGTAGTAAGAGTAGTCTTGCCGTGATCAACGTGGCCTATTGTACCTACGTTAACATGGGGCTTGCTACGATTAAACTCTGTTGCCATATGATTTTAGTGCTTTACCACTATTTGACTTAGACGTGAAGTGACTATGTCAAATAGAGCTAAAGATAAATTATTAATAAGACTAGTAATAAAAATTAAACGCAAGAAAACTGCGTACTTGCTATACTAGCAGGCACGCAGTTTTCTGTCAAATCTTTTTATATAATATTGTTAATATAAAAGATTTTTATTTTTGGACTATTTTATTTATTATTTTCTTGCTTCTACTATTTCCTTTTCAATATTTCCTGGAACAACCTCATAATGATCGAATTCCATTGTTGCACTTCCCTGACCAGATGTCATAGAACGCAATTGTGTTGTATATCCGAACATTTCTGAAAGTGGAACTTTAGCATGTAATACCTTGGCTTGACCTCTTTCTGTCATTTCTTCTATTGTTCCTCTCTTTGATGAAATACTACCTGTTATATCTCCCATATATTTATCTGGGAAAAGAACTTCTACTTTCATTATAGGTTCTAGTATTACAGGTTTTGCACGTTTTGAAGCTTCTTGGAAAGCTTGAGAAGCTGCAATCTTGTAAGCTATTTCAGATGAGTCAACATCATGATACGAACCGAATGTTAATTCACAAGAAACATTTACCATATGGAATCCAGCAACAACTCCTCTATCCATAGCTTCACGAACACCCTTTTCAACAGCTGGAATGAATTCTTGTGGTATAACACCTCCTTTAATAGAGTTAATGAATTCAAAATCATCATATCTACTAACGTTCTTTGGTATTTTTGTGCCAGGTTCTATAGGTTTCATCGGAGAAATAGTTATCTTTACGTGACCGTATTGACCCTTACCTCCAGATTGCTTTATGTATTTATGTTCTGCTTCTGCTGTACTTAATATTGTCTCTCTGTATGCTACTTGTGGTTTACCTACATTAGCTTCTACGCCGAATTCTCTTTTCATACGATCGATCATGATTTCTAGGTGTAATTCACCCATACCTGCTATAAGTGTTTCTCCTGTCTCACTATTTGAAGATATTTTGAATGTTGGATCTTCGTTTGCAAGTTTTCTAAGCGCCATACCCATTTTCTCTTGATCAGCTTTTGTCTTTGGCTCTATGCGTAGAGACACCACTGGTTCTAGGAATTTTATAGCTTCCAATACTATTGGTTTTTCTTCATCACAGAATGTATGTGAAGTAAGAGCCTCCTTTAGACCTACCGCCGCTGCTATTTCCCCCGCGAAAACCTTTTTAACCTCTTCTCTTTTATCAGCTTGAAGTCTAACTATACGTCCGAGTCTTTCTTTTTTACCAGTTGTGGAATTATATATATAACTTCCTGCTTCTATTGTTCCAGAATAAACTCTAAAGAATGTTAATTGTCCTACGAAAGGATCGTTCTGTAACTTGAAAGCAAGAGCAGCAAATGGCTCAGAATCAGATGCATTTCTTATTATTTGCTCACCTGTTAATGGATCTGTTCCCTTTACTGGTGGAAGATCCAATGGTGAAGGTAAATAATCAACAACGGCATCCAAAATAAGTTGAACTCCAACATTTTTCAGAGCAGAACCTGTGAATACGGGGAATATTTTATTTGCTATAACTGCTTTTCTTATAACTGGTTTCAGATTTTCTATAGCAATAGTCTTACCTTCTAGGTATTGTTGCATAAGAACATCATCATTTTCTACGATTTTTTCTATAAGTTCTGCATGATATTTCTTTGCATCAGCTAATAGATTTTCTGGTATTTCTTTTTCTACTATATTTACTCCTTTTTCACCTTCGAAATAATAAGCCTTCATCTTTAGAAGATCTACAACTCCAACATGTTCACCTTCTGTACCTATAGGAATTTGGAATCTAACGGCCTTTTTATTTAATCTTTCTAATATAGATGCATATGATTTTTCAAAAGATGCACCCATTCTATCCATTTTATTTATAAAACATAGACGTGGAACATTGCCTTCATCAGCATAACGCCAGTTTGTTTCTGATTGTGGTTCAACACCAGCAACTCCATCAAAAACTACAACAGCACCGTCCAATACACGTAGAGAACGTTTAACTTCTACGGTAAAGTCTATATGTCCTGGTGTGTCTATAACATTGAATCTACATTTCTTTGAAACATCTTCCTTTGGCATATAAGAAGGATTCCAGAAACATGTTATAGCAGCTGCGGTTATTGTTATACCACGCTCTCTTTCTTGTTCCATCCAATCTGTTACAGTCTCTCCTGTATGAACTTCACCGATCTTATGTATCATACCGGTATAATAAAGCACACGTTCTGATGTAGTAGTTTTACCAGCATCTATATGGGCAATAATACCGAAATTACGAACTTTCTCTAGAGGATAATCACGATTCATATTTTAATTACTTATTTTATTTAATTTTAATAAAAACTATCAAAACAAAAACACAAATTGAATTCAGATCGGATTTACCAAGCAAAGTGAGCAAAAGCCTTGTTTGCTTCAGCCATTTTATGAGTATTTTCACGCTTCTTTACTGCTTCTCCTTCATTCTTTGAAGCTGATATTATTTCTTCTGCTAATTTTTCTGCCATTGGCTTTCCTTTTTTGCCTCTTGCTGCTAGAACTATCCATTTTATAGATAGAGACTGTTGTCTTTGAGGACGAACTTCACGAGGAACCTGATAGTTTGCACCTCCTACACGACGAGAACGTACTTCCATAGCTGGGGCTGTATTCTTTAGAGCAGTTTCAAAAAGTTCAAGAGGATTCTCTACTTTTGCCTTTTCTTTTAGAATATCAAAACAATCATATACTATTTTTCTTGCTGTATTCTTCTTACCGCTTTCCATAACATAGTTTATAAGCTTTGAAACTTTCAAAGATTCAAATACTGCTTCTGGTTTTACGGGATATTTATTCTTTATTTTTCTTCTCATATTATTTTAGATTAAGCTTTTGCTGCTTTTGGCTTCTTATTACCGTATTGACTTCGACCCTTTCTACGCTTCTCTACTCCTGCTGCATCCAATACTCCTCTGACAACAGAATAACGAAGACCTACGTCCTTTACACGTCCACCTCTTAATAGAACTACTGAGTGTTCTTGTAGATTATGACCTTCTCCTGGAATATATGCTGTGACTTCCATTCCATTTGTAAGACGAACACGGGCTATCTTTCTTATAGCTGAGTTAGGCTTCTTTGGAGTCTTTGTTGTAACCTTTATACATACACCTCTTTTGAATGGTGATGGGAAGAATCTTGGACGATTCTTGATTGTATTAAAACTTCGAGTAAGAGCAACAGATTTTGATTTTCTCAAAAATCTCTTACGTCCACTCTTCATTAACTGGTTTATTGTGGGCATTATTTATTTTTACTTTTCTAATAATTAGAGAGAACTGACTTTTTCACCTAGTGGTTACTCATTTCTCTCTCGATATATATTGATATATAGTCGTTAAGACACTCTAACATAAAATATGTAAAAGGCAAATTTAGTCTAGTTTTTCACCGTATACACCTCATCCCCCATTTTATGAGTGATAAGGAGATTACCAAAGTCAATCATACCGTCTATGACTCTGGTATAGGTATATATAACTAAGTTCTTTATCCATTGTAACCATTTCATATCTTTTATCTTGG
>JBPOID010000006.1:0-37339 GCA_052034805.1 Candidatus Tayloriibacteriota bacterium
CCAAGTCTCAATTTTCTAGTATGGAATATTACAAACTAGAAAATCGTGTGAGCCGACGGGGAGGAAGTCTTTTTCTTTACGAGTGTACGGAGTAAAGAAAAAGAGCTTCCGACCGCAAGATCGGCGAACCGATTCTCTAATTAGCCAAGTCCAATTTTCTAATAGGCGAATCAATTTTCTAATAGGTGAACCGATTTTCTCATTATCCAGACAAAGTTGACTTGTTTTATGATTAGGGGTAGTATGTAAATACGACCCCGAAAGGGGATTTTTAATAAAAACAATATGAAAATCACTGAATATATAAAGGAAACTAAGGCTGAAATGGCACATGTTAGCTGGCCTTCAAGAAAACAAGCTATTTCTTATGCTCTACTAGTTATTTCTGTATCCATAGTACTATCATTTTTCCTTGGTTTCTTTGACTATATCTTCTCAAAACTTCTATCATTATTCGTATAATATAATTTCTAATGAGTAAACAAAAAATTGGTGGAGAAAAAAATTGGTACGCTATACATACTTATGCAGGTTATGAAAATGCTGTTGCCAGAAATCTAAAACAGAGAATAGAGTCTTTAGGAATGGAAGACAGAATCTTTAATGTTATAGTACCAACAGAAAAGAAAATAAAGATTAAAGGAGGAAAGAGAGTAGAGGAAGAAGAAAAGATATATCCTGGATATGTTCTTGTAGAAATGGTAGTTACAGATGATTCTTGGTATATTGTTCGCAATACTCCACGCGTTACGGGTTTCGTAGGTTCTGGAGTGTATCCAGTTCCATTGGATGCAAAAGAAGTTGATATGTTATTCAGTAGAATGAATAAAGATGAATTAAAACATACTATAGATCTATCTATAGATGATATAGTAAAGATTACAGACGGTCCTTTCAAAGATCTAGAAGGCAAAGTAAATGAAGTTGATGATAATAGAGGAAAGGTAAAGGTCCTAGTGTCAATGTTCGGAAGAGAGACACCAGTAGAGCTGGATTTCTTGCAAGTTAAGAAAATATAAGGTAATCTACATCAAATAAAAGAAATACAAATTATATGGCTAAAAAGGTAATAAAAAAAGTAAAAGTAAGTGCTCCAGCTGGAAAAGCAACCCCAGCGCCTCCACTTGGTCCTACATTGGGTCAGGCAGGTGTTAATATTGGTGATTTCACAAAGAAATTCAATGATGCTACAAAGAATATGGGTGGCGATATAATACCAGTTGTTATAACTGTATACGAAGATAGAACTTATGATTTCGTATTAAAGACTCCACCAGCTTCATCTCTAATACTTAAAGCTGCCGGAGTAGAGAAGGGCTCAGGAAAGCATGCAGTAAAGAAAGCTGGAACTATAACTCGTGCCAAGATAAGAGAAATAGCAGAAAAGAAAATGCCAGATCTAAATGCAGATACAATAGAAGCTGGAATGAAGATTATAGAAGGTTCATGCAGATCACTAGGTATAGAAGTTAAAGGATAATTTAATTCAATAAAGATTAAGAGAAAGCGACTCCGTATTCCAATAGAATAGAGTCGCTTTCTTTTATACTTTCTACATTTCTCAATGTTAATTTGAAATCTAATTCCTCATTGAATATATTCATACCTTTTCCGAATAAAATAGGTTCTATTGTTAAATAGATTGTATCTACAACTTTTGCCTTCATAAACATCGAATATATATTAGCACCGCCACATATAGCTATTTCTTTATAACCTCTTTTTTCTAAGCCTTTTATTAGATCTATTGGATCGCTATTTGTCATTTCTACTCCATCGAATTTCTGTGATTTTGAATATACTACAGTTAATCTATCCTTTAATGGTCTACCTATGGTTTTGTATGTAGATGAACCCATTATCATAACTCCTGCACGCTTTGTAAGCTCTACAAAGCGCTTTTTATCTGCCTTACTGGTCCATATGGCGGGATGATCACTATTCTTCGCTATAAAACCGTCAGCAGTAATAGCGGCTATGATAAATATTTTCATTTATTTTATTTTATATTTTTCTTTCAAAGCTTTTATTTCACCTTTAACAATCATAGAAGATTCATCTTTCTTTTCTTTACCTATTCCATCTATAATATCTCTTTTATGATATTTACTTTTTCTTGGGGAAGCTATATTTTCTGATAATTCTTCGAATACTACTTGGCATAATCTTTCTCCTGGATACAATCTAACTGTTTGAGATCTTGTATTATTTCGTATTGGTAATACTAATTGTCCTTCATATCCAGAATCTATTATTCCAGTTAGATCGAGTGATAATCCTTTTCTATTTGTAGATGATCTAGGATATAGCACAGCCATGAGATCGTTTGGAATCTTTATGGATTCAAAAGTTGATACTATAACATGTTCTTGTGGTAATAAATCAAAATATTGACCTTGTTCTAATTCTATTATTTCAAATAATTCTTTATTCTCTTTATCGAAATGAGTTATATCTAGAGACTCTCTACCTTTGACTGTTAAATGCCACATTTTAGGTATCATAAATGTAAAACCTAAACGCAAATCTACAGAATGTTCTTGTAATTGGAAGCTATCTATTTCTGGTTTGAAGACTATATTTCCTTTCTTTATCCTTTCTAGTATATTGTTTTTTGTAATTACTGACATATATTTTCTTTTAGATAATTTTTAATTTATAGGGCTATTTTCAATCCTCCTATCGCTTCCATTGGATTATACTGCTTTGCTAGATTTTCTACCACAGCATCGGTAAATTTCTTATCCATTTTCTCGGCTTTTTCAAAGGAATTCTTTGGTAATTCTAGAACTATCTTTTTATGATTATTTTTTCTTTTCATTATTTCTTTTGCTCCATCATAATGATTGCTGTATATATGTGCATTAGAAATAGAATGAGAATATATACCTGGTTTTACTTTTAATTTTTGGGCTAATATACACATCAATAATGCAAATCCCGCCACATCAGCAGGGAAGCCCAACATAATATCATTTGATCTGACTATATTATGTAGATGTAATCTATCTCCTATAATGTTTACTGTGAATGTATATGGGCATGGAACATTTTTCTTTTTTGATAATGAAAGTCCATCACTAGATGGATCCCATGTGACTATGACACCTTGTCTAGAACTTCTTTCTTTCTTTAATAAATCTATTAACATTGATATTTGATCTCTACCGAAATGTTTTCTCCATCTATATCCATAAGCCACGGTTACTACATCTCCTGGATTGGTAAAAAGATCCCAGATCTTTGTATAATCTCTAAGAAATATTTCTGGTTTTCTAGCTCCAGATAGAAACCATACTTGTTCTGCTACGAACATCTTTACTGGTATTTTCCTAAGTGTAAGCAATGGGAATCCATCCTTTTCTATGTCTATAGAGAAATGAAGTCCTGGTATAGCCATAGTCTCATAACCAGTTCTTTCACTAAATTCTTTTATTCCTTCTTTCATTATTCTAGTAACTATATCTTTATATATTTGATCAAATTTTGTCATTGTAGTTTTATTATATATAATGTCCTTATCATACTCCAATGAATACTATATATCCATACTTACCAGAAGGGAGGTCTATAGAATATGTTTCTATAGATAATATTTATATGAAAGAAGCTATGAATGTGAGAAATACTCTATCTACAGATATGAATCATCCTACGGGAGCTGTTGTTGTTCTTTATGGAAAGATTATAGGTAAAGGTGCCAATAAAAGTAAATTAAATAATAAGACTTTAATAAATATACATAAAAATCATTTATGTATACGTAAAATATTAAAGATAAAATCTGGAGAAAAGTATTGGTTATGTCCTGGATGTTCATCTCATAAACAACATGCAGAATCTAGAGCTGTAATAAATGCCTTATCTTCGAATAAGGATATAAAAGGTTCTGATCTTTATCTTTATGGACATTGGTGGTGTTGCAAACCTTGTTGGGATTCGATGATAAAAGCAGGTATTAATAAAGTTTATTTATTAGATAATTCGATATCTTTATTCAAGAAGTAGTTTGACATTCTGTATTCATAATTATAATCTTATTTTAGAATTGGTTAGACATAAACAACATAATAGAATCAACTTATGAAAAGAGGAAAATTCATAGTCTTGTGTGGTGGAGAAGGTTCTGGGAAATCAACTGTTATTAAGGAGATCAAGAAAAGATATCCAGATCTTGTAACTACTAGAGAGCCTGGAGGTTCTCCGTATGCGGAGAATATCCGTAATCTCATGTTCAAGGACCCTCTCGGAAAAGAAGCTACACCAGCTGCAATGCTTCTTCTCTTCTGGGCGGCTAGAGTAGAACATATAGCGAAACTTATCAATCCAGCGTTGGATGATGGTAAGAATGTTCTCTCTGATCGTTTTGATTGTTGTACCTATGCATATCAGTTGCATGGGCAACAATCTTTACCGCTCAGTGATTTCTTCTGGACTACTAGATATTATTTCATGGAAGATTGTCGCCCAGATCTATACATCTTCCTTGATGTGGATGTCTGTACTGGATTATCCAGAGTTAATTCTCGTAATGGAGAAGTCAATCATTTCGATGAGAAAGACGTCTCTTTCCATCAGAGGATCAGGGAAGGGTATATAAATTTCTCCGTTAGGGTGAATGATAAATTCGTAAGAGTTGATGCAAATCAACCCTTGGATAATGTCATAGCTGATGTTATCTCTGTTATGGGGATATAATTCACGCTATAAGGTTAATTTCAAAGACCCCTATTACATACAATATGTGAAGGGGCTTTCTTTTTCTTTATTTATATTTCATTATATTTTTCCTTCTTCCTACTTTTATAAATAGTGATAGACTAATTATATTAATAAATAATCTATTAACCACCATGAAAGATACACAAATAAAAAAATTGATTGAAACAGAGAAGAAGCGTCAGAGGAAGGTCATAAATCTCATAGCCTCAGAGAATTATGTTTCCAAAGATGTATTGGAAGCTCTTGGTTCAGAACTCACTAATAAATATGCTGAAGGATATTCTGGTAAAAGATATTATGGTGGTAATGAAATAATGGATAGTATAGAGAATCTAGCTATAGAAAGAGCTTTGAAACTATTTAATCTAAATAAAGATAAATGGCATGTTAATGTTCAGCCATTATCGGGTTCTCCAGCGAATCTCGCTGTTTATGTTGCTCTTATTCCTTTCGGTGGGAAAATAATGGGAATGTCTCTGGATCAAGGAGGACATCTCACACATGGATACAAAGTTTCTGCTACAGGCAAGTTCTGGACACAAGTACCTTATGGTGTTGATAAGAAAACTGAAACTCTTAATTATGATGAATTAAAGAAAATAGCAATATCAGAAAAACCAGCGATTATAGTTGGTGGATATACTGCTTATCCTAGAATTGTAGATTTCAAAAAATTAAGAGAAATAGCTGATTCTTGTGGTGCATTGCTTATGATAGATATGTCGCATTTCGCGGGTTTGGTAGCGGGTAGGGCATATCCATCACCATTTGAATATGCAGATATAGTTACAACTACAGTGCACAAGACTTTGCGTGGTCCTCGTAGTGCCATTATTTTCTCAAAGAATGAAAAGAAAATAGTAAATAAGAATGGCAAAGAAAATACTTTGGGTGAACTTATAGACAAAGCAGTTTTCCCAGGACTTCAAGGTGGCCCGCATATAAATCAAATAGCAGGTGTGGCGGTGGCATTAAAAGAAGCTAATACTGGAACTTTCAGGAGGTATGCGGTAGAGGTAAAGAAGAATGCAAAGGTATTGGCAGAAGAATTAGCGAAAAGAGGTTGGAGAATAATATCTGGTGGTACAGATAGTCATCTGATACTTATAGATACCTGGATGGATGGTAAAGGTGTTTCTGGTAAAGAAGCTAGCGATAGATTGGAAAAGGAGGGAATTATAGTAAACAAGAATGCAATACCATACGATACTAGACCACCTGTAGATCCTTCTGGAATAAGATTAGGTACAGCAGCAGAAACTACTAGAGGAAAGAAAGAAAAGGATATGAAAAAGATTGCAGAGAGAATAGATAAAATCCTAAGAAAATCTAAATAAAAGAAAACCCCCCTCAAGGTGCGAAACTTGAGAGGGGAGACAAGACAATATGGTTATTCCTAATAGGGCACAGGAGGAATAATACCTATTAAGATTTAACCCGTGAGTTTCTATCTCTAACACCACCGACACCTAGAAGTTCTGGGAGGATGGTAGGCATTCATCCTTAGGGAGGTATCGGAATCTCACCTTGATTCACGTTTGCAAAGCGACGCGCAAACGTTGTCTTTTGAATCAAAATTCTTTGTACTTTCTTATTAAAATCTACCAAATATATATGAAAAGTCAAGTGTCACAGGTAATTTATTGATTTAGACTAGAAAGTGATCGTATTATAAACATATACTATATTTATTAAAATGTTAGAATAAAAACAATGAAAGAGTTAAATATAAGAGAAAGAATAAAGAATAATATATCGAATATATTAAAGGAATTGGGTATAGAAAGCCCCAAGGTGCATTTGGAATACCCAGATGATATTTCTCATGGTGATTTCGCTACAAATATCGCTCTTATATACAGCAAAGAATTAAAGATGAATCCGAAAGTTTTGGCGGAGAGAATAGTTAAAGATTTTCATAAAGATGAAATCGCAGATATATCGTCTATAGATATAGCTGGTCCAGGTTTTATTAATTTTAAATTAAAGGATAAATATTTTAGAAATAAGATAATAGAGATTTCAAATAATATAGAGAATTTTGGAAAAATAGATATAGATAATAAAAGAAAAATAATGGTGGAATATACTGATCCGAATCCATTCAAGATTTTCCATATAGGTCATCTAATGGCGAATACTATCGGTGAATCTATTTCTAGAATTATAGAGTTTTCCGGAGCAAATGTTATCCGAGCTTGTTATCAAGGAGATGTTGGATTGCATGTTGCGAAAACTATATGGGCCATAATAAAAGATGGTAATAAAGAATCAACCGTAGAATATATGGGTAGAATGTATGTAATAGGTAATAATAAATATGAAGAAGATGAAATAGCAAAAAAAGAGATTACAGAAATAAATAAAAAGATTTTCGAAAAGTCAGATGAAGAAATAAATAAAATATATACATATGGAAGAAAAATAAGTCTAGAATATTTTGATTCTATATATAATAAGCTTGGCACAAAGTTTGATGATTTCTTTTTTGAAAGTGAAGTTGCTTCTAATGGAATAGAAATAGTAAAAGAATTTTTATTAAAAGGAATATTTGAGAAAAGTGAAGGAGCAATAATATTCCCTGGAGAAAAATATGATTTACATACAAGAGTATTTATAAACAAAGAAGGATTGCCGACATATGAATCAAAAGAGTTAGGACTTACTATGAAAAAGTTCGATAAATATCCTGATATGAAAGAATCTATTACCATAACTGCAAATGAACAGAATGATTATTTTAAAGTTATATTAGCTACATTAAAGGTTATATATCCAGATATTGCTTCCAAGATGAAACATATAAGTCATGGTATGTTGCGACCAAGTTCTGGAAAGATGTCTTCGAGAAAAGGAAATATTGTAAAAGCAGAGGATTTTATAGAGGAATTTGAAGTATTGGTAAAAGAGAAAATAAAAGATAGAGAATTCAGTAAGGATGAATATGAAAAAGTTTTGAAGGATGTTTCTGTATCAGCTTTGAAATATACTATCCTTCGTCAGGGAATAGGAGGGGATATAATCTATGATCCAAAGAAAGCAGTTTCATTTGAAGGTGATTCTGGTCCATATTTGCAATATTCAACAGTGAGAGCCAGTGCGGTAATATCAAAGGCAAAAGAGAATGGAATAAATGATAAAATCGATAATAGTTTTATAGATAAAATAGAACTATCGTCTAATAGTGTAGAATTATTAGAAAAGTTACTCATACGTTTTCCAGAAATAATAGAAAGAGCAAGATTAGAATATGCTCCGCATCATATAGTCACTTATTTGATAGAAATATCATCTGCTTTTAATTCTTATTATGCAAATAATCAAATAATAGATAAAAATAATCCTTTATCATCATATCGCGTGGTATTAACCAAGGTCTTTAGAGAAATTATGAAAAATGGATTATGGATATTAGGAATAAATGTGCCAGAGAGAATGTAATAGTTTTTTCGCTAAAAAATGTTAAAATAGGCTCATGAACGAAGAGCAAGGAAAGGAACAAAAACCAAAACAAAAGTCTGAACAAGTATTACAGTCTTCAGAGATACAGAAAAGTAAAATTTCTCTAAATGAAGAGAGAATACTAGCTTTTTGGAATGAAAATAATATTTTCAATAAAACCCTAGAAAAGCCCTCAAATAAAGGAGAATTTGTATTCTATGATGGACCGCCATTCGCTACTGGAGAACCACATTATGGTCATGTTGTACCTGGAACCATAAAGGATATAATACCTAGATACAAAACTATGCAAGGTTATCATGTTCGCCGTCGTTGGGGTTGGGATTGTCATGGTTTACCTGTAGAGAATCTCATAGAAAAGGAATTAGGTTTACAATCTAAAAAAGATATTCTGGATTATGGTATAGGGAAGTTCAATGAAAAAGCAAAGAATAGTGTTATGCGTTTCGCTAATGACTGGAGAAATATCATACCTCGTCTGGGTAGATGGGTAGATATGGTGAATGATTATAGAACAATGGATTCTAGTTATACCGAATCAGTATGGTGGTCATTCAAAGAGCTTCATAAAAAAGGTTTAATATACGAAGGATTCAAATCCATGAATCTATGTCCTAGATGTGAGACTACTCTTTCTAATTTTGAAGTTACTCAAGGTTATAAAGATATAACTGATATATCTGTCTTTGTTAAATTCAAAATAAAAAATGAAAGCAATGTTTATTTGCTTGCTTGGACTACTACACCATGGACATTACCAGGGAATGTAGCTTTGGCTATAAATCCAGATATTCAATATGTGAAAGTAGAAATAGATAATAATATATACATATTGGCGAAATCTAGACTCTCTGTACTCAAAGTAGAATATAAAATAATAGAAGAAATAAAAGGTTCTTCTTTGTCTGGTAAGGAATATGAACCAGTATTTGATTATTATAAAAATGATAAAAAATTAAAAAATAAAGAGAATGCTTGGAAAGTTTATCCTGGAAGTTTCGTCACTACCGAGGATGGTACTGGTATAGTGCATATTGCTCCAGCTTTCGGTGCTGATGATTATGAATTTTCATTAAAATATAATTTACCTTTTATTCAGCATGTACATACAAATGGTAAATTCAAAGACGAAATATCTGATTTCAAAGGTCAAGATGTAAAACCAAAAGGCATAGACGGAGAAAAAGATGCGCATCAAAAAGCTGATATTGAAATAATAAAATATCTAGCACAGAAGGGTACTCTTTTTGCTAAAGAGAAAATAGTTCACTCATATCCACATTGTTGGCGTTGTTCTACTCCACTTCTAAACTATGCTACTTCATCTTGGTTTGTAAAAGTAACCGATATAAAAGATAAACTTGTTAAAGAAAATAAAAAAGTAAAATGGACTCCATCTGAAGTCGGTGAAGGTAGATTTGGTAATTGGTTAGCTGGTGCTCGTGATTGGGCAATATCTAGATCACGTTTCTGGGGGGCACCTATACCAGTTTGGAAAGATGAAAAAACTGGAGAAATGATAGTTATAGGTAGTGTAGAAGATTTAAAGAAATATAGTAAAGCCAAGAATAGATATTTTGTTTGTCGTCATGGTGAAGCTACAAATAATACCGAAGATGTGCTTAGCGCAGTTGCTGATTTCCCACATCATTTGACAGAAAAGGGTAAAAAACAAGTAGAGCTAACAGCCAAAAATCTAAAGAATAAAAAGATTGACCTAATAGTCTGTTCTCCTTTTGTCCGTGCTAGAGAAACTGCAGAGATAATATCTAAAATCTTAGGTATAGATAAAGATAAAATAGTTATAGAGAATCGTATACATGAATTAGATTCTGGAGTTTGGAATGGTAAATCTCTAAAAGATTTTATAAAATATTTTAAAAATAAAGATAGATTTCTAGAAAAAATAGAAGGCGGTGAAAGTTATGCTGATATAAAGAAGAGAATGGGTGATGCTCTATATGATCTAGAAAAGAAATATAATAATAAAAATATATTAATAGTTACTCATAGTACGCCAGCATTTCTTCTTTATGCGGCATCTTTGGGATTGAACAGAAAAGAAACAATAAAAGAAAGAGGTACAAATGAGCATTATTTGGATAATGCAAAGGTATTAGAATTAAATTTCTCACCTATACCACATAATGATGAATACGAATTGGAATTACATAGACCATTTATAGATGATATTGAGCTTATAAGAGAGAATGGAAATAGATTAAAGAGAATACCAGAAGTATTTGATTGTTGGTATGAAAGTGGTTCCATGCCATTCGGTGAGGCACATTATCCTATGAATAAATGTGATTTCAATCCTAAGCCAGGTCCTTTTACCAAGATTCTAGGAAAGACAAAAGGATATCCTGCAGATTTTATCGCTGAAGGTTTAGATCAGACTAGAGGATGGTTTTATTCTATGTTGGTACTTGGTGTTGCGCTTTTCGGTAGATCACCGTACAAGAAAGTTGTTGTTAATGGTTTGGTTCTAGCTGAGGATGGACAGAAAATGGCCAAATCAAAAAAGAATTATCCAGATCTAATGATTATAGTTGATAAATACGGTGCAGATGCTTTGCGATATTATCTGATGTCTTCTCCTGTAGTACATGCTGATGATTTTTGTTTTTCTGAAAAGGGTGTAGATGAAGTAGTGAAGAAACATATAGGAAGATTGAATAATGTTGTGACTTTCTATGAGATGTATGCCGATCCTAATTCAAAATACGAAAATAAAACAAGTAATAATCATTTGGATTTATGGATAGTATCTAGATTAAATGAATTAGTAAAAGAAGTAACTGAAAATCTAGAAAAATACGAAATAGACAGAGCTTCTAGATCATTTGCTGATTTTATAGATGATCTTTCTACATGGTATATAAGACGTTCAAGAGATAGATTCAAGGGTGAAAATATAGAAGATAGAGATATGGCATTGTCTACAACTAGAAATGTTTTATTAGTCTTTGTGAGACTTCTAGCGCCTTTTATGCCATTTATATCTGATGATATATATATGAGATTAAAGGGTGATAAAGAAAGCGTGCATTTGGATTCTTGGCCAGAAATGAAAAAGTTCGATAAAAATATTATTGAATCTATGAAAGAAGTTAGAAGAGTTTCATCTCTTGGATTAGAAGCTCGTATGAAAGCAAAGATAAATGTTCGCCAGCCATTATCTAAAATAGCTATAAAATCAAATATAACAGATGATTTATTATATATAATAAAAGATGAAGTAAATATAAAAGAAATTATTGTAGATAATAATCTAACAGAAGAAGTCATACTTGATATAAATATAAATAAAGAATTAAAAGAAGAGGGAATAATGCGTGAACTTATAAGAATTATTCAAGATCTTAGAAAAGAGAAAGGCCTAACCATAAAAGATAATGCAGTTCTAGGTATTGGCGAAGATAATGAAAATACATCTATTCTAAAGAAATACAAAGATTCAATTATGAAAACAACAGGACTTTCTGATATTCAATTCGTCTCTGGAAATGCCTCACCATATATACACAACTAAAGCTTTTATAGTAAATAGCACATCATATGGAGAAGCGGGGAAATTTCTCTTACTTTTCACCAAAGATTTCGGCATGATAGGAGCGGTAGCTCAGGGTATAAGATTATCTAAATCAAAATTACGTTATCATATTCAGGATTTTTCTTTTGCAAATATTTCTCTTGTAAAGGGTAAAGAAGTCTGGCGTATTACTGGTGCTCATGAAGTAGATGAAAAAAATAAACCAAATATATTACATATTAAGGTTTTGAAACTTTTGAAAAGACTTTTACATGGTGAAGAAAAGAATGAGAAATTATTTGAGATAGTAGAAGCTCTGTACAAAGGTTCTTTCGAAGAAGAAGATTATGATGATATAGAATGTTTAATAGTATTAAGAGTGTTAGATTCTTTGGGCTATATTTCCAATAAAGAATTCATTGAATTCATAGACGAAACATTGATAAATAAAGACTTTATAGACAAAATAAGATTAAATAAAAAGAAAATTATTGATACTATCAATACCTCTCTAAGAGAAAGTCAATTATGATATAATATTCTAATCATGCCACCAGAGGATAAAAGCAAGATAGAAGAATTGAAAAAATCATTATATTCACGTAATGCACCAGAGATACGTGCTAGAAGAAGATTGCAATTCAGCAAGGAAGATATAGCGAATATAAAGACTGATTGGCAAAGTCCAAATGAAAATAATGAAGAAGTCGTATTAAATAAGAAATATGAAAATAATTCCATGTCTTTTCTAAATAAATTACTTCTAGGTTCTATTATATTTTTTATATTAACTGTAGGTATTGGTGCTTATTTTGTATTCAATGGAGTAAATGTAATATCTGCTAACAATATTGATATTTCAATAAGTGCTCCAATAAGCGTTTCTGGTGGAGATCCTCTAGCTCTCAATATTCAAGTTAGTAATAAAAATAATATAACTCTAGAGAATGTAGATCTTTCTGTAGATTTCCCAGCTGGTACCGTAGATTCTAGTGATTCTTCAAAAGAATTAAAACAGTTTAGAGAAACAGTAGAAGATATACCACCAGGTGGTATAGGCCAGAAAACTGTTAATGCTGTATTGTATGGTGAAGAAAATAGTAAAAAAGAAATAGTAGTGAATGTTACCTATAATATAAAAGGTTCAAATGCTATCTTCAAAAAACAAAAGACCTATGACATTCTGATAAACTCATCACCGATATCTCTATCAGTAGCAACATATAAAGAAGTTATATCAGGTCAGGAATTCAATTTTGATGTGAAATTATCTTCTAATTCCAATGAAATAATAAGAAATTTAATATTGAAATCATCTTTTCCTTTTGGATTCACTTTAACTTCTACTGATATAAAACCTATAGGTAATACTGCAGTATGGAGAATAGGTGATATACCTAGTAAGGGTGAAAAAATAATTCATTTCAAGGGTAAATTAGAAGGACAAGATGATGAGGTTAGAGTGTTTAACTTTGTTGCAGGCGTAGAAAGTGTAAGAGATAAAAATACAATAGGTACCGAGTATATAAGTACAAATCAAGAAATAAGTATAAAGAAACCATTCATAACTGCTAATATAATACTAGATGAAGATAATGGTACTGGGGATTATATAGGAGCATTTAATTCTCCAATAAGAGCTCGTGTATCATGGTTTAATAATCTATCTACTGCTGTTACTGATGCCGAAATACATGTGAAATTATCTGGCACAGCCTTCGACAAAGTTTCTGTATCTCCTGAACAAGGTCTTTATAAGTCTTCAGATAATGAAATAGTTTGGAATCAAATAACAACAAAAGATCTCGCTAATATAGGTGCGGGAGATGGTGGTAATGTTTATTTTACTATAGTACCTAGAGATTTTAGTTCACCTTCAAAATTAGTTTCTAATCCAAATATATCTATAAATTTAGATATTTCGGGAAAGAGACTTTCAGAGAGTAATGTTCCAGAAAATGTATTATCAAGCAATAATAGACTTATAAAGATTTCTTCCAATCCATCTATAACTTCTGTTATTACACGTTCATCACCATATTTTACGAATACTGGTCCAATACCTCCTCAAGCAGAAAAATCCACAACATATACAGTGACTTGGACAGTGAATAATACCTCAAGCGCAGTAATGGGAGCTGAGATTGATTCATCATTACCAGCATATGTAAAATGGGCTGGAATGGTTAATCCTACTGATGAAAATATAAAATATAATAGCAGTAATGGACAAATAGTATGGAAAGTTGGTAATGTAGATACATATACTTCTGCAAACTCTAATAAGAGACAAGTATCATTCCAGATAGTATATTTACCAAGTGTTGCAGATATTGGCAAATCACCAGTATTGGTAAACGAGAGTGTATTCACAGCTCAAGATCAATTCACTGGTCAAACATTAAAGGATACTGCACAGCCATTGACTACAGATTTCGGCTTAACAGATCAAGCATTTAGATCGGGTGACAATATAGTAGTAAAGACAGTAAAAACTAATTAAAATAATAAAATGACCAATAAAGAAATAAATAAAGATGAAGCAAAGATGAGCGATATAGTATCACTTTGTAAAAGACGTGGTTTTATTTTCCAAGGTTCTGATATTTATGGAGGTTTGGCTGGTACTTGGGATTATATTCATTATGGTCTTGAATTGAAAAATAATATAAAGCAAATATGGTGGAATAGATTTGTAAAGAATAGGGAAGATATGTATGGAGTTGATGCAGCAATACTTATGAATCAGAAAGTTTGGGAAGCTAGTGGACATGTTTCTGGATTCGCTGATCCTTTGATTGAATGCAAGAAATGTAAACATAAGTTTCGCGCAGATCAAATAGAAGATAAAAAGAAATGCCCAGATTGTGGTGGTGAATTAGGTCAAGAAAAGAAATTCAATATGATGCTTAAGACAAATGTAGGTGCCGGAGAAGACACCGCATCTATCTCTTATCTTAGACCGGAGACAGCACAGGGTATGTTTGTTAATTTCAAAAATGTTATAGACACTCTACATCCGAAATTACCATTCGGTTTGGCCCAAATAGGTAAGGCCTTTAGAAATGAAATAGCTCCTAGAGATTTCTTATTTAGAACTAGAGAATTCGAACAAATGGAAATAGAATATTTCGTAGACCCAAAGAATTGGGAGAAATATTTTGAAGAGTTTAGAAAAGAAATACATAATTTCAATAAAGATATAGGTTTAGATCAAACTCATGTTCATGAATTAGAAGTTAAAGATACTGATAGAGCTTTCTATTCAAAAAGAACAATTGATTTTGAATTTGATTTTCCTTTTGGTAGAAAAGAATTATATGGTTTAGCCTATCGTACTGATTATGATTTGAAACAACATACTAATCTAAGTGGTGTTGAATTGAATTATTTCGATGAAGAAACAAAAGAGAAATACATAGCACATTGTATAGAACCATCCTTCGGTGTTGATAGGGCAGTGCTTGCAGTATTATCTGATGCTTATACAGAAGATAATATAGATGGTGAAAAGAGAGTTTATATGAAGTTTTCACCGAAAATTGCTCCTGTAAAAGTTGCGGTATTTCCTTTATTAAAGAATAAACCAGTACTAGTAGATAAGGCCAGAGAAATATATAAAATGCTAAAGAATATAATACCTAGTACGGTATTTGATGATAATGGTAATATTGGCAAAAGATATAGAAGACAAGATGAAATAGGCACTCCTTTCTGTATTACTATAGATTTTGAAACTGTAGAGAAAGGCAATGGCGTTACAATAAGAAATCGTGATACTGGAAAACAAGAAAGAATAGAAGAAAAAGATTTAATAAAATATATAACTGATGCTATAATTGGTTAATGAATGATGGTAAAAATATAAATGTAACCATAAACCTAAGTACTCTTATAAAGGCTATATTTTTTATAATACTTATTATCACTCTTTATTATATAAAGGATATAGTTCTAGTTGTTCTGGCTGCGGTTGTTATAGCATCTGCTATAGAACCAGCTACTTTGTGGCTTATAAACAAAAGAATCAGTCGTTTACCAGCAGTTATTATTCTATATATACTTGCAGGTGTTTTCCTAGCATTATTTACTATATTTTTCCTACCTCTTATATTCAATGATGCTTCTACATATTTAAATAGTATTCCAGATACTATAAGCTTAAGTGATCTCTGGAGTCCTATAGGTCATTCATCTATATTCTCATCTATTTCTGATAAAAGTTTTTCTATAAAAGAATTTTTGGAAGCATCTAGAAATACTGTAGTGTCTGCTCCTGGTGGCTCATTCAAAATCGCCACGGCTATTTTCGGAGGTGCATTGAGTTTTATTTTGATAGTTGTATTGTCATTCTATTTGGCTGTTCAGAAAGACGGAGTATCTAATTTCTTAAAAGTTATAACACCTATTAAACATCATGATTATATAGTTGATCTATGGAAAAGATCACAGAAGAAAATAGGGTATTGGATGCAGGGACAATTATTACTTGGTGTTATAGTTGGAGTTTTGGTATATCCAAGTCTTATGATATTTGGAATAAGACATGCTCTAGTATTAGCTTCAGTAGCTGCGGTATTCGAAATAATACCAGTTTTCGGTCCTATACTTTCTGCTGTGCCGGCGGTTCTTATTGCTCTTATAGATCATGGTTTTACATATGGAATTATAGTTATAGGTATTTATCTAGTTATACAACAATTCGAAAATCATTTACTTTATCCATTAGTTGTTAGGAAAATCGTAGGAGTTTCACCTATAATAGTTATACTTGCACTTATAATCGGCGCGAAATTAGCAGGATTTCTCGGTGCAATACTCGCTGTTCCTATAGCTTCTGCTTTAATGGAATTGGTTGATGATGTAGAGAAAAGTAAACAAGCAAATAGACAAATCGTCTGAAAAGCTTATAATCAGTTGTAATAAATAAAAAGACATGAAAGAAAAGAATTTCTATATTACAACTACATTGCCTTATGTAAATGCAGAGCCACATATAGGTTTTGCTATGGAAATAATACGTGCCGATGTTATCGCTAGGGTAAAGAAAATAGAAGGTTATAATGTTTTCTTTAATACTGGTACAGATGAGCATGGTATGAAAATAGATAGAAATGCCAAAGCTTTAGGTATAGATAATAAAGAATATGTAGACAAAGCATCAGAAAGTTTCAGAAATTTAATATCTATATTAGGTATTATTCCAGATATACATTTCATACGTACTACAGATAAGAATCATATAGAATCTGCTAGACAATTCTGGCTTCTATGTAAAAAGAATGGTTTTATATATAAAAAGAATTATAAAATAAAATATTGTATTGGTTGTGAATTAGAAAAAACAGAATCAGAACTCGTAGATGGTAAATGTTCCATTCATCCATCTCTTAATATAGAAGAAATAAATGAAGAGAATTATTTTTTCAAATTCTCAGCTTTTCAAAATGAATTATTATCTCTATATGAAGATAATCCGGAATTAGTAATACCGAATTATCGTCTAAACGAAATAAAAGCTTTTGTTAATAGGGGATTAGAAGATTTCAGTATTTCTAGATTGAAAGATAAAATGCCTTGGGGAATAGAAGTCCCTGATGATAATGAACATGTTATGTATGTTTGGTTCGATGCTTTAGTGAATTATATATCTACTATAGGATGGCCAAATGATATGGAATCTTTTGATAGGTGGTGGAAGAATACTGGTGGAGTTGTGCAATATTGTGGAAAGGATAATCTACGTCAACAAAGTGCAATGTGGCAAGCTATGTTAATGGCTGTTGGTCTTCCTTCTTCTAAACAAATAATAATAAACGGTTTTATAACAGGTGAAGGTGGTATAAAGATGAGTAAAAGTCTTGGTAATACAGTTAATCCTTTAGATATAGTAAATGAATACGGTACTGATCCTCTCAGATTTTTCTTATTAAAAGAAATACATCCATTCGAAGACAGTCCATTCACCAAAGACAAATTCAAAGAAGCCTATAATGCATATTTGGCAAATGGTCTAGGTAATCTAGTAAGTAGAGTTATGAAAATGGCAGAGACAAATAATATAACTATAAAAGTAGATGCTAAACCTTCTATATCAGAAAATCATATAGATTTATATAATAAATATGAAATAAATAGAGTTTGTGATTCTATATGGGATCGTATAACTCTCGCTGACAAATATATTCAAGATAATCAACCTTTTAGAACTATAAAAACAGATAAAGAAAAAGGTAAAAGTCAGATAGAATATTTATTAAATGAAATATTATCTATTGGAATATCACTTTATCCTATACTACCAGAAACAGCAGATAAAATAATAAAAGCACTTAAAGATAATAAAATAGGAGAAGCATTATTCATGAGGAAATAGTATGAAATATATAGATATTCATTGTCATCTCAATCTTCCTGATTACAGTTTAGACATAAAGGATGTTATAGATAGAGCAAATAAAGATAGTGTAGGCATGATAATAGTTGGTGTAGATACAGAGACTTCAGAGAAAGCAATAAAGATATCAGAAGAAAATGAGAATATTTGGTCAACTATAGCTATACATCCTGATAATGCATCAGATGATTTTGATTTTTCATTAATAGAGAAATTAGCCCAAAATAAGAAGGTTATAGGAATAGGCGAATGCGGATTGGATTATTTTAATTCAAAAGAATCAGACTGGATGAAACAAGAAGAAATATTTATAAAGCATATAAAACTTGCAAATAGTCTAAATAAACCTCTTATGCTTCATATAAGAAATGGCAAAGAGAATAAAGGAGCTTATAGAAGAGCATTAGAAATACTCAAAGAATATTCAAAAGTTAGAGCCAATTTCCATTTCTTTGCTGGTAATATGGAGGATTTGAAAATGATAATAGATATGGATTATACAGTTTCATTTACTGGTGTATTAACTTTCACGCGTGATTATGATGAATTGGTAAAATTTGTACCCATGAGTCATATAATGTCTGAAACAGATGCTCCGTATGTATCTCCTATACCATATAGAGGGAAAAGAAATGAACCAGTTTATGTAAAAGAAATTGTAAAAGCCATTGCTAATATAAAAGGTGAATCATTTGAGAAAGTTTCTTCTCAGATTATTGACAATGCTCGTAGAATGTTTTCTATATAAGATTTTTATTATTTCTTTATCATTTTTTTATAATTCCTTTATTTTGTCTTGTTAATCTATAATAGCCATTCAATATAGCATCTTTGTAAAATCCATATCTACTAGAATACTTGAATATTTATTATTGTTATGATAGTGTGACTGTACGTGCATTTTAACAAAATAATAATGTGATTAGCCCTGACTTGCACGGTCATGCTTCATCAAATCCAACTATTGGACTAGGATGAATTGCTATTCACCAAAAGTTTATGACAGAAATATTATCTAGAGAAGATAATCTAAAGGTTTATGAAATAGGATACCTTTTAGTATCTTCTGTACCAAAGGAGAAAGTAGAAGAGATTACAGAATCTCTCAAAAAAGTAT
Source organism: Candidatus Tayloriibacteriota bacterium (assembly GCA_052034805.1). Classification (GTDB taxonomy): domain Bacteria; phylum Patescibacteriota; class Minisyncoccia; order Phycocordibacterales; family PALSA-1337; genus CAIOGI01. The sequence continues at coordinate 19,234 of JBPOID010000006.1, forward strand.
TGATAGACAAGAAAGGGGAAATATTAGCTATGGAATCACCAGAGCTTATAACTCTTGCTTATTCTATGAAGAAAAAGATAGGCCCATCAAATCATAATTTTGATCAGGGATATTTCGGTTGGTTCAAATTCGAAGTTAATGCTTCGGAAATAGAATCAATAAAGAATACATTTGAAACTAATGCAAATGTACTTAGAGTACTTCTTATAACTACAGTTAAAGAAAATACTTATCTAGGAAAGAAATTAGTAAAGAATTCATCAGTAGAAGAAAGTCCAGTAGAGAATCCTACTACTGAAACTCTATTCTCACAGGATGAAGAGTCAAAGGAACCAGCAGTAAAGGCTTCTATAGAAGAAATGGATAAAAGCATAGATGAAATGGTGAAGGAGGCATAGTATTATCATTAATAAATAATTATTATGTATTTAAATAAAGCCATAGTTATAGGAAATCTCACTCGTGATCCAGAGACAAAAGCCTTACCATCTGGTATCAAGGTTAGTACTTTGGGTATAGCTACCAATCGTGTTTGGAAAGATAAGAATGGAGCAAAACAAGAAAGTGTTGATTATCACAATATTGTAGTATTCGGCAGACAAGCAGAAACAGTATCTCAATATCTAAAGAAAGGTTCCAGTGTTCTTGTAGAAGGTAGAATGCAAACTCGTTCTTGGGAAGGTAAAGATGGAGAGAAGAAATATAGAACAGAAATAGTTGCCGATAGAATACAATTTGGTCCTAGAAGTGGTGGAAATACAGCTTCTAATTCATCCAATCCATCATCCGAAATACCTTCAGATGATACAAAAGGTTCTTCAGCTTCTGGAACAATAGAATATCCAGAAGAAGAAATAAATCCAGATGATATACCATTCTAATCGATTAATAAATTAAACAAATTACCATGATTAAACAATGTTATTTTTCACAAAACAATATAAAGCATATAGACTATAAGGACACAGAAATTCTAAAGAAATTCCTAAATCCTCATGGCCGTATAATAAGCAGAAAGAAAACAGGAGTATGTGCTAGAAGTCAGCGTCAATTAGCTTTAGCTGTTAAAAGAGCTAGATTCATAGGTTTATTACCTTATATAGCTAGATAATATTTAATTAAATAATATCTAACAATACCTAATTAGATAATAAGAAAAAAGATAAGAGTTAGATATAATAAATTAGATATAGATAAATAAAAAGAGGGGATGTCCCTCTTTTTATTTATCTATTATTTATTCATTCTTTCTCTGTATTCTCCAGTCTCTGTATTTATCTTTATGATATCTCCTTCGTTCACGAATAGTGGTGCCGTTATTGTCGCTCCAGTCTCTAATGTTATAACTTTACCTCCTCCAGTTGCACTATCACCCTTTATATTTGGTGGAGCTTCTGTAACCTTTAATTCCACAGTTATAGGGTATTTGAATCCTATAGTTTGTTCACCGAATAATAATTGAGTAATTATTGAATTTGGCTTTAAGAATCTTGATTGTGGTCCTACCACATCTTCTTTTATACTAAATCTTTTACCAGGATCATTTGGTTCGCAGAACCAGAAATCTCCACGATTATTATATAAATATTTTATTTCTCTACTATCTATTTCGGCTTCTTCTACTTTTTCACTTTGATGGAAAGAATACTCTGTAACTTTACCAGTTATCATATTCTTTAATTTTGTTGCATTTACGGGTTTTCTTTGTTGTTTTCTGAAAACATGAGAAGTTAATACCTCATAAGGTTGTCCTTCTAATATAATATATTTCCTCTCAACAACTTCGTTATATTCAAGCATTGACATAGTGTTTGGTATTCTATACTAGACTTGCGCTTCGGTCAACTTTTGTCTTATTTTTCCTAATATCTCTTCGCGAATGGAAGTGTTTTCTTTTAGGAATTGTCTCGTAGCATCATAACCACGTCCTAATTTTATTTCTCCGTATGAATATGAGTTTCCAGTCTTGTTTATAAGCTCCATTTTCTCTCCTAATGCTATTATTTCACCTTCCTGAGATATTCCTTCATTGTACATTAGATCAAACTCTGTTTGGCGGAATGGTGCAGCTACTTTATTTTTTACTACTTTTACACGAACTCTACCTCCCATTATTTCTTCTCCTTTCTTTATTTGTGCTATACGTCTTATATCAAGTCTTACTGATGTATAGAATTTCAAGGCTTTACCACCTGGTGTTGTCTCTGGATTACCGAACATAACACCTATTTGCATTCTTATTTGATTTATAAATATAACTACAGTTTTTGATTTTGCCACTATGCCTGTTAGTTTTCTTAATGCTTGTGACATTAATCTAGCTTGTTTTCCTACATGATGAGCTCCCATATCTCCCTCTATTTCATCTTTTGGTGTAAGTGCCGCTACAGAGTCTATAACGATAACATCCATTTTTCCAGAACGTACTAGACTTTCTACTATTTCTAAAGCTTGTTCTCCTGTATCTGGTTGAGATATAAGTAATTCATCAGTCTTTACTCCGAGACGTTTAGCATACTCTGGATCCATAGCATGTTCTGCATCTATAAAGGCACATATACCATTTAATTTCTGTGCTTCTGCTACAACATGAAGAGAAAGGGTAGTCTTACCAGATGATTCTGGTCCGAATATTTCTATTATACGTCCACGAGGCATTCCACCTACTCCTAAAGCTGCATCTAGACCTATTGAACCTGTAGATATTGAGTTTATATTTACTCTAGGTTTTTCTCCTAATTTCATTATAGCTTCATCACCAAATTTCATTCTTATAGCATCCAAAGTATCTTTTATGTTTACTGTAGGATCCTTTTTAACTATTTTGTCTACAGGTCTATCTACAATTTTTTCTGTTGTCTTCTCTGTATTTTTGATTTCTTTTTGGCTTTCTAACTCTATATCTTTCTTCGATTCTTTTTGCTTTTTTACCATATTGTTTTTATTAAGGAATAATGTGGGTACTGGGTATATACTAGTTTACCTTATATGTTAATTCCAGTCGATATTGTTTTTGCCTACCGAATTTATCTTTAGCTATAATCTCAAAGACATTGTATCCTGGCTCTAGAATATCTATTTCTTTCCAATTTCCTTGCTCATCTATAGTTATAGGTCTTCCATTTATTGTTATTTCTTTTATACGTTTAGTTATACCTATTATTTCGGTTTTAGATGAATCTATCGTACTGCCATTCTTGGGACTTAATATGATTATATCTGGACCTAATATGAAATCATGCATAGCAAATATTCCATATCCAACGATAATCAAGGTGATAATTACAATAATAATTATCTTTAATATTTTCTTTATTCCATTTCTGTTAAGCATCTTTTTCTATATCAGTACTTTCTCCCAAAGATTCATCTACTGTACTATTGCTATCACTAGCACCTGTTCCATATACTTCTCTAGCTTTTGAACCATTTGCTGGTCCTATTACGCCTTTTTGTTCTAGTATATCCATAAGTCTAGCAGCTCTAGAATATCCTACACCTAATTTTCTTTGTAGGAATGATGTAGAAGCTTTTCCTGTTTCTATTACTGTTTGTTTTGCCTGTTCATACATATCATCTTCTTCTCCGGCATCTTCATCATCTAGATTTGCTTCGAATATAGAATCTTTTCCTGGTTCATTTTGATTTGTAAGATTTATTTCTCCGAGAACCTCATCTTTATATGTATCTGCTAGATATTTTGCAACTTTCTTTACTTCTGTTTCTGTAATATATGCAGATTGTAAACGTAGAGGTTTAGCCATTTCTCCACCTAGATACAACATATCTCCCGCACCTAATAGTTTTTCTGCTCCTCCGCTGTCCAGTATTGTTCTTGAATCTATTTGAGATGATACTTGTAGGGCTACTCTAGTAGGGACATTGGCCTTTATAAGTCCAGTAATAACATTAACACTAGGTCTTTGTGTGGAAAGTATAAGATGTATTCCTATAGCACGACTCATTTGAGCCAATCTAACTATAGCTGATTCTAATTCTCTAGGATATGTCTGCATTATATCTGCCAATTCATCAACTACTATAACTATATAAGGCATAGTTTCTGAATCTTTCGATCTATTTTTATGATATGAATCTATATCTCTTACACTATGCTTTTCTAATATATCGTATCTTCTACTCATTTCTTTTGCAGCCCATTTTAGAGCTAATATAGCCTTTTTAGGTTCAGTTATAACAGGTGTTAGAAGATGAGGTATTTTATTATAAAGAGTTAATTCTACTCTTTTTGGATCTATCATTATGAAGCGCATATCTTCTGGGGAATTGCGATATAGAAGGGAAGCAATGATGGCGTGTATAGTAACAGATTTACCTGAACCTGTAGCTCCAGCTATAAGCATATGCGGAGCTTTTGCAAGATTTGAAAAATGACTTTTACCTGTAATACTCTTACCAAGAGAAATAAGTAATGGCTTTTCTGATTGTTGATATTCTTCTGAACTAAGCAGTGTAGCGAGACCAACTGTTGTCTTTGTTGTATTTGGTATTTCTATACCTACTAATGATTTGCCAGGTATAGGAGCTTCTATACGTATAGGATGTGCTGCAAGTGCCAATGCCAAGTCATTATTCAAAGCCACTATCTTTGACAATTTTACTCCTTCTGCTGGCTTTAATGCATATCTTGTAACAGATGGTCCTATAGATATTTCATCCATTTCTACACTTATACCAAAGTTCTGTAATGTCCTTTTGATTATATTTGCATTTGCCTTTATATCTCCAGTTTCTGGTTTACCCTTATCTTTCTCTAGAAGGGAAAGAGGTGGAGGTGTATAAGGTTTAGAACTACGAGAAGATGCCAAGAATGCAAAATCAGAATCCTCTGTATTTTCTGTATTATTTTTATTCTCCTTTTTTATAGTATCTTCTACTTTCTTTACAGATTCTTCTATTTTCTCATCTTCGTCTTTTGATATTTCTTTTGCTTTATTATTTTCTATTTCCTCGTCTTCTTCTTTATCTGAATCATTATTTTCTTTCTTGAATTTCTTCCAGAACATTAGATGTTCTATTGTAAAATGAATATCAAATGTAACTAAAATAGATATAGCAAACACAGCGATAAGTATTGTGGCGGCGGCATATATATCAAAGAAACGTATAAAAGGCCATGCTATATAATGTCCAAATTTACCACCTTCATTCACCATGAATAAGTCTATAAGTCCTAATCCAGATATAAAGAAGAATAAAGCGCCAATAAGTTTTAATCTTTGTAATTTTCTTTCAATACCTTTCAAGAAAGATAGACCTATCATTATCAATGCTATTGGTAAAAGGAAATAACCTATACCCATAAGTCCTTTTAGAAAATTATAAGAATATGTACCGACTGGTCCAGCCTTATGAAAAGCTGCAAGTATTGATAAAAGAGATATCATGAAAAAGACTATAGACATAACAGTCTGAAATGTTTCTTTTTTGATTTTGTTTTTATATCTAGTATCTGCTATTTTGCTTTTTGCCATAAAATAAAAATATTATCATAATCATATCATATATTGCTTATATTTTTACTATATGTTGATATGTAATACATTCTTTACTTTCAAGGACAATTTATTCTATAATGGACTTGTGTTAGATTTTGAATATTTTTATATAAGACATTATAAAAGACATATTTCCATAAATAAAATATAAAAGACAATGGAGCAAATAAATATAAGAAAAATAGAGAAAATAAGCCAAGCAATATATCTTGCTTCTAATCACTTAAAAGACAGTGAACCTTTGAAATGGGAATTGAGGAGAGAAGGTATTTCTTTTATAGAGAATGCTAGAATTATAAGTGAATATGATATTAGAGCTGTACCAAAAGATGTATCAATAGAAATTTTTTCTTCTTGTGCGAAAGATCTGATTTCGATGCTGTATTTATCTTCTAATTCTGGACTTATTTCTACTGCTAATATAAACATTATAGTTAGTGAAATTGAAAATATATTATCTTCAATAAAGAAAGATATTATAGAAAATAATATAAAGGCCGGTTATGTCCTTTCTCAAGACTTTTTCGCCACAGATCATTCTACTACGGATATAAATCATAAAGGACATAATACAAAGAATATTTCGAATCATAATATTTTTGAAAAAAAGAATAATTCAATTATTGATAATAAGGCCAATAATAAGAATACTAATAATTTAGATAATAAAAATATCATAAAGGACAAAAAGAATGATCGTCAGTCAAAAATCGTATCAATACTAAAAGATCAATCTAATTTAACCATTAAAGATTTTGTAAAAGTCATAGCAGATTGTAGCGAAAAGACTATACAAAGAGAACTATTATTATTAGTTGAAAAGGGGATAATAAAGAAAGAAGGGGAAAGAAGATGGAGTAGATATTCCTTGAATTAATAACTCAATTAATAAGGTATATTAAGGTATATCCTAAATAACCATATATTGACTATTTGGTATGCAATATGCTAGTATTCTACCTGTGGGTTATATACCTTATATATGGCTATATATCAGGTATAAAGGAGTTATCCACATTGGATTTTGCAGACGCCTTTTTATAAGGTTATAATGCTATCCATACAGAGCATTCATGCCCATTGAAAATTTCATAGGTAATATAAAAATAAATACAGATTTTTCCTTATTCCTTTATGATTGAAATTCAAGAAATTCAGACTCGTTTTTTGCAACCTAATCTTCTTGGCTCGTGTCGATATATATGAGCGGGGAGAATAGTGTTTAAGTGTTATTAGTTATAAGTTAATTATTATTCGCAAAACAGAATAATCTTTTTCGACAAGTTTAATAATTAAAAGAAAGAGATTATTTTAAATTAATAAAATATGAAAAGAATATTTATCACAAGTGTCGTTGCTCTTGCTTTGATCCTAGGATCAGTAGTAGCAGCACAAGCATTATCTGGCTATACTTTCTCAAGTTATCTAAAGGTAGGAAGTACAGGAGCAGATGTTTCAGCTCTTCAGAATTTTCTAATGGGTGCAGGATTTGATATCCCATCTATTTCTTCTGGAGCAGCACAGACAGGATACTTTGGACAACAAACAAAGGCAGCAGTTGTAAAGTATCAGGGTAGTGTAGGACTTCCAACAACAGGTTTCGTTGGACCTCTTACAGTAGCAAAGCTTAACGGTACATCAGGTACAGTAGCTACAGGCTCAGTAGTATGTCCAGTAGGATATACATGTACAGCTAACCAAGGTACAGTTGTTACAAATCCAGCTGGTCCAGTAGTGACAGATGGTACTGATGGATCGGTTTCTGTTACAACATCAAGTTTTGTTTCAACAGGTGCTTCTATAAAAAAGGGTGAGACAAAAGATGTTGTTGCAGTAAAACTTCAAGCAACAGCAGGACCGGTAACAGTTTCAAGATTAGATGCACACTTTTCAGTAAGACCATGGCTATTCTTTAGTCAGGCTACCTTGAAGGATTCTACAGGAAAAGTTATTGCCACAAAGTCTCTATCAAATTCAACTGATGCTACAGAAATAACAACTGGCTCAGATTATTTAGTTAGATTCGAGGGTATAAATTATACAGTTACACCAGGAACAAATCCTGATCTAGCTGTAGGTGTTACTGTTCTTTCTGCAACAGACAAAATCACAAATGGTATGACAGTTTACGCTGGTATTCCATCTGGTGCTATAAGAACAATAAACGGAAAGGGTTTCACTGATTCAATAGGTGGATCAAGTGCATTCACAGGTACATCAGTTCCTTCTGGTGCAGGACAGACAAGCTTTACACTATCTTCAACAGGATCTGTTGCTGATATAACTACTCGTGTAAGTCCAAGTTCTTCAGCTACACAAGTAACAGTTCCAGTTTCAGCTACCAACCCAACAAACAATGTGTCTTTGGGATGGTTTAGTCTAAAGTCAGCAAATAATTCATCAACAGTTAATAGTTTGAACGTTCAAGTTACTGCTACTGTTGATTCTTCTGCTGCTATAAATGAGACAACTGTGTTAAGTAATGTAAGACTTATGATCGGTTCACAAACATACGGAGCACTTTCATTTAGTGACACTGGTCTTGCTACATTCACAAATCTAACTATCCCTCTAGCTATGGATCAGTGGACAGATGTGAAAGTAGTTGCTGATGTTGTCGCAACATCAACAGATGTTACAGTATATTCAATGCTTGATGCTAGTACTATAAATGCTATAGATAGTACATACACAGCTGCTACAGTTGGAGGTGTTGCTATGGCTTCTGCTACAAACGATCAGACAAGTGTAAATACATTATTGACTATAAATGGTGTTTCTCTAACACTTGGATCAAATCCAGCTGTTATTACACAAGAACTTAAAGAAAAGGCAAACAGTAGTGTTACAACAGCGGCTTCAGTTGAATATACATTCACTTTGACAAACAATAGTTCAAATAGTTTGTATGTTTCTGGTACGGTTGGTACATTTATAACAGCAACATCAACTCCAGCTCCAGTAACTAATGCCTCTTCTACAATTACTGCTATAAAAGCATTAGCAACTGTTCCAGGAGATGATACAGCTTCTACGCCTACATATTATATTCTTCCATCTGGTGGAATATCTAGAACATTTACAGTTCAAGGTCTTATCCAGAGTCGTGGAGGTTCAACAGCTGCAGAAGGTTTGAAGATTACAAGAATACAGTACGGTGCTACAACAGCAGGTACAGGCAGTTATATCTCATCAGGTCTAACAACATTGAATGCAGATATTGTGTTATCACCAAAGAACTAATATTCAGTTAATCTTTAATTTCCTCCCAACAGGTTAAAAAGTTGGAACAAAAAACCACTCGGAAACGGGTGGTTTTTTGTATTCCCAATTATAACTTTATCTGATAGTATTATTCTATAACCTAGACTAATTAATATGACCAACCCCTTTGATAAGACATTCATAAGATTTCTCTTGGGGTTTTGTGCAATACTTTGTATTAGTTTTGCTACTCTATACTTTACAGTTAGGTATAGTGATGTTATAGACAATAAAGATTCTGCTTCAACTATCAATATACAAAAATAATCTCCTATAAATAAGTAGATATTTAAAGGTCATTTTAATATTTGATTTGACCAGATATTTTTTCTATTTTATAGAAAAATCTTTATCATTTCTTTATTCTTTTTTTATAATTTCTTTATCTCGGTTTGTTAGGATTTTGGCATTAATAATTAATAAAAAATGCCATGATTAATTTCTTATTAACAATCTTATCTTTTGTCTTATATTTATTATCTTTTATATTTTTCCCTGTAATAGTAAAAGCGGATACTGATATCCTAGATGGGAGACTAAAGGGCGATATCTATTGGAGTAAAGAAAACAGCCCATATATATTACATGATTATGTAAATATTACAGGAGAGGGCAGTTTTACTGTTGGACCTGGTGTCACTATAATATCTGCTTCGACTACAGATTCATGGCAAGATCCGTATTCTATTTATTCTGTGAATGGTATAAATCTTCTAGGAAGTAAAGATGAACCTATAAATATATTAAATATGGGTTATCTAAATCTAGGTGATATAAATAATATAAAAAACACTATTTTCAAAGGTACTACTCTATATATGAATAGAGGTACTACAACGATATTGTCTAGTAAAATATCAGATACAAATACAGCTATTGATGCTAGGGGTAGTTTTATTGATATAAAAGATAGTGAGATTTCCAATAATTCCACAGGTATATTGTCTAATGTTTTTGTTCATGGGCCATCTATGATGTATAAGAATAATAATAATTATTCGGAGAATATAGGTGGAATTGGTAATGCTATTGATTTAGATATAGAGCAAAATATTATAAATATTCACGATAGTATTATAGAGAATAATAAAGATAATTCTATTATAAACAATACTTCAAATACCATTGATGCTACAGATAATTGGTGGGGGAATTCATCTGGACCAAGCAATATAAAAGGTTTGGTATTAGCTGATCCTTGGAAAAAAGAAAATCCTAATAAAAAAGATAAATGTTGTTCGAGTATACTCTTTATTCCAGGGCTTGAAGGAAGTCGTTTATATAGAGAAGAGAAAAGTCTATTCGGTATGAGTACAAATACTCTATGGGAACCAAATAGAAATGATGATGTACGTAAACTTTATTTAGATAGTTATGGTAATAGTAAAGATTCTTCTATATATACTTCGGATATAATAGGTTCTGCTTTTGGTTTGAAAAACATATATAAGAGTTTTATTAATAATGTAAATAATCTCAAAAAAGATAATATTATAAATAACTGGCTTCCATTTGCTTATGATTGGAGGAAGAATATTTCTGATATAGTAAATCTACCTAATAAATATAATAATGATACCAAGTATCTTTTAAAAGAAATTGATAGATTGGCTAGTACATCTAATACTGGCAAGGTAACTATAATAGCTCACAGTAATGGCGGACTTATTGCAAAGATGTTAGGGAAAGAATTAGAAAAGAAAGATAAATTGAATCTAATTGATAGAGTGATTTTTATTGCTGTGCCAGAGCTAGGCACTCCTCATGCTATAGCTGGAATATTAAATGGGGAAGGTCAATCAATACTGGGTGGTGCTATATTATCTGCTAGTGTGGCTAGAAGTTTGGGGGTAAATATGCCAGGAGCTTATGGATTATTGCCATCCAAGGAATATTTCAATAGATTTATTGATGCTACCGTGACATTTGCTGGTAAAGCTTTTAAAACATATAGTTCTTTCAGAGATTTTCTTCTGGGGATATTTGATAAAAGAAAAGAACCTAAAGAGTATGATTTGGAAGCGTCATCTATTTTGAAAGATAATATTTTATCAGAAATAGAATCAGTGCATGATTCTATAGATAATTGGCATTTTCCAGATTATATAAATGTTTTTTCTATAGCTGGTTGGGGTAAACCTACCACAAAGACTATAAATTATGATAAAGATTCTAATTTGGTAAATATTAAGAAAGATTTGAATGGTGATGGTACCGTACTCACAGGTAGTGCTACTGGTTATACTAGTCCGTATATTGAGACAAATGATTTGAATTTATATTTTAATCAGGCATTACTTGAACATAATGAAAAGAAAGACATATCACATGAAAATATATTAGAGAATGATTCTATACTTTCTTTAATATCAAAAATGCTGTTCTCCACCTCTACTAATTCTCTCGATAAGGAACCATTACCAGAATATATTTCTTATGAAAAACCAAAATCAAAGGATTATCCTTGGTTATCTTGGATAACAGTAAGTGTTCATTCTCCAGTAGATATAAATATATATGATAGTCACGGTAGACATATGGGAATGATTCCATTACCAGGACATCCTGATTCAGATATAAAATGGATGGATAATACTATAGGTGGTACTTATGATATTGTAGGGGAAGATAAATATTTCACTATACCTGCAGATGAAAATTATTCTGTACGTATAAATGGTACTGGTTATGGGAAATATACTCTTATTGTAGAGAAATTTGTTGGTGAAGATATGATAAGTGTTGCAAGTACTACATACAAGAATCTACCAGTAACTCCATCTCTTATAGCTAGTACCACAATTGATTTTCATAGTTTAGCTCAAGTATTGAATATAGATTCAAACGGAGATGGTATTATAGATAAAAAAATAAAATACAATCATATAGAATATGATAGGGATGATAATGATAAAGATGATGATAAGAAAGAGATTCATAATATTGACTTATTGTCTCCATATGATAATGTTTCTATCAAAGGCCAGAGACAGAAGGCTGATAAGGTTGAAAAACCGAATCACTAAGACCTTCCAAGGTAGAAATACTCTAAGCCTTTATTATTAAAGGTCGTTTTAAAAGAAAATATCAAAAAAAATGGCGCGTACAAAGACGCAGAAGAAGGAGATTATTGATAAAGTTGAAGATATCGTAAAGGATTCTGAGACAATAGTATTCGTTAATTTCCATGGTCTAAAGGTAGGTGAAACTATACAGATCAGACGCAAATTGAAAAGTGAAGGTGTTGGTTTCTTTGTTGCAAAGAAAAGTCTAACACAGAAAGCTGTATCAAATGGTAAGAGTGGAAAAAATATATCTGGTAATATGCCAGAGCTTGTTGGTGAACTAGGTCTTGCATACAGTAAAGATCTTATTTCTCCAGCTAGAGAAATATTTGCATTCCAGAATAAATTCAAGAATAGTATTTCTATTCTAGGAGGTATATTCGGAGATAAGTTCATGACAAAAGAAGAAATGATGAGTATTGCTCTCATTCCTTCACAGAAAACTCTCCATGCAATGTTTGTTAATGTTATCAATTCACCAATACAAGGTTTTGTGATGGCATTAAGTGAAATTTCAAAGAAGAAGGTTTAAGTAAATTGGACTTTAGAAAATCGTGTGAGCCGACGGTGCGCAGAACTTTCTTTTTAGTCGCTTGTCGATAAAAAGAAAGTTTCCTGCGCACGCAAGATCGGCGAACCGATTTTCTAGAATTAACTGATTTCCTAAAAACAAAATTATAAAATTAAAATTAAATTAAAATATTATTATGGAAAACGTAGAAATTCCAGCAAAATTCAAGACAATAGTAGAATCAATAGAAAAGATGTCAGTTCTAGATCTAAATGAACTAGTAAAATTATTAGAAAAGAAATTCGGTGTTTCTGCGGCCGCAGTTGCAGTAGCAGCTCCAGCAGCAGGCGCAGGTGCTCCCGCAGCAGAAGAGAAGAGTACTATGAATGTACATTTGGCAGCTTCAGGAGATCAGAAAATAGCAGTTATAAAAGTTGTTAAAGAAGTATTAGGTTTAGGTCTAAAAGAAGCAAAGGATCTAGTAGATGGTGCACCAGTTCTTCTAAAGGATGGAATGAAGAAGGAAGATGCAGAAGCTCTAAAGAAAAAGATCGAAGAAGCAGGAGGAAAGGTAGAATTGAAATAAATATAAAAGTTTATAAATTCCTTATATGGAAATCCTCTCACAATTATTTGGGAGTGTAGCAAGGGTAAAATTGATGCGACTTTTTCTCTTTAATCCTGAAAGCGCTTTCTTGTTGGGAGATATTGTAAGAAGAACTAAGACTGATTCTAAAGAGATTAGAAAAGAAATAACATGTCTTATTAATTCTAAAATATTGAAGAAGCGTTCAGTTATTAGAGATATATATTCAAAGAAAAAGGGTGAAGAATCTAAAATAATCCGTAAGGTAAATGAATTAGGATATTCTCTTGATCCGAAATTTCCTTATTTACAAGCATTAAAGAATCTCTTGATCACAGTTAGTCTACACGCAGATGAAAGCTTAATACGTAAATTTGCAAGTATAGGAAAGATGAAGTTGTTTATTGCTTCAGGAGTCTTTATACAAGAATGGGATACCAGAGTAGATTTACTTATAGTTGGTGATGATATTAGTATGCCTAGACTAGAATTAGTCATGAAATCAATAGAATCAGAGATTGGTAAAGAAATATCATACTCAGTCTTTGATACAGAGGATTTCGAATATCGTCTAGGTATTCATGATCGTCTAATAAGAGATATATTAGATTCACCACATACTGTACTTGTAGATAAGATAGGTATATCTAATAATTAAATAGATATTACGCATAAATAATCCACAATTAACCCTTCCGGCCATCTGGCGGAGGGGTTTTGTGTGTTATAATGTTCTTATTAACAAATTAATTATTATTAAGTTAAATTTATATGATGTTGATACAAAATTGGGGTGATAATTTCACAGATTCATTATGGTCAATGTGGAGCGGTGTTATAGGAGTTGTTCCACAACTCGTAATAGCTGTGATTATCTTTGCTATAGGATGGTTACTTGCTGTCCTTATAGAGAAAGTCATTGAAGGCGTATTCAAGACAATGAAAGTCGATGCTGCCTTGAAGAGTGCTGGTCTAGATGATGTGATGAAGAGAACAGGTCATCCTCTAAACTCAGGTCTTTTCATAGGATCATTAGTAAAGTGGTTCATAATAGTAGTATTCTTGGTTGCATCATTTGATGTACTAGGACTTTCTGAAGTAAATAGATTCTTGAAAGATGTTGTATTAACATATTTACCTCAAGTAATAATCGCAGTTCTAGTTCTTATGGTTTCAGTTGTTATCGCTGAGACTATGCAAAAGATAGTTACAGCTAGTGCACGTGCAGCTCATGTTAAGTCAGCACATTTCCTAGGAGTTGTAACAAGATGGGCAATATGGATATTTGCTATAATTATAGCTCTATCACAGCTAGGTATTGCTACTGGTATTATATTAACTTTGGTACAAGGTATTATAGCTGGTCTTGCTCTTGCAATAGGTCTTGCATTCGGTCTTGGTGGAAAAGACTATGCAGCTGGAGTTATAGAAAGAACAGCAAAGAAATTGTCAGAGAAGGAATAATAATTATCTAAATAGAAGAGTAGGAAATTAGAAAATTGAGACTTTGCACGGTGCGCAGAACTTTTTTCTTGACCGCTTGTCGGCAAGAAAAAAGTTTCCTGCGCACGCAAGATGCAAAGTCCAATTTTCTTTTATATACATATCCTATTGACTTTATTATAGCCTTCATATAGACTACTTATTACACAGAAATATATGACAAAAGACCTTAACTTCATACGGCTATAATAGCGCTTTGAAAGAGTGTTAAGACTAGCCGCTAAAAGCGGTTTTTTTGTTAAAAATCCTTTGTAAAACCAAAGGAATTCAGATAGACAGATTCATTGAAAATAGAATACCTGGCAAGCTTCGAACAATCAGCGAGGTTTGCTGGGAAAGGTAAGTATTGTTTTTATACATTTGAGAAGGGTTTTTTCGTGTATAAGAGCAATACATTGTATTGTAGACAAATAATTGTGGTTTTTAAATTTCCTAATGAGAAATTTAAGAGCGTATGGTGGATGCCTTGGCTTTGTAGAAGCGATGAAGGACGCAGTATAGCGGCGATATGCTACGGGGAGATGCTAAGCAACCTTTGATCCGTAGATTTCCGAATGAGGAAACTCACTGACTTTTAGTCAGAACTTTGTTACTAGATAACAAAGAGCGCACCCTGGGAAGTAAAACATTTCAGTACCAGGAGGAATAGAAACCAATAGGAATTTCGCAAGTAGCGGCGAGCGAAAACGAAATAGCCCAAACTCACTCTTAATCGTACCACGGGATTTATCCTGTAGTGCGATTAAGAGTGGGGGTAGTAAGGTGGGAACGTGCTATTTATAGCAGAAAAGTTAAAAAATTATTTGATAGAAGAACAAGCTGGAAAGCTTGGCCCCAGAAGGTGATAGCCCTGTAGTTTAAATCAAATAATCTTTTTTGTTCTCATTCTTGAGTACTTCGAGACACGAATGGCTCGGAGGAATCTGCCGGAACTAACCGGTAAGGCTAAATATTCTCAAAGACCGATAGTGAACTAGTACCGTGAGGGAAAGGTGAAAAGCAGCCCGGTAAGGGCGATGAAATAGACCTGAAACCATATGCTTACAAGGAGTCGCGGCGGGTTGCATAGTGTGTGTGATTTTTTATCTATAAAATTTACAACTAGAAAATTGTGTGAGTCCACGGGGCGGGAGTCTTTTCTTTTTTGAGTGTACGGAGAGAAAGAAAAGATCTCACGCCCGCAAGATGGACGAATCAATTTTCTTAGGTTAGTTAATTTTATTAGATAAAATATATTTTAATCATACATAGTATGCAATCCGTTCCGGCGTGCCTATTGAAGAATGAGCCAACGAGTTTATGCATGTTGCAGACTAAGAGCGAGAGCTTGGAGTCACAGGGAAACCGAGTGTGAATAGCGCGTTAGTAATATGCATAAGACCCGAAGCCAGATGAGCTTGCCTTGAGCAGGATGAAGTTTATCGAAAGATAGATGGAGGTCCGAACCGTAGAGTTGTGCAATTCTCTCGGATGACTTGAGGTAAGGAGTGATAAGCTAATCGAATCTGGTAATAGCTGGTTCTCTCCGAAATAGCTTTTGGGCTAGCGTCGAGATTACCTTTGAGGGGTAGAGCACTGGAAGATTCTGACAGGTCGAAAGATCACAGAACCTATCAAACTCCGAATACTCAAAGTAAACTTCTCGGCAGTTAGACGGTGGGGGCTAAGCTCCATGCGTCAAAAAGGAAACAGCCTAGATCTCCATTTAAGGTCCCTAAATCTATACTAAGTACACTTAAGGTGGTGTATTTTCTCTGACAATGAGGATGTAAGCTTAGAAGCAGCTATCATTTAAAGAAAGCGTAACAGCTCACTCATCGAGAGAATATGCGCCGCAGATAATCGGGGTTAAGTATAGTACCGAAACTGAGGATTATATGTGTCTTCGGACATGTATATTGGTAGGAGAGTTTTCGCATCTGCGTTGAAGCCAAAGACGTGAGTCATGGTGGAGCGTTGCGAAGTAAGAATGTTGGCACAAGTAACCACAATGCGGGTGAGATTCCCGCACGCCGAAAGATCAAGGTTTCCTTGGCGATGAATATCAGCCAAGGGTTAGTCGGGCCTAAGGGGATGGTGAAAACCGTACTCGATGGACACAGGGTTAATATTCCCTGACTTTTATGTAAAGTGATGGAGAGACGAAGTGCAGTATGTATCGCTTGTTATTGGATTTGAGTGCATGACATAGGGAAGGTGTGTAGGAAAATCCGCACCCTGCTTTAAATAGCAATTCCGAGTGTAGTGCAAATATGGGGGTTCGCCTCTGTATATGATGCAAAGCGCGCTTCCGAGAAAAACTTCTAAACTTATTTATATAAAATCCGTACCGCAAACCGACACAGGTGATCAGGTCGAGTAGACCAAGGCGAACGAGTGAGAGGTCTCCAAGGAACTCGGCAAAAAAGCAGCCGTAACTTCGGAATAAGGCTTGCCCGCACCATTAAGCTCTTTTTGAGCTTGAATGTTGTATGGGCTGGTCTCAAGGATAATGTTAGACTTCGGTCTAGCGCATGATATGAAACACTACCCTAAGTACCGAGAGGGAAAACTGGCGCAAGTGGCATTGCATTCGTAATTGAATGTGATGTAAAAGAATCTGGAGGGGTGGATAGGATATTCACACCTCTTCTGCAGTTCGAGAAGCAAGTTGTTCTCGAATCAAGTGTAGTCATATTAGTTGCATCGGTTAGTTAAACATGCAGAAAATAAGACTGCTGGCGAGTAATCAAACTAGCCTAGAGTGATGCAGACGTGCATTTACTCCTATCATGAATGTTCTGAGATCAGCCCGCCATTTTTTCTCTTTGCAATTCGGCAAAGAGAGCTTAATGGTGCGGGCCGCAGCTAAAGTATCTCTGGCAACTGTTTATCAAAAACACAGCTCCCTGCGAACTCGTAAGAGGATGTATAGGGGGTGACACTTGACCAATGCCCGAAGGTCAAACAACGACGTTGTTATGTCGCAAGATGTAATGGTGATTGTTGTAAGCCCGGGTGAATGTCGGCCGTAACTATAACGGTCCTAAGGTAGCGAAATTCCTTGTCAGGTAAGTTCTGACGCGCACGAATAGTGTAATGCCTGGAGAACTGTCTCGGAGACTTGCTCGGTGAAAATACAGTATCGGTGAAGATGCCGATTACCTGCAGTTAGACGAAAAGACCCTAGAAGCTTTACTGCAACTTGATTTTGACTATATGTTTTTGATGCGTAGCGTAGATGGGAGGATTTGAAGTGTATCTTTCGGGGTGCATGGATCCGCAAGTGAAATACCATTCTTTAAAAATATATATTCTAACCTCGATGGCAAAAACATTGAGAAACAGAATCTGGCGGGCAGTTTTAGTGGGGCGCTATCCTCCTAAAAAGTAACGGAGGAGTTTAAAGGTCAGCTAGGCGCGAATGGAAACCGTGCCGATAGTGTAATGGCATAAGCTGGCTTGACTGTGAGACGTACTTGTCAAGCAGATGCGAAAGCAGAACATAGTGAACCGACCTTACGCATTAGATGCGGGGGAAGATTATCGGACAAAAGCTACTCTAGGGATAACAGGCTGGTTGCGCCTAAGCGTTCATAGCGACGGCGCAGTTCGGCACCTCGATGTCGGCTCAACTTATCCTGGAGGTGGAGAAGCTTCCAAGGGTTTGGCTGTTCGC